>JANNST010000089.1:0-58666 GCA_031402865.1 Chloracidobacterium sp. | reverse complement strand
CAAAGGTCCTATATGTTTCGGGCGAGGAATCCGAACGCCAGATCAAGATGCGCGGCGAGCGGCTTGGCTTATCCGCTGATAATCTTTTTCTCTTGCCGGAGACGAATCTACAGTCGATCTTCACCGTAATTGATAAACTTCGGCCCGATTTCATCATCGTCGACTCTATCCAGACTGTATTTAGCGAAGCCATCGAATCGGCGCCGGGAAGCGTTTCGCAGGTTCGCGATGTTGCCGGGCAGTTTATGATGCTCGCGAAGCAAACGGCAACCCCCGTTTTCCTGACGGGTCATGTGACGAAGGAAGGCTCCATCGCCGGGCCAAAGACGTTGGAGCATATCGTCGATACGGTGCTTTATTTTGAAGGCGACCGGCATCACAACCACCGAATTATACGTGCGACAAAAAACCGCTTCGGGGCAGCAAATGAGATCGGCGTCTTTGAAATGACCAACGCCGGGTTGATCCCGGTCGGCAATCCGTCCGAGCTTTTCCTGCAGGAGCGGCCTGAGGGAGCAAGCGGATCGGTTGTAACGGTCTGTATGGAGGGCACGCGGCCGATGTTGGTTGAGGTTCAAGCATTGGTGTCCGGCACAAAATCGGCCTCCGGTCGGCGAATGGCCCAGGGCTTCGATTACAACCGCACATCGCTGCTGATCGCCGTACTCGAAAAACGGCTCGGATTTCAGCTTGCCGGCGACGATGTCTTCATCAACATTGCCGGCGGACTGGAAATAGATGAACCCGCTGCCGATCTGGGCGTCATCTCCGCTATTGCATCGAGCTTCCGCAATCTCCAGTTAGACCCGGAAATCGCCGTTTTTGGCGAGGTCGGCCTGACCGGCGAAGTACGAGGGGTGCTGCAGGCCCAATCACGCGCCCGCGAAGCACAGACGCTTGGATTTAAGAAATTGATCCTCCCCGAGTCAAATAGGAAAGGCCTTGAAAAGCTCTTGGGGATTCGAGTTGTCGGGGTGAGAAATTTAGAAGAGGCGATGGAAGAATTGTTCTAGGGCTCTGAGAGATGTGCGAGAATTATTGAAATTCCGTTTTATAAGTGGCCGGAAAATAAACGCAACCAAGAAAGATAATCTCAAAAGATTGCAAATGGCTTTGCTGAAAGGTTAAGAAACTACGGAAACCGCTGATTCGCAGTTAGGCCGCCAACTGATGCTGCCTAGGCTGTGGAACCACATCGCCGAATTCCCTAGCCGTATCTAGCCAAAGCTCAATAGCCTCGTTAACATTTTGGACGGCTTCGACCTGGGTTTTGCCATGTGCTGAGCAACCGGCAAGTTCTGGCACCTCTGCGACAAATATCTCGTCGCTACTATCCCAATATATTATGATTTCGTATTTTGGTAGATTACCGTTCTTCATAGATCGTATTTCTTGATAATCGCGCGAACCTGCCTGACTTGGTATGACTTCGCTTTGCTCCCGTCTCGTTGGAGATTTGGTTACCTGCAACTCCTTCTTTCCGAAAATTATGATGGCTGCCTTTTATACGTTCTACAAATCCAAGAACCAACAAAAAGTTTCGCAAATCTTCAAAGTCTATGTTAGCGTCGGACCGGCCTTCGACGATTTTTTGACGCAACTTTTCAAACTTGCTCATTCGATCAAGATTAGCATTTTCGTGATTGGATTACTATGATTTGTTAGGAAAATCAGTTCTAAAATAACCTAGATGAGTAAAACAGTCCTACACGATGGCGACGAAGGTGTTCGTTTGATAGTAAAAGACGCAAAGCCGAAGCGCGTAAAAGCGGTGAATTCGGCCCCGCCGACGCGTTCGCCGGTTCATGTCGTTTACGGCGGTGCTCATTTATTCAAAAGCGATACGCCGCAAAAGCTTGGCGGCATCGCATTAAAGTCGCTTGAGACCTACGCACCGAATTTCGTCGAATTTGCCGATGCGATGTGGTTGAGGGGCTGTGAGACGCTGCCGCATTTTGAGAAAGGCATTGCTGATTTGGAAAGTCAGCTTCGGAAAGACGGCGAAAAGGTAAAGGTGGCGAATTATGCCGCTTGGTTTGCCTGGACGGTCTATCGGCAAACTGTCGAAAAGCTCCGGAACGAACCGGTCGATGATTTCCGCATCGATTTCGAGGACGGTTACGGCTTCCGCACGGATGCCGAGGAAGACGCAGATGCCATGGCTGCTGCGCGAGAACTTGCGGAGGCATACAAAAAGAATACGATCACTCATTTTTCAGGTTTCCGTGTGAAGTCTTACGCAGCCGAAACGCGGGAGCGTGCCGTCCGCACTCTCAAACTCTTTCTCGACACATTTCTTAAAGCCACAAAAAAGAAGGTGCCGGACAATTTCGTTGTCACATTGCCAAAGGTCACCGACAAGAAAGAAGTCGCCGACCTATGCCGGCATTTGAAAAAGATCGAAAAAGACGCCGGTTTGAGGGAAGATGTGATCAAGATCGAGATAATGATCGAGCATCCTCTCGCGATAATAGACAAAAAAGGAAATCTCGCAACAAGGTCAATTGTTGACGCCGCCCGTGGCCGTTGCACTTCGGTTCATTTTGGAGCTTTCGATTACACGGCAAGCCTCGGCATCGCCGCTTCGCACCAGCATTTACGGCACGATGCATGTAATTTTGCCCGGCAAATGATGCTGATCGTCCTCTCGCCCATCGGAATCAGACTGTCGGATTCGGTCACGACGCAAATGCCCGTACCCATTCACAAAGCCGCAAAACTTTCGGAAGCGGAAATGGCGGAGAACAAAAGATCGGTCATCGCGGGTTGGCGAGTGCATTTTAATAATGTCACGAATTCGATGATCGACGGTTTTTATCAAAGCTGGGATCTCCATCCCATTCAGCTCGTTGCCCGATACGCGGCCGTTTACGCCTTTTTTCTCGATTCGGCTGATGCTCAGGCTGCCCGGCTCCGGTCATTCGTTGTAAAAGCAACTCAAGCAACGCTCACCGGAAACACGTTCGATGACGCCGCGTCCGCGCGAGGCCTTATCAACTTCTTTAGTCGAGCGGTAGACTGCCAGGCTCTTTCGCCTCAGTATGTAAAAACAGCAATTGGCATGGACATTGAAGGGCTTAACCATCTGTTATCGTAAATGAAGGTGTCGCAATGAATTTTGACAGCATATCGCCGGCCTTAGTAAGATAATGGTTTAACTCTTGCAGTTTCATACTTTATGTACCGCTTCATCTTAAAGGTTTATTATGTCCTGACCGTTCCGATCGCAATCTATTTCATCCTAAATTCAAAGTCGATTCATCCGGAATATAAATTATCGTTTTTCAAAAAATATAGCCTCGGGCTGAAAATGTTTTTGAATAAGTTCCGTATACCGACTGGAACCTCGTATAAATCTCATCTCGCAATGGCTCTAAAAATTCTCGAAACTTCGCCTGAAGTTAAGGGAGATATCGTCGAATGCGGCAGTTGGCAAGGTGGGAGTTCGGCTAACTTGTCTTTGATTTGTAGGCTAACGAAACGAAAACTACTTATTTTCGATTCGTTTGAAGGCCTGCCGGTCAACGAATCGATCGACCGCCAGGGTCATTACGAAACGGGAGCTTTTTGCGGTTCTTTGGAGGTAGTGAAGAAGAATATCGAGCGGTACGGCGCAATCGAGTGCTGCGAATTCAACAAAGGCTGGTTTGACGCGACGCTACCGGGGTTGAATTCGCCCGTCCTGCTCGCGTTCCTGGACGTCGACCTTGAGTTAAGCCTTGAAACCTGCGTTCGCTATATCTGGCCGAATTTGACCGACCAGGGCTACATGTTTATCGATGAGTATGTCGAACTCGACTATTGTGCGATCTTTTGGTCCGAAGAATATTGGCGAAGATATTTTGACCGAACGCCGCCGGGTTTAATTGGTGCCGGCGTCGGCCTTCCGTTGGGTGAGTATTATGTTGGGCCGTGGCACGACAACGAAAACCGGCCGCTGCATCATCCGAACGCCGGAGCCTACACGCGGAAAGATTTTTCAGGCCACTGGATACATTTTCCCGAGTCCAAAGCACTATCTGAATAAACTAATTATTCATCCGCAGACATTACACTTTCGAGCATATCTTCGCGTTCTTGCCTTGCGTCAGCAAGACCCTCGCGTTTACCTTCGACAATTCTTTGCGGCTGAGTAAAAGGGTCGATGTGGAGCGGCAACCCTTCAAGTTTAAGCCGTTCGGCGATAACCTTGGATATTAGCGACTGTTCAAACTGCGAAATATCTAGAAAAGAGACTCCGATACCCGTATTTTCGAAACGATAGATCGCCTTGCAGGCCAACGGAAGCCGATTCTTGTTCGGCAGTTCTATCTCAAGCCGAAACTCGTCGCCCGCGTAGATATTCTCTTCCCAACCGGTAAAACAGCCGCCTATGCTTATCTGCTGAAGAAACGTCTCCTGCCGCTCACCAAATTTTGTATGGATGACAGCAGGGATCTCTAACGAGAATCGTGTGTGTTTTCGTTGTTCAATCGACATCGAAGCGGAGGGCTGGCCCGAACAAATTCGGGCTGTTTGCTAAGGCTATCTTACCGATATTATATCGGGCAAGGCAACTGTTATTTCTTATTCGCAGCGTCTTAACCACCTGCCTTCCACCTAAAAAGCCGCCCAATAAAGGCGGCTTCGGAAAAAGGTTCACGATTTGATACTGACTAAATGTTCGCGGTCTCGGCCTTCGAGCAATGAGCTGCGAACGCATCAGTCAACGCCTGGGCAATAACGGCTGGCGGGCGGCCTTCAAGGTCTCTGCGTTCGAACATCTGCACGAGCTTGCCGTCTTTAATAAAGCCGATCGACGGTGACGACGGTGCATAACCGGTAAAAAGCTCACGAGCAGTATCGGTTGCGTCGATGTCGGCTCCCGCAAACACGGTTATTGAACGGTCGGGCTTTGCTTCGGAGTTTTCCAACGCCATTGCGATTCCCGGCCGAACGCCGCCTGCAGCGCAGCCGCAAACCGAATTCACAACAACCATTACGGTGCCACTTGTATTCTTGACAGCATCGACCACTTCTTCAGACGTTTTTGTTTCTTCAATTCCGAGCTGCGCCAATTCGGCACGCATCCCGTATATCATCATTTCCGGATAAGGCATAAAAATTTCCTCTTTTCTTTCAAATTTCGGCCCGGTTAGATACCTGACCTTTTTTTCAAGTATTAGTTACCTGCACGCCCTAGTCAAGTTGTCGAACAGATTTCATAACCGGTTTGCCCGTCCATCCTATATCTCCTAATATTGATTACAGGAACAGATTGTATTTTACCGGGGAATTTTTGATGGCGATCGAGATCGAGAAAAAATATCGTTTGGACAAGAAACGATTAGACGAAATAACCGCGAAGCTCGGCGAAATGGGAGCGGAATTCCGCAGCGAGGTCTTTGAAGAAAATTATCTGCACCGCGGCGGCGTTATCGATGAGCGCGGTGCCGTGCTGCGACTGCGCAAGATCGGCGATAAAACGCTTTTGACGTATAAAGAACGGCTGCGAAACGACTCGGACATGAAGCACAGGATCGAGCACGAAACTACGGTCGCGGATGTTGACGAAATGGAAAATATTATCGGGCGGCTTGGGTACAAGCTCTCGGTCGTTTATGAAAAACACCGGAAAACCTGGCATTTCCACGACGTCGAAGTCGTTCTTGATGAGCTTCCATTTGGATTGTATATGGAAATCGAAGGAACGGTCGAGGCAATCGTTGAAGCAGAAACGGTTCTCCAGATCCACGATCTTGAGCCGGAGCCGCGCGGTTATCCTCGATTAACTGTCAAATACGGCAAACTGATCGGCGAGGTTTCCGAATCCAGATTTGAGAAAACGGTTGCGGTTTAGTTCAGAATATCCTTTCCGACAAAAGCCATCTGGGCATCGAACGGCTCTCCACCGCCCGAGACCTTCTTGTACGTACCGTCAGCTCGCAGCATTCGGGCGTTCAGATTATCTCGTAAATACTGGCCGAGCACTTCTTCCTTCAAATAGGTTCGAATTACCGGATCGATGATCGGCACAACAACCTCGACCCGGCGGTCAAGATTTCTCGACATCCAATCGGCGCTTCCCGTGTAAATTTCTTCTGTGTCCCCGCCGCCATTCGCGAAATAAAATATTCGGCTGTGTTCAAGAAAACGCCCGACAACCGAACGCACTCGGATGGTCGGCGATAGTCCCTTAACGCCCGGCCGCAGGGCACAGATGCCGCGAACGATCAGATCGATCTCGACACCGGCTTGCGATGCGTCATAAAGCTCCTGGATCAATTGTTCATCGGTCAGGCTGTTTACCTTTACAATAATCCGGGCTTCCTTTCCGGCGAGCTTGTTCGTTTTCTCACGCCTTATCAAGTCTGTCAGCTTTTCACGCAAATTGAGCGGAGCAACCAGCAGACGGTGATATTTGTCCTGCTGCGAATAACCTGTAAGGAAATTGAAAAGGTTGGTTGCATCGGCACCAATCTCCTCGTCGGCGGTTAAAATTCCGAGGTCCGTGTAGATGCGCGAGGTTGCCGGATTGTAATTCCCCGTCGCTAGATGAACGTAGCGTACCAGCTTGTCCTTCTCGCGCCGCACAACCAATAAAACCTTTGAATGCGTTTTCAGCGTGCTTATTCCGTAGACGACATGGACGCCCTCGTTTTCCAATCGCCTCGCCCATTCAATATTGTTTTCTTCATCAAACCGGGCTTTTAGCTCAACAAGAGCGGTAACTTGTTTCCCAAGCTGCGTCGCGCGAATAAGCGAATTGACGATTGGTGAGTCCTTACCGGTTCGATAGAGGCATATTTTGATTGCCTGCACGTCCGAGTCTTCTGCCGCCTCGGCAATAAAATCCGTCACCGTCGAAAAGGCGGTGTAGGGGTGATGCAGCAGCACATCCTGTTTCTTCAAAACGTCGAAAATGCTCTTTTTGTCGAGGAGCACAGACGGGTGGATAATCGAAATAGGCCTGTCTTTCAGACCCGGACGTTCAAGCCCGTAGAGCTGCATCAGATCCGGGATGTCAACAAATCCGTCGATCGGAAAAACGTCATCGTTCGTCAGGCCGATGCCGTCGGTCAGCAATTTAAGCATTTTCTCCGGCATTTCCGCCGAAACTTCCAGCCGGACCGGAAAACGGAAACGCCGCCGCTGCAGCTCACGTTCAAGCGTGCGCATCAGGTCGCCGGCCTCGTCCTCGCGGAGCTCGATATCGGCGTCGCGCGTCACCCGGAACAGATGGCCTTCGCTCGTTTTCATGTTCGGAAACAAGGTATCGGCGTTGGCGACGATCACCTCTTCCATCAGGGCGAACCGGCCGCCCTTTTCGTTTATCGGAACCAAACGCGGCACCGTCGGCGGCAGCTTGATGCGGGCAAAGCGCTTTTGACGAAACAGGTGCTTGAGATTCTTTTGCGTAAAATTGCGATTCGGTTCGATAAAAAGCCCGATATTAACGCTCAAATTTGAGATGTATGGAAATGGATGGCTCGAATCGACTGACTGTGGCGTAAGGATCGGAAAAAGGTTTTCGCGAAAATATTTATCGAGTTTTCGCTTGTCCTTGGCGTTGAGCGATTTGTACGGCTCAACCGTTATCTTAGCTTCGGCAAGCGACGGCAGGACGGTTTCGTGAAGGTACGCAACCTGCCGTTTTAGCATTGGACGCAGACGTTTACCGATTTCACGCAACTGCTCCGTCGCCGTCATTCCATCCGGCGAAAGGTCGCTGACGCCTTCCTCGATCTGCTCTTTGATGCCCGACACGCGAATCATAAAAAACTCGTCAAGGTTCGTAGAAAAGATCGAAAGGAATTTGAGACGCTCGAGGATCGGCAAATTCTCATCCATCGCCTCATCCAGAACGCGCCGATTGAACTCAAGCCAGCTTAGCTCACGATTAAAGAGTGTCGCACCGTCAAAGGGGTCGCTTACGCCGGTGTCCGTAGCTGGTTCGGTTGTGTGTTTTGATGTCTTGATTTCGGTGTGGATCATAAGGGGCGACCACAATTATAAAGTATGGCGCCCGATAGTTATGTTAAATCTGCGTTACGAGAATGTTACACCAAAATTGAGTTAATTCAATATCTTCACCTTCGTTCCTACCGGAATCATTGCAAAGATCTCGCCCATTTCCTCGTTTTTCAGGGCCACGCAGCCGTCAGTCCAGTCGCTGTCGGTTCCGCCGCCATGAATGTATATCTCACCGCCAAGTTTTGTTTTTTGCGGCGGCATACCGCCTTCGTCGATGGCTTTCAAGATCTCCGCATACTCTTCCTTCGATATTAAACCGGCCGCGAGTCCGCGTTTTGCATCGTCTTTTGACGGGTAGCTGAGGCCGAGCGATAGATGAAAACGGCTTTCCGCATTCTTTGTAAAAACGTAGAATTCGCCCTCAGGCGTCCGCCCGTCACCTTCGATCTCCTTATCACCTTTCGTCGAAAATCCGAGCACCATCGTATACGTTTTTACTAGTTTCTTGCCGTCGAATATCTCTAATTTCCTAGCAGATTTCCGGATTACTATGCTTGGTTCGGCTAGAGTTGTTAAAGGTTTGTTATCCATGTCCGATGATCCGATCTGCGACAACATTGAAATAGCGGCGACGATCGCGAATACTGCCGCAACAACCAGGATCAATGATCGACGCCGTGTTTTCATCACTTTCTACTTGCTTGCAGTTGAATTGCCTTTGCCTTATCGAGCATAGATTTAGCTTCGTCGGGCTTTCCGTTCTTTTTCCAAAATGCCGCCAAATTATTGTAGCGCTCAACAGGGTCGTACTTCATTGCCCACGCAACTTTCGCCATGCATTCCGGGCAATTATCCAGCGGTCGCCTGTCCGTTTCTTCAAGGTGATTCGTGCCCGACATTAGGCATTCAAACTTCGTGCAGTGCTTCATCGAGAACATATGCCCGGTCTCGTGCATTGCAATCTTTAGTGTTCGTGAGAGCAGCAAATTCGCATCGATCTTCCCGCTGCGGGCATCGGCAAAGCGGTATAGAGAATAGACGCCGACCCGTTCGGAAAACGTCGCCTGCCCGAAAACAAACGCCCAAGTATCGCCGGGATAAAGATCGTAGTTCGTGAAAGCCACGAGAGCCGCAGCGTCTTTCGCGAGCAGCTTCGGCAGCACATCATCCAGAAAATAACTGGTCCTAATCTGCAGATTGTTGCGGTACTCGATCTTACGGCTTTTGTTCTTAGGCACCTTGCCAAGTGGCATTTCGGAACTCAGCTTTACGGGCAGGTTATAAAACGCCCGCATATAATCGGCCGTAAGCTGCATGGCCTGCTTCTGCTCCGCCGAAAACGTTCCAATTGGCTGAATATAAATGGTCCGCCTTTCAGCAGTCGGCAGCGTAGGGTTTGACGCTATATATTCCTCAAAAATTTCGCCCTGCTCTTTTTGGCTGGCCAGCCAATCACCGTCATAAATTACCATCGGCTCGAAAAACCGAATGACCGCATCTTTTTGCTTTGTGAGCTTTTCCGCCCGGTTGTCCTTTGCGGGCACGGCATTGGAAGCAGTCTGATCGGTGTCAGAGCAGCCTGCCGCAAGCAACACGTACAAAAGAAAGGCGGCACGTTTCATACAGGCTTAGACGACATTTCTCGCGATTTGTTCCGCCATCTCGATGCTCATCTGCCGCGGATCGTCGCCGTCACCCGCGATCTCGATGGAGACGACGCGCGAAGAAAATTTCCTCGCTCCCAATCGCTCGGCCCATTCAATAATTACAACCGCGTTCGGATCGTCCAGAATATCGTCCAGCCCAACCGCGAACGCCGCATCGCTTCCCTCGTCGATCCGCCACAGGTCGATGTGGTAAACATCAAAACTCGCTGTCTTATAGAGGTTTACGAGCGAAAAACTAGGGCTGGTCACCTCGTCGATGTCAAAGCCGAGCCAGTGCAGAATTCCTTTTGTCAGCAACGTCTTACCGGCCCCCAGACCGCCGCGAAGAAGGACAACGTCACCGCGGCGCAGTTCTGAACCGAGCCGTTCGCCAAGAGCAAACGTATCCTCCGGGGATCCACAAGTAATTTGTTCGAATACCATCAAGTGTTAACAGGATGAACAGAATAATCAGGTTCTTTAATGTCCTAATCCTGCATATCCTGTTCTAATTCCCTACAACCTGCTCAAACGCCTCGGTCATACATTCCCGCACGTCCGACGCCGTCATTACGCGCTTGCCGTATTTCTTCTCGGCAATGTCGCCTGCCAATCCGGCAAGGTAAACCGCCGCAACGACCGTTTCAAACATATCGATCTTCATCTGAACCGCTTGAGCGGCAAATCCGGCAATTATGCCCGTCAGCGTATCGCCATTCCCCGCCTTGCCGAGCCCGGCATTGCCCGTCGGATTAACGACAACCTTTCCACCCGGCTCACCGATCAAAACCCGTTCGCCCTTCAAAACCAGGATCACATTATGTGTTTGCGAAAATTCGCGGACCGCCGCAACCCGGTCCTTGATCGCGTCCTTGTTGTCCGTGCCAAGCAACCGCATAAATTCGCCCTCATGCGGAGTTAGGATCAAAAAGCTCTCATCCTTACGAAGGCTGCGTGTCGGCGAAAGCTCCCCTCCTGTCTGAGGAGGGGTGGCAGCCGCTTCGGCTGACGGGGTGGTGGGAGCGACGGGGTGGTTCTCTTTTCCCGTATCGATGCCTGTCTGCCAGCCACCTAAACTCGTTTCAAAAGGTGAGAGCAAATTAAGGGCATCCGCATCCACAACCGTCGGCTGCCGCCGGTTCGCTACGATCTTCCTAACAAAATCTTTCGTACTCTCATCCTGCGAAAGCCCACACCCAACAGCCACCGAATCCGCCTTCTCCAACAGGTCCGCGATATCGTCAAATGCGGCTTCGGAAATAGAGCCATTCTCCGTCTCAGCCACACCGCGCACCATCACTTCCGGCAGCGTACGCGCAGCTATAGACTCCTTCGACGACTTCGGTGTCACCACCGTAACCAACCCGACACCGGACCGCATCGCCGCATTCCCCGCCAAAACCGCCGCTCCTGAATAGTTTTCGGAACCCGCGATCAGTAGTGCATGGCCGCGTTTGTTTTTGTAAGAGTCGCTCGAGAACTTCGTTTGCGACAACCATTCGGCCGCGTCGGAACGTTCGGCGAGATAAAGTTGCGACGGCTGCTCATCGACCAACTGCGGCGGTGAGCCGATATCTGTGATAAAAAGTTCGCCGTTTGAATTTGAGGCTGGCGGAAGAATATTGGCCGCCTTCGGCGCGGTGAAAGTGACTGTCGTATCTGCTCGTATCTGCCCACCTACTGAATCCTGCTCGTCGGCATCTAAACCCGACGGAATATCGACCGACACAACAAATGGACTTGAATGCTTTAATTTCCAGTCATTCAAGATATTCACTTGAGCCTCGAAAAAGCCGTCAAGTTTTCGAGTTAGGCCGGTGCCAAACAAAGCGTCTACTAGCACTTCTACTACATCGTAGTCTGAATTATCCATCCACTCGTCGACGCCATGATCGTCGATCTCAGGTCTGAATTCTTTAAGAGTTACTCCTTTCAACGAAATGAGTCGCTCAAAATTCATCCTCGCATCACCATTTATTTCGGATATTCTGCCGAAGAGATCAACGGATACATCGGCTTCATTTTCAAATAACAACCTCGCCAAAGCCGCGCCATCACCGCCATTATTGCCTTTGCCGCAGAGGACCAAAATAGACTTACCTTTGACCGATCCACCGAGTTTTTCGGTAATTACGCGTGCGACAGCATGCGCAGCATTTTCCATCAGAATGATCGACGGAATACCATATTTTTCGGTCGTCAGGCGGTCGACCTCTCGCATTTCGGCGGCTGTCAGCACTTTCTGCATATAAAGTAATCTACCACAACCTTTTAAAATGGCTTTAAACATAGAAAAGCCGCATTTGCGTCAAAATGCGGCTCTCCTACCTTTAGATTGGAACTATGAACAGACCTCTCCCGATAACATTGGCAGGTGTATTGTCTGCCACTGTGCTTGATCACCGTTATCTTCCGTTCATTTAATAAAAAGCGTTATTCAGCCATCATTTCCATAAAATTCGAAATAGCCGCGTCCCGTTCGAAACTGGACAATTCCGCAAATTGAAAAGAAACTAGAGCGATATGAAAATTCTCGACAAATTCAGCCTGGACGGAAAGGTGGCTTTGGTAACCGGAGCGTCTGGCGGACTTGGTGCCGCTATCGCGAAAGGCCTGGCCGAGGCCGGTGCCGACGTCGTCTGTCACTGCCGTAACGAAGGCGATGCCGCCGAAACATGCTCTTTCATCGAATCGGCCGGACGTCGAACAACTTCGGTCGCGGGCGATATGTCTGACAAAGAAGTGCCGAAAAGGCTGGTCGATGAAGTAGTTCAGAAATTCGGCCGCATCGATATATTGATCACCAACGCCGGTATGATCCGTCGCACTCCAGCGGTCGATTTTTCAGAAGAAGACTGGTCGGCCGTGATTGAAGTGAATTTGTCGAGCGTATTTCGCCTTTCCCAGGCTGCAGGCCGTAAAATGATCGAGCAAGGCTCAGGCAAGATCGTCAACATTGCTTCCCTGCTCTCGTTTCAGGGCGGCATCACGGTACCTGCCTACACAGCATCAAAATCCGCCGTTGCCGGTTTGACCAAAGCCCTTGCGAACGAGTGGGCGAAATTCAACATAAATGTCAACGCAATCGCTCCGGGTTACATGGTGACTAACAACACGACCGCTCTTCGTGCCGACGAGACGCGAAATCGCCAGATCCTCGAACGCATTCCCGCCGGACGCTGGGGCGATGCCGACGACATCACCGGAACAGCCGTATTTCTAAGCTCGACCGCAAGCGATTACATAAACGGTCATATACTGGTAGTTGACGGCGGGTGGATGGCTCGTTAGATCAGATAGTGGGACTTCGCGATTTTATCGCGATACAAGCGTGTTGATCGAATGAGCGAGTTCAATGCGGGTCAATGCCCGGTTCGGATTGAATCTATTGCCGTCTAAAACGAGGAATCCGTTTTGCAACGCGACCGCTACATAGCCGCGTACGGACATTGGGATTTGTGCGGCGTCGGCTACGCTCAAAGGCAAACTCGCTGTAGCGGCTTGTCCGTCCAGGTTCGCTGCCTTAACAAATGCGATCGCCGCGATGAGCCTCGACACCGAATTGTAGGGATAGAATCTGCCGCCGCTCTGAGCATCAACAAATAGACGACCCGCCGGATTGGATTGCACACTCTCGACCGAGTTCCGCGTGTAGCGGTCCCGGACGTCGATAAACATCGGGTTTCTTGCCACATATTGCGAAACCAATCCACTCCGCACAATCGTATCCGCCAGTTCGCCTCGCGAAACAGCCGATACGGGATTGAAGCGTTTACCATCCGGAAGCATCAAATTTGCCAATAAGCTCTGCTCGGCCTCGACCAAATTCGCCGGCGACAAACCGGCAAGATCGGACAAGTTCGGAAACTGTACGCGAGTTACTTCAACCGCTCCGAACACATTCTGAGCGGTCCCGACATAACCCGTATGCCGCACGTCGCTTCGAAGCGTCTGGCTCGCCGGGTTCCGCAGCACGATCTTTTCGCGTCGGCCCGTCAGACCGGACAGGTTCAAACTGTTGGATTCTCCGACCAATGCGTTGTTCGCTCCGTAGAGCTTCAAACCAAAATCGTTCGAACTTAGGTTCCACGAAACGTTAACGCTCGCCTGCACCGTGTTTTGCGGGATAGTTACGGCTGTCGAGGCAGCAAGATTTGGAAAAACCGTCTGCCCGAATGTCTGTACTGTCGATGTCGTAAATCTAACGGCGTTTCTGCTAAGAATCGACCGGAACGCTCCCATACGCCTTTCCGGAAAAGCAGATTCCAGCACCGCCGCATACGTATTCAACATTCCCGCACCGGCTTCGTGATAAAAATATTTCGGCAGCGGCGTTGCGGTGCGGGCAAGAATGTCCTTGACCTCGGCGGGGCTTAGATTTGGATTAGCTTCGAGCATCAACGCGACCGCTCCGGCAACCTGCGGTGCTGAGAATGAAGTGCCGCTTGCAGTCGTGTAATATGGCAATTCCGATGGCGTTAAACGTTGAGCGTCCGCCCCTGCAATGCCCGTCGTACCTGTCGATGTTGCAATGCTGCGAAGACTTACGACATTGGCTCCCGGTGCGACCAATGACGGATGCTGAAGCTGATCGCCAAAGTTTCCACGCGACGAAAAGCCCGCAAGCCGCCCGGCTTCGTCAGTCGCTCCAACGCCGATCACCCACGGGGCTGCCGCGTAAGGATTCAATGTCCCGTTACCCGCGCCCGAATTGCCGGCCGAGAAAACGACATTTACGCCGCGATCCGTCAGCATTTTGGTTGCGACATTTACCGGATCGCTGAAATCGAAAACGGTGCTTGCCGAGAAACTGCAATTCACAACGCGAACGTTATAATTCGGCCCTTTATCGAGCAAATAGTCGAAGCCCGACAGAACGTGTGTCAAATTAAGATCGCCCGCGCTCAAACCTAAAAGCCTCGCTCCAGCCGCGACTCCGTTGTACTTACCGCCTGATCTTGCGCCGCTTGCCGCAATCACGCCTGCGACAAAAGTGCCGTGTCCGCCGGCGAGATCGGTATTCGCGACGTTCTCGACCGGAATCGGATTAGAAAATCCGGCCGGAGCACTTTGAGCGTCAGCCAGACGAACATTCTGCACGACTTTTCCCGCCAGATCCGCATGCTGCGAGTTAATTCCCGTATCGAGAACTGCCACGGTTATATTTCTGCCCGTCACCGGAAGTGCCGCGTTCTCAGCCCTAAGATCGCTGTCGCCTGAGACTCGATGCACGCCGGTCGGGTTGAAATAAGGGTCCGAGTTAAAGGTCAGCGTGCGGTTACCGTAGAGAGATCGAACGCTTGGAAGCCGGGAGGCTGCAATCAGCTGGGCTCGTGTCGCCGTGACATAAACCATAGGCAAAACACGAAGCCGCGTTCCGCCCAAAATACCTATTTGCTGCAATTGGGCAATGTCCGAATCTCTCACCGCCTGGTGATAAACAACGATCGCGTTGATGTTGCTGTCGTCAGTTGCCTCATTAAGCCGGATCGCGAGTTCCGGATCGACGCTTTGCAGTCCGGTCTGGTCATCGGCTCCGGTAAGAGTAATCCCGTCAACACCCGTCAACGTAATTCCGTCGGCACCCGTCAGCGTGATCCCGTCTGCGCCAGTCAATGTAATTCCGTCCGCCCCGGTCAGCGTTATTCCCGACGGGTTTTCCTGTTCAAAGACAATTCCGTCTGAATTAAGTCCGGTAACCGAGTCCGCACCGGTCAGCGTAATTCCGTCCGCGCCTGTAAGCGTTATGCCGTCCGCGCCTGTCAGCGTAATTCCGTCGGCTCCCGTCAGTGTTATCCCGTTTGGCCCAACTCGCGTCGCGCCGTCGGCCCCGGTCAATGTGATCCCGTCGGCTCCGGTCAGCGTAATGCCGTCCGCCCCTGTTAGCGTGATGCCGTTCGGACGCCTGAGCACGATCGAATCCGCTGTGTATTGCGTGCCGTCCGCTCCGGTCAGCGTAATTCCGTCCGCTCCGGTAAGCGTAATGCCATCCGCACCGGTGAGTGTGAGCCCGTCTGCTCCGGTAAGTGTAATTCCGTTCGGCCCGGTGTAAGAGGCTCCGTCAGCACCGGTCAGAGTAATCCCGTCCGCACCCGTTAAGGTAATGCCGTCCGCACCGGTAAGTGTTATTCCGTTTGATTGAGTATTGAGAAAGCCGTCAGCGCCCGTGAGGGTAATGCCCGATGTTCCAACGTAATTTACGCCATCAGCACCCGTCAAAGTGATACCGTTCGATTTGACGATGTTAATTCCCGCGCTGACTGAATTAGCGGTAAATAAAAAGACCAGAAATGAACAAAGGGCTTTTCTCATTTGGATCCGAGGCTAAATCTTTATGAATCTAAAATGTATCGTTCAATTATTAAAACGTATTAAAATCGGACGGGTAATTTAGGGGGGCGACCCGATAATACGATATCGCCCCACTTTCTGCAAATTTCATTCCTAATTACCCGGCTGATTGCCGGTTGCGGATTGATTACTAAGCTGCATCTGGAACGTAACTCCCTTTTCAAGCTTCAGACTCTTATTCGGCGTCGAAAGTACCGTGGATGCGCCTGCTGACCCGCTGACGGAATTGGAGATCTGAATCCCGTTCAGCGTTTGGCCGATGCTGCCGGTTGTGCTTCCAAGGGTTTGTCCCGCCGTGTTGGCTATACCGCCGACTGTTTGGGTCGCCGCATTAGTCAATCCACCGACAGTGTTGGTGGCTCCGCCAACCGCACTTCCTACCGTGCTGCCAACGCCGCCCAGAAGTCCGCCGCCGGAGGTTGACGCTGATCCCGAGGATTGAGACGAACCCGAAAGACTGGAACCCAGCGTGTCACCGGCAGAAGCCGCTGCCTGCGCACTTGTAATTGAGACGATTGACGCTGTTATCGGTGCGGCCAGATTTTTGCCCTCGATACGATCGAATACCATTCCCAGCTTCGACATTCCGTTTTCTTTCGTACGCTGCTGTACTTCAGTTACACGGCCGACAAGGTTGGTGCCTTTGGGGATGATTGTTTGTCCCTTTTCCTTGATCGCTTTGGTCGTTTTCAGGATGACTTCGTCGCCGACCTGCGCTTTTTTTACGTCTATCGACTTTTGCAATTGAGCATCTACGGCTGCGTTTGTCGCCGAAGAAAAAACTTGTCCGCCCTGAATCGTGGAAGCGGCACTGCCGGTCGAGCCGGCCGAAGTGCTGCCCGTTTGGGCAATACACGCGATTCCGGTCGCTAATATCAGACTAAAACTCAAATAAAACTTTTTCATAGTTACTCCTTGGTTTGGCAATCCGGAGGCGATTGCGTACTTCAAATTTCGAATCGGGGTGAGTCCTTATCTACTAATTTTCAAACCTTGACCATTTTATTTAAAACACCTTGAGAAAAACTTGAGGACTGAGCTGGTTTGACGATGATAATTTGACCTTTTGGCGGGATAGCTCAAGTTTTTCTCAAGGCTTATATATTAAATTGTTCACGCTATGACAATGACGTTCTTCGCTAACGATAGTTTCAGTTCAGATGAGGGTTTCTACCTGCGTGACAACGGTGGAAGCGAATCATCTCCGGCTTCCCGCACGGGTCGCGAGGACTTTCACATTCTCACCGAAAAGCTGTTAATTCCTCAGTTTGACGATATTCTTCAGCGGCCGCGCCTCGACGACATGATCGAGAAATCGGTGACGCAGTTCGCCGCGACGCTTATTTCGGGAAGGTCCGGAACGGGCAAAACGGCCCTGGCTGCCGATTTTGCCAATAACCGGCGAAAAGTTGCCTGGTATTCCGTCGAGTCGCCGGATGTCGAGTGGAATGTGTTTTCCCGGTATTTCTCAGCAAGTTTGAGCCGCGCTCTCGAAAGTGACGAGAACATGTCAGTACCAGAAAACGAAAAGCTCGTTGTTTCAAAAGGGGCGATTGCATCGTTTCTCGCCGATGTTTTTGCGAAGATCGACTCTGCTTCGGATCAGGAGCCTATCCTACTGGTTCTCGACGATCTGCATCACATCTTTGACGCTCCGTGGTTCAGCGAGTTTTTCAACATCCTGCTGCATTCTCTCCGGGAAAATACGCATCTGCTGCTGACATGCCGCAGTCGTCCGCCAGGCCCGCTTTGGCGCATGCGCTCTAAACAGATGCTAAATGTCATCGATGAAAAACTGCTGGCATTTAACTCCGACGAGACAATCGCCTTTTTCAAGCGAGCGGGCCTACCGGAAAAAACTGCGCCGAAGGCTCACGCCGACTCATTCGGCCGAATAGCGAAAGTCAAACAGATTGCCAGCCGTCTGCCCACCGTCGAATATCCCTGACTCTCAGGTTGATAAGACCGATTCGCAAACACAAGAATTACAAATCCACATCGAGACGATTACCTTGGCGCCTTTGCGTCTTAGCGTCTTTACGTTAAATTTGTCGTTAGTCTGAACCCGATGCAGCAATCAAACTTCTTTCTAAGGACAAAACTGCTCCCGCCCCGCGCTGTTTCCGAGTTGCTTGAGCGGCCACGCTTGACCGACAGGCTTCGGGCAAATTTAGGCTCGCCGATGACAATGGTCGCGGCGGATGCGGGGTGCGGAAAAACCACACTCATCTCGGATTTCATTCGAAGCCAGGCACGTCCATCCGTCTGGTACCAGCTCGACCACACCGACGCCGATCCGATTGTCTTCTTAACTTACGTCGCAAAAGGCATCAAAAATATCGAGCCGGGCTTCGGCGATACTATTTTTCCATACCTTTCCGAAGCGAACGAAGAGCTTCTCAGGTTTCCGGAACGCGCCGTCGATCTTCTGATAAACGAGATCCTCGAATCCGTCGAACAGCCGTTCATTCTGGTCCTCGACGACTATCACCACATCGGCCGCGAAACCATCGTTCATAAGCTGGTCGACCGTTTGCTCCAGTATTCGTCCGATCTCGTCCATTTAATTATTACAACCAGAGATCTGCCGCCGCTTGCGATAATGCGCCGACGGTCGCAGTCGGCGGCGTTGATGATTACACGCGAAGATCTGCTTTTTACCGACGAAGAGGTGCGCGAACTCTTTCATCAAACCCTGAACGTCGAGCTAAAGGAAGACGAGATAACGGAGTATAGAGGCCGGACAAACGGCTGGATTACCGCCCTGCAGCTTGTTCGGCAGGTTGCCGAACAGGAGATTCACTCGCACGCAGCGGGCAGCCCGCTAGATCTTCACGACATCCTCCAGCAGTCCGAAAAAGACATTTTCGATTATTTTGCCGAAGAGGTGTTTTCGCGCGAGCCTGACGACACGCAGAAGCTTCTAATGCATCTGTCCCTGCTCGATTCGCTCCAACTCGATACGTGCAGCTCTTTATTTCCCGATCTTCGCTGCTCGGCTTCGCTGCCGGAGTTAGAGCAGAAAAATATCTTCCTGACAGTTGCCGGTGACGCCAACTCGGCCGAGGAATACCGCTTTCATCCGCTGTTCCGGGAATTTCTACGCCGTCGTCTGCGTTCGGACATTGGACAGGCCCAAGTCTCCCAAGAAAGGAACCGGATCGCCGAGCATTTCATAGCGGCCAAACAGTGGGAGATGGCGATTCCGTATCTGCTCGAGGCCCAAAATTTCGATAGGGCGGCCGAAATTATTGCGGATATCGGGCAAGAATGGATCGCATCGGGAGCATTTATCTCGCTCGGTCTTGTCGCCGAGAAAATTCCAGTTGAGTCGTCGGAAAAATTTCCCCGCGTACTGCTCCATCAGGCTGAAATTGCCCGGCTGCAAGGCGAGATCGAAAATTCGTCCGGCCTTCTGCGCCGTGCCGTGAAATTGCTGAACGAACAGAGAGATCCGGCGGGCGAAGCTGAGTCGCTTCACTCATTAGCGAGCTTAGCACGTCGGCGTGGCCGCCATTCCGATGCGTTCGCTCTGTTGGATGAGGCCGAAAAGCTTGTTTCACTTGATTCCGATACTTTCCTGAAATGCGCAAATACTCGCGGGCTCTGTCTGATTGTCGATCGAAATTGGACAGACGCCGAGCACCAGTTTCGAGTCGCCCTGGAAATCGCCGAAAAACAGGCGAACGAGCATTACATCCGCCTTGTCACGCACAATTTGGCACTCGCTCCAGGATTTCGCGGCGACTTTGGTGAGGCTCTGCGTTGGTTCAAACGCATATTTCGCGAAGATCAACCCGAAAAGCAATTGCCGCAGGAAGCCATTGGGCATTTAAACGTTGCACGGCTGCATTTATACCGCGGCGAGTTTGAAGAAACGGAAAGGCATCTCGAACGCTCGCTCGAACTCTGCCAGCTCTACAATCTTAGGTTTCTGCGGGGTGAGATATTCGAGGCGTATGGAAATTTCTATCGTGAAAAACTTGATTTTCCGCATGCCGAAGAGTTTTATGAGCGTGCCTTAAATGCCTATGACGAGGCAGAGATCGATGTTTCATCGAAGGAATTGAACGAAGAGCGTTCAACTTTTTATCGCCTGCGTGGTGATCGGACAAGAGCTCGTACCCTGCTTGAAAATCTGATAGTTTCTCGCGAAAAAGAAAAAAATGAGATCGGCATTAACACCGCAAAACTGCGGTTGTATCAAGTGTCGTTGGACGAAAGCAAAACCGATGGCCTCATTGAAAATATCGAAGAACTGCTCTCATTTTTCCACCGCCAGAGCCATTACTACGATGAAGCTCTGGCCTCGATGCTGCTTGCTGAAACGTATTTCAAACTAGACAAGCGCAAAGAGATGATCGGCCCGCTGCAGCGTGTTCTCGATCTCTCGGCGCGTTTCGATTACGAATATTGGCTGCGGAGTGAGATACGGCGAAATCCGCAAATATTCAGTGACGATGAGATATTTGAACGACTGCCGCTAGACCTGCGCGAAGCAGTTACAGAAAGGATAAAGGATAAAGGCGAGAGGATAAATGAAGAAACAGCGGCCCATCAGACACCACATGCTGCTCATCGCTCGGTTCTTGATTTAACCGTCAATGTTCTCGGCCACGTCGAAATTTTTCGGGACGCCGCAAAGCCATTCGCGGCCGACGCGTGGACAACCCGCCGGGCACGCGACATTTTCTGTTATATCGCAACCAGCAAACACCGCCGCGTCGCCAAGGACCTGTTGATCGAGGCCTTCTGGCCCGGTGAAGACCCGAACACCGTCGAGAAAAACTTTCACCCGACGATCTCGCACATAAGAAAAGCGTTGAACAGCCGCCAATCCTTCAAACAAAATTATCTTATGTTTCGCGACGGTGCGTACCAGTTGAATCCCGAGTTGTCATATCAGATTGACTCCGAACAGTTCGAACATCTTATCGCCGAGGCCGAAACCGCAAAACGTGCAAAAAACAGTAAGGAGCTTCGCGAGAATCTTGAGGCCGCCCACGCCCTCTATCGCGGTGAATTCATGGCCGGCATCTATGACGACTGGGCGGAGGAACGCCGTCATTTTTACGTCGAACAATTCGCTCGTGTACTTAACGCACTCGCGAAATTGTCTTTTGCCGAGAAGCGTTGGGCAGCGGCGCTGACATTGACCAGTGAGATACTCCGTGACGATCCGTACCGCGAAGACGTTCACCGCCTGATAATGAAAATCCACGCCGGCCAGGCCAAACCGGCATCCGTCAAAAAGCACTTCGAAGAATTGCAGGAACTGCTGAAAAAAGACCTCGGCATCGAACCAGCCGCCGAAACCCGCCGATTGCTTGAGGAGTTGGTGAAATAACCGTCGTTCGTTTAGAGCGGGGCTTGCCCCGCCGAATACCGCGTCGTTTAGCGCGGCTTGGCCCGGCCCGGCCGCGTATGGGCGGGCAAGCCCGCCTCTAAACGTCGTTGCGTCTCAAGTCTGCCTCAAGTTTTTCTCAAACATCATCCGCTAACCTCGTGGCATGAAGTAATTCTAAACCTTTTTCTAATGGAGATAAGACTGTGAGATTGGATACAGAAAACGATCAACCCTTGCGGTCAAGCTAAACATCTTACCGCCAGTTGTTCTCAACCGGAGGTTAAAGAGGTTCGTTCCAAGCGGGGGCTAGGAGCGAATGAATACGCGGGACTTCGGCAATTGCCGGGGTTCCGCGTTTTACGGAGCGTGGACACTCTTGTCCGCATCGCCGGTTCCTCCGGCGAAAAACGTTTTTCGAACGCCGAAGCGACGTCCGTGCGGACAAGAGTGTCCACGCTCCGCCGAACGTGCATCCGTTCAAGGTTTCCTCAAGTTTTTCACCGTCCGCTCAACTCTTTCTCAAGCCCACTTATTTATAGTCGTAACCATAAACAAGTTCTACTGATTCAACACAGACTTTTGGAGGAAAAATGAAACGCAAGGTTAACCGATCCGGAATTAAGACGATTGTTAAATTATTTGTGGTTGCAGCCGTTGCTATGGCGATTGTTACGTCGTTGTGGCAGCCTTTCACACAGTCGGAGGCCGCTCCGCTTAATGCGGTCGATCCAATCTCTCAGATGTACAGACGGTCCGCCCCCGACTACGACCTCAATCTGGCCCGCAACCTGCAGGGCTTCCGTAACGCCAGCGGGACGCAGATCGCCGCACTAGACAGTTTGAAAGCCGCAACAAATGCACCGGATATGACCTCGCGATGGAATTCCTTCGGCGGATCACCCGATGTCATGTACGACTTCGTCTCGCAGCCTTTCACCGGCACACCGGAAGAAGCCGGCCGCGCGTTCCTCAATCAGAATGCCGCTTTATTTGGAATCACGGACATGAACAATGTCCGCGTCTTCAGCGAGAAACAAGCTCTTGGCGGTTATTTGATCCGCTTTCAACAGGTCTACAACGGCGTTCCCGTAACTGAGGGCGGAATCGGCGTTGTTATGAACGCCAACAAACAGGTCATCATGGCTTCCGGGCCTTTCTATAGTGACGTTGCGGTAAACACGCAGCCAAGCATTTCGGCAGAACAAGCTAAGACTGCGGCGGCAGCCGATCTTAACCGTTTTGCTGCAAATGTTCCGCAGGCGGTATTGAATCTTATCCAGCCGGCTCTCGACGGCTTGACCCAGCAGGCGGCTCCGATCGCGAACCTTGATCCGCAACTCGGAATTTATCCAACCGCCGACGGGTATCGCCTTGCCTGGAAGGTGGCAAAATTCTCAACTAACCCGTTCGGACTTTATATGATCTCTGTTGATGCACACACCGGAGAGGTTATCAGCCGCAAGGACTTCGTAGCCTTTCAAAATCCGGTACAGCCGATGACTGCAGACATCTTTCCTAAGTATCCGCGAATCACGACCGAACTTAAGGACCAGGGAATTATCAGCATCTGCGGTAACGCTCCGTGCGATCAGGTCCGCGTCCAGCTCCGCAAGTTCGATCCGCAAAACGTCGTTACAGGCTTAAACGGAACGCTTACCGGTACAAACACGATTGTCAACAACGCTCTCGTAACAAAGCAGCCTTTCCTGCAGGCACCGTTGGGCACGTGGCATTTTGCCCAGGACAATCCTACGGCCTTTGAAGGACGTACAAATGAGCAGGACCAATTTGCGGAGCCGGCTGAGCACCAGGACGAGATTAACGCGTTCTTCTTTACAACATATCTGCTCGAATACGTCGACCACCTTCATATAGGCGGTGATCCGGGAACGTTCGGTTCGCAGGGAAGCTTCCCCGACAACTATCCGAACAAGACAACCCCGCTTCCGGCCACCGTCCACATTCCGGACGTTATCACACCCATCGCGGGCGGCAGCTATCCACCGGCAACCGATCCTGAATTTGCACAAAAAGTACTTGGGCTCGACAACGCCTTTGCCTTAAATCTGACGAGCATCATCGAAGGCGTGACGGCGACGAAATCGCCGGTCGTCGTTAACCCGACTTCATACGGGCACGGCTTCCTTTTCAACGATCTCGCTCTCGAAGGCACGGTTCCATATCACGAAGGAATGCACGCAATCACATCGCCGATCGCCGGTCTCGAAGGCATTGAAGGCAGTGCTTTGAACGAAGGCCAGGCCGATATGTGGGCGTTTACTATTACCGACAGCCCGAGCCTTGGCGAATATGTTGTGAACGCAAAGGGCATTCGCCAACGGTTCCGCGACCTCGGCCGCGACCCGGACTCGCTTGCGTACATCCGCAGTGCAAATTCGACGCTCAAGTATTCGGACATCGCAACCTTGATCAATCGAGACACCGGACAGCCTGATTTCGAAGAGCACTACGACGGCGAGATATATATGTCGACGATGTGGGACATCCGCACGATGATGAACAGAATGTACCCGGAAAACACATCATTCAAACGCCCGCGTCCGAGCGACGGACAGGCCCTCAACCCGATCAAAAAGGGAACGCACATTTTCGAACGTCAATTTCTCGGTTCGATGTACATCCTCGGCACGACCGCACCGGACACGCTGGTCAAATCCCGCGACGCGATGATCGTCGCCGACCAGATGCTTTATCCCTCGGACAGCACTAACGCTGCCTCACCCGGCAAACACCGTGCGATGATCGAACAGCTTTTTGCGGCCAAGGAGCTTGGCGTTAACGCTGTTGAAGTAACCGGCGGGAAAGCGACCATCTCGACACAGGTCACGCCGTTTGTCGGTAATCAGGCCGCCCCTTCGGTTCCGCGAAATATAAAAACTGCACCGGCCACCGCTCGATCGATCAAAGTTACGTGGAACGGCGTAACGGGAGCACTTGCATACGAAGTATTGAAGCGGAAGACGGCACTCGCCGGGCAGCGTGAGCCGAACGGCAAACGTGAGTATGCCGACGGCGATGCTTCGACATCAGGTTACCGCCACGTCGCATACGTCGATGCCAACACGCTCAATTTTGAAGATAAGGGCAAGATACAGGAAGTGTTTGCTCCGCGTGGACTGGACAATCTTTTCGACAGCGAATATGTCGTTCGGGCGATCGGCGTCAACACAACGGGACAAACCGGCTTCTCGAACTTCTCCGGTTCGTCACGCCCGAAACAGGTTCGGCAGGATCTTTCGAAGCAGGTCGATTCGGCTATCTCGAATGTAACCTTCGCCGGTGGAGTGTTCGGATTTGACAACAAATTGACCAACGCCCGCGGAGCATTTTCAACCGACAAGACAATCTACCGGCCGCTTGAATTCCAGATCGTGCGGATATCGAACCCGACAGTGACCGTAAAGAATGCGGACGCAAACGGTAACACGTTCATCTACGATCAGACGCTCGCACTTGGACAAACCTCGGCCGCGAAACGGCTTGAATTCAACAACCCGGCTGCACAATTGTTCAGCTTTGACGCTAAAGTCTACGGTAATGCATTTGCCGGTTCGACCATCGGCAACGGCAGCAGCGGAAGCGACGGCAGCTCCGATCCTCCGGCTCCTGTTGTCTATTCCTTGTTCAACGAAACGAAGACCGGTGCTCTCATACTCGGCGAACCGACAGGTACGGCCGGTGCAAGTGCAACATGGGGCGACCCGGCATTCAGGGGAATTACCTGGGACGACATCCCTGTGACGACCAAGTCTGACGCTCTGTTCCTTGAAGCGACGTTAACGTCGGCGACATCCGTCGATCTCGACTTCGAACTTCGCACCGCAGACGGCCAGGTCCTGTCTGATTCCGCCGGTGCGACCGCAACGGAGTTCGTCTCGTCATCGGTAACGCCAAACACGACGTACATCCTTCGTGTCAAAGGCTTTGCAAACGGCCCGACAACCTTCAACATCGCGGTAACGCAGCTTCTGCCAAACGGTTCGCCAAACGAAAACGGCGGAACCCGCACGGCCGGCGGCGGCTCCGGTTCGACATCCACGACCACCGATGTGATCGCAAGGATCGTCCGATTCACGGTCAATCCGATCACGCGACAGGTAACACTGTCACTTCTCAATTAACCCACGCGGATCGCTCATTTGAGTGATCAAAAAAGGTGAAGTCTCGAGTGGCTTCACCTTTTTCTTTTGTCAGACACGCAAGCGGTAGCCAGCGGCCTCCGGTAATTCCAATTAAAGGCGGAAACACGACCGGTAGGGAGTGTGTTCAAGCAGCCGGATGGGTGATTGGTCATCATCATCACGCCGCGGATTTGAGAATCACGACTCCGTTTGATGACGAACCACGATCATAGTCCGACTATCTCCATGTCTTTTTTTAGAAGATTATTAACTATTTTGCTCCTGTCGATATTCTTTTCAATCGACAATTTATCAACGAACTGAGCGATCTCGGGTTCCAGATAAATCGGTAGATTAAACTCGCCGTCCGGGTTGTGGAATTTGCCTCTAACTCCTTTCGAAAAATCATATTCCTTTTTCATATCGTTCTGTTTCTTTCGTCGTCGCCTTTCTGGCCGAGATAATCCTGACTCGCGAAGCTTCTTTACCTAGGCTTTCGAATTTATGTGATAACACCAATAGAGTTCCTGTCTCATCCAAACCCATTGTAATCCATCGCTCTTCATTTTCGCTATGCTCTTCATCCGGGATCGAAAGCACATTGGGGTCGCGAAAGATCGTCGCTGCCCGCTCGAAACCAACCTTGTGTTTGCGAATGTTGCCCCTTGCTTTGCTTGGGTTCCATTCGAAAGTGTAACGCATAGTATTAAAATGCCCGCTTTTATCTACCCGGAGACATTGTCGGTCGCGATCTCGAATGCCGTCGTAGTGACGACTGAGACGAAGCTGTTAGCGGCGTTGGCTTTACTTAAATTTGTCATACGCTAAACATCCTACTTAACAAACAACTCATCCGCATTCCATATCGAATACGGGAAGATGCTGCTCGGAGCGTAGTTGCCGATGCGGCCGTTTGCGGCTGTGACGATGTGGCGGGCGGTGATGGGAATTACCGGCGATTCATCGGTGACGATGTTCTGAATTTCGTTGAAGATCGCGGCCCGCTTCGGTACATCGGTTTCGCGGGCCTGTTCGGCAAAGAGCTTATCGATCTTCGCTTCCCATTCGGTCGCCGGTGTTTTTTGGCTCGGCTGCCATTGGTGAACTGACGCGCTGCTCAACAGAAAGTTCGCATACGAACTCGGCTCGATGCCGGTAACGGAAAGGCCGAATAGCATCGCATCATAATCGTAAGTCTTCGACCAGCGGGCACTGACCTCCTGATTCTCGACCGGAACGACCTGCATTTTTATGCCGATGCGGCCGAGGTCTTCCTGAACGACGGCGGCGATAAGCTTGCGTTGTTCATTTTCCGCCGGCACGAGCAGCGTGAATTCCACGCGGTTGTTTTCCGCGTCAAAAAGCTCCGGGGCGTCCGCAGTTCCCTGCTGTTTGAACCCTGCGTCCTTCAGAACAGCCTTGGCTTTTTCCGTATCGTACGCAAGTTTTGCGAGGTTCGGATTTATCCAGACACGATTCGCCGGCGAAACGAATCCATAGAGCGGCGTCGCCAGGCCTTTCAGTGTTATGTCCGCGATCGTTTTCCTGTCGATAGCCGATGAAACCGCTTGCCGAAACGCCTTATTGCTGAACCATTTATACTTCGGCGTGTTATCGAGCTGAATAACTTCCCCTTCCGCCGGTCCACCTGTTGAACCTGATCCAATTCTTCTGGAAGTGTTGAGATTGAACCAGATGTGGTCAGTGCCGAGGCCAGGTCCTAAATCAAGCGCCCGCACCGCACCGCTCTGGCCGCTTAAGGCCGCAAAATCAGTACCTCGGATGCGGTCGGCAATGTCTATCGAACCTTGATTTAGGGATGCAAACGTATTGTTTGGATCGGCGATTATTTCCAAAACCAACTTTTCCAAATATGGTAGAGACGTTCCCTTCTCGTCCTTTTTGTAATAATGCGGGTTGCGCTTTAGGGTCATTCGCTCGCCGGGCGTCGCGGATTCGACCGTGAATGCACCGCTCGTCGCAATCGAACTCGGATCAGTCGTCAGTTTCCACGCTTCAGCAAACTTCCCGCTATCAAGATCTTTTTCGAGCAGGTGACGCGGCATTGCCCCGAGATTGTCCAGATAGTTTTCGACCGCCGCAACCTTTTCGGGAAATACCAACTGAAAGCGAAGGTCGTCCACCTTTTTTGCTTCGATCTGCTTCCCGTTCACCAGCATCGCGTCGCCAAACGCCGGTGAATTCGTCTTCTCGTCGTAAATCGCCTTTAGCGTAAATATAACGTCGTCGCTCGTCAGCGGATGCCCGTCCGAGAACTTCAAACCATCGCGCAGCTTTATATCTACGGTCACTCCATCGGTGCCGGTGGCAACTGTTTCGGCCAACGCGGGAACGTACTTTTGCAAGCGGTGATCGAATTCGATCACACGGCTGGTAAGAAGATATAGAGTCGTGACGATGGACGGTTCATCGGCGGCCAGGATGTAATTAAAGGTCTTCGGCGCCGAAGTCAGGCGATAGGTCAGCGTTCCGCCGGGTTTTCCGGCGATCCGGGGCTCGATCTTTCGCTCAGGTGGAGGCGGTGCCGTTACCGGTGCGGAACCGCATGCCGACAGTATACAAACGATTAAACAAACAATTGAAAATGACAGAAATCCTTTCCGCATAGTTTTAATTTCCTTTAGTAATTGTAGCTGCAGATCAGACGCCGAGCCCGACAGACCGTTTCGGAATAACTGCTAGGTGATAAGTGAAAACTGACAACGACCAGACAGCGCTGAGTTTAAGAGTTTTTCTTTTGCAAATCAATCGACAATGGTCAAAAATTACTCGTGTTATAAAGCCCCCCGGGAAGTCGCTCGGAGAAATTTCAAGTTGCTCAGAATTCTGTTAAGAAAGATCATTCAGGGCCTGGTGATGCTGCTCGTCGTATCGGCTATCAGCTTCGCCTTGCTTTCGGCGGCCGGCGGTGACGCGTTCTCAAGTCTCCGTGACAATCCGCAGATATCCGATAGGACCATCGAGCATCTTCGCAGCGTCTATGGCCTCGATCAACCATGGCCCGTTCGCTATGGCAAATGGATCTCCGGGGCGTTAACCGGCAACCTGGGCGAATCGATCTTCTTCCGCGTTTCCGTCAGCGGCCTGGTTTGGACGCGCTTTTTGAACACGCTTCTATTGGCGATCGTGGCTCTTACAATTGCCCTGTTCGTATCGCTTTTCCTGAGTATTTTATCAGTTCGTTACCGAAACAGAACGCTCGATGCGTTTATCGAAGCCCTGATTTTGTTGACATCTTCGACGCCGCGAATCGTCCTCGCCCTGCTGGCTTTGGCCTTAACAGTTAGGTATTCCGGTCTGGCGGCCAATTCACAATCAGGTTCGTTTCCGTCAATCCTCCTCGCGTCGATCGTGCTTGCCGCACCGCTTATTTCACTGTTTCTTGCACAAGCCCACGAGGGATTGATACAGGCAATGAGCGAAGATTTCGTGCTTTACGCTCGTGCAAAAGGCCTTAGCGAATGGGCCGTGATCAGGCGTCATGCACTTCGTGCGGCTCTGAATCCGTTTTTGACGCTATTCGGGCTTTCGCTCGGCGGCCTGCTCGGCGGTTCGGTGATAGTTGAAACGGTGCTCGGCTGGCCGGGCGTAGGGTCGCTGGTCGTGGCAGCCGTGCGAAATCGTGATATCCCGGTCGTTATGGGCGTGGTGCTGGTGACGAGTCTGGCTGTCTGGTTCGGAAACACTATCGCGGAATTTCTGCAGATGCTGAACGACAAGCGAATAGCCCGGACAGAGAATAACTAGAAACCGGATGATCAACGAGCAAAAGAAAAGGAAGAAGAAGATCAACAAGCGGCTGTACTGCGGTTTGGCGATTCTCGCCGCTTTCTATCTGGTTGCGATCTTTGCCGAGTTCCTTGCGCCGTATCCATATCAACAGCAAACACGAAGCGAACCGTCCGCCCCGCCTTCCGCCATACATTTTCGCGATCCGGAGGGAAGTTTCCATTTCCGGCCTTTTATCTACGCAACACGATTGGCCGATCCGCTGACGATGCGTTACACCGAAGATGCGTCACGCGCTTATCCGCTCGAATTTTTTGCCCGCGGTGGCTCATATAATTTTCTCGGTTTTTTTTCCAGCGATCTGCATCTCTTCGGAATAACCGATTCACAGTCGCCGGACACACCGCGTTTGCGATTGCTCGGCAGCGACGAACTTGGCCGCGACCGATTTTCACGCCTGGTTTATGCTATACGATTTTCGCTGATTGTCAGTCCGGTCGGTACAATTCTGGCCTGTCTGTTGGGAGTGTTTATCGGCGTGATTAGCGGATACGCTCCACGGCTGGTTGATACGGTCCTGATGGGAGCGGCCGACACGATGATGTCGCTTCCGACACTCATCCTGATCCTGGCCGCCCGGGCCGCTTTTCCCTTGGAATTGCCGCCGATGAGTGCTGCTTTGCTTTTGATCCTGATCTTCACGCTAACCGGCTGGGCCGAGATCGCCCGGCTGGCTCGGGGCTTGGTAGTATCGATGCGGGAACGAGAGTTCGTCCTTGCCGCAAAAGCTTCGGGCCTTACGCAGCCTCGTATATTGTTCCGCCATATCTTCCCGAACATCACCGCACCGCTGATCACACAAGCGACCCTGATGTTCCCCGCGTTTCTCCTAGCAGAAGTTGCATTGTCGTTTTTAGGTGTCGGCCTTCAGGAACCTGAACCGAGTTTAGGAAATATGCTGACCACCGCTGGCGATCTCACACAGCTTCAATTGCGGCCGCTGCTTCTATTGTCACCGGCAATCGTAATCTTCGTTTTCGTCTTTGCCGTCAGACTCGTAAGCGACGGACTAAAAAACAAAAACCCGGCCCGGCCGTAACTTCCACTCTTCTAGTGTTTCTATCTCCAGACAAAAAAATCTGCTGACTTTACGCCAGCAGATTGTTAGGTTTCAATTAGTCTAATTTGAATTAGAAGTTAATTCGAGCTCCGAGTTGGATACTGCGAGCCTGCGCCGCCGCTGTATAGGTTCCAAACGAAGCAGCCGGATTAACGCCGCCTCCAAGAGTTGTATTGACGGTCGTGAACTGGACTGTATTTAACAAATTGAACGCTTCAAAACGTAATTCCAAATTGGCGGAATCACCCCAAAGTCGCGTTTTCTTTGATAAAATCGCATCCCAGTTATTCGTAGGATTGTCCAAACGGAATTGATTTCTGCTTGAAGTTCCACGTCTTCCTCGCGTTCCATCTGCATTGATACACGCGCTAAAGGTCGCACCGCAAACTGCGTTTCTAAACGCGTTGTTGTTGAATGCTCGAAATCTGTCAACACCTGTTCCGGCTCGAGTATCGGCTAGAACAAACTCTTGGTTGACATCAGCGAAGGTCAAAACTCCGCCGCCGGTTCCTACAGTGTCCGAAGAATTATTCACCGTAAAAAGGTTGCCAGACTGATAGGTGTAAATACCGCCGATACTCCAGCCATCTACCAGACGTTTTACAAACCCATTGGTGTTGCGGAAGAATGGCAGATCATAGATAAAACTGCCTACAAAACGGTGGGGGTAATCATCTGCCGATCGCGCCCATCCTATGTCCTGATCAATAATATCGACGTTTCCGCGCTGAGAATCAGAGGCGTCGTTCAGCGATTTCGAGAAGGTGTAAGCAAGTTGGAAAGACAATCCATCTTCACCGAACCGCTTCTGCAGATTAGCCTGAAAAGAGTCATACTGCGATCTTCCTTTTGTCGTCAACTGCGCCAAGCCCAGCGGAATATCGTTATTCACGCGGCGGGATGCAGCGTTACCGGTTGTCGGTGCAGGTACCGCAGGGCCTTCGAACCTGCGCGTTGTCGAAAGGAGCGTTCCCAACGCAGGATTTATCTGTTCCTGAACGTAGAGTTTTCGTCCGCGATTGCCGACATAGCTCAAACCCAAGACATAATTCCTGGCAAAACTACGCTCCATTGTTAGATTGAATTGAGTTACAACCGGTGTCTTTATCAATGGATCAATCGGTTGGGCAAACTGGCTCAACCGATCTGGAATGACAATATCGGCGGTTGAAGTAAACGGATTTTCCGCCGGTATTATTGGGTCATCCGCTCCTAAGTACCTGTAAAAGGGAAAAGGATCAGCCCCAAACGGATTCGCCAGCGTTCCACCGGCAAGAGGAAAATAGGCGTTTGTTCCTTCGTAACCAGTCGCAGTAAGTTGCTGAAGGGCCGTGTCGCCGATGATCGCACCATAATACTGTCCGATACCGCCGCGAATCACGGTCTGATTTTCACCAATGAATCGGCTCAGGAAACTCGGCCCGCCGTTTAAGGAGTAGGCAAAACCGAACCGCGGAGCAAAGTTATTCTTATCAAGGCCGATCCCGCCGCGGGGCACCGTTCCGCCCAATACCGGATCAGGATCACCGACATAAACAAGGCCGTTCGGCGGATTCCCGGCCGAGACTATGTTGCGGTCCTCAAACGACAGCGATCCGTTCTGCAATCGCTGTGATGTTACGCCTGGCCGATAAAAGGCCACTCGATCTTCCTTGTCCGTTAATGGAGAGTTATATTCGTAACGAACACCAAACGACAGGGACAAATTACTCGTCGCCCGCCAATTGTCCTGGATAAATCCAGCCCACGCATGCTGACGAAAATCTCGTCTGCCAGCCGAGCCAAACTGAATATCGTTTGGGGTATTGCCAAGCAGAAAATCAGCGAAATCATCACCGACGGTGTTGCTTCCCTGTGCATTTAGCACATCCCCATATCCAATAGCTCCCTGATTAATAAACAGGAAATCCTGGCCCTGTTTATACTTGCCGAAATCGCCGCCGAATTTGAGACGGTGATTTCCGATGACGTAGCTTACAGCATCCTGGAATTGGAAATTTTCCGAGACTCGTGCCTGCGGGCCTTGAAACCCGTTTCCAATACTAAATCCGCGGTCATAAAAGAAAATGTGCGGAGGACCGGCAAAATTGCCGTTCGCCACAAAATCAGCGGTAAAGCCGATTTGCGCGGGAGTTGTCGTATTAACCGGAGCACCGCTTGGAAAATCGTTCTTCGCGTAGCTAAACAAAAATGTATTGACGACATTCGGACCGAATACGGAAGTGTATCGACCTACATAGTTCGATGCCGAGCGAAGATCCGTCGAACCAAAGCCCGGAATATCCGTGCCTTGAAAAGCTCTACCCGATGCGGTATCGGAATCGGTGTAGTTGTATGTGAAATTCAGCAAATGGTTGCTGTTGAAATTATGGTCGAGACGCCCCGTAAAATAGTTCACCTTGCTTAAAGTATTGTTTGATACAACAGCTCGGCCTGCGGCATCCGCCGCCGGGAAAAAGTCCAGGTAATATCGGGCGATCGGCGAAATCCGGTTTGCGGGAATGATATTGCCCGGGAACGGATTTCCACCCGGATTTGCGGCGGTTGCGGTCAGAGGGTCAAAGATCGGCGTGCCGAGACCACTGAAATTTCCACCCAACTCAGCCGCGTTTGGAAGATTGTTTACGATCAGCGAAGCTCCAAGCTTCTGCCATCTACGTTCGAAATCTATAAAGAAAAACGTTCGATTCTTGCCGTCGTAGATTACCGGAACGCCTTCCCCAAAATTTAGAAAATATACGGGACCACCGAGATTGAACCCATATTCCTTACGGTCAAACGGCGAACGCCGATCCACGTCCGGGTCGCCTCCAACGGAGTTTTCAAAAAAGTTAGCGGCGGACAGCTCGGTTGGCCGGTAGAAGAACCGTGCATTACCGTGAAAACCATTCGTGCCGGATCGGGTAACTACGTTAATTATAGAACCTGTATTCCGGCCAAATTCCGCCTCGAAATTTGAGGTAAGCAGCCGAAATTCCTGGACTGCGTCAGGACGTGAAATTCCGCCGATGACACCGCCAGCGGCTACTTCATTATTGTTGGCTCCGTCAATTGTGACATTGTTTTCTGTACTGCGGCTTCCATTGACGCGGAGGCCGAGGCCGCCGGCCCCGCCGACTACGCCCGGCTGCAACAGCGCCAAATTGAGGACATTTCGACCGTTCAAAGGCAGGCCTTCAACACGGCGGCGCTCTACCGTCGTTCCCAATGTCGGTGATTCACGGTCGATCAGTTCCGCTCCGGCCGTGACTTCCACTTCGGTCGCGACTCCGCCAACACTGACTGTGGCGTCAAGTACCAAATTGCGGTTTGGTTCCACTTTTACGTCGCTTATTCTCAGTTCTGCAAAATTCGCTGCAGTGACAACTATGTTATAAGTCGACGGTTCGATTTCGACGAATTGATATACTCCGTCCTGGCCGGTGGTAACGCTTCGCACCTCCGTGCCCTTTTGCGAATCCGTTAAGCGGACCGTAGCATTCGCAACGACCGCCTGGTTCGCGTCGGTCACGGTTCCACGGATTGTGCCCCGCGTACCTTGTGAAAAAGCGGTAGCCGCCGACATGGCGACTACCATAACGAAATAAAATACTGCTTTCATTGTTTATTCCCTTCCTTGATCTACTTCTACTTCTAAAACTTAGTTCGAAGAAATGATTTTTTCTTCAAAACTTACAATGTTGAGTCAATAACCATGCCAGGGTTTAGCTGAGGTCATGACTCACTGGAATCTAGCCGTTAAGGCTACGTTAGATGTTTTTTGGACTTAGCCGTTTGGCTAGGTTAGATGTCATTCACTCCAATTAGTTTCCATAAATTTAACTTTCTGTTCATTTATGTGAATTTGAAAGGTTAGTTCCGAGTTTTGCGGAGGGCGGCGGCAATATCTTCACAAAGTTCCGATGAATAATTAGGGAGTCATCGTAATCTTTGATGCGGAAACCCGCACGGTCAATATGTTTCCGGTTCCAATTCCGTGCAGGTTTCTGCGAACTGACTCGGAAGCGTTCGTTCAAAGAACACCATTGTTCCGTGCGGGCCTTAGCGCCCTGATTTTAATAAATAAACGCACTCTGCGTGGGAAGATCGCCGTTCTGGCCGAACTGCTGGATTATCTGTCCGCTTGTCGATCCTGTTGCGTACCATGTCGCGGTCAAGGGTCTGAACACGGCAACGTCGGCTTTTCCGTCACCGTCATAATCCGCCGGGACCGGCATGTCGCCCGTCTGTCCCCAGTTCACCACGCCGAAGCCTGCCGTGCTTTGTATCCTGAACCACTCTCCGGTCGATGGACGCCAAACCGAGACATCCGTCTTCCCGTCTCCGTCGTAATCAGCCGGAACCGGTATGTCCGAGCCTTCGCCCCAGGTCTGCACGAAGAATCCGAATCCGGTTTTCAATATGTACCAGTTGTGATCGGACGGCCGGTACAAAGCGATGTCGTAAAACCCATCACCATCGAAATCGCCGACCACAGGTTTATCACCGGCCATGCCGAAGGGAACCGTCGAAAACGTGTTGTTCGATAGCCGTTTATACCACGTTCCGTCCGACTGCCGGAATACGACAAGATCGGCCTTTCCATCGCCATTATGATCGGCGGGCACAGGAAGATCACCGCTTGCTCCCCACGAATAATTCACAAACGTTTGGCTCTGCGAATTGAAGATAAACCATTGACCCGTCGAAGGCCTGAACATCGCGATATCGGTCTTAGCGTCGCCATCGTAATCCGCCGGAGCCATCAGATCGCCCGCCTCGCCGAATGCGATGTTGAAATATCCGGCAGTCCCGCGCAGAATGTACCAGAAATTATCCGATTGCCTGCGAACCGACAGATCGGACCTGCCGTCCCCGTCGTAGTCAAATGTGGTTACGTCAACCGGCTCGTAATCGGCAATGGTCACAACCGCTTCGAGGTCGAAAATTGACCCGTTTGTCGGTGAGCTGAAATTGACCTTGAACGTCTCGTAGCCCTCAACCAGATTGTCGCCGATCAACGTTACCGGGAACGTCTTGATATTTTCCATCGGCTGGAACGTCAGGATTCCGCTTGTCGCAACAAAATCGGTTCCGGAGGTCGCGGTAGCCGACGCGGTCGAGTATGCAATGCTCACGGGCAGAACGGACCGGTTCGAAAGCGATACCTGCACATTCGCTATCGAGGTTGTGTTGCCGCGAGTTTCCGCGGCTGTTACATCCGATGGCGTTATGAGGGGTGCGAATTCATTATCGTTTATCGTCACGGTTCGAACGCTGGGCGATGTCAATTGTGCGGTCTCACCGGCCGGATTGGTCAATTCGATCCTGAAATTTTCCGGACCGTTTTCAAAGATCGTATCGTTTATTATTTGAACTGTGAACGACTTGCTCGATTCGCCGGGAGCGAATGTAAGCTGCCCGCTCGTGACAACGTAATCCTCGCCCGCGGTGGCCGTTCCATCCGCCGTTGCATAGTTTACAATCGAAGTGCCGGACAGATCTCCCGTTCGATTCACAATCACGTTTGGACCGAAATTGCCCTCGGATACAACCTGCCCGGCCGAATTGAAGCTAATGCCGGTCGGGATCGTTCCCGCGGTGGATACTAATCTGCTCTGCAGCGTTTGGATATAGGAAGGATTCGTACCGACTCGCATCGCAAGGCCGTTCGCACCGAACCTGACAAGACGAGTTACGTTTGAAGTACCGCCAGGCACCAATATCGTCCCAAGTCTCAGGAAGGTGTCCATATTATAGGCTGAGATTGTGCCCGACGCGGCGATAAAGACCTTTCGCTGCTCGACATCGACCGCAATCGCATTGGTCGGAGTCTGCGTTTGAAACGTTCCAAAGATACGCCCCGCTTCAGGGTCTACGACGCGTCCGCTGGCTCCATATAGTTTGCCTTCTTTGAATGTCAGGTCTGGGCCGGAAATTAGCCCGTTTATCGTGTTTAGCCTCGTCAGCCCTTCGGAACTAATCGAAAGTCTCTGCAGTTCGGTATTGCCGTTCGTTCCGTACAATAATCCCGGTGTGGATGAAAACTCTACTGAATAGGCTTGAATAGTATTCGGGCGTTGCAAGCCGTTGTCGTAAACAGCGGTACCTGAAGAAAACGTGGTGGCTACCACGGAATTGGGAGCTCCCGGTACCGGTTCCAGCTCACTGAGACCCTGACTAAAGCCCGTGACGTGGGTCACCGGATACTGGAGCCCCGGCGTCAGATTGACCGTATCGAACATCCGGATAACATGCCCGGCTCCGGCAAGATTCGTGAAAAGCACCTGATTGTTCTCCGACAGTCCAAGCCGGGTTGGTTCGCTTCCGATAAATGTGGACGATACTATCTGACCGGTCTGCGGGTCGATACGCGTAATCGTATTGCCTGTCCCGTCCTTAACCTGCCCGGGAACACTCACATAAATCTTCCCGTCCGCCGTGTTGTATCTCATATCATTATTCTGCTGATCGATGCGACGATGAAACGTCGAATCCGGCGTCGGGTTAGGTATTGGGGTCGGCGTAGGCGTCGGGGTCTGCGTCGGCACCGGCAAGTTTGGATCAATCAACGCCGATCGTATCAGTAAGACGGGACCGTTTGTTTGACTGATCGCGACGCCGTTTGTATCGATCCGCTCAAAGCCCGTTACCGCACCGAAACCTGGCACCGGTATGCTGCCGATGGGCCGGAAGGTGTCCAGCTCGTACGCATATATGCGCCTCGCTTGGCCCAGAAAGAGTATGCGGTTGTGTTCGGGCAGCACGACAAATCTCGCGGTGTCGCCCAGGAAAGCTACGGGGAACGATCCCTTGATCAAGCCGGTGGCCGGATCGAAGACCGGGCCGCGAGAGCCGTAGACCAATCCGTCCTGAAACCTGACAAAGTCGCCTAAAATGTAATTTATCGAAGTGCTGGCGCCTATGCCCGCGGGCGTTACGGTCATCTTTGTAAGGTTGTAAAACGAGTTTCCGCCATAAAGTATCGAAGCCGAATCGGCAAAGGCCAGGGAGCTTCCGCCCCCGCCGATTTGCGGGCGCACTACACCGTTCTCGTAAATCGCAATCGCGGAATTGAAAGCCGAAACTGCGATGACGTTCGGTAGGCCCGGAGCGGTATCGAAATCAATCACTTCATTTGCCAGGCTGACTGGAAATTGTTCACCCGGCGTATTCGAGGCCACGTCGAAAATCCGAAACTCCCTCGCGCCCGAAAGATATACAAATAACTTTGAGCCGTCGCGTGCGAGTTTCACCTTGCTTGGTTCGCTTCCTATGAAAGAGCTTGACTGGATACTCGCGGTGATCGGATCAACGACCGTAATTGTGTTCCCGTTCGCCGACGATGAGCTCGGAACGCTTACGTACAGCCGGCCGTTCGCCGGATTGTAAGCAAGTCCGTTCCCGGCGATGTTGATCTCTTCCACCTTGCTGTTGATTGGCACCGGCGTTGGGGTCGGCGTGGGCGTGGTCGAAGGCGTCGGTACCGGCTGCGGTGTCGGGATAAGCGTTGTCTGGATAACATAGACCTGGCCGTTAGTCATCCGCACGGCAAGCCCGTTCGCACCCCACCGAATCATCTTCGCCGGTTCGCCGCTAAGCCCGCTGACGGTCGTTGTGCCGATCAGCGTGAACGTATTCACGTCATAAGCCCGCACGGTGAACGTGTTCGTAGGGCTTGTTTCCCGGGCAAGATAATATGCTCGCCCGTTCGCGTCCGGTACAAATGCAGGCGTGTTGAGCGTCGGATCGAACTGGCCGAGTATAGTATTAGTGTTAGGATCAACTACCTCGCAGCGGGACGTGAAGATCTTGCCTTGGCTGAACTTTATCTTCCGGCCTGACACGAGAGTAGAGGTTTGAAGAGTTGTGGCTCCGGCCGCATCGACCCGGATCTTTGTCAGCCCTTCATACTGGCCGGTCCCGTAAAGTGTGCTGGCGGAATCGGAGAATGCGAGTGTGTCTGTGTCGTCTGTATTTACCGAAGTTGTTTGCGGAGCCTGGACGCTATTGTTGAATATAGCTACGCCATCGGGGAAGCTGCTGTTACTGTTAGTCCGCACCACTGCCAGGATATTCCAGTACCCGGGCGGAACCGCCATGTCGGCGGGCCGGTAAGGACCGGAGCCGTTGGAACCGATCTGGTATTCAAGATCGGATTCCATGGTCGATGTTATGTATCGCTTTATCTTGACTTGTACATCAAGGCTGACATACAAGGCGTGACCCGTCTCGGAGATCGCGAGTTTATTCGGTTCACTGCCCGCAAACACGGGCTGGCCGAGCTGGCCGTTAGTCGGGTCGACGGTCTGTATGCTGTTTCCATTCGCTCCGCTTATTCCGGGAATGCTCATATAGATCTTGCCGTCCGTCGGATGGTAAACAAGATCGTTAGCGATCGTCGGGACTAGGTAAACGCTGTCACCCTCGGCGACTGAGTTGACGACGGAAGGCCCGCCCGCGCTATCGGCCCTGTTGCCTATGCCGATGAAAAGTGCGACGGCAAACAGCGTAGTAACGGTACAGAGCACGATTCTTAGTGGAAGACTTCTATTCGACATAACTTACCTTTTTATTCCAGCAAAATTTAATAGATGAATGAACTCTGCGTCGGCACATCGCCGTTCTGCCCAAATTGTTGGACGGCCTGTCCTGACAACGACCCGACGATATACCACGTACCGTTCGACGGCCGGAAAACAGCGACATCGGCCTTGCTATCGCCGTCATAGTCGGCGGCGACCGGAATGTCACCTGCCTCGCCCCAATTCTGCGAACTGAAGCCTGCCGTTGTCCGGCTTAGGAACCATTGTCCCGTTGACGGCCTGAAAACCGCCTGGTCGGTCGCCCCGTCACCGTCGAAATCGCCCGTCACGGGAATGTCGCCCGCCTCGCCCCAGGTCTGGACAAAGAAACCAAGGCTCGACTTGACGATGTACCAGTTGTTGTCCGAGGGCCGGAACAGCGCGATATCGCCTATTCCGTCGCCGTCAAAATCGCCGAGCATCGGCTTGTCGCCCGCCTCGCCGAACACGGTCGCCGCAAATGTCCCGTTTGCAAAGCGTGTGTACCACGTATTGTTCGACGGACGAAACAGAACAAGATCAGCCTTTCGATCACCATCGCGGTCGGTCGGAACCGGCAGATCGCCATCAGCTCCCCAACCGAATGCCTGGAAAGTCTGCGACTGCGACATTATCATGTACCAGGTACCGTTCGATGGCCGAAAGACGGCTACGTCTGCCTTCAAATCGCCATCGTAATCCGCCGGGGCCATCCCGTCGCCCGCTTCGCCGAACTGCTGTCCCGTGTAGCCAGTCGTACTTCTGAGCAGATACCAAATGTTGTCCGCAGGACGCCGGACGGAAAGGTCGCTTCGGCCATCGCCGTCGTAATCAAATAACGCCGCCCTCGTATCGGTATTCTGGATGGTAACGACACCCTGAGATACCTGTATCGAAGAATTTATCGGGGCGCTTAGGTTAACGAAAAATGTCTCGTTACCCTCATCAACATTGTCGGCCCGGATCGTTAGCGGAATGGCCTTCACGGTTTCCATCGGGCCAAAAGTTATGATTCCGTTCGCAGACACATAATCGGCCCCGGCGGCAGCAGTTCCGTTTACGGTCGAATAGCTGACTGAAATGGTTTCCACCGAGGGGTTGGACAGCCGTATCTCCAAACTGGCGGCCGTGGCTGTGCCGGTGCGCGGTTCGGCGACCGTCATGCTAGTGTTCGAAATTCTCGGCCGTGAATCGCTGTCAAAAATAGTGATCGTCTTGCTGTTGGGCGCCAGGATAACCTCGCTGCCGCCGGCGCCGGATAAAGAGATCGTGAACGACTCTGTCCCCTCATAGATCGTATCGTTGATCATTGGGAGCGTTATGCTCTTCACCGTCTCGCCCGGATTGAAGGTGACCGTGCCGTTTTGGGCGGTGAAATCCTGTCCCGGCGTCGCCGTGACGCCCGTTGTCGAGTAATTCACGGTCGACGTGCCGGACACGTCACCCGACCTCGTTACCTGGACATTCATCGAAGTTTCGAGCTCACCGTACGACTGGTTTCCGCTCGCGAACCGGAACCCCGTCGGCATCGGCCCCGCCACAGCGACGAGGTTGCTTTGTACAAGAAAGATCCGCGACGGATTGTCCTGAGAGGTTGAAGCAGTCCGGAACGCCAGGCCGTTCGTTCCCCATCTGGTAAGCGAGGTCGGATTGGCTCCAGCGAGCGGGATCGTTATCGACCCTATCGGAACGTATGTCGCAAGGTCGTATGCGGTGATCTGGTCGCCGCTGACGAAGAATATTCGGTTCGTCGCCGCGTCGATCGTAAACGAGGACCCGCCGCCCTGAAAACGTCCGAGCAATCTTTCTGTAACCGGATCAGCGACCGTACCGCCAGAAGAATAAAGCAGTCCGTTGTGATACTTGATGTGTACCGAACCGCCGATCAGCCCGCTAGGAAGTCTGACACCCGTTACAGACTCTGCTGCCGTGAATTTAATCAGATCGTGGCCGCTGGAATAATTGTCGTAACCGTAGAAGATGTTCGGGTCTGAAGAAAATGCGATGGTATTGATCGAGTAAGCGAGTCCGCTAACGCTGCCGCCGGGCCGCTTAATCCCATTGTCGAAAACTCCGGCCCCGTTGGTAAATCCCGCGATCGCGACCGTAGACGGACTGCCCGGCATGACATCGATGTCGTAAGGCTGTGTAAATCCGACCGGAAGCGCGAACTGCTCGCCGGGCGTCTGCGTCTGGATGTTGTAACGTCGCACCGCACCGGGCCCGTCAAGGGTCGTATACAGTGTCTGCCCGTCATCGGACGCCGCCAGCTTGTTGGGATCGGTCCCGACCGGTACCGAGGCAGTGACCGCTCCGGTCAGCGGATCGATATGGGTGAGCGTGTTCCCGAGCGTTGCTCCACCGCTGTTCGGAATCGAAGCGACGATCGAATTCGTGGCCTGGTTGTAAACAAGGTCGTTGGTCGGCACGTCCACCGTCCTGACAAACGTCGGAATGTAGACCGGCGTCGGAGTAGGCGTCGGCGTACCCGTAGGAGTCGGCGTCGGCACCGGGCCGCTTCCCACGAGCGAGCTCTGGACGAGGTAAACCCGGTTGTTCGCTCTGAACGCGAGGCCGTTCGTTCCCCAGCGGAGCAGTCTCCGCTGCAGGCTCTGAATACACGGTATCGAGATCGACCCGGCCAGCCGATAAGTATCCAGCTCGTAAGCCCGTATGTTGCAGTTGCTGCTCTCTATCGTGATCGCGTAGGCACGGTTCTTCTCCCGTTCAACCGTAAGCGCATTGTCAAATCCCGTGCCGAAGAGGGACCCGGAAAGCTTTTGGGTCGCGGTGTCGAACACTCGGCCGTTGGACGAGTAAAGGAAGCCGCTGTCGGCTTCGACCTCGCCGAACATTCTCGCCCGATAGGTACTGAGCTGGGTCAGACCGGAACCGGTTACGCCGATGCGGTTGACTTGATCGCTGACCGAATAAAGTTCGGTCGGGCCAGAGAACTCGATATAGAGATTGGCTGCCACCCTGTCAGGGCGCGGCACGCCGCTGTCATAGATAGTCGTCCCGCTCGGATACTTGGAAACCGCGACCGCATTGGGCGAGCCGGGCAGCACATCCATATCGTAAACCGAGCCGGTTGCAGCGGCCCCGGCGGGGAACGTCAGACCGGCCTGACCGGTAACGAGATCGACCTTGCGAACGGAATTGGATCCTTCGAGAGCTGCGTAGAGAGTGTTCTGGTCATCGGAAACCGCTAAGCGCGTCGGTTCGCTGCCGACAAAGACGGGAGATTGAATCTGCCCGGTGGTCGTGTTCAGTTTCGCAACGCTGTTCCCGTTCGGAACACCGGCCGTGCTGGGCACCGAAACATATAGGCTGTTCTGGGTACGGCTGTAGACAAAATCGTTGATGGTCAGGTCATAGGTTCTGATCGATAACGCGTGCGGCGTCGGTGCCGGTGTCGGTGTCGGCGTGACCGAAGGGGTGGGCATCGGGTTTGCGGTCGGCCGCAGCGACGTTTGGACAATGATCAGCTTCCCGTTCGAAGTGCGGAAAGCCAGCCCGTTCGTTCCCCATTTTACAAGCGACGTAACCGATCCGGGTACGTTCGAAATGGTTAGGCTCCCCATCGAAGTGAATGTCGTATTGCTGAACGCTTTGAGTATGACGTTGTTGTTGTTTAACGGGTCGCGAAGGATGTAATAGCTTCTTCCCACTGCCGTGTCCGGCACGAAGGCAGAGCTTGACGCGTTCGGAAATGTGCCGAGCAGCGTGCGCGTGGCGGCATCGATGACGTGGCCGGAGCTCGTAATGATCGTCCCGTTCTCGTGTTCCATTTCCGAGAAGCCGCCGAAAAGCGGCGTGGTGTTCACGACCGTCGCCCCACCGCTGTTGGCTGTGATAGTTTGAAGGTTGCTGCCGGTCGATCCGTAGAGTGTAGACCCGGTGTTTGAAAACGCAATGACTGACAATTCATTGACGACGTTCGGCAATTGGACGCCGTTATTGTATATCGCCAAGCTGCGGATGAAGTTGAACTGCTGTCGCACGACCGCGACAGTGTCGGGGTTGTCGGGAGAAACGGCGATCTCCTTCGCATAGAATGGCCCATCGGCCGGATCATAACCCACATCGAACTGTGGCAACGCGGTCTGAGTCTGAGTGTCGAATCTTCGGACGGCAAATGCTCCGTCCAAAGCTACGTAAAGCGAGCGGTTGTCGGTGGCGAGAGCGAGTTTGTTGGGTTCGCTGCCGACAAATACAGAATTCGCGATCTCCCCGGTTCTCGGACTAACCGCGGTTACGGTGTTCCCGATACCGATAGTGCTGCCGGGCACGCTTGCGTAGATCTTCTCTTCCGCCGGGTTATAGACGATATCGTTTGTGGGCAGAGAAACGACCAGGATACTGTCCGCGGCGTTCGGAGAGCTGATGGAAATGCCGGATTCGGCCTGTTCCGCAGAAGCAGCGGATAACGAAAGCCATCCTGTAAAGAACAGGGTTGCCGAAACCAGGAGCAGACACAACAGTATCCACCTTTGCGGGAGGGATTTTCGCATATTATTACTACAATAACGGTCTATTGGGTCCGGGTGTTGCACACGCACGCCTGAGTCAGATACTTACGCATTACGTATGTTTGGCAACCAGTTTCGTTAAACTCCTCGAAAATGTCAACGTTTTTCGAACACGAATTAATAACTCTTTGTGTTCCTAAAAAATAAACGCACTCGGCGTGGGAACGTCGCCGTTCTGCCCGAACTGCTGTATCCGGATCCCGTCACGCGACTGGACGATGTACCATGTCCCACTCGACGGCCGGAAAACAGCTATGTCGGTCTTTCCGTCCCCATCATAGTCGGCCGGTATCGGAACATCTCCCGTCTGGCCCCAACTCTGCACCCCGAATCCGAGCGTCGTCCGGCTTAAAAACCATTCTCCCGTTGAAAGCCTGAATACCACCTGATCGGTCGCTCCGTCACCATCGAAATCGCCCGTCACCGGAATATCTCCCGTCTCGCCCCATGTCTGGATAAAGAACCCGAGGCTCGATTTGAGGATGTACCAGTTGTTGTCCGAAGGCCGGAACAGCGCAATATCTCCTATCCCGTCGCCGTCGAAATCGCCGAGCATCGGCTTGTCACCCGTTTCGCCGAAGACAGTCGCCGCAAAAGTGCCGTTTGCAAAGCGCGTGTACCACGTGTTATTCGACGGACGAAACAGTACAAGATCAGCCTTTCCATCCCCGTCGCGGTCGGTCGGCACCGGCTGATCGCCGTCCGCTCCCCAGATGAACGTCTGAAACGTCCCAGTCCCGGACGCAAAAATGTACCAGGCACCGTTCGACGGTCTGAAAACAGCTATATCCGTTCGTCCGTCACCGTCATAGTCGGCCGGGGCCATCCGGTCGCCTGCCACACCGAATTCCAAGACCGAGTATCCGAGCGCTTGCCCTAACACATGCCAAACATTGCTCGACGGGCGTCTCACCGAAAGATCGGCACGGCCATCGCCGTCATAATCGAACAACCGGCCACGCTCATCGTTCGTGATCGTGATCGTCGCCGTGGCGTCGAGAATCGATGAGTTGATCGCGTTCGAAAGTAAGACCCTGATAGTCTCATCAGGCCCAAGCGTGCTGCCGATAATCGTGACGGGAAATGTCCTCGACGTCTGGCCGGGAGCAAAGATCAGGGTCCCGGTTGTCGGAACATAATCAGAAGAAGCCGTGGCGGTGCCGTCAGCCGTGGCGAAATTCACTCGAACCTCACGTGCACTCGCTGCGGACAATTGAACGGTTACAGTAGCGACCGAGTTGCCTGAATCGCTTTCGACTACCGCGGTGTCAAGTGCAACCATGGAAGGAACAGGATCGTTGTCCTGTATGTTGATCACCGCAGCTGCCGGAAATGCCAGGGTGCCACCTCCAGTCACATTGGTGATAAAAACGCGGGCTGTTTCGACGTCTTCTTCGTCGATAGTGTCGTTAAGGATGGGAATGGAAACCGTCTTCGTCGTTTCGTTCGCAGCGAACGTTAAGGTCGTGTTGACTGCGGTGTAGTCCTGGCCGGCAACGGCAAGCCCGTCAGTCATGGTGAACTGCACTGCGACACCGCCAGCGTTACCGCCGGTACGATTAACGGTCACTACCGCCGATCCGGCATTTTCAAAAACGCTGTAGGTATTGCTGCTGAATTGTACGGTTCCGCCGATATCGTCGTTTATCAACGTGGCGACCGCATTCGCGTCGGTTAGGATCAAGCCCGATGGCTGGCTAAGGATCAAGCTAAAGCTTTCATTCGGCTCGACCAGAGAATCCGCATTGACCGGGATGACGATCTGTTTTTGCAAAACGCCCGGTTCGATGGCGAGCATGTCGCTCATCCCCGTGTAGTCGGCCGGCGACACGGCTGTGCCGTTCAGCGTTGCGTACGAGATTCTGGTGAGTTTTCCGCTAGGTGCCGATAACGACACTACAAACGTTAGCTGCGACGCTCCGCCGCTTCCTTCGTTAACAGAAACATCCGCGACCGATGCGTTTGGTGCTGCGTCGTTGTCGATGATCGTTCCCTTGCCCTGGGCATCGACCAGAGAGGCGTTCACAGGGTTCGAAAGCTGCACGTTGAATACCTCGTCAAACTCGTCCGCTATATCCCCGCGGACCGGCACTTCGATGGTTTGTGATAGCGTGCCGGGTTCGAACGTGACAGTACCGGTCACTTCGTTATAGTCCTGACCGGCCGCCGCGTTCCGGCCGACTACGCGATAACTCGCGGTTACGGTCTGTAAGCTCGCCGCAGAGAGCGTTACGGTAAAGGCGGCGGCCGTCGTTCCTGTATTCGGTTCGGCGACACTCACGTCATTGATTGACAAGCAAGGGCCGACGGTCGTCTTGTTATAAGAAACGGCTCCGATTGATCCGAGGTCCGGAACGCCATCGCCACTGAAGTCGGCAGAACTGAACGGCCGCTCGCCGAAAGTCTCAAACTCCTGCACCTGGGAGAAACTGCCCTGGCCGTCTCCGTGATAAAACCCGGCGACGTTCTGCGGAAACCCTTCGCCGCCGACGATGACGTCAAGTTTTCCGTCCCGGTCAAAATCAGCGGTTACAAGACCGCTTGCGCTTGCCGGTGCCTGGTAGGTCGTTATATTAAACACCCCGTTGGCCGAGTTCAATGCTCTCATGAAATAACTAACCGGGTTCCCTCGTGATATTAACCCCAGATCGGGCCTTCCGTTCCCGTCAAAATCGGCAACGTCTATCGATAGGACTGGCCGCGGCATAACAAACACTTGCGATGTAGCGAACGTTCCGTTTCCATTTCCTTTGTAGATGTAGATGTTGTTATTGCCCCGGCTGAGTACGATGTCTTGCTTTCCGTCAAGATCGAAGTCGGCAACTCTCATGCTGGAGGAGGACGGTGAAACGGAAACCGTCGCCCCTTGTTCCGATTGAACGGCAAACCCGCCGTTACCATCCCCAAGAAGTATCGTGAAGTTCGAAGAGTTCCTATTTAGGACCACCAGATCGATGAAAGTGTCGTTATTAAAATCGCCCGAACGGACGACCTCTGGCCGCTGCGACGGTAAACCCAGCCCCACTCCGATTGATGAAAACTGTCCGCTGCCCAAATTCAGAAGGATCTGGATCGTGTTGAAAACCGGCACTGGAATTGCAAGGTCGGGCTTCCCGTCGCGGTTGAAATCTTCCGCCACCATAGTGTTCGCATTTGTCACCGTCGATGAGCCGGTGCTGAATATCGGGCCGTCTCCGAACGTGACGAATCCGCCTGACGCATCCTGTAGCTGAAGGTATGTTGTACCGTTACCGCGAGTGTTTGCCAGATCCAACCGTCCGTCACCATTAAAGTCGGCGGCGACCGTGTCGAAAACATCCGGAATATTCCATTTCGGTACCGAGAACCTTCCGTCGCCCTTGCCGAAGTAAGTGTAAAGACGGAAACGCCACCCGTTCGATTGGGCCAGGTCCAGGACGCCGTCGCCATTGAAATCCGCCGCTGTTACGCCGTTACTGAAGACTATCGGAAACAGTCCCCCGGTGAAATTAAACGTCCCATCGCCAACCCCCAGGTACACCGCGCTGTACCCGGTAGCAAAATCAAGTTTACCGTCTCTATTGAAATCTCCTACTGCGATCATGCCGACTGACAGCACGTTATCGACGTGAGGCAGTGCAGTAAATCCGCCGGTGCCATTGCCAAGCAGCACGATAAGCCGTGCCGGCTGGTTTCCAGACGAGGGCCTTTCTCCGAGAGCGATCACATCTTCTTTTCCGTCGTTATTAAAATCGCCCGTACCGACCGACTCATACCTTGTCGTATCGGTCGCGGTTATCCCCTCTGTAAATGTTCGGCCGGCTGCTCCCAAATATATGCGGACCCCACCCTCTGTGTTCTGACCTGCGAACGTAACGGCCAGATCTCCAAAACCATCCCCGTTAAAATCGCTTGCAGCCACGTTTGTGACGGGCTGCGGAGTCGTGAAATATGGCCCGGGTGTAAAACCGTCGCGGCTGCCGAACAAGAGCCGCAGTCCAGTGCTGCCGACCGCCAGATCAAGCCAGCCATCGTTATCCAGATCGCGTGCGGCCAATCGGGTCACGGTCCCTGGTATCGGATAAGCCGCCGACGGTACAAAATTGCCACTTGCGTCGCCGTCGAGAATATTCAGCTTTTGATCGAACTTGCTCGAAACCGCGATATCAATATTGCCGTCATTGTTGAAGTCGCCGAGCGCGAGCCCTTGAGGCGAGTCGCCCGCGGGAAAGTTCCTCTCGGCCTGCAGTGTTCCGTCGTTATTGCCGATGTAAACACTGACGAGATCAGAATCCGGGATCGCCAGCACAACGTCAGGCACCGCGTCGTGGTTGAGATCGGCATTTGCGATCGCGGAATGTATCTGAGGCGAGCTGTTTATCTCCGGCCCCTCAAAGTCGAATGCGCCGCATGCACTTAAGGCCGAGAATGACGCGTCATCCGGCCCGGAGCCCGCAATGTCTTGGGCGAATGATCCGGCAGCTAGAAAGAAGAGGACCCAGGCGGAAAGCCAAACTGCTCGGTGAAGAGCGTGGAAGCAATTTGTCATAAAAGGTAGTGCTGAAGGGGTCTCGGCGTGGTGTGTAGAACAATGGGAAATTTCACATCCGCGAGAGCAAGCTCCGATTGTCCGGCAATTTACGAATAATTGCAAGACGCAATGGTCTCTTTAACGCAATTCAAACAGAAACCTGGATTAGAGCTATCGGATGAACATTCCGCGTGACCATCTGAATATTGGCGTGTATAATCGTGTCGTATTTCACCTGAGAATTCAATGAATGACAGCGATTCGCACGAAATCACGCAACTGCTTGGAGATTGGAGCAGCGGGGACGAACGAGCTCTCGAGCAGCTGATGCCGCTTGTTTATGACGAGTTGCGCAGAATGGCTCGGGGACACTTGAGGCGTCAACCGTCCAACCATACGTTTCAAACAACTGAATTGATCCATGAGGCTTACCTTAAATTGGCGAAAGCCGGAGGGCAGGACTTTCAGAACCGGGCTCACTTTTTCGGTGTGGCTGCGAAGGCGATGCGGCATATTCTGGTCGATTATGCCCGGTCTAAGCAGAGCGAGAAACGAGGTGGTGGACGTGAAAAGATATCTCTCGCCGACGATACAGTGATCTCATCGACCAGAACCGATCAGTTAGTGGCACTGGATGAGGCCTTAAAAAATCTCGAATCGCTGGATGAAAGAAAATGCCGTGTTGTGGAACTGCGGTTTTTCGGCGGGCTGACTAATGAAGAGATGGCCGAGGTGCTGAAGGTGTCATCCGAAACGGTAAAGCGCGATTGGCGCTTTGCGCGGAACTGGCTGCTGCGCGAACTCGCGGCCGGAGCATGAGGCAGGATTTTTTTCTTTCGATGTTCCTTTTTCCTGTCAAACTGCGTTTATACAAATAGACGCAGCGCTTCGCGGACGCCGATAGCGTTTGATCACGCCCGCATACCCTTAATCTTTATGGATCTAACGCGCCTGAAACGAATCGAAGAGATCTATCACGCTGTTGTGGAAAACGCTCCCTCCGACCGTGAGGCATTCTTCAGTGCCCGGTGCGGCGGTGACAAGGACCTGAGGCGGGAGGTTGAATCGATTCTTTCTTACGACGAGATCTCGGACAGTTTTATAGACAGCTCGCCGGACGCAATCGCGGCGGACCTTTTCGCTGAGGAAGACGCTCAGGAACTTGTCGGAAAGACCGTAGGACATTACCGAATCGAACGACTTCTGGGCAAAGGCGGTATGGGAAAGGTCTATCTTGCGGACGACACACTGCTCAGCCGTAAAGTCGCGTTGAAGGTATTGCCGCCGAGTTTGATAGAGAACCATGACCGGCTTAAGCGTTTCAAGCAGGAGGCAAAAGCAGCGTCGGGATTGAACCACCCGAACATATTGACGATCCACGGGTTTGGGACGGACGAAAACTCAAACTACATCGTCACGGAATTTGTCGATGGTGTGACGCTTCGTCAAAAAATGCTGTGCGGCTTAACGCTCAAAGAAATCCTGAGTATTACCGGACAGGCAGCATCGGCTCTTGCCGCGGCACACTCAGCCGGCATCGTCCACCGCGACATAAAGCCGGAAAACATAATGATCCGCCGCGACGGGATCCTGAAGGTACTTGATTTCGGCTTGGCGAAGCTGTCTATTCCGACTCAACTTCCCGGTTCCAGCTTTGAGGCCGCGACCATGTTCAAAACGGAACCGGGCATGGTTATGGGAACGCTTAGCTATATGTCTCCTGAACAAGCCCGCGGCGTAAAGGTCGATGCACGCACGGACATCTGGAGCCTGGGCGTGATCATTTACGAAATGGCGACTGGCAAACTGCCGTTCGCCGGGCCGACCCACAGCGATATTCTGGTATCGATACTGAACCAGCCCGCACCAATGATCAAAACATTTATTGACAACGCGCCTGCTGAACTCCAGCGCATTATTGATAAGACGCTGGCGAAAGACTCGGACGAACGCTACCGGAGCATGGAGGAGCTTGCGGCCGACCTAAAGCGATTTCATCACCGCCTTGAGCTCGAAGACGAACGCCAACTGGCTCACGATGGTGCTTACGCTACCGACACGCATCTTCACGCACGAGAAACGGCGACGCGGATGATGCCCGCTGCCGGCGTGGTTTCTCCAGGCACCGTTGAGCCAGCGGGTGCCGCAACAGCACAAAGCGTCAGTAGGCCTCGTCTTCACGTCCTCGGGGTGGCTGTTGTGCTTGTGGTGTTAGCCGGCATTATCGGAATAGTGGCTTGGCAGTATTCGGGTCCGGGCTCTGCCGCTCAACAAACGCAGCAGGCGTCTATTCCGGCTGCGGCACCTGGTCTGCCGTCGCGGGTGTTGACCTATTCGCTTACTGTTCAAAGCTTCACGGACGGGCGTTACAAAGAACCTTTCGCGCTTTCGGGTGAGATGCTGTTTAGGAACCGTGACCGCATTCGACTGAATATCAAGAGCCCGCAAAGCGGATACCTCTACATCCTCAATCAAGGCCCGAAAAGCGAAAGCGGCGAGGCGGCATACAATATCCTATTCCCGACACCGACGACCAACGCGGGTAACGCTCAGTTGTCAGCCGGGATGGAGATCCAGATCCCCCGCCAAAGCTGGTTCGAACTCGATGCAAAGGAAGGAACCGAGTTGGTCTGGCTTGTTTGGTCGGCCAATACGCTGCCGGAACTCGAATCCGCAAAGCGTTTTGCGAATCCGAATGACAAGGGACGAATTGAGGATACAGGGTTGATCGATTCGATCGAGTCTCTGCTGCAGCAGCACCAATCAGCAAAAACCGCGGTTGATCGCGACGACGAAAAGAAAGTATCGCGGATAACGGGAAATGCTGATATAGTCACGCACCTAATCAAGCTTGAACATCATTAAGGTAAGGGCGATCTTGGAGGCCGAGGACAGGCGCGGGAGGCGGCAACATGGACAAGAAACTTAGGCAACTTTTATGTGCCGTATTTATTGTTGTTACCGGACAGGTTGTCCAGGCCCAGGTTCAAACGTTGGAACCGAGCAAAGCGGTCGAGCGCGAGATCGCAGGCGGCGAGTCGCACACCTATCAAATCAGTCTCACGGCGGGGCAGTTCATGCGCGTTGTTGTCGAGCAGAACGCCATTGGCGTGACGCTGGTGCTGACGGCTCCGGACGGTAAGCAGGTGGCTGAGGTCAATCTAACCTCGGCCGGCGGGCTGGAGTCGTTGTCTGCGGAGGCAGCGGCGACCGGGGACTATCGGCTTACGGTACGTGGCGGCGGCTCGGCGGCGATTACAGGGTCCTACCAAGTGGAGTTGGAAGTGAAGGGAACGGCCACGGCCGATGACAGGCAGCGCATCGCCGCCGAGCGATTGATGCTCGAGGCCAACGAGTTGCGAAGGCAGGGCGGAAAAACAGCAGAGCAGATGATTAGCATTCTGCAGCAGGCGCTTTCCGTGTGGCGCGAACTGGGCGATCAATACTGGGCTGCCTGGTCTTTGTACGGCATCGGACTTGGCCATTACAGCCTGAGCCGCTACGAGAAAGCTATTGAATACAATGAACAGGCGCTGGCAACCCATCGTGAAGTTAAGAGTCGAGCCGGCGAAGGACAAGCACTTAATAATCTCGGCTTAGCCAATGACAGTTTGGGGCGTTACGAGAAGGTGATCGAGTACTACGAACAGGCAATAGCGATCTACCGTGAGGTGAAAGATCGGTCCAATGAAGGACGCACACTCATCAACCTTGGCAATGCCTATGATGCCTTGGGCCGTCATGAGAAGGCGATCGGTTACCACGAACAGGCGACGGCCCTCCTTCGTGAAATGAAAGATCGGACCGCCGAAGGAGTTGCGCTTAACAATCTGGGCATTTCCCATAAGAACCTAAGCCGCTACGACACAGCGATCGGATACTACGAGCAGGCACTGGCCATTTCGCGTGAGGTGAAAGACCGAACCGGTGAAGGCCGCGCTCTTAACAATCTCGGAATAGCCCACAGTAGCTTGGGCAGCTACGAGAAAGCGATCGGGTATTACGAGCAGGCTCTTGCAATCCACCGTGAAGTGAAAAACCGAACCGGCGAAGGGCGGGCGCTGGACAATTTGGGAATTGCTCATGAAAAGCTGGGGCGGTATGAGGAAGCGATCCGGTATTCTGAGCAGGCGCTCGCGATCCGTCGTGAGGTAAAAGATCGGGCAGGCGAGTCATACTCACTTAACAGCCTGGCCCGGGCCGAATTTTCACAGGGCAAGCTTCTTGCGGCACGCACATACATTGAGGAAAGCCTGAAGATTTCGGAGTCATTGCGCTCCGACGTCCTTAGCCCCGATTCGCGCGCCTCGCTTCTCGCCAGTGTCCAGAGTTCTTACCGCCTCTACACTGACCTGCTGATGCTCCAGCACCGGGCGGAACCGGCCAAGGGCTTCGATGCACTTGGCGTCGAGGTGAGTGAGCGCCAGCGCGCCCGCAGCCTCCTCGACCTGCTAGGCGAAGCCCGCGCCGACCTGCGCCGGGGCGTGGAGGCCGCGCTGATTGAACGCGAGCAGACCCTCGGCAAGCAACTTAACGACAAAGCCCTGACGCGGACCACGACGGCGGAACAGGCGGCCGCTCTGAAGCAGGAGATCAGTCAGCTCGAAAATGACTACGAACGGGCGCAGGCCGCCATCCGCAAGGCCAGCCCGCATTACGCCGCGCTCGTGCAGCCGCAGCCGCTCAAGCTTCGCGAGATTCAGCAGCTACTCGACGCCGACACGCTCCTGCTCGAATACGCGTTAGGCTCCGAGCGCAGCCACCTGTGGGCGATCACCAAAGATTCGCTGACCAGCTTCGAACTGCCGAAGGTTGAGTTGATTGAGAAAGACGCGCGCAAGGTATATGAAATGTTAACGGCGCGCAGCATAATCAAGCGTGGCGAGACCGCACCGCAAAAGCAAAAGCGCATCAGTCAAGCGGAAGCAAAACTGCCAGCAGCCGCCCGGGAATTGAGCCAGACAGTCCTCGGTCCTGTTGCCGCTCAGCTTGGCAGCAAGCGGCTCGTCATCGTCGCCGACGGCGCACTGCAATACATCCCGTTCGCGATGCTTCCAGATCCGGTAGTTGGTGGTCGCTCATCGGTTGCAAAAAACGTCGGTCAACCCCTCATCGTGGGTCACGAAGTCATCACCCTGCCGTCAGCCTCGGCACTGTCTATACAGCGAAAGGAACTGGCCGGGCGGCAGCCTGCACCAAAGATGCTGGCGGTGATCGCCGACCCGGTCTTTGATCGAACCGATGTGCGTTTCAAAACAACTGCACCCGAAGGGACTGATAAGACGCAAACTGGCTTACTCGCCGATACGCGCGGTCTCGAACATATTGCCGAAATATCCGATGGCAAAGTGGTGATCCGGCGTTTGCCTTTCACGCGACAGGAGGCAGACGGGCTAATGGCACTGACACCGAAGAACGCCAGCTTCCGGGCCACCGACTTTCAGGCCAGCCGGTCGAACGTACTCAGTGGCGATCTAGCCCAGTACCGCTATGTGCATTTTGCCACGCACGGCCTGGTGGACAGCGAACGGCCCGGCCTTTCGGCATTGGTGCTCTCGACGGTTGACGCGGACGGCAAGGCCCAGGATGGCTTCCTGCGTGCTAATGATATTTACAACATGAAACTACCCGCCGAGTTGGTTGTTCTGAGTGCCTGCCAGACGGGGCTCGGCAAAGAGATCAAGGGAGAAGGGCTGGTCGGGCTGACCCGCGGCTTTATGTACGCCGGTGCGAGGCGCGTGGTGGTGAGTCTGTGGAACGTAAACGATAAGGCGACCGCAGACCTGATGACGAAGTTCTACCAGAAAATGCTCAAACAAGGCGAGCGGCCCGCCGCCGCACTACGAGCGGCACAGGTCGAAATGTGGAAGCAGAAAAAATGGCAGTCGCCCTATTACTGGGCGGCGTTTACAATGCAGGGCGAGTGGAAATAGAGGCTCGCACCGAAAATAATCAGGTGATGAACATGCTCAAATTTATATTTCTTGTTTCGGTCTTTTTCGTATTAACCATGACGGCGGCGGCCCAGCAGGATCCGGAGGCTACCAGAGACCTGTGGGATACCGCTTTCATAAAGAAGAGGCCCGCGGCGAAGGTTCCGTCCCGCCGGGTTCGGCCAGTGCGTTACCGGGTCGTCGGTAAAGCCTCCGTTCTGCCTTCGAACAACATGCCCGGCGGGCCAGCTGTCGTCGGCGTAACGGTTTGGCGGCTACGCCCTTCCAAAACTTCAGATGAATCAGAAGTTAGGCAGCTCCTTCACCAGCAGGGCGAATGGACGCCGGAACGCGTCGGAGGCGGAACCGCGCTGTCCGAAGGTTCGAAAGTGCAGCTAACGATTGAATCACCGCGCACCGGCTACCTTTACGTTTTTGACCGCGAGATGTATGCCGACAAAACCTTTGGCGACCCGTATCTGATCTTCCCGACATTAAGCATCAACGGCGGCGACAACAAAGTCAGCGCCGGTCGCGTGATTGAGATCCCGTCCGCCGACGACAAACCGCCTTATTACACCTTGAAACGCAGCCGCGACGATCACGCCGGCGAATCGTTGACCGTGATCGTCTCCGATAAGCCTTTGGCCGACCTGACTATCGGACGGGGCGCCCTGAAAATTTCTCCCGCGCAGTTCGAGGAATACGAAAAGCAATGGGGGGCCATGACGCAGCAGCTCGAATTGGAGCGCGGCGCAGGAACCGCCATGAGCAAGGCGGAAAAAGAAGCCGCCGCCGGCAAGGGAGATCTGACGCAGGATGACTTCCCTCCGCAAACGATTTATCGGGTCCAGGCAAGGCCGGGGCAGCCGTTGCTGCTAACTGTTCCGTTGACTATCAGCTCGAAGCCAGAGAAAGCGAGTGCCAAGCCCGGTTCTTAGAGAAGGTTTTAACGTAGAGCGTGGTGCGATTCCGGCAAGCGTAAGAGTAGTTGCGGATTTATTTTCCGGTTTGATCGAAAAGATTATATGTTTATTAAACGATTGCCCTTGTTGTTCCTTCTTAGTTTGTTGTCTGTCGTGGCACAAGCTCAGACCGGTCCGAAATCAGAGACCCTTATCCCCGGCCAATCGATCGACCGCGAGATCGCGGGCGGCGAGTCGCACACCTATCAAATCAGCCTATCTGCGGGGCAGTTCGTGCGCGTTGTGGCGGAGCAGAAAGCGATTAACGTGGCGCTCGTGCTGGCGATGCCGGACAGCAAGCAGTTGGTCGAGATGAATCTGACTAGAGCGGGCGGGCTGGAGTCGCTCTCCGAGGAAGCGGCGACGAGCGGAGATTACCGGCTGACTATACGCGCCGACGGTGCGGCCACGCTTGCCGGATCTTATCAGGTGCGGCTGGAAACCAAGCCGGCAGCCGCTGAGCAGGACCGGCAGAGGATTGCCGCCGAGCGATTGATGCTCGAAGCTTACAAGCTACGAACTCAGGGCAGGAAAACGGCCGAGCCAGCGATTGACAAACTGCAGCAGGCACTCCTCGTGTGGCGTGAACTGAACGAATCGTACTGGGTTGCCTGGACGCTTTCAAACATCGGAGCTGCTAATCACAGTCTGGGTCGCTACGAGAAAGCCGTTGAGTATGATGAGCAGGCACTGGCGATTTACCGCGAGTTGAAAAACCGCGCCGGCGAAGGCACCGCGCTCAACGATCTGGGCGGTGTTTATTACCGTCTGAGCAGCTACGAGAAAGCGATTGATTTCCTCGAACGGGCAGTGGCGATTCACCGCGAGGTGAAAGACCGCGCCGGTGAAGGAACTGCCCTCAACAATCTGGGAATCTCCCATTACGGTATGAGCCGCTACGAGAAAGCGATTGAGTATCACCAACAGGCGTTGATCATCTCCCGCGAAGTGAAAGATTGGGATGGCGAAGGACGAGCCCTGAACAGTCTGGGAATCGCCTACCGGAAACTCGGTCGCTATGAAAAAGCGGCTGAATACTTTGAGCAGGCGTTGGCGCTTCATCGCAAAAATAAAGACCGCAACGGTGAAGGTATCGTCCTCAACAACTTGAGCGGTGTTTATGCGAACCAGGACCGTTACGAGAAGGCGATTGAATATCTCGAACCGGCGCTGGCGATCTACCGGGAGTTGAAAAATCGCGGCTACGAAGGAATCGCGCTGAGCAATCTGGGCTATTTCTATCTAAATCTGGAACGTTATGAGAAAGCGATTGAGTATCACGAGCAGGCGTTAGCGATATACCGCGAGGTGAAAGATCGGGACGGCGAAGGTGCCGCTCTCCACAACCTAGGCGATGATTATTACGGAATGAAACGCTATGAGAAAGCGATCGACTATCTGGTGCAGGCGTTGGCAATCTCTCGTGAGGTGAAAGAACGGGACGGCGAGGCGGATATACTTTACAGTTTGGCTCGCGTCGAACGTGACATGAATAATTTTTCGGCGGCCCGCGCTCGCATTGATGAAAGTCTAATGGTTGCGGAGTTCATGCGCTCCGAGATTCTAAGCCCCGCGTCCCGCGCCTCGTACCTTGCCGTTGTCCAAACTTCATATCAGTTTTACACCGACCTGTTGATGCGCCAGCACAAAGCAGAGCCGACAATGGGCTACGATGCGCTCGCCGTTGAAGTAAGCGAACGCCAACGCTCCCGCAGCCTGCTCGATTTGCTGGCTGAAAGCGGCACCGATCTACATCAGGGCATTGCCCCCGCGCTCATCGAACGCGAACAACTTGTTGCCAAACAACTCAACGACAAAGCACAGCAACTGACGACAGCGAAGCCGGAACAAACCGCGGCTTTGAAACTGGAGATCAGCGGGCTGGAAACCGATCTCGAACGGGCGCAGACTGCCATCCGCAAAGCTAACCCGCGTTACGCAGCGTTGACCCAACCGCAGCCGCTCAAGCTCAATGAGATTCAATCGCAGCTCGACGCCGACACGCTGCTGCTTGAATACGCCCTCGGCGAGGATCGCAGTTTTCTATGGGCGATCACAAAAGATTCGCTAACGAGCTATGAGCTGCCGAAGGAAGAGCAGATCAAGCAAAACGCTTTGCAGGTTTACGAAATGCTGACGGCCCGCAACACTAGAAAAAGCGGCGAGACCGATCTACAGCGGAAGGCACGCATCACGGATGCCGAAGCAAAACTTCCCGCCGTCGCGCAGACACTGAGTCAGACGCTGCTCGGCCCTGCCGTCGCTCAGTTTGGCAGCAAACGGCTTGTTATTGTTGCCGACGGTGCGTTGCAGTACATTCCGTTTGCCATGCTTCCTGATCCGGCATCGGGCAAGAACCAGCCGCTCATCGTCGGACACGAAGTCGTTAGTTTGCCGTCGGCCTCGGCGCTGGCGATACAGCGAACCGAACTGGCTGGCCGACAGCCCGCACCGAAGATGCTTGCGGTGATCGCCGATCCGGTGTTTGACCGAACCGATACACGTTTCAAAACGTCGGCGCCGGAAGCGATAGACAAGACCGCTCAGCCGCAAACCGTCGTCGCTGCCGACACTCGCGGCCTCGAACATATTGCAGAAGCATCGGATGACAAAGCAGGCAGGTTGGTGATCCGGCGTCTGCCTTTTACGCGGCAGGAAGCCGACGCTCTGATGGCACTGACGCCCAAGGATTCCATCTGGCGTGCGATGGATTTTCAGGCCAGCCGGGCAAACGTACTTGGCGGCGGTCTTTCGCAGTACCGCTATGTTCACTTTGCCACACACGGCTTGCTCGATACCGAAAGGCCCGGGCTGTCATCACTTGTTCTCTCAACCGTTGATGCCGAGGGCAAGCCGCAGAACGGGTTCCTGCGAGCCAATGATATCTACAACATGAAGCTTCCCGCCGAACTTGTGGTGCTAAGTGCCTGCCAGACCGGACTGGGCAAAGAGGTAAAGGGCGAAGGGCTGATCGGCTTGACACGCGGCTTTATGTACGCCGGTGCGAGGCGAGTGGTGGTGAGTCTGTGGAGTGTTAACGACAAAGCAACGTCTGACCTTATGACAAAGTTCTACCGTGGAATGTTGAAGGAAAATGAGCGCCCGGCGGCGGCACTCAGGGCTGCTCAAATCGAAATGTGGAAGCAGAAGAAGTGGCAGTCGCCCTATTACTGGGCCGCATTCACCATGCAGGGCGAGTGGCGTTGAAAATGATCTGTTTAGGGTTATGCGATTTCGAGACGAAATTAAGTAGGGATAACTTGCCAAGTTTCATCGATGGAGATCGTGATGCAATCTTTAATCCGGTGTGAGTAGAAGTGCGAGCGGTAAACAGAAGGAGTCTTTAACCCGATGTAAGTTGTTGAAAAATAATGGTGCTCCCGGGTGGATTCGAACCACCGGCCTTTCACTTAGGAGGCGAACGCTCTATCCTACTGAGCTACGGGAGCGACTTTTGAAATCTCAAATTTCAGATCTGAAATCTGAGATCACGTGTGTAGCACTATGAATCATATTGTATCAGCGACCGCACGTCATAGCCGTCAAATTTGCTGCGGCCGTTGAGAAAGTCCAGTTCAACAACGAACATCAATCCGGCGACCGTGCCGCCTACGCTTTCGACCAGGTCTACAACGGCGCGTGCGGTTCCGCCTGGTGCATCCAACAATGCGCCAAAAAACACAAGTACCATCAACTGCCAAAATTCCAATCCAATCGTGAAATGAAGCAATGGGATCAATGCAGTAGCTGCACCGCTTGCAAGGTCTGCGATAATGCTGGTGCGTTTATAACCGAGTCTGTCGATCAGCGTGCCGCCGAAGAACCCAGCGATCACAACGGGCAGAATCGTAAAGAAGCCTGTGATACCTGTTTG
>JANNST010000088.1:0-157656 GCA_031402865.1 Chloracidobacterium sp. | reverse complement strand
CAATGAAGCTTTTTATTTCCGTCCATGTAGGATAGAATACATATACATTTATATTCGGGTTATTTATTGACAGGAGATATTTAATAAGTGAGAGCAGAGCTTGAAAAGTTAATAGATCTACAAAAGACAGATACCAATATTCGTCGATTAAAACAACAGATCGAGACCGCGGAACAAAGGCGTGCAGATATCGAACAAGAGTTTGAACAGCACGCCTTTTCTATACGCGAAATTCAGGGTAAACGGGACAAATTAAATGCCGAGCGGGTCGAGCTTGAAAAGCAGATCGCCGAGAATAAGACCTATCTTGAAAGGGCTGACCGCAATCTGAAACATGCCCAGAATCAGAAGGAATACGAAACGGCGATGCGTGAGACAGATGCGCTGCAAAAGCAGATCGCGGCCTTTGAAACGCAGATCGTCGAAAAAATGACCACTCTCGAAGAGGTCGAAAAAGAATTGGAAGAGCGTGCGGAGGAGATAAATTCGATCGATGCAAAAAGAGATGTGGCATTGAAAGAGTTTGAAAAGGAACTGAGCTCCGGCAAAAAAGAATTTGAGTCCGACACAAAAAAACGCGAAGAGGTTTTTGTGACGCTTCCGGCGCAACTCGCGTCGATATACAACCGCATGGCCCAACGCAGCCGCGACGGTATCGCCGTAGCCGCTGTCATCAACGGCTCATGCAGCGCATGCTTTATGTCGCTGCGTCCGCAGATGCAGGTTGAGGTGAAGCGCGGCGACCAGATAATTACGTGTGAAAGCTGCACACGGATCTTGTATATGCCGAGTAAGGAAGAAACAAACGAAGCGGCTGCCTGAATAGCAAAGGTTTAGAAAAACGGAAAACGGCCGCATAACCTTGGAAAACCGTCTCACATAATGTAACAAATTGTAAAAAGGGAGACGGCTTAACCAATGCAATTACAAACAGTTACAGCCAAAAATCGTCTCACCTCCTGTACAGGCAAACGCTTTAAGTGAGACGATGGCGTTCCACAATGTTTCCAGCTAGCGTAAAAAGCGGAACGGCTTAAATGTTGCAAGTGAAGCCGGTTACAGCTAAAAATCGTTCCCCTGTGTGTTCACCTATACTTCTTAAGTGGAACGATTTTATCGCCAGCCGGTGGTCGTGACCCCAAAATAAGTCCGTTCGCCGTTCGCCGTTCGCCGTCAGCATCGCCAATTGTCAAAGAGCCGCATCCCGCCGCCGCCGGAAAGGCGTGGCTATAATACAGTCTCATAGATGCAAGTTTGTGTCAAGGAATTTACGGATTGGGTAGTGCTTCAGTTTGAAATGTAATTCTTCTCTCCGATCGCAGCGAAAGCCTCTCCGCGCTCCGCGTTGCAGTTTTGCTGAGCATATTTCATCGCTGAGATCACAGAGACAGACGCTGAGTTCGGAGAGAAGCCGTATCAATAAAATAGAATTTTGCCACGCATTGGTATTGAGTCAATTTCAAAGTGCTGGACCGATGACCGTCCGCTGATGGAGAGATTCGCCACTGAACGACGCCGAGGCATTGATCGCGGCGGTCGAGGATGTGTTCGGCTTGTCCAGAGATAACACCGGGAGCCCTTCGGATCTATTTGGCCCATTCGTCGGCGGTGTGAACGTCGACTTTTACCGGCACTTTCTTGACATACTCCTGGCCGGCCGAACACATTGCATTCTCAAGCAGCTTAGCGGTGGCATCGGCTTCAACGGCGTCGCATTCGACTATGATCTCGTCGTGGACGATGTTAACCAATTTGGCCGACGTGCCGCGCATCTGGTCGTGAAGCAGGCGTAGGGCACGTTTTAGTATGTCGGCCGAAGTTCCTTGTATCGGCATGTTAATGCCGTAACGCTTGGATGATGCGACCTGTTGGCGGTCGCTTTCGTCGAAGCGGAGCCGGAGCAATCTTCCAGACGCCGTTCGCACATTTCGTTCATCGACAATTCGCTTGCCCGCGTCACGAAGATAGGCATCAAGCCTTCGAAAAGTACCGAAATACTTCCGCATCGTGTTCTCGGCATCCATCTGCGAGAGGCCGGTCATAAGCCCAAACCGTGACGCCCCAATGCCGTAAACGATCCCGAAATTCAGACGTTTCGCAAACGACCGCTGCTCGTCGGTCACATCTTCCGGCTTGACGTTGAAGACCTGTGACGCCGCCGAGGCGTGAAAATCCTGGCCTGAGACAAAGGCTTTGATAAAGTTTTCGTCGTCGGAAAACTCTGCCAAAATTCGCAGCTCGATCTGTGAATAGTCGGCGATTACAAGCTTTTTGCCTTCGGGTGCGACAAAACATCGCCTGTATTCCTGGCCGTGGGGAATCTGTTGTAAATTTGGATTAGAACACGAAAATCTGCCCGTTGGTGCTCCGATCTGGCGGAAATCGGCGTGGATACGGCCGGTTTTGGGCTCGATATATTCGAGGATGTTTTCGCCGAAGCTGGTCAGAGATTTTGCAACACTTCGATATTCAAGCAGCTTGGCCACAACCGGATATTCGGCTGCGAGCGGCTGAAGCTGCGATCCGCGGGTCGTCTCAGGAACCGGCACACCCAGATTTACCAAAGCATCCGTAACCTGTGCCTGCGAATCGAGATTGATCTCCGAACGGCCAAAAAGCGACGCCTGTGCGACACCAGCGGAAAGCAAATCTTGGAGCTCGTCGGCAGCCTTTACCTGCGCGATTTTTACCTTCTCAAGCTGTTCGCGCCACCGTTCTTTGTCAAGATAGAAGCCATTCAGCTCCATCTCAGCTACCGGAATCAGGCAGTTGAACTCAAGGTTTGCGACTTCTGTCAGCTTGTCATTGGTGAGTCTTTCCGTCATTTGGGTGCGGAGTTTGAGCATCACCTGGGCATCGCGGGCGGCGTACTGAAGCTGAGACTGAGTTAAATGTTCGGCATTCCAATCGCTTACTTGCTCAGATTTGTCCAATTCGACGCCGGTAAAGTACTGAGCTACATCGGCTAACGAATGTCTCCGGTCGTTATCGCCGGCGGCGATCAATTGACTGGCAATATAGGTATCGAAGACGTTGTTGATCTCGCACCCCAAGTGATGCCGCACCCATTTCATGTCAAACTTCGCATTGTGTGCCGTCTTCGATATTGAGGCGTCCGCAAGCAAATCACGCAGCGGCGTTAACGCGGGATTCTCACGCTGGTCAGTAAACGGCTTGATATCGAAAACAAATGTGTCTCGCCCGGTACTCATCTGCACAAGGCGCAGATTTCCTTTGTACGGGTCCAGTTCCGTCGTTTCCGTATCGAAGCCGAGTTCGTTAGCGCCCCGCAGCTCACCGACTGCCTTTTTCACGCCTTCAGCGTCGGTTACATACTGAAAATAAATATCCAGGCTTTTTTCCGGTGTCATCGTGAAAGGATTATACCACCGAATGAGAGCGGTTTGTCAGAACCGGGCGCAGTAGCGACTGGCCTCCTGCACGCGACTAATTAAGAGGCCGGTCGCTACTGCTCCCGGTTCTGACCTTTGGTTAATTTGCTTTGGCAATCTGCGTTCTGAAATCACCAAAGTCTGTCCAGATACGGTTCTTTATCGCATCCGTAACGGTTGAAACTATCGGCGTTTCGATATCTTCTTCGGAAAATACGTGTACTTCCATCTGAGAGCAGCGGTCGGGCGCGAAAATATCATATGGGTAAGTATAGACGCCCGCGTAGGTGAAGCGTTTCTTTGTTTTGTAATAGCTTTGCAGATCGCGTTCGATCTCCGTTTTATTCCGGCGAACGGGCGTTACTTCGCGTCCGTTGCACAGCAGCTTCATCTGCGAAAAATCGGCCTTGTATTTTAGATCTAGCGGTGTGGAAAACCCGATCGTCATATTTGCAATCGCGGTCAGCGCCATGGATTTGCCCGTGGGCGCGGTTTCGGGAAGAGCGAGTATGTCGACTACCGGCATCAGCTCGCCAGCGTATTCGCTCCAAACACTCAGATCGCGAAACATGTCCGCAGCATCGAGGTTACCCTTCTCCTTGTTGCGTTTTTCTCTAATTTTAAGCGACTCTATTCGGTCTTTCTCGATCATGTAAAACTTGTAGACAGGCGTCATGTACCTCACCTGGTAATTTTTTACATCGGAGACATACTCTTTCGATGAAAACCGTGGCGACCTAACGGCCGTCTTTATCGTTTCGACTGGGAAAATGCCTTCCGGAATATTTGGCATAAGCTCACCGGAAGGTGTACCTTTCGCCGCCGCCAGTTCTCGTGCTTTTGTAACCACATCAACCGTTTCCTCGATACGTACGATTCCGGCCAAGCCTGAGTCCCCTTTGTCTTTCCGATCCTTTACCTTGAACGTAGTAAGGCCGATAACCTCGCCGATGGAGTTGAATAGCGGCCCGCCGGCATTTCCGGGGCTGAAATTGATGTCCGAGATAATGGCCCGCTCTCCTACCTTGCTGACGATTCCCGTGCTAAGAATCTTTTCCTGATTAGCCGGACTTCCGATGGTAAAAACCTGCTCGCCCTCAAAAACAGTGGGCTCAGAGGCGTTTGCCACTGCAAGCTTCAACACCTTGCTGTCTGCGAACGCTCGCAGATTGATCTGGAGTACTACGAGATCGCGTTCGACGTCTCTTGCCAGTACGCGAGCCTTTACGGACGTTTGTTTGTCGAATCTAACTCGTACCTCATTCGTTTCGTTGATAACGTGGTTATTGGTCAGCACCAGCCCTTTTTCATCGAAGATAAAACCCGTGCCTGTCTGCAACTCGCCTTCAATGGTTACGACCCCGTTGCGAAGCGTTCTGAAAAGCTCTGCCGCCTCGCTTACACGTCTTCGCGGCGAGTTAGAATCCGAAACCGCGGTTGAAATTTTTGCGTTGTCGTTGCTGAGTTCGACGCTTGTATCACGGCCCGCGCCGACCCTAAATGCATATTCCCAGCTAAACGATCGCCCTTCTAAAACCAATTCTTTTTCCGAAGCGACTTTGTAATCTCCGGCAGGCAGCGAAAGTGTCGCAAATCCATCAAATGACGTAGAAACTGTCCGCTGTTCAAAAGCAGAATCGTCTGCCCGTCGAACAACCAGAACAAATTTCGGCACATTCTTCAGGTTTAAGCCTTTATCAACGACTGCGACCCTTAAAGTGACGTTGTCGCGAGATTGCGAGTAAGACGCCGATACGCACAAAATCGCAACGGTAAATAGAAGTACACATTTCGTCTTCATTGATAAAACTCCAATTTTCTTGTTAAACGGTACGATGGACGAGGAATCGCCAAACTAAAAATTCTGTCAGGTATAGAGTACAATATTCAAACTGTTTTAACAATTTTTATACTGTCGAATTTAATGGGATAAAATTGAGATTTTTTTCGGCGGGATGCTGCAATTGGCTAAGAATCCTCGACAATACGTACAACAAGCCATGAACCGAACTAAATTATTGGTAATTAAAGATTTCCCATTTAAGAAAATTCGTTTATACTAATCCGGAGTTTGCTAAAGGATTTAACGAAACTTAAAGCAAGAGGCAAATTTTAGGATTTTACGACAGCCCGGTATGTCCGGTATACAGATTTTATAGGGTCGAGCACGATTTCCGATTGGAAATGGGTGCTCCCTGAATTGCAAAAAGCTAAACAGCTTTTTAAGAATTAGAGATTCCCGCGTGACAACATTCAAAGTCAGTTGTTCTGGACCCAAAGTCCAGAGTCAATACTCAAAAATTAAAGCACGCTACAAATCTGCACTGCCGGTTTAGCCGGTCGATGTCCGTAAAAAATCCGCTTAATTTAACTTCTCAAAATTAATCCTTGGGCTGCTGCAAGTAGAACAATTTTTAAGGATAAACAATCGAATATGTCGAAAGAAATGATCATTAGCGTCAATGGGCGCGAAAAAAAGATCGCAATCCTGGATAACGGGAAAGTCACCGAATTTTATATCGAACGCGGTGAAGAAAATGCTGGAATCGCCGGAAACATCTACAAGGGACGCGTGCAGCGGGTTTTACCCGGAATGCAGTCCGCGTTCGTGTCCATAGGCCTTGAACGCGATGCGTTCCTTTACGTCTCGGATTTCTTCGATGAAGAAGAAGAGATCGAACGAATTGTAATGGAGAAATCGAAAAAGGTCACTCCGGAAGAGGCAAAACGCGAGGCAAACGACCAGATCGACCGCGCACGCATCGACCGCGAAAAACAGATGGAAGCTGTCCAGGAAATTGCCGAGCCGTTGGAAGACTCTGGCGACGATAGGTCATCTGCCGAAACTGAAATTCCAGTAGCGGAAAAATCACAATCCGAATCTCCGGATCGGAAGGCCGGCGGCCGGAGCCGCGGAGGACGCAGAGACAGAGAGCCTAGAGCGGATTACAAACCGCGCGAGGAGCGTGAAGAGCAAGCACCTGTGTTCCAGCTTGAAGACTCTGGTTTTGAAAGAATTATTGACGACTCGGAAACGGGCGAGATGTTTAAAGACGCCTATGTGCAGGAAGCTATCGTCGATCAGGTGCGGGCGGTGGAGTTCGATATGGAAAGCACACCGGCGGCCGAAGTAGGCTCATTGATTGGTTCCGTGGATGACGTTCCAAGCGGGTTCGAACGGATTGCAGACGACGACGAAGAACCGCAGCCGACGAAGGGTAAGAAAGGCCGCGTTCCAGCCAAAAAATCAGCTCAATCGAAGAGCAGCAAAGGACCTGGCAAAGCTGCAAAGAAAACAGACGATGACGATACCGCGTCCGGAGAAGCCGATGACGCTAAACCAGCCAAGGCATCGAAGAGCAAAAGCCCGCGTGGGAAATCAAAAAAAGCAGCCGATAGCGGTGTCTTAGAAGATTCGGAAGCGAGCGTAAAGGAACCAGGCGAAACGGCCGAAATGTCGGTGCGACGGGGCGGACGCGGCCGTCGACGCGGAGGACGGGCACGCAAGCCGGGTGAAGCTGAGTCAACCACAGAATTAACGGAACCCGTTGAATTTGAAGACATTGACGCCATGCCTGCTGAAGCTGAATCAGACGACAGTCACGGATCGGAGGATCTTGAGGTCAATGCGGCTGCAGCCAACTCAAATGGCAACGAAAAACAAGACGAACCGGTTACCGAACCGGTTGAAGAAGTAACCGAAGCGGTCCCGGCACGCGAACCTAAGGAAGTACGTGACAACCGCAGTCGCGACAACAGCCGCCGCGAAGGCCGCGATACAAGGGATCAAAGACCGCCAAGGGATAATCGCGATTCACGCGATCGGCCTCGAGCCGCACAAAACGACAAGCGGTTTGAACGCAATGACCGAAACGATCGGGGTGACCGACGCGACCGTCCGGCACAGCCGACGATCTCAGATCTGCTTCGTGAGGGTCAGGAAATACTGGTCCAGATCGCAAAAGAGCCGATCGCACGCAAAGGTGCACGCATTACGTCGCACATTGCTCTGCCCGGACGTTATCTGGTTTATATGCCGACGATCGAACACCTCGGTGTTTCCCGCAAGATCGAATCGGCCAGCGAACGCAGCCGTCTGAGAACTTTGATTCAAAGAATACGTCAAGATGAAGATATTCCTTCGGGCGGATTCATTGTGCGTACTGCCGGTATCGGGATATCCGAGGAGGATCTTAGACAGGATGCCAGATATCTGGTTCGAACATGGCAGGACGTGAAGAAAACAACCGAAAAAGCGAAGTCTCCCGCACTTGTTCATCAGGACCTGGACATCGTCCAGCGTCTCCTGCGCGATCAGATGTCGGACGAATTTACGGCTATTCGCGTTGACAGCGAGGAAGAATATCTGCGGACGGTGGAGTTCGTAAACCGCATTCAGCCACGCATGGTAAATCGCGTAAAGCTTTACACACGCGACGAGCCGATCCTAGACGCTTACGGCGTGCAGGACGAGATCGATAAGGCCCTGAAACCGCGTGTTTGGCTGAAATCCGGCGGCTATTTAGTGATCAATCAGACCGAGGCTCTTGTGGCGATAGACGTCAACACCGGCAAGTTTGTCGGCAAAGGGAATGCTCGGCTTGAAGACACTATCACCCGTACGAACATGGAAGCGGTCGATGAGATCGCACGCCAAATTCGGCTTCGCGACTTGGGCGGTATCATCGTGCTCGACCTGATCGACATGGAAGACCGGCGAAACCGCAACAAAGTCTCGCAGGCGTTGCAGGAAGCTCTCCAGTCGGACAAATCTCCGACGAAGGTGCTGTCGTTCAACGATTTCGGCCTGATCATAATGACGCGCAAACGCGTCAAGCAGTCGCTCGAACGAACGATGTGCACGGTTTGCGACTACTGCGAAGGCTCTGGTTGGGTAAAATCGCCGCAAACGATCTGTTTCGAGATTCTTACGGAGGCCGCACGGCTCGGCAAGCATATGGATGACGTAAAACAGACGACCTTACGCATTCATCCCGAGGTCGCAAAGGCGTTGCGCAGCACGGAGAAGGAAATCCTCGACGAGATCGAGGCTCATTTAGGAAATGTCGATCTGAAAGCCGATCCGCACATTCACCAGGCGCAGTTCGATTTTGCGTTTATTTAAGCAGTATCGGCGGTGTGAAGGAGGAAATCAACGACAAGACGTTTATCGCCTCGCGCAGGCCATTTTAGGGCAAGTTCAATTCCTGCAGCATGCTCAGATATCGAGGATCGCCACGCAAAATCTCGAATTCGGGAGCAGCGGAGATCCATGCGGACCAAGGATGACGTTCTTTTATAGACTTAGCTAACCATTGAACGGCCATTTCCGTATCGTTGACGTAAGTCGAAAGATAAGCGAGATTGTGCGGGTTCGTTCCAGGCGGATTCATTCGCCACTCGTACAAAAGTAATTCAATAGCCTCGGCGGGTGTCGAGGCTATTGTTTTTTCACGGATCTTTTCCGCCAATTGCACATTGCCGTCAAGTTCCAGTGCTCGGACGATCGCTTCGATCGATGCGTCTTTCTTTCCTTGCTGCCATAGGTTTCGCGAAAGCAGCCAGTGTGGTGCCCCGCTCTTGTTATCGAGTTCAAGCGTCTTTTTGTATTGCATATCGGCGGCAGCGAAATCCTTTTTACAAAAAAGGGCCATTCCAAGATTCGTATTTCCCACGACCGAGAGCGGGTCGAGTTCGATTTGCCTTTCAAATGCAAACTTCGCCTCGTCGAAACGCCGGATCCTGACGAGCAGGGCGCCATAGCGCATGTGGGCCAACGGTGAATTGGGCGCCGCCATTACGGCCCGCTTCAGCGTTTCTTCGGCCGCTTTCCAGTTCCAATCGAAACCCATTTCAATTGTTCCGAGCGTGATCAGGGCATCAGACGAATCGGGTTTCAGCTCGAGCGCCCGGCGAAGGTTCTCCTTAGCCTCGGCAACAAGCGAAGGGCGAACATCGATATTGTAATTGAACAAAAGATGCTGGGTGTCCGCAAGTCCGGAAAATGCCTCGGAGAATTGAGGATCGAGGGCAGCGGCCTGCTTAAAGTAATCGACGGCTTTACGCATCGAAGCTTCATCACGCTTAGTCCAGAAGTACCGCCCTTTCAGATAGGCTTCGTAAGCTTCGGCGATCTCGGTCGGCCGTTTTGCAAATTCTCCTGTACCGGAAACGGCCGGATCGAGCGAACGCAAGACCTTTGTCGCGATCATGTCCTGCAAATTCAGGATCTGATTCGTCTGCCCGTCAAATGTTTCCGACCAAAGGTGTTCTCCGGTCGCGACCCGTATTAGCTGGATCGTCACGCGCAGACGCTCGCCCTCCTGTTGAATCCTGGCGTCAATTATTGCATCGACCCTCAGACTTTTCCCGATTTCCAGGCCGTTCTGTTCGGATCCGGCGAAGAGCAAGATGGCGCTCGTCGGCCGGACGGCGACCAGGTCCATGCCGCCTAACCTTGTGATGAGCGCGTCGGTGATTCGCAGCCGCAACTCTTCGTCATTAGACGAAGTGGAAAATGATTTAACCGGCAACACGGCGATCGACCTAATTTCCGCGCCGGGAGTACTTTTCATGCCGGTTCGATAGTTCCACAAGGCGGCTATGCCAACAAGCAAAATTGTGCCAACTGCGAACAAAGACAGAACCCGCCGCTTGGTCAAAGTCGGGCCGGAAAAGGCGAATCTTTGATTCTTATGCTCGCCAACGGTTGGGCTTGGGCTGTCATACTCGAATTCCACAATCGTTCGGGTCGAGGTGTGTTTCTCTATCACGACGTCGCCGTTGGCTGGTTCTCGCACCTGCCCGGTGAAACGGTAACCCCGGCGAGGAACGGTCTGAATCAGTTCTTCGGATTCACCGTATTCCCTGAAAGTCTTTCTGTTTTGGTAAATATGACGGGAAAGATTACTTTCTTCGACAAATGAGTCAGACCAGACGCGATTCAAAAGCTCCTCTTTGGTATAAACCTCGCCGCCCTTTTCAGTCAGGACACAAAGAAGCTCAATTTCTTTCAGTGGAAGGTTGACCGGTTCGTTTTCAAACCATAAAACGCGCTTTTCAGGGTCTATCCGAAATCTACCGAACTCTCTTAACTGGTTGATTTCATTACCCATAATGCAGTCCGAGAAAAAAGCGATAAATAATGGAGAAAAAGTTCAGGACTTCGGCCATAACACCGGTTTATAAACTCAATACGGACGAAAGTTCGTCCCCGACGGGTTCCGGTCGGGAGTGATTGGACTATTATGCCGGTTTGAATGTTTCGTCTGAAAGGCGATTGTAAATCAGATGCACGCTAAAACAAAGAAAATTCTGATCACGACCGAACGGCACGAAATTTTGATCGTCAGGCAAATCAGCGGTCACAAGATACCTGGCTTTTGTCCAAAGTGCAACGAGAAGGTCGAAATGATCAATTTTGATGACGCGGTTAGCCAATCCGGCGTAGGTGGTCGCGAGATGCTAAATCGATCGGAAGACGGCGAGATTCATTTGGTAGAGTCCGCAACCGGTCATTTGCTGATCTGCAAAGGGTCGCCCAAAGCAGGAATGCTTTAGGTAAAAACGAAAGGAGAATATTATGGGACTGAAAATTTCAGGCAGTGTTGGACAAGGCGGCGATAACGCGGACATCGATGTGGGAGTTGTGCAGTCACTTCTGAACGGGAAGGCTGCGAGCAGTCTTTCCGTAGATCGAATTTGCGGGCCGCGGACAGTCGCGGCCATAAAGACCTATCAGTCGGGTTTTCTGCCGTTTCCCGACGGAAAAATAGATGTAGGCGGCACTACATGGGGCCGGTTGCTGAATTCTCCGCCCAATCAAAACTCGACCATTCAGAAACGCAACGAATTCATCCTGAAGGCGGTGGACGAAGACTCAGCACTGCGCGAGGCGGGCGTCATCTACATCGATAATTCGGGCGTCCTGACAGAGCTTCGCGGCGGGCCGCGTCGCCAGTGGATTTACATTTCCGAGATGTCGATTTCCGTCTCGAATCAGCCGGCCGACAAAAATCTGCCAACTTTCTGGGACAGATGGGGTGGGTCGGTGCTTAGCTGTAGTTCAGCGGTTGGCAGCGGCGTTGTAATTGGCCTTTCCGGTGGAAGCGCGACGCCGATTGTGGGAGCTTTTGCGTTAAACTCGGCCGCTCTGTGCGGAATGAGCTTGGGAAAGGCAATCGAATACGACGCCTGGCAGGAAATCGAACGAAATGGCGGTGGCATTTACAAGGGCTGGCTGACGGTTGAAACCGCTATGTCATTGGCCGATCTGTTCAACGGCGTAAAAGGTGCAATGGGCTTTCTCAAAGCGTGGAAAAACGCCGGCAAGCTGTCAAAACTTGAAGTGGCCCTTCGCGGAAAAAAGCTGAGTCGCAAGGAGCTTTTGAAGGTGATTCGCGAGATAGATCCGTCTTTCAATGCCAACCTGGCTAGCAAAGGTGGTGGATATTACAGCAAAACCAAGCTTGTGCTCGCCGGACACCAGGTTCTGGCCATGAACGGCTTCAAGAGCCTCGGCCTCCTCCAAACCCAGGCGATTGTCGACGCCGTGGGTAACGCTATAACGCTATACGGAACCGGCGACGCCTGGAAAGCTGCCGAGAAGACCTACGATGTTTGGCTCGTGCAGTACAACGACCGAGAGTCATAAAAAAGCGGGGTACGCGGATTTTGCGAACGCTGCACTCAGGAAGTCCGGAATGCTGATACTTGACGAAGCGGTTTCCCGCTCCGGCACGAGCGGCAGGGAGATTATGAGGAACGTCGAGACCGGCAATATACATTTGTCGAAATGCCAGACGGGCACGTGTTGATTTGTTCAAAGTCGGTCATGGCATGGAACGATTTAAAGACCTAGAGAAGGAAACAAAAACATTATGAAAATCAAAACAAACACTTTACTTTTTTTAACGAGATCATTGGCTTTCACCATCTTCGTAGTAGCCGCCATGGTGGTCTTGAGCTCTGAGGCTTATGCAGTCGGCATTCAAACGACGTACCGCTCACTAAGCGCGGGCCAATCGGACTTTGGCGGGAGCTCACATGCATCGGGCGTGCCCGTTGGCGACGCGGCGGTTACATTTGATTGGAGTACCGCGACCGGACAGCTGATTTCTACCGGCCGTGTTCGAGGAACGCTTTATTGGGATGCCCTTTTCAGCGGTGGCTGTTCGCGGCTTACGATCAGATTTTTGAATGCAAGCCGCGTATTGATCCAGCAGAGGGTGATCGACGAATGCGGGCCGGGCGGCGACGCAAACAACGCGGCGAATAAAACTGTTATAGACGAATCGCTATCGAGCGTAAATCTTTTTACCATCACGCTGCGGCTGGACGAGGTTGGGACTGCCAATTCCAGAACCGCGGATATCGGCCAGACCTCGCTAAAATCCTATTCTGTTTTAATCGAAAACGGAACTGCGGATTTCGGGCGCGGCAATCATAATTTTGGCCGCCCCGAGCGGGGTGGCCTGGTGAGTTTCCAGCGATCCGTGGACGGTACGTTGACCGCAGGTGTTGATGGCGTGCTCTTCTGGGACTCGTTCGGCAGCGAGAGCTGTTCGCGGCTGAGGACGGAACATCGTTCGTTTAACGGGGCCATTTTGAGGAACCGTACATTTTTGAATTGCGGTCCCGGCGGCAATGCGAACGACGGTGCAAATCAGTTTTTTATCAGCGAAGTGTTTACCAGCGGCTCGGTGCATGACATTCGACTCCGCCTGGATAATTCTACAACTCCTTTCAACCTGGTTACGCAGACATACGGCTTCGCGGGTCTCGTCGGTGATTTCGAGGTTAGCCCCGAAACGGCGACCGTATCGGTTGGAGAGCTAATTAATTACGGTTTTACCTGGACTGTGCCGGAGCCATTTGATTGGCACGATTTGGAATCGATGGATTTCCGTATCGTGGATGGTGCCCGTGCCATCTTGCGCGTTCGGTTTGAGGAACAAGGCAATATGATAAGGGTGTTCAACGAGGCGACTGGCGAATATGGGAGAGCTTTACCTATCGGTACAAGATTACGACTTCAGACTCCTTTTGCAACACTCAATCTGGCAAATACGAGTTTCGGTCCCGTAAACAGCGTGCTGGGAGTGGGGGCAGCCAGCCCCAGTGTGAAGATCAACTTGCCATTAGCATTTAAGCCGTCAGCGGCGGGAAAAACATACACTATCGAAGTTGCCGCGCGGGACGATCTTGGGAATGAAGATCCGTTCGCGATTGCAGGAACGCTGACTATCCCGTAGGACAAAAAAAGTGCGAGAAACTCCCGGCCCGGCTATTTCGAGGCCGGGAGTATCATTTACAGTTTTAGGTCTTTTTTCAGTTCTTTCGGATTCGAAGGTTTCGCAAAGATCGAATCGGGTACGGCCTTGTTGAATTCGATCGTTTCGTAGTTTATCCGTGAACTTTGAACGCCCTTTGTAAAACGGTCGATGATGAACGGCGATTTTACGCCGTCAACTTCGACGAACTGTGCATAGCGGTCTTCTTCCTTTATTTCTTCATTCTCGGCGTTCACGCGGCTGTAAATCGCTTTTTGGGGAAGGCCTTCATCGGAAGTAAATTCGAATTCGACAGTCAGGCCGTCCTTGTAGATCAGTTTCACCACATCGTTTCGTTTGCCGAGCGTAGCTGCACGTTTTCCGACATATGAAAGCGTCGCATCATTTCGCCAACTTCCGCGCAAAAGATGATCGAGGCTGACGCGTATTCCGCGCCTGAAATCGGCGATCTGCTTTTCGTCCTGGATTTTTATCAGCTCCGCGTCGCCGTCGAAGGTCCAACCCGTGCTGCCGACATTGGTTTGCACGCTCTTTACGCCACCGCCTTTGAATTCGGTACGCTCCTTGTCCGGGAAAACGATTACGTCTATAAACGATTGGAACGAAATGACGGTGCCTTCGCGCATAACGCTGAATTTGCCCCGTCCGATCTGGGTTTTTACCTGAAGATATTTGTCTCCGCCGAGGTTTTTGATGGCTTTTTGGAGGACAGCTTCGGCTTGCGCATCAGCCCGCGTGCAGCCAATTGTACGAGCAGCCGGTTTCTTTGGAATCGACCAGCCGCCAAAGTTAGGGCGGAAAATGTAGTCCGTAGCCATGAAACGCGTAACCGGCTCGCCGCCGCGAATTTCAGGCAGGAATTCGATTCGTTTTGCGGCTGCAATGGCGAGTTCCGTCAAGTTGCTGACCGGCATTCTTGTAACTGGAATGATCTTTCCGATTTCACCGCTGGCAAGGAACTCAACTTTCAACCTCAGAGTTCCTTGAGCACAAAGCACTCCATAATCGGCGGGCAACGCGGGTTTCGGCTGTTCAATGATTCGAATAGGTGAATCTTGACCGTACAATCCGGCACAGCTAAAGATAATGAGCAAAAGAAATAAATATTTGCCAGGCATTAGTCCTTGAGAGGGTCGATCAATGAGAGTGAATCTATCCATTTAAAATCTTTTGTGTTCCTTGTTACAAGTATGCAATTCTCGATAATCGCAGTCGCAGCAATTAACGAATCACCTAAGCTCATTTTCCGGTGTTGCCGAAGCTCAACGGCCCTACCTGCTATCTCGTTTGAAAGTGGGAAGATTTGCGTTGCCTTGAAGAAATTTTCAAGTTGTTCTTTTTCCCGGTCAGGTATCGCATGAAATCCTAAGACTTCGACGAAGCTAATGATCGAAACGGCGAATGCTTTATGAGCAAGAAATTCGCCCAACGAGCCGCGCTCGGGCTCCGCGCGTATATTACGATGTTGCTGTCGAGCAAATGAATCATCTACCCGGCAATGGCCGATCCTTACGTATCTCTCGCTGCCATTTCACCGGATCCGGAATTGACTTGATTCCTCCGAGAGCGGCAATCTTTCGCAAAGCCTCAACGGCGCGTTTACTGTCAGGCTTGTGAGCAGAAGTAATGCTATCGACTACCGTGATATCGACAGTTATCCGGCCATTTGCGTTCAATGCGGTCGGCTCTTCGCCTTCCCATTCGATTTTGTCACCACTAATTGTCGCCCTGTATTTTTCCAACATTATTCGCACCCCAATAAAGCAAAAGCTCTGATGAAATAATATCACCAAAGCCTTTGATGCCGAAAATTTGTTTCGAGTTTAGTTTAAGCTGAAGGCGTCCATCGGCTTGACGACGACTTCGCCATCTATGGAATCAACGACAAAGCGCATGCCCATTTTCCATTCGTTTGTTATGGGCAATTTTACCTTTTGATCGATATGACGCTTCAGGAAGCGTGCACCGTATGCCGGCGAAAAACCCTTCTCGGTTAAAAGGTCGAGCGCCGCATCGGATATTTCGACCAGTTTGCCCTGCGATTCCATTTTGCGTTTCAGCTTGGCAAGGTAGATCTTTGCTATATCCCGAACCTCGTCCATCGTCAGCGGCGAAAAGATGATGATCTCGTCGATCCGATTGCGGAATTCAGGCGTAAAGCGCGTTTCGGCTGCCTTCATCACATCGCCCTTGATCTGCATCACATCGCCCAGCGTCTTTTGGCCGAATCCCAATGGTTTTTCGTAACGCTTGAAATTCTCTGAGCCGAGATTGGAGGTCATAATGACGATTGCATCGGAAAGGTAAACCTTCTTGCCGCGGCCGTCTGTGATCCAACCCTCGTCGAATGCCTGCAGGAAGATATTCATCAGGTACGGTGAAGCTTTTTCTACTTCGTCGAGCAACAAAACGGTGTATGGATTGTCGCGAAGCTGTTCCGTAAGAATGCCGCCGCGTTCAGATCCGACAATGCCGCGCGGCATTCCGATCAGCTTTTCGATGCCTATCGTTCCGTCGCCATACTCGCTCATATCGATGCGAATCATTTTTTGCTCGTCGCCGAACATGAATTCAGCAACCGCCTTTGCAAGCTCGGTTTTACCGACACCGGTCGGGCCGAGGAACAGCAAGACGCCGTCCGGTGCATAGTGATTGTCCTTTAACGGACCTTTATTGAGCCGGAGCCTTTCGGCAACCGCGCGAACGGCGTCTTTTTGTCCTACAACGCGATTTGCCAGATCGATTTCCATCGCCGAGAACCTGTCGGACGTATCGCGATAGATCATGTCCTTCGGAATACGCGATTCTTGCGAAATGACGTCAATAATGTGTTCCGGCAGAACGGTCAATCCGGTCGGTTCGTTTATCTCGACCTTTACCGAAGCCGTGTCCAGCCAGCCAATCGCTTTGTCCGGCAAATGGAGATTTCGAATGTACTTTGGCGACATCTCGAGGGCCATATTGATGGCCTCATCCGAGATCGTCACCGAATAATTCTTTTCCAAGCGCGGTCGGAGGCCGAAAAGTATCGCTTTCGTTTGGTCGATCGTCGGTTCCTCAACGGTCACTAAACGAAACCGTCTCGAAAGTGCTTCGTCTTCGGCGATGTATTCTTTGTACTCGGTCATTGTCGTCGCACCGATAATGCGAAGTTCGCCGCGAGCAAGGCTCGATTTAAACATGTTTGCGGCATCGCTAGAAGTTCCCATGGCGGCACCGGCACCGATAATCGAATGTGCTTCGTCGATAAAGAGAATGATGTGGTCTTTTTCTTTTACCTCATCGATAATGCCCTTGATTCTCTCTTCAAACATCCCGCGAAGCATAGTTCCAGCGACGAGTCCACCCATTTGCAGTTGAACAATATGTGCGTCGCGTAATCTGGCCGGAACTTTCTCAGGTTCCAGTTCGATCAGTCTAGCCAATCCTTCTACGACCGCTGTTTTGCCGACACCGGGCTCGCCAACAAGCATCGGCGAATTAGAACGTTCGCGGTGCGAAAGTATCTCCAGCATCTGGAGGATCTCTTTTTCGCGACCGATTGTCGGCGGGAATTTATCTTCACGCGCCTGTTTATTCATCGAAACGCCGAAATGCCTTAGAAACGACGGCAGTTCATATTTCTGACGAGAACGCTCTTCTTCCTTTTCACGCTTGCGAATTCGTGTTCGTGCCGTTTGGGCGACCTCGTCCGAAGGAACTCCGAGATTCTGAAGCACGTCGTTCAAAATACTCCTCTCATCATTAGAGAGGACATAGAAAATATCGCTGCCTTCGATAACCCGTCGGCCCTGCGAGCGGGCGCGGTCCATTGCACGCTTAAAAAGTTCGGTTGTTTCCGGGGCGATCCGATAGCCCTTTCCGGTGTGCTGCCGCCCGCTTGCCATCCGCTTTTCGATCAACAATTTGACAGAACGCGGATCGACCGCAAGGTCCCGCATCGTCGAAGTAAAAAGCTCATCTTCTTCGTTGGCAACGGCATGCAAAATATGCTCAATCGCGACGTAGTTCTGGTCGCGTTTCTTTGATTCATCCAAAGCGGATTCCAAAACACGGCGTCCACTGTCGCTGAATTTATCTTTATATGCGTCTATATCTGCCATAAAACCCTTTTTGTTTGCCGGAAAGTTGGATGCGGGATTTGGGTACCATGTTACCCTCAATCCTCATAATACCACTTCGAAAAGTTCTTCAAAAGAACTTTATTACATAACCGGAAAATACCGGCGATCAACTGATCTTGCGAAACTTAATTTTACCTATTCCCCAGCCGATTGTGCCTTGGCTTTTCCTACCTGCACACGTGCCGGTCGAAGCAGCCGGTCGCCGAATTTGTACCCGCGCGAGTATTCGGCGGTTATCTTACCCTCGCTCTCGGTATCGACTTCGGCCGTGTCGATCGCTTCGTGAAATTCGGGATTGAAGTCCGTTCCTATCGATGGTACGGCTTCAACGCCGACGCTCATCAAAGCTTGCTCGAACGACCGGGCCGTTCCTTTGACACCGCCCAAAAGCACTTCAGCTGACGAATCCTTTTCACTTGCGGCGATGGCGAGATTCAGGTTATCCAAAACAGGCAGAAGCGTCGTCAGAAAATTGAACTGACCCTGTTTTGCCCTGTCCTCAAGCGTTTTCATCAAACGGGTGCGCATGTCCGTCGTTTCTTTCTCAAGACCAGACTTTGCGTCTTCGAATTTCGCCTGCACGCCGATCAGTTTGGCTTCTGCCGCTTCCCGCCGATCGGTTTCGGCTTTTAGCTTTGCTTCGAGGTCGATCTCTTTCAGAGACTTGATCGGAGTCTGCGGCTCTTCAACAATACCTTCAACGCGCTCACCTTGCTGATTGAAGCGGCGTTTATCAGTAGTTCGCAACTCAGGTGTTTCTTCGTCCAAGAATTCTTCTGATATCAGGTCGTTTTCGTTCATTATCTTTCTCTTAAACATATTTCCTAAATTGTAGATCGTAGACCGCGATAATAAAAGCCGGTTTGGAATTCCTGCGTTTAGCATTCGTTTTGCTAAACAGATGCCAACCAAGGTTCCAACTCCGAACTACTTGCCAGCGGCTTTCTGTTCGCCATCGACGGCGGCGAATATGATCTCACCGTTTTCAGCCAAAGCCTTTACGGTCTGTCCGCTGCGGATCTCAGATTTCAGCAGCTTGACCGCAAGCGGATTCTGTATCAGAGTCTGGATCGCACGCTTCAACGGCCGCGCACCGTATACAGGATCGTAACCTTCCTGGATTATTAATTCTCTCGCCGTGTCATCCAATTCAAGCGTGATGCCCCGTTCGTCAAGATTCTTTCGCAGCTTCTCAAGCTGAATATCGATAATCTTCGCGATCTCATCTCTGCTCAACTGTTCGAATACGACGATGTCATCGATTCGGTTCAGGAACTCGGGCTTAAAATGATCGCGCAATACCTGCAAGATGTCAGTTTTGATATCTCGGTCAACAAGCGGATTAACCGTCGCTGCTTGAATCTCACGTGAACCAAGATTCGAAGTCATGATAAGGACTGTGTTCTTAAAATCAATTACACGTCCTTTTGAATCTGTAAGCCGCCCGTCATCCAAAATCTGGAGCAGCACGTTGAATACGTCAGGATGCGCCTTTTCGATCTCGTCAAACAAAACAACGGAGTAAGGCCGCCGCCTAACAGCCTCTGTTAGCTGGCCGCCCTCGTCGTAACCAACATATCCGGGAGGCGCGCCTATCATGCGGGCGACCGCGTGCTTTTCCATGTATTCGGACATGTCGAGACGGATCATCGAACGCTCGTCGTCGAAAAGGAACTCGGCCAAAGCACGAGCTGTTTCTGTTTTACCCACGCCGGTTGGGCCGAGAAATATGAATGAGCCGACAGGCCGATTCGGGTCTTGCAAACCGGCACGAGCACGGCGAACGGCATTTGCTACCGCTTCCAGTGCTTCGTCCTGCCCGATGACGCGCGTACGAAGCTTCTCTTCCATATGAATGAGCTTCTGCATTTCGCCTTCGAGCATTTTCGAAACCGGAACACCTGTCCATTTGGCCACAACTTCGGCGATATCTTCCTCATCGACCTCTTCCTTAAGGTAAACGCCGTCGGACTGAAGCTCCTCAAGCCGCTTTTGTTCTATTTCGAGAAGCTTTTCAACTTCGGGAATCTTGCCGTATTGAAGCTCAGCCGCTTTGTTAAGGTCTCCCTGCTGGCGTGCTCGCTCAAGCTCGGTCTTGGCTTCCTCGAGCTGCTCCTTGAGGTTGCGCATCTTTTCGATCTCTTCTTTTTCCGACTGCCACTTCGCCTTCATCGCCGAAGACTTTTCGTTAAGATCAGCAATACGCTTTTCGATGTCTTCGAGCCGCCGTTTGGATTTTTCGTCCGTTTCGCGCGAAAGTGCCTGACGCTCGATCTCAAGCTGGAGAATCTCGCGTTCAAGAATATCGATTTCCTGAGGCATCGAATCGATCTCAATACGCAGCTTGCTTGCCGCTTCGTCTATCAGATCGATAGCTTTGTCAGGCAAAAACCGGGCGGTGATGTATCGGTGAGATAAGGTCGCCGCTGCGACGATCGCAGAATCCTTTATGCGAACACCGTGATGGATCTCGTAGCGCTCTTTAAGTCCACGAAGGATCGCAATAGTGTCCTCGACCGTCGGCTCACCAATGTAAACCTGCTGAAAACGCCGCTCAAGAGCTTTGTCTTTTTCAATATATTTTTGATATTCGGCCAGCGTGGTCGCGCCAACCGCTCGAAGTGTTCCGCGTGCCAACGCTGGTTTCAGCATATTCGAAGCGTCAATCGAACCTTCCGACGCTCCGGCTCCGACGAGAGTGTGAAGCTCGTCAATGAACAAGATGATCTGCCCTTCCGCTTTTTCTACCTCGTTCAAAAGAGCTTTGAGCCGGTCTTCAAATTCACCGCGATATTTTGCACCCGCAAGCATTGCGCCCAGGTCGAGTGACACAAGCCGTTTGTTTTTAAGTGTTTCCGGCACATCGCCCGACACAATTCGCTGTGCCAAACCTTCGACAATCGCGGTTTTACCAACGCCTGGCTCACCTATTAAAACCGGATTGTTTTTTGTTCGGCGGGAAAGTATCTGAATTGTGCGGCGAATTTCTTCATCACGCCCGATTACCGGATCGAGCTTTCCTTTTCTGGCACGTTCGGTCAGGTCCTGTGCGTATTTTTCGAGGGCTTGAAAGTTCTCCTCGGCATTCTGATCGGTAATTCGCGACCCGCCTCGCATTTCTGTAATTACCTTCTCAACGTCCTCGCTTGTGATCCCATTCGACCTAAGTATCCGTCCAGCGTCTCCAGATTTTTCAGCTGCGACAGCAATGAGTAGATGCTCGGTCGAGATATACTCGTCCTCCATTTTCTCCGCTATTTTTTGCACGTCTTGAAAGATAGTGTTCGTGCGTGAGCTAAAATATTGCTGGCCCCCGGTAACCTCAGGCAATTTGTCTATTGCAGCCTGTAGTTCAGTCAGGATTGGCGGAAGATTCGCTCCGACCTTTCCAAAGATTGGGCGCACCACGCCTTCTTTTTGGTCAAGCATAGCCGAAAGTAAATGTTCCGGCTCAACCTGCTGATTGCCATTCTTCTCGGCTACTGCAATTGCCGCTTGGACCGCTTCCTGCCCACGAATAGTAAATCTGTCAAATCTCATACGAATCTGCCCCGTTCTTAGTCTGTAACAATAATAAAAGTTGAGTGTGTTATTGTCAAGTATTAAACTACCGACAGTGCACAATAGGCTATTGCAAGCTATTGTTCTTTTTCAGGTGACACTTTCGACTTTTGTCAGTTATATTTAACGTCGCATCTACCGTAGACCGACGTGCCTCCTCTGTTTGAACATCGATGAGAATTATCCGAGAAATTCTTTGGCCTTTGATCGCTGTGCTGGCGGCGTTTATCGTCGGCGGTTTGATTATTTTAATACTTGGCGACAATCCGTTGACGGCATACAGCTTACTGTTGTCGAGTTCCTTTGGATCGATCAAAGATATCGGTTGGACTCTGCATTATGCTACACCATTGATCTTCACAGGCCTTGCGGTCGCGGTTGCGTTTCGGTGCGGGTTGTTGAATATCGGTGCCGAAGGACAGCTTTACGTAGCGGCGTTCGCAACCGCGTGGGTCGGGATCAAGTTTGGCGGAACTATAGTTGGAACGGAGAACTGGTCCTGGACAAGTCTGCCCGCGATCTTGCTTATTCCGCTTTGTATGCTGACGGCAGTTGTTGCCGGCGGAATTTGGGGTGCGATACCGGGTGTTTTGAAGGCAAAGTTCGGTTCACACGAGGTGATCAATACGATCATGCTGAACTTCATCGCAATCGCGATGGTCAGCTATTTCACGCAATATCACTACAAGAATCCGGGTGCGATCCTGGAAACCGCTCCGATCGGTGAAGCGGGACGAATTCCTCAACTCGATCAATTTTTGCCTTTCATTCCGGCGGACGTGCCGCTCAACGTAGCATTTTTAATTGCGCTTTTGATGTGTGTTTTGGTGTACGTATTTTTGTGGAAGACCAAGTGGGGATATGAACTGCGGGCGGTCGGTGAAAATCCGAGCGCGGCGGAATACGGCGGAATTTCTCCCAAGAAGCAGATCATAGTTGCAATGACGATCTCGGGAGCATTGGCCGGAATGGTTGCGATCGGTGAGGTAATGGGAACGCGTTACAACTATTACGACGCATTTTCGGCTGACTGGGGATTCCTTGGAATTGCAGTTGCGTTGCTGGGTCGAAACCATCCGCTTGGTGTACTGATCGCAGCTATTTTCTTTGGGGTCTTATTGAGGGGCGAGATCTTTGTGGACGCATTTACACCCAAGGTTTCGAAAGATCTGGGATGGGTGTTGCAGGCGATAATAATACTTTTCGTGGCATGCTTCCAAATGTATTCCAAAGGTAAGGGTGCGAGGGCAAAAGTATGAGCGAGGTTTTAACATTTGCATTGCTTTTCGCGGCGGTCCGTTCGGCGACGCCTCTGATCTTTGCTGCTCTCGGAGGCATGTTTTCGGAACGATCTGGAGTTATCAACATCGCGCTTGAAGGCCTGATGCTTGCCGGAGCTTTTACATCGGCTGTCGTTACCTATCAAACTGGCAACCCATATCTCGGTTTGCTGTGCGGAGTTGTTTCAGGAGGCTTGCTCGCGTTGCTGTACGCTGTCGCATGTATAAAGTTTGAAGCTGATCAGGTGGTCGCGGGCATGGCTATCAACTTTCTAATGATCGGGCTGCCGGCCCTTATCAGCGGCGTCATCTATGATTCGACCGGATCGACGCCGCAGATCGACAAGGCAGACCTCTTGCCAAATTACTTCAACAGCATTTCATTCGCCTCGATCCTGGCGTTTGCACTCGTTCCGATCTGCTGGTACGTACTTTATAAAACGCCTTTCGGCTTGCGGTTGCGTGCAACGGGCGAAAATCCGGAAGCTGCTGATGCTGCTGGTGTTAACGTTATCAGGCTTAGATACGTAGCGGTAATTATCTCAGGCGTCCTAGCCGCAGCCGGCGGAGCATATCTTTCAACCGGCCAATCTTCTCTGTTTACGAAAGGGATGACGGCCGGCCGTGGGTTCATTGCTCTTGCGGCGCTGATCCTTGCCAAATGGAAGCCTGTGCCCGTCCTGCTGGCATGCTTGTTTTTCGGTTTTATGGAAGCTCTGACCGTGCAAATTCAAGGCGTCGTCAAATTGCCGTCGGGTGAGAATATTCCAGTACAATTTATTCAGATTATTCCTTACGTGTTGACCATCATCGTACTCGCTGGGTTCATAGGCCTTTCCCGTGCGCCGAAAGCCCTTGGAATGCCATACAGGAAGAGCTAGTTGTCCGTTATAAAGCGAACGTCGGGAAGAATCGTCTTTACGTTGGCGGTAATATCAAAAAATGACATACGAACACGCCGTCGAAGCGGCCGACTTCATAAAATCGAAATACGCTAAAGGTATCGACACAGTTGTAGTGCTGGGGAGCGGGTTGGGGGCTTTTGCCGATGGTCTAGAGAATCCGATCAAAATTCCATACGAGACAATACCGCATTTTGCGCGCTCGACGGTTGATGGACATGCCGGTCAGCTTGTTCTTGGGGAGATCAACGGGGTTCCGATTGCCGTTCAGCAGGGCCGCTTTCATTATTACGAAGGCTACGAGATGGAGCAGGTCACGTTTCCGATGCGGGCCTTTGGCTTGATGGGAATCAAAAATGTGATACTCACAAATGCTGCGGGAAGCACGAGTACGGAGATGATACCCGGCAGTTTGATGCTGATATCCGACCATCTGAATATGATGGGTGTGAACCCGCTCCGGGGAGAAAATGATGAGCGGTTTGGGCCGCGTTTCCCTGACATGACTGAGGTTTACGCGAGAGATTTCCAGGAGATCGTAGTTCACGAGGCCGAATCTATTGCGCGTGAGCGATTTGAAAAAGGACATGACGCAAAACTGACGGATTTCCTGCATCGCGGCGTTTACTGTGCGCTTTCGGGGCCGACGTATGAAACGCCTGCGGAGGTCCGTTTGTATCGGCTGCTCGGTGCGGATGCGGTTGGAATGTCCACCGTGCCCGAGGCGATTGTCGGACGGCATCAGGGAATGAAAGTCCTCGGAGTATCATGTATCACGAATTTCGCGGCCGGCATGACGGCCGAGACTATCAACCACGAAGAGGTAATGGAAACCGGTGCGAGGGTTGCGGAAGTATTTAAGGAGCTCCTTACGAGGACAATTTCGAAGTTGAACTAGAACAGGATGTTTTGCATTTCATCCTGAAAATTCGATTCATCCTGTTAAACTCCATCTATGATAATCGGCATTTGCGGTGGAACAGGCTCGGGAAAGACGACGATCGCGCGAAAGATCGTGGATACGGTCGGCGCAAAAAGGGTCGTACTTATCGAACAGGATTCGTATTATCGAAACCTTGCCGACATGCCGCTCGACGAACGTCACCAGGCGAATTTCGATCATCCGGATGCTATCGACAGCGATCTGCTCGTAAATCACATCAAGCGTTTGAAGTCGGGCGATCCCGTCGACATGCCGATCTATGACATGGTCACGCACACGCGTTACGACGAAACGGAGGTGATCGAGCCAAAACCCGTTGTTATCGTCGAGGGTATATTAATATTTGCCGAGCCTCGCGTCCTGGATGTGCTGGATTTTCGCGTTTTTGTCGATACGCCGGATGATGTACGTCTTATGCGGCGGCTCAAACGTGATGTGAACGAACGCGGCCGCTCGTTTGAACGAACGCTTGAACAGTACGAACGCACGATACGGCCGATGCACTTCGAATTTGTCGAGCCATCGAAACGGCACGCGGATATAATTATTCCTGAAGGCTCGCAGACCGGAATAAGTGTTGAATTTTTGTGCAGTATGGTTCGTGAGAAGCTAAATGCCGAGCACGTCTTGGGTTAACAGATGGAACATTCCGAACAAGAACTGATCGACGCGGCTACCAAAGTCCGGGACCACGCCTACGCTCCGTTCTCGAACTTTCGCGTCGGCTCCGCCATAGAAACCGATGATGGCCAGATCATCGACGGATGCAACGTTGAATCCGCCAGCTACGGCCTGACCGTCTGTGCCGAGCGCGTGGCCATCTGGAAGGCAATCTCCGAAGGCAAACGCAAGATCAAGCACATCGCCGTAGTTGCCGATACCGAAGAACTAACGCCTCCGTGCGGCGTCTGCCGGCAAATCATCTGGGAATTTGGCGGCGATATTCCGGTGATAATGGCGAACCTGAAAGGAAAGGTCGAAACAGTGCAGATGAAAGATCTGCTGCCGCGGGCGTTTGATACGAAGTTTTTGAAATGAGAAAAAGTTTTACTTTACTGGCGTTGCTTCTCGTGATTGGCATTACTTCTTCTTGCTTTTCTATCGTTGGTGATGCCAGTTTTGACGAAGTGACGAGAAAAACTTCGCCGGACGGCCGAGTGGATGCAATTCTAGTAGAAACAAACGGCGGTGCTACAACTTCCTTTGGTTACTTAGTTTTTGTTGTCCCAAATGGAGTGAAGCTAACGAAAAGAGATGATAAATATATCGTTGCATCGTTATACGGAGCAGCTCGAAATGAACAGGCTTACGGAGCGAATCTAAGTTGGCCGTCCAAAGATCGACTACGGATAGAATATCTATCCACCCGCTCGGCTGATCTTTTAGAACCGCGGATCAATTTTTCCGGTTACGATGTGGGTGTAGAGTTAATCGGTGGGGTTGAGGACCGATCGGCCCCGCCGGGAGGCATGCTCCAAAACTTAGAAAAGCAAAAATAGTTCTAATAAGTTTCGAGGTTAAACAGCCCGATTCGAACGACCTGTAGAAGAATGAACGAAGGAAAAGACATTCCCGAAATCCGGTTAGATAAGACCAAGCTAAAAGTCGTGTCGGTCGACGACGATTCGGACGAGATCGAGTATTGGAGAAACACTACAATTAAAGAGCGTCTACAACACGCCGAACGCCTAAGGCGCATCGCATATGGAGCTAGAGCTACCGCAAGACTTCAAAGAACTCTTCAGATCGTTAAACGCGAAGGGCGTTGAATACCTCCTCATCGGCGGTTACGCGGTTATTATTCACGGCTACGTTCGAAACACAAACGACCTCGACGTTGTGGTGTCTGATGATCCCGAGAATGTCGCCAGATGCCTGGACGCCCTTGACGATTTCGGCTTCGGCGGCCCTGAACTTGAAAAGGCGCTAACCTCGACCGAGAAGAATGTAGTCCGAATGGGTGTCGAGCCGATGAAGATAGAAATATTGAATTATCTTAATGGAGTTGTCTTGAAAGAGGCATACTCGCGACGGCTTAACGCGACCGTTGAAGATATGATTATCAGCGTAATTTCTTTAGAGGATTTAATCGCGAATAAAGAGGATGTGGGACGGCTGCAGGATCTGCTGGACGTCGAGAAACTTAAGGAAAGAAACTATTAGTCTATGTCTCGAACAATTGCAATCACGATCTCGCTTACTATGCTGCTGCCGTTTTCGCTTTTCAGCCAAAACAGGGGGGCCTTTCACGCCGATCTGCTCATCGTCGGCGGAACGGTCGTGACGATGGACAAATACCGACGCGTGATCGAAAACGGAGCGGTTGCGATCAAGGGCGGCAAGATCGTTGCGGTCGGAACGCGAGAGCAGGTTTTGCGAAATCGAACGGCACGGCAGACGATCAACGCAACGGGCAAAGTCGTTATTCCCGGTCTAATCAACACGCACACTCATGTGCCGATGTCGCTTTTTCGCGGGATCGCGGACGACCTCGATTTGCAGGACTGGCTGACGAAGTACATTTTTCCGGCTGAGGCTAAAAATGTTGACGAGCCGTTTGTCCGGGCGGGAACGCGGCTTGGGATTGCGGAAATGATCCGGGGCGGTACGACGACGTACTGCGACATGTACTACTTCGAGGACGCGATTGCCGACGAGACGAAGAAGGCCGGGATGCGCGGGGTACTTGGCGAGACGATCATTGATTTTCCGGTGCCGGACAACAAGACGTGGGAAGCGGGCCTCGCTTACACCGAAAGATTTATCAAGAAGTGGCAGAACGATCCGCTGATCGTTCCGGCGGTCGCACCGCACGCGCCCTATACGGTTTCGCAGGAACACCTGCTGCAGGCCCGCGATCTGTCAAACCGGCTAAAGGCGCCGCTATTGATCCATCTCGCCGAAGCCAATACCGAAACCGAATTTATCCAACAGAAGCATCAGGGCAAGCGGCCGATCGAGTTCGTCGAGAGCATCGGATTTCTCACAAACCGGACAATCGCCGCCCATGTAATTCAGGCAAACGATGCCGAATTGGATCTCTTGAAAAAGCACGATGTTGGCGTTGGGCACTGTCCGCAATCGAACATGAAACTTGCAGCTGGCACGGCGCCCGTTCCGTCGATGCTGAGTAAAGGCATTCGTGTCGGGCTCGGAACCGACGGAGCCGCGTCGAACAACGATCTGTCGATGTGGGAAGAGATGGACACCGCCGCAAAGCTGCATAAACTCGTCTCCGGCGACCCAAAAACTCTTTCGGCCGAACAGGCTTTTGCACTTGCGACTATTGGTGGAGCGCAAGCCCTTCACATGGAAGATAGGATCGGCTCTATCGAGGCGGGAAAGTTGGCCGATATCGTCATTGTTGGCCTCGATGGTCTTAATCAAACGCCGCTTTACAACATCTACTCGCACCTTGTTTATGCCACAAAAGCCAATGATGTCCGCACCGTCATCATCAATGGCCGCGTCGTGATGCTAGACCGGAGGTTGCTCACATTGGACGAAAATGCTATAAAAAGAGACGCAAACGCTTACCGTAAAAAAATCATCAATAGTTTGTCTAAGTAGTTATCGCGGCAGAATCGGTCGTGCGGGATGATGATTTTTTGAACGATTAGACGTTTATTAGATATGGCGGGTCGTTAAAAGTGAGCCTTCAATTTATGTAGTTCGCTTGGCCTTTACGGAAAATTTAAGTCGACAGGAGGACTGAAAATGCCGCTAAATGTCAGAAGGTTATACACTTCGGTTTTACTGATTTTATCCAGCCTTGCTGTGTTTGCAGTGGCCCAGACAGTGCCTCCAACACCATTGCCGTCGCCTCAGGCGGCTGTTCCGGTTCAAACCATCCCGATCAAAACACCAACTTCCGCCGAGATAATGCGCGACCGCATTTCAAAGGCAAAGGCATTCATCGCTGTCCGCAATTACAACGCAGCTATCTACGAGCTTGAGAATATCCGCCGCGAGACCAGCGACGCTTCGGTTCAGGGTGTGACCAACGTCCTTTTGATGAACAGTTATCTCGAACAGGGCGACTATAAGCGGGCACAGGATTTTCTTTCCGAAGCATTCAACGCACAAAAGACGACCAAACCGAATGCTTCCGATCTATACAACGCCGTTGCGGCCCAGGTGATAAAAGGTGCCCGGACGAAGGTCGAACGCTACAAGGCTCTCGGGCTGATGGTTGCCGACCGCAACTTGCCGCTTGAGGCTGTCAACGATATCGAACGGATGCGCGACACGCTGGAAGTCGTCATCAAGCAAACCAAGGAGATCGGCAAAGACAAGGTGAAATCCAACACCGCGATTGCCCTGCTTGAAGAGGCTACCAATTCACGCGGTGCGCTTGCCCGGGACGATTACGACGCACGCCGCTGGAAGGACGAAGTTGCCGATTCGCGTGAGCAGCTTGCGAATTCGCGGAGCGTTATTACAAACGCGGTCGATGGCACAACCAGCCCGAATTCAGTGCCCGCAACCCTGGTCGCCGTGAATACTTCCACGCCCGTGGTGACGCCTTCCGGCGGATCTGCACTGCCTGATTCGACGCTAGCTGGTATGAGCAAGTCACCCGATGCCGCCTCCAGCGTACAGCCGCCGCCCGTCGCCATTATCTCTAACAAACCGTTCGACACGCTTCTTGCTGCTAACGAAAAACCTGTTGTCGAAGAGCCGAAATTGACCGATGAGCCACGCAAGACGCAAATTATTCCGAGTGCTCCGAAACAAACTGCCGAACCCGTAAAGCAGAATGTCTCGCCTCAAACCGAAACCGCGAAAGCGTCAGGGCCGATCGAGGTCGGCTCGTTGAAAGAATTTGCGACTAAACAATCCATACCAGTCTATCCACCGGCGGCCAGAAACATGCGTGCCAGCGGCGTGGTGAAGGTGGAGGTGACGGTGGACGAATCGGGTTCTGTGAGCGAAGTGCAAAAGACAAGCGGCCCGTCTCTCCTGCAAACCGCCGCAAAAGATGCGGTCCGCAAATGGAAGTTCAAACCGTTTGTTCGCGATGGCCAGCCAGTTAGAGCTACCGGATTTGTGAACTTTAATTTCACGCTCTAATTCACGATCCGATCCGTCTCTGATTCGATCGCCGCTTTTTAACAGAGCGGCTTTTTTTGTTTCAGGACTTTGTCGACCGTTCCACATATGAGCGAAAGTGGAACGGCCTTAGTATTGCAGTTAGGCGGCTTATGCCGAAAAAACGTTCCATTGCCAAACAAACAAGCCTTAAGTGGAACGATTTCCATAACGTGTGTATTTTCAACATTTACGGCAATTTGACGGGATCTGACGCAACCGCTGACATCTCCACTGACACCACCTGCCAAATTTTCAAAGATCGCCGGTGCTCACCGTGTACAGGACACTGTAGCATAGACGGCACAATAATGTAAACTCTTTTCTTTAAGGCCCAATGGGCCGGAAGCTGCAGTGGATCATCGTCTTTGTGAACTTTGTGTCCTCAGCTTCGCGACCCTTGTGTTGAAAAAAAAAGCGACTAAACACAAAGTCCGCGAAGGGCGGACACAAAGTCACAAAGAGATTCACACTGACGTGGAAGGCAACTGGATAGGCGTCGGGTGAAACTCATATGTTAATCTGACAAAGACTTTTCACTCTCCGAAAAAACCGATGAAAAAGCTCATTCTCACGCTGTTGCTGACTATGCCGTCCATTTTGTTTGCCCAAACGCCGCCGATAGAAGCGGGCGTTTCGCACGAACTGGCCAAATGGCGTGCGGCGCGATACAGCGATGTTCGTTACAAGATCAACCTGACTCTCGAAAAGATGTCGCCGGTGTTGAAGGGGACGATTGAGATACGCGTCAGGGTCGGAGCGGGGACACTCCTGTCCCCATCGCCGCAAAGCGGCGAAATGCCGCCTATCATACTTGACTGGCGGAAGATCAAGAATCACGAAGAGAAGTCAACGATTTCTAACGCTACGTTGAATGGTAAGCCGGCAGCATTTTCGCGGCATTCGCCGCGTGGGGACAAGAGTGTCCCCGCTCCGCTCGAAGAGATCGACGAACACCTCATCTTCCGCGACGGCGTGGTTGCGGGCGAGAATGTTATCAAGCTCGATTTCACCTCGCCGATACTGACCAGCGGGTCGGCGATCACGCGGTATGTGGATAAGGAGGATGGCGCGGAGTACATCTACTCGCTCTTTGTCCCTAGCGACGCGAGCACGGCGTTCCCGGTGTTCGACCAGCCGGATCTGAAGGCGAGGTTTCAGTTATTTGTTCATTACGTGCCACCCGAATGGCAAATAGTGTCGAATGCCGCCGAAGCTCAAGTAATATATCAATCGAATACCGACGGCGATCCGGATACGACAACACACTGGGCATTTGAGGAGACGAAACCGATCAGCACCTACGTCTTCGCATTCGCGGCGGGGCCGTGGGAGCGTGTCAGTAGCCCGCACGTAAGTAAGGGCTCAGTGCGGCCTAATGACAACGTTGAGCCCTCCCTCACGGTCGGGCTACAGACACCGGAGACCAGCATATACGTCCGAAAATCCCAAGCCGCCAAGTTCAAGCCACACGCGGCTGAGGTGTTTCGGCTCAACCGCGAGGCAGTCAAGTATTTCGAGCAGTATTTCGATTACAAGTTCCCGTTCCCGAAGTACGATCTGGTTTTGATACCGGAGTTTCCGTTTGGCGGGATGGAGCACGCGGGGGCGACGTTTCTTAGGGAATCTTCGATCATTTTTCCGCAGGAGCCGACGAAGAACGATCTCGTATCGAGGGCGACTTTGATCTTTCATGAGGCGGCGCATCAATGGTTTGGGGACACGGTGACGATGCGGTGGTTTGACGATCTTTGGCTGAAGGAGGGCTTTGCGACGTTCACGGCCTACAAGGCGATGGAAAAGATCATGCCCGAGATGAACGCCTGGAAGGTCTTTTACGAACGCATCAAACAGGGCGCCTACCAGACCGACTCCACCCGCGGCACCACCGCTATCTACCAACCCATCGCCAACCTCTCCGCCGCCAAATCCGCCTACGGCAACATCGTCTACAACAAAGCCCCGGCGTTCCTCCGTCAGGCGGAGTTTTATCTGGGCGAAGACAAGTTCCAAACGGCCGTGCGGGCGTTTTTGAAGAAGCATGAGTTTGGGAATGCGGGATGGAGCGATCTTGTCGATGAATTTACTAACGCGCAGATCCAATCTGTATCGAATCCTGAATTCCTTAACAGTCCGCAGTATCCCGCATGGAAGCAATCAAATATAGACGGCACCAAAGAATGGGCACGAAACTGGGTGATGCGTCCCGGACTGCCGGTCGTTAGGTATGAGTCTCAGAAATTGAATTACCGCGATGTGATCGGCATGTCTTATGACGGTGTCGCACTCACGCAGAGAAGCAACAATGGTTTTCGTTGGAGACAAAGAACCGAAGCGCTATCGATGCTTAGCGTCGAGAGTCAGATACCCACTAATTCCGTCGTAGGGGTTCAGGTGGATACTAATTCCGTACTTGTTTCAGATCGGAATGATCGGACGTACGTCGAAACACCTCCGAAAACCTTCTTCTTCTTTCCGAACTACAGAGACTACGGCTACGGCATTTTTCTGCTCGACGAGAAGAGCCGCGATCATGTTCTGAAGAACATCCAGAACGAAAAGGACCCGTTTTTGCGGACGATGATGTGGGGAGCGCTGTGGGACAGCGTCCGCGAGGGCGAGCTGGACCCGCGGGAATATGTTGAGTTGGTGGTGAAGAATTTGTCGTCTGCTGCCCGGAAATCTACCACCCCGGCAGCCACTCCCACCACCCCGTCAGCGGAAGCCGCTGCCACCCCTCCTCAGGCAGGAGGGGAGCTAAGAGCCACTACGCCTAATCAAGGCGGGGAGTCTGATGAGAGCACGATCCAGACGCTGCTTGGGCGTGTCTCGACGGCGATGACGTACTACATGTCAGAACCGGGAGCGGTAGCGACCGGCCTCCCGCCAACGACAGAGCAGAAGCCCGTCGCTACCGCTCCGGGTTCTGACTTGAGAGTCCGTCTCGAAAACGTCCTCATCGAAAGCATGCAGAGCGCACCAACTCTAGGCCAGCGGATAACCTACTACCGGGCGTTTCGTCCGTTAAGGCTCGCGGGATATTGAAGGATATTCTGAATCTGAAATTTGAGATCAAAGATCTGAAATTGAAAACAAAGGACAAATTTGACATCGTGACCCGCCTTCTCATCCTCAACGACCCGGACGCTCCGGCCTTGCTTGCCGATTTGGAAAAAACCGAAACCTCCGACGAAGCAAAGCGCTATGCCTACGCCGCAAAAGCCGGTATTGCGACCGAAGAGAACAAGGCCAAATACTGGAATGATTTCACCGCAAACAAAGAGATATCAGAAAGCTGGATCGAGGCGGCGTTCGGGCCTTTTAATTCGGTGCGGCATGCTGAAATGACACTGCCGTATCTCGAACGCGCCTTAAAAGAACTGCCGAATCACAAACGCAGTCGAAAGATCTTTTTCGTCAACGGCTGGCTCGGCGCATTCATCGGCGGTCAGCGGAGCGAAGAGGCGTTGGCGATCGTTAATAAATTTCTCGCGGATAACCCGAATCTGGATAAAGACCTGCGGTTGAAGATCTTGGAGAATGTCGACCTGATCGAACGTGCTGTTCGCATCCGATCAAAATACTGAAGAAACTATCCACAGATGAACACAGATAAACACGGATAAGAAAACGGAATTCCTGATCTCTTTCTGGTAATGGATCTCGATAGTTCTTCTGTTTACCGCCTTCGTTGGAAATCTGTGTTCATCTGTGTTTATCTGTGGATGAATCTCCTGCATTTCAATCTTGACTTAAAAGTAATGATTTGTAATAATCTTCCTAACGGTTACTAAGTCCCTTAATCGAGTTTGGCTTATGAAGATTTCAGCACAAGAAGAATACGGGCTGCGATGTCTGGTGCAGCTTGCGAATTTGCGTGAGGGCGAATCGCTGACCCTGCCGCAGATCGCCGAGCGCGAGGGAATTTCGGCGGCGAACGCGGGCAAGCTGATGTGGCTTTTGAACAAGGCCGGCTTCGTTAATTCGACGCGCGGAACAAAGGGCGGATATGTTTTGTCGCGACCGGCGGGTGAAATTCACCTTAACGAGATCATAAAGGTGCTTGACGAAGACGTGATGAACAAGCATTGCGACAGTTACACGGGGGTGCTCGATTCGTGCGTACATCATGGCGATTGCGGCATCAGGCCGGTCATCGTCGGTCTGCACGAGATCGTCGAAAACGCGTTGTCGCGGATCACGCTGGCACAGATGGTCGGCACGGAAAGCACGGTGGACGCGATGTTCCATAAGATACAGGGGATTCACAGGACGATTGAACCGCAGAGGATTTAGGAAAGGAATTGTCCACAGATGAACACAGATGAACACAGATTTTAAGACAGATCAGAGCCGTCGTTAATTTCTTATCTGTGTCTATCCGAGTTCATCTGTGGATGAAAATCATATGTCAACAGCAGCAGAATTACTCACAAATCGGGAATATAAATACGGCTTTGTTACGGATATCGAAACGGAGACGATTGCCAAGGGCCTGTCTGAAGACACCGTGCGGCTGATCTCTTCCAAGAAAAACGAGCCCGAATGGATGCTCGAGTTTCGGCTAAAGGCTTTTCGGCAATGGCTGAAAATGACGCAGCCGGATAACTGGGCCAATTTCGATTATCCGAACATCGATTTTCAGAACATCTCGTATTATTCGGCTCCGAAGCAAAAGGAGAAAAAGGCGAGCCTGGATGAGGTCGATCCCGAATTGATCAGGACGTTTGAGAAACTCGGCATTCCGATCACCGAGCAGAAAATGCTGGCAAATGTCGCGGTTGATGCGGTGTTCGATTCAGTTTCGGTTGCGACGACGTTTAAGAAAAAGCTATTGGAAGCGGGCGTTATTTTCTGCTCGTTTACCGAAGCGGTTGCGGATTATCCCGATCTGATCAAGAAATATCTGGGTTCGGTCGTGCCGGTAAATGACAATTATTACGCGGCTTTGAACTCGGCGGTGTTCTCAGACGGCTCGTTCGTTTTTATTCCGAAAGGCGTCCGCTGCCCGATGGAGCTTTCGACCTATTTCCGAATCAACACGCAGGATTCGGGGCAGTTCGAACGAACGCTGATCGTCGCCGAAGAGGGTGGTTATGTAGCCTATAACGAAGGCTGTACGGCGCCGCAGTTCGATACAAACCAGCTTCACGCGGCGGTTGTAGAACTTGTTGCTCTTGACGATGCCGAGATCAAATATTCGACCGTCCAGAACTGGTACGCCGGCGACGAGAACGGAAAGGGCGGCATTTATAATTTTGTTACAAAGCGCGGTGCGTGTCGTGGTGTAAGATCGAAAATCTCCTGGACGCAGGTCGAAACCGGTTCGGCGATCACGTGGAAATATCCGAGCGTAATATTGCAGGGCGATAATTCCATCGGCGAATTCTACTCGGTCGCGTTGACCAACAACGCCCAGATCGCCGATACCGGCACGAAGATGATCCATCTCGGAAAAAACACGAAATCGACGATCATCTCGAAGGGAATCTCGGCCGGAAAATCGAACAACTCGTATCGTGGACTCGTAAAAATAATGCCGAAAGCCGAAGGCGCCCGGAACTACACGCAGTGCGATTCGATGCTGATCGGCGGCAAGTCCGAGGCGAACACGTTCCCCTACATCGAGGTGATGAACAACACCGCCAAGGTCGAACACGAGGCGACTACCTCAAAAATCAGCGAAGATCAATTGTTTTATTTGCAACAACGCGGCATCTCGCAGGAAGACGCGGTTTCGTTGATTATTAATGGTTTTTGTAAAGAGGTCTTTCGCGAACTGCCGATGGAATATGCGGTCGAGGCGACGAAGTTGTTGGGACTGAAATTGGAAGGAAGTGTAGGCTAAATATGTTGTTTCGTTCAGCACTCCTAGGTTTACTTGCGTCGATTTTCATTTCGTGTAGCGGCGAAAGTGAAATCGCAAAGGCTCGGGTGAGTGTAAACACCACCTCGCCCAAAGCCAATGTGGCTAATTTCAATTCGTTTCTGGAAAGATCGAACAATGACGGTTTTGTTAAGGACGAACAATTAGCAATAGAGATCGCGGTCAAGGAATGGACACGTATGGGTCTGAAAAAAATGATTGATCAGGAAAAGCCATATAGAGCAGAGTTGGTCGGTGAAGTTTGGGAAATAAGTGGAACAGCTCCTAAGAACTGGATCGGCGGACTTGCTTATGCGCGAATATCTCAGAAAGATGGAAAAGTATTGAGAGCATGGCATGATAAGTAGCGGTTGTTTTTTAGGTGAAAATAAACTTACCAATTGAACTTGAGCTGGAAGGCGACGGTCGCTGGATTGCTGAAATTGACGAATTAAATGGAGTTTTGGTTTACGGTAAAACTCGAGAAGACGCTATACGTAAAGTTAAGGCGTTAGCCGTAAGTGTAATTGCAGATAAATTGGAGCACGGCGAGTAGACAATGTATCTGAGCGAAACGGATAAGCAGACAATCATCGAGATTTGCAAACGCAATGACATTTCGTATTGCGCCGTTTTTGGCTCGTTTGCGCGAGGAGAGGCAACTGAAGATAGCGACATCGATTTGTTAGTAAAATTTTCGAAGCCGAAAGGCTGGGACTGGATTGATGGGGCTTTAGAAATCGAAGACAAATTGGGAAGAAAAGTTGATTGGGCGACCAAGGATGCTCTTAGTAAATATATAGTGGACAGTGTGATGCGAGACCTCCAGGTGATCTATGAAGAACGAGAATTCGTTGCGGCTTAGGCATATTCTCGATGCCATAGATGCGATCGAGGGCTACGTCCATGAGGTTGATGAGGAGCAATTCAGTCTGGACGCAATGCGTCACGATGCGGTCATAAGGCAGATCGAGATCATTGGCGAGGCAACTACGCATCTGACCGACGAATTGCGGGCGGAAAATCCAGATATTCCTTGGAAGAAAATAGTCGGAACAAGAAACCGTCTGATACACGGCTATACAGCAGTTAGCCTAAAATTTATATGGAGTATCGTAAAAACGGAACTCCCAAAATTAAAAAGTGGCGTAGAGCGGACACTGAAGGACACGCAATGAAAGCAATTCAACCACCCGCCCAACCGCAACCAAAGGGCCATTATTCACCCGGCATCGAGCATAACGGCCTGATCTATGTTTCCGGGCAGTTGCCGATGACGCTGGATACGCGTGAGCCTTTTACCGGTGATATTGGCGAGCAGACGGAATTGGCGCTGCGAAATGTTGAAGCGGTTCTACACGCAGCCGGGAGTGATTTGAAGCACGTTTTGCAGTTCACGATATATGTTTCTGACATGGAATTGTGGGGTGCGGTGAATGCCGCATACGCCCGCGTGATGGGAGATCATCGGCCGGCGAGGGCGATCGTGCCGGTGAAAGATTTGCATTTTGATACGAAGATCGAGATACAGGCGATCGCGGCGGTTAAAGAAGGAGTTAGCCACGAATTGCACGAATAACACGAATAACACGAATTTTCTGATTTGTGACATTCGTGTAATCCGTGGCAAAAAACTGAGATGAAGCTGGAAATTTTTCAGGTTGACGCATTTACATCACGGCCGTTTGGAGGCAATCCGGCGGCGGTCATTCCGCTTGCGGAATGGCTGCCGGACGAGATGATGTTGAAGATCGCGGCCGAGAATAACCTTTCCGAGACCGCCTTTTTTGTGAATGAAGACGGGCGATATCACATCCGCTGGTTTACGCCGGAGGTTGAAGTGAATCTTTGCGGCCACGCGACGCTTGCGACTTCGCACGTGATTTTTAACGAGCTGAAATTGGAGGATGGGTATATTCCATTTCATTCGGACCGCAGCGGTTCGCTAGGCGTAAACAAAGTTGGCGACAAACTCATTCTCGATTTTCCGGCGTATCCAATGACTGAGATCGAGCAAAGCGGCGAGCTTGCTCAAGCGGTCGGAATTGTGCCGACAAAGGTTTGGGAGGCGCAGGGAAATATGGTTTTCCTGCGAGTGGAAAGCGAGGAAGAAGTACGCGGCCTCGAACCGGATTTTCATGCATTGCTGAAAATTCCCTACGACGAAGTGATCGTAACTGCCCCGGGCGACGACTGTGATTTTGCGTCGAGGATGTTCGCACCGAAGATCGGTATTCCCGAAGACCCGGTAACCGGGGCGATACATTGTTCACTGATTCCGTATTGGGCTGAGGAGTTGGGTAAGGACAAACTCTTTGCTCGGCAGGTTTCGAAACGCGGCGGGGAACTTTTTTGCGAGCTGGCGGGCGACCGCGTAAGGATCGGCGGCGAAGCCGTTACTTTTTTGCGAGGTGAAGTTCAAATATGAGATTAGCTGAGACCGACCGGGATAAGATCATTCAGATCTGCAAACAGAATGAGATCGCATACTGTGCCTTGTTCGGTTCGTTTGCACGCGGCGACGCAGATGAAACTAGTGATGTTGACCTTTTGGTTCGGTTTTCGAAGCCGGTCGGATGGGCCTTTTACGGAATAGCCGACGACTTGCAGGCCGCCTTAGGCAGAAATGTCGACCTTGCGACGGAGGCGATGCTGAATAGGCATATTCGTGCCGGCGTTCTCAGCGATCTTCAGGTGATCTATGAAAAAGCCAATTGATCTGGATCGGCTTCGGCATATTATTGACGCGATCGAAAAGATAGATCGTTATCTTAATGATGTCGATCTGGAAAAGTTTTTTGAGGATGAGGTCAAAGTCGATGCTGTTGTCAGAAACCTTGAGATAATCGGAGAAGCAGCCGTGAGCCTTACTCGGGATTTGAAGTCCAAATATCCGGAGGTTGAGTGGCGGTTTGCGACGGCTGCACGAAACCGACTCATTCATGGCTATTTCGATGTCGATCCCGAAATCGTTTGGGACACGACCCAGAATAATTTGCCGAAGTTGAAATCAGATATTCTCAAAATAATCGACGAACTGGAATAATTTATGTTATTGGAAGTTAAAGACTTACATGCCGGAATCGACGGCAAGGAAATTTTGAAAGGCCTGAACCTTCAGGTTAAGAAGGGTGAAGTTCACGCTATTATGGGGCCGAACGGGTCGGGCAAATCGACTTTGTCGAAGGTGCTGGCCGGGCATCCGACGTATGAGGTGATCTCGGGTGAGGTGCTTTATGAAGGCAAGAATCTGCTCGAACTCGAACCCGCCGAACGTGCGCGAGAAGGCGTTTTTATGGCGTTTCAATATCCGGTCGAGGTGCCGGGCGTTTCAAATTCGCAATTTTTGCGGCTTGCATATAACGAGAAGATGAAGCATCACGGGCAGGAAGAGCTTGATCCGCTGGAGTTCAACGATTATCTGAAAGAGAAGGCAAAGATCGTCGATATGGACCCTCAGTTTTTCAAGCGTTCGGTCAACGAAGGTTTTTCGGGTGGTGAGAAGAAGCGTAACGAAATTTTGCAGATGGCTGTGCTGGAACCGAAACTTGCCGTGCTCGACGAGACCGATTCGGGCCTTGATATCGACGCACTGCGAATTGTGGCAGAAGGCGTGAATAAACTGCGTTCGCCCGATAACGCCATCATCTTGGTCACGCATTACCAGCGGCTTTTGAATTTTATCGTGCCCGATATGGTTCACGTTTTGGCGAACGGAAAGATCGTCAAAGAGGGCGGCAAAGAACTTGCGCTTGAGTTGGAAGAGAAGGGTTACGACTGGGTGAAGGGAGCCGCGAACTCGAGATAACGCGTTGGATGGCGAAAGAACCGGTTGAAAATAAAGGCTCGTTCGGGCTCCCCGCCATTCTCGCGGCATTGTGGGCAGGCGTTTTGCTCGTCGCTTTTTTTTCGAATCGCGGCTCTGACATATATCAGACGCAAAAACTGATCGGCAATCTTGGCGGCGGGCCTTCCGTAGGAGGCGGAATTCTTGATACCGTTGTCGGTGCTGTCATTGCTCTTTTGATTGTGATCTCTTGGTTTGGGGTTGGGAATTTTGTCGCTTCGTTTGTAAAAGTGACGAAAAGCGAAAATCATTCGCATCTCCTCGAACTTGCAATGAAAACTGCGGTCGGTGCGGCAGTCTGGTCTTTGACATGGTTTTTTCTTGGGGTTGCCGCGGCATACAACGGCACGGCTGCGATAGTTGTAACACTTGGTGGATTAGCGTTGGCAGCGTTTGGACTTCGCAGAGCGAAAGAAGCAAAGAAAGAAAGCCGCCTGCCGGATAAGGGTTCTCTATTGGATAAAGCTCTGCTTGTGTTGATAGCGCTTCCGGTTGTGCTTGCCTTCATAGCTTCGCTTGCACCGGCGACAGCGAAGGACACACTGCTCTATCACTTCGCGATTCCGAAGGCGTTCCTCGCACAGGGCAGCAACGCGTTTGTTGAAGGAAATATCGCAAGTTATCTTGCTCTCGGCACCGAGATGCAAAGCGTCTGGGCGATGCTGCTCGGAGGGTTATGGAGTGCGCGAGCGGGTGAGGCTGCGGCCGGTGCAACGATTTGGGCATTCTTCCCATTGCTGTTGCTGGCAATCTTCGGTTGGGCACGAGAACTGAAAGCGGATCGCCAGTGGGCGATGATAGCTGTTTTAATCGTCGCAAGCGTGCCGACGGCATATCACGTATCGGCGAGTGCTTACATCGATATCGCTCTGGCGCTGTACGTGACGCTTGCGATCTATTCGCTGACGCGTTGGTGGCGAACGCTTGAGAATGGTTGGCTGACCTTGATCGCGATCTTTTTGGGGGCGGCTTTGTCGGCAAAATTGACGACCCTTTTTGCGATTGCGGCGTTTGCGTTGGTTACTTTACTTCGTGTTAGAAAGGCAAAGGAGAGCGAACCGGACAAGCTTATCAAGATCGTGGTAAGCGGGTTTTCGGCATTAGTTCTCGCCGGTTTGATCGCTTCGCCCTGGTACTTGCGGACGTGGCAGCAGACGGACAGTCCGGTGTTTCCGTTTTACATGAGCGTCTGGCCGGGCGAGGCTCCGGGTTGGGATGTCGAAAGGTCGAATCTGTTTCAGGCGATGAACTCGCAGTACGGCGGAATTATAAAGACGCCGCTCGATTATGTTGCCGCTCCGTGGAATTTGTCGGTTGTCGCGCAGCCTGAGCAGCCGGCTTACTTCGACGGTGTGTTGGGCGTCGCTTTTCTTTTCGGCTTGCCGTTTTTGGTCTGGGCTCTTTGGAAATTTGATGTGCCGGTAGAGGCAAAGATAGGTGTCGGCGTCGCGGCGGTGATCTTTTTGTTTTGGCTGTTTTCGAGCCAGCAGCTTCGTTATCTGCTGCCGATCTTGCCGGTATTAGCCATAGCAATAGTGCTGGCTTTGGACGCTATCGGGAAGAGTGTAAAAGGATTCGAGAAAGTTGCGCGGGTTTCGCTCAGCGTCGCAGCAGTTGCCGGAATTTTTGTAGGCATTGCATGGTTTTTGCAGAAGGCACCGCTTCGTGTCGTGCTCGGTGGCGAAACGCGAGACCAATATTTAGCGAGAAATCTCGATTACTATCCGTATTATCAAACACTGAATACGGAAACCGCGACGGACGCTAAAGTTTGGCTGATCAATATGCGGCGGGATACTTACAATTTAGACCGTCCGTATTTTTCGGATTATTTGTTTGAAGATTGGACATTGCGCCGCATGGTTTGGGAATCGCGAAGCTTGCAGGAATTAAAGGCGAAAACGGCGGCGATGGGTGTGCAATATGTTTTGACTCGGCACGATTTTTTGTTCGATTACGACAGGTCGACGCTGGTCGATGACAAAAAGCCGAGGGCCGAGAATGAGGCGAAATTAAAGATAGCGAAAGAGTTTATTCTGGACAAAGCAAACACGATTCGAGCCGACGAAAAGTTCAGTTTAGTAAAGGTATTTTAAGAAATGGTTTCATCAATGGCCGTAGTGGAAACACAATTTACGGAACAGTTTAGAGAGGTTGTACGGTCGGAAAAGGACCCTGCATTGCGCAAAATTCGCGAGGCGGCATTTGCGGCGTTTGCTGAACTGGGTTTTCCGGCGGTAAAGAGTGAGGATTGGAAATATACAAACGTCGCGCCGATTGCAAAAGAGAATTGGAGTGTTGCGCCGTTTTCTCCAGACTTCTCGCCCTCGGGCGAGAAGTCTGGAGAAAAGCTGGCGGCATTCAAATATCGCCGTAACGGATTTACCGCTCTAAATTTCGCGTTTGCCGATCTCAAAGTGATTCGGATCGCAAAAGATACGAGCGTAGTCGAGCCTGTCGAATTGTCATTCGCGACCGAAGAAGGCTCGGTAATTTCTCCGCATATTCTTGTCATTGCAGAAGCTGGCAGCAAGGCAACACTCGTCGAGACATATGCGAATTCGGCAAAAAGCTTCACAAATTCGGCAGTGCAAATCTTTGTCGAAGAAAATGCGAATCTCACGCATTACCGAGTGCAGAAAGATGCGCCAGTTGCCTATAATTACGGAATGACCGAGGTGTCGGTCGGTCGAGGCGGCGTTTATAACGCGACAAATATCAACCTTGGAGCAGCGATCTCGCGGCATGATATCGATGTGAAGTTTACGGCGGAAGGCGGCGAGGCGTTTGTCGATGGACTGTATATGCTGGACGGTTTGCAGCATAGCGATACGCATTCGATTATCGATCATCAGGTACCGAACTGCACGTCGCATCAAAGTTACAAAGGCGTTTTAAATGATAAATCGCGAGCGGTTTTTAACGGCAAGGTTTTTGTTCGCGAAAATGCTCATGGCACGGATGCACAGCAGTCGAACAAGAATCTGCTATTGTCTAACGACGCTCGGGTTGATACGAAACCGCAGCTTGAGATATTTAATGACGACGTTAAATGTTCGCACGGAGCAACGGTCGGGCAGCTTGAGGAAGAAGAATTATTTTATTTGCTGACGCGCGGATTGCCGGAAACATTGGCCCGAAACCTGCTAACGTATGGCTTTGCAGAAGAGATTATTAATAAGATCACGATCGAATCTATCAAAAAGGAACTCGATGAGGCCGTCCTGAATCGGCTGAATACGAAATTAGAAGGCTAAAATTATGAGAGTAAGAGCATCGTTAATATTGGATGAAACGTTATTGGCACAGATCGACGAGATCGCAGGGGAAAAGGTCCGTCGAGCGGCGACGATCGAAACGGCTTTGCGTGAGTTTATCGCCCGCGAGAAAAAGAAGGCGAGCAAGAAACCGGTTGTAGAGGAAAAAGTGACCGCAGCGCGATCGGGCAAAAAATAACAGGGGGCTGCAGTAAATACCATGACCGCTGTAAAGACAATGAGCAATTGGGATGTTGAAAAGGTTCGCAAGGATTTTCCGGTGCTATCGCAAACGGTGAACGGAAAGCCGTTGGTCTATCTGGACAACGGAGCTTCTTCGCAGGTGCCGCAGATCGTCATAGACCGAGGTTCTAAATATCTTGCTGAGGAGCATTCGAATATCCACCGCGGCGTGCATTACCTTTCTCAGCACGCGACGACCGCGTATGAGGCGGCCCGTGAAAAGGTGAAACGCTTTATCAACGCGCCGGATGTTAAGGAATGCATCTTCATTCGCGGAACGACCGAGGGCGTGAATCTGGTCGCGTATTCGTACGGGCGAAAGTTTATCGGCGAGGGCGATGAGATTCTTGTTTCGCAAATGGAGCACCATTCGAACATCATCCCGTGGCAAATGATCGCCGAAGAAAAGGGCGCGAAGGTCGTGATGATACCCATTGATGCACGCGGCGAGTTGATCATCGATGAATACGAAAATCTGTTAAATGAACGGACTAAGATGGTTGCGGTGACGCATGTTTCGAATTCGCTCGGAACGGTAAATCCGCTCAAGGAAATGATCGCCACCGCTCACAAATTCGGCGTGCCGGTCTGTGTTGACGCCGCACAGAGCGTGCCGCATTTTCCGGTCGATGTTCAAGATTTGGACGCGGATTTCTTTGTTTTTTCCGGCCACAAAATGTTCGGCCCGACGGGCAGCGGAGTTCTTTACGGCAAACGCAAATGGCTCGATCAAATGCCGCCTTATCAAACGGGCGGCGGGATGATCCGCACGGTGAGTTTTGAAGGCACGACGTTTGCACCGATACCCGATAAGTTCGAAGCCGGAACACCGGCCATAGCGGCTGGGATCGGCCTGGGGGCCGCGATCGATTATATAAACTCGATTGATTTCGAAGCGGCGGCCGCCTACGAGCACGAACTGCTTGAATACGCGACCGAACGGCTGTCGGACATTCCCGGCGTAAAGATAATCGGCACTGCTTCGGAGAAAGCGTCGGTCCTGTCGTTCACTATCGAGGGCATTCACCCGCACGATATCGGCACCATCCTCGACCAACAGGGAATCGCCATCCGTGCCGGCCACCACTGCGCACAGCCGGTGATGGAATTTTTCGACGTCCCAGCGACGGCGCGGGCTTCGTTTGCATTTTATAACACGCGTGAAGAGGTTGATAAATTGGCAGATGCGGTGCAGAAGGTAATCGAGGTATTCTCGTGAAGAGAATGTCCACTAGAAGTAAGATCTTGTTGTTCTGCGGTGTTGTGTTACTCGGGCTGTAGTTGTTCGCCGGTTATGTGTTACTCGAGATTGGGCGTTCAACTCCTGCCAAAAGCATTGTGGGGAGTGAATTTTTGAGCCGCTATCCGAATTCGACCATCAGTAGTATCGAACTGATCTTCGAGCAGGACGGCGGCGTTGTTTACCTTGTAAAAGCCCAACCCCAGAACAGTTCGGAAATACTAACTTACGATTTTGCCCTCGATAGAAAGAACGGTGATTGGCGCTGGTGCGACGACCAGACCGATAATCCTTGCGGCCCGATAGTGAAGTAAAAATGTCAGAACTAAGCGATCTATATCAGGAAGTAATTTTAGAGCACAACAAGAATCCGCGGAATTTTCGTGAGATCGCGGATGCCGATCAGTATGCGGACGGCAAGAATCCGTTGTGCGGCGATGCTTTGCGTGTGTATGTGAGTTTGGACGGCGATACGGTGACCGACGTGGCCTTTAAGGGCTCAGGCTGTGCGATCTCAAAGGCGTCGGCGTCGATGATGACCCAGGCGGTCAAGGGGAAGACAAAGCACGAGGCGGAGGCGATCTTTGACGAGTTTCATAAGATGGTGACGGGCGAGCTTGATATCGAAACGGACGAGAACGATCTCGGTAAGCTAAAGATATTTGCCGGGGTTTTGGAATTTCCGGCGCGCGTAAAATGCGCTTCGTTGAGCTGGCATACGTTGAATGCGGCTTTGCGTGGTGAAGATGTTGTTTCGACGGAATAGGAGTTTTTGCCCGCGAATTACGCGAATGGGCGCGAATAAGAAGCAGCAAGCTTCTTCAATGCGACAATCTCGCTCGCTACCCAATCCTTATCCTTTCCAAGTTCTGCGGCCATGATCGCTGCCACCTTTGGCGACATTTCAACTGCAGCCCTAGCATTCAGAAAAAGAGATCGCGTGCGGCGGGCGAGAACGTCTTCTAGGGTCCGTGCCATTTCATCGCGGACTGCTCTGACAACGTCTTTGTGCGTGTACGGCAGATTTGGATGCAGCTTGTCATCGCCAACCGTAAAATCCGCTCCCGCTATCGCGAGATTTTCCGTAACGGAAGGTCGAGGTTCCAGACCTGACATTTCGACAGCTTTGTCAACCGCATCCTCGGCCATGCGACGATAGGTCGTCCATTTTCCGCCCGTGATCGTGATAAGGCCGGACTCCCCGACAAACAGATCGTGACCGCGTGAGATCGACGATGTTTTGAGCGATTTACGGGATTTAACGAGTGGGCGGATTCCAGCGAAGACGCTTAGTATATCTTCGCGGGTCGGCTTTACCGCGAGATATTGTCCGGCCGTTTCGAGAACGAAATCGATCTCGGCCTGTAATGCTTTCGGTTCAAGCGACGGTGCGTCTATCGGCGTGTCTGTCGTGCCGACTAGCAAATGATCATGCCAGGGGATGCAAAAAAGCACGCGGCTGTCACTAGTTTTCGGGATCATCAGGGCCGAATCGCCCGGCAGAAATGTTTTGTCGAAGACTAGATGGATACCCTGACTGTAGGTTATGACAGGTTCGGCATTATCATCCGCCAATTTTCGAACGGAATCGGAGAATGCACCGGTCGCGTTGATGACGGTTTTTGCCCTAACACAAAACATCGCGCCGCTTTCGACATCTTCGAATTGGACACCGCTAATCCGTCCGTCGCCCGCCTTCTCGAAATTCTTGACGCGTGCATAGTTCAAAACAGCCGCTCCATGTTTGTAAGCAGTTCTGACCAGATCGATCAGCAGCCGCGTGTCATCAAATTGCCCGTCATAATAAAGAACGCCGCCGGATAGGCCTTCAGATTTGATCGACGGCAAGTGAGCGAGAGTTTCGCTTTTGGATAATATACGCGATTTTCCAATGCCATATTTGCCCGCCAGCAGATCGTATAGCTTTAATCCCGCGCCGTAGAAAATCTTTTGCCAAAGGCTGTAGCACGGAACGATAAATGCTTGTTTGTGAACAACATGCGGAGCATTGCGTAGCAGAATACCGCGTTCTTTCAAAGCTTCGCGAACGAGCGAAATGTTGCCCTGTGCGAGGTACCGGACGCCGCCGTGGACTAGCTTTGTGCTGCGGCTCGACGTGCCCTTGCCGAAATCATGCTGTTCCAGAAGCAGGACATCAAAACCACGCGATGCCGCATCGACCGCACATCCGACGCCCGTTGCTCCGCCGCCGATGACGATAACGTCCCACGGTATTTCGCGCTCCTCAACACGCTTGATGATCTGCGAACGATTCATTCGCTTTGATTTTCACGCAATGCAGCGAAGTTCGCAAAGATGCTGTACCGCTTGTACCTTTTTGCGACACCGGCCGCCGCTTGATAATCAAATGGTTTCCTAAGACAATCGTTTTCGGAATATGGGCGAAAACGAAGAGAGAATTGTTCACAAAGCGGATTTGCTGCCGTTGATTTTGAGTGTCGTGATAACCATTGTCATGGCGCTAGTGCTTTTCGGACAGGAACGGATATGGTGGTGCAAATCCGGTGATTGGGCGATCTATATCAATCAGGCTTGGGGCAGCAGCCACACGTCGCAGCATTTGTTTGATCCATATACTTTTACTCATATCCTACATGGGGTTTTGTTCTTCTGGATCATCGGCTTGGCCTTCAAAAAGCTAAGCGTCGGGTGGCGCATTTTTATCGCGACGTCGGCCGAGGCTGCGTGGGAAGTGTTCGAAAACTCAAGTTTTATCATCGAAAAATACCGCGAAAACACGGCGTCGCTTGATTATTTTGGCGATTCGATACTGAACTCGGTCGGCGATGTGCTTGCTTGTGCGTTCGGATTCTGGATCGCTTACAAATTCGGTTGGTGGCGTTCGCTTGTGTTTTTTATCGTGGTGGAGATCGCGTTGCTTGTATGTATTAGGGACAGTTTGTTGCTGAATATTTTGATGCTGATCTATCCGCTGGACGGCATAAAGCACTGGCAAATGAGCGTATGAAAGTAAAAAGGGAAAAGTAAAAAGGCAAAATTAGGAACCGCTTTTCGAATTGACGATGATTTTTCCAATTATATTTGCTATTTCGGATGCTTCTTGTTCAAGTTCTTTAATTCCTTCAATGGCGGCCACTTCGAAATCGTGACTCGCTAACAACAAACGCAACCAATATCTTGATTCGCGAGCCTCCTTGAGCGAAATAGAATTCTTGTGCACAAAATCCTTCGAGCTTTGCCCGGCTTTCGCCTCTTCCAAATTGGCTCCCACCGATGTTCCCGCGTCCAATAGTTGATTTATGAGAAGCTTACTGACTTTACGTTCTTTTTCAAGATACTGACCCGTCTGACAATTCGGACGGCAAACTGAAAAGTCCGTTCGCGAATGTCATATACTTTTGCCTTTACAGCCGACCCTTCTGCCGAATCAGTGCTATCCATGGTTGAAATCAAGTATCCAGTTTTACATTTTTACTTTTGCCTTTTTACTTTCGCTCAACGTTCACCGCGCGCGGCTTCAACCTTCGATTCCATATGTACGCCAAGCTTTCTGGCTCCCGGCTGGTCGAATGTTTCCATCGTCCGCAGCGTTTCATCCAGGACTCGGAGTTGAAATTCCGGAAAATCGGGCGGCCCGACAACCGAGCCGATCTCACCGTCGTAATATGCGGTCCGCGGCGGACGAACTTTCTCTATTATCGCTTTATCCACCGAGATCATGATCGTTGGAATGCCGCTCTCTTCAATTTTGCGGGCGATTATTCCCAGCGTCTGGTGGCAGAGACGTGAAGCGGGGATCAAAACCGCCGCACTTATCTCATATCGGGCGAGGCGGTCGGCAAGCTTTGGAGCGAGGTCTTCGGCCACCAACTGCGCGTTCGGGATATAGCTGCTGATACTCCACCACGCACTGTTAAGTTTGCCGATCACGGCATTTTCCTCATACTCTCGAAGGCGGTCGACCGGAATCTGTGAGTTCCGATCCTGCTGCACCGCTCCAACATCGTACCCGCGTGCCGCATAACGCAGGTCCGAAGCTTCGACCTCAACCGGTATCTCACGGAAATTGGTGTCGCCGTCACGCGAAGCGATATTGAACGGGTCGGTGCCGTCTATATATGCTCCGGCAGATGAGATCAGCGCGAGATTCATCATCGGCAACGCGCGGCGTACCGGTGTGAACGGCGTGTGAATGTTCTCGACGAAAGGGTAACCGGTGAGTTTTTCGTCGCCCCTCCACCGAGCAAATTGTTTTGTAAAGCCCGACAGGTTTTCAATAATTTCCATAAACTCTATTTTTTCGTAAATTCTTTGCTGAAGTCGAACGGGTCGGTTGTAGTCTTGCCGGCAACCGAGCCGAATTTGCGGTTTGAGATGATGAAGAATGCTATCAATGCCGCCGCCATTCCCGCCATTAACACCCAAACCGAATATTCGTGCAGACTGTTAAATTGAATGCGAAGCGGATCGTCAACCGCAACTTCGTCGATCGGTTTGCCCATTTGTGCCCGCACCGATAAAAGCATCAGCCCGATGACGAACTGCCCGACGGCACACGCGGCCGCTATCAGCAAAAGCAAAAATCGCTCGGCCCAGATCCAAAGCTTGCTCGAGTCTTTACGCGCGATCAGCGAGGTAAGAAGCAGTACCAATGCGATCGCCAAGCCGCTGTAATTAAGCACGGAAAGTGTACGGTTAACCACCGCACCGGCCATCTCACGGGCCGGCAGAACGGCGAACGCGCTTTGAGCAACCGCGATGAAAAAGCAGGCGGCGCCGAGCCAGACGCTCAATAAAAGAAGTCGAATGTCCGATAAAAACTTCATAAATCCGCCAGATTAAAGTGTGATTATTATGTCGCTTTTCGCTTAAAAGGGCAAAAAGCCATAAGACCGGGATCGATCAGAGTTTGGTTCTATTTGTAATCAACTGATGCAACGCATGCCATATAAAACGAGGATTAAGGATCAAATACCGGCGCCACAGCCGTTTAGGTTCCCTAACCAGTCTGAAAAACCATTCCAAACCGAGGTTGCGAAGCCACTCGGGCGATTCCGCTGCCGTTCCGGAGTAAAAATCAAAAGCGGCGCCGACGCCGATCATCACGGCGTTTGTATCGCTGCGGTGGGCGGCCATCCATCGTTCCTGTTTTGGGCAGCCAAGCCCTACAAACAGGATTTGTGTCTTCGATCCGTTTATTTTCGCGATAATTTCCGCATCCTCTGCGGTGGAGATTTGCCGGAACGGAGGTGAAAGGATGTATGAGATCTCTAACCCCGGGAATTCTGCGGTTGCCCGCTTTTGAACCTCGGCCAGCACCTGCGCCGAACCGCCGTGAAAACCGACTGTCAGTCCTTCTCCCGTCGCAAACGCAAGAAGTTTTGGCATCAGAGACGGCCCGCGAACTTGTGACGCTTCTTTTTTGCCTTGCAGCCGCTGCATCCAGACAAGCGGCATTCCGTCGGGCGTGACCATTGACGCAGAATTCACGATCTCACGAAAAGTCGAATCATCCAATGCCTCCATCGCCATATGCACAGTCGCGCAGCAGACGTATCCGCCATCGCCCGCCGCAACAAGTTCGGCTATCCTTGCGATGGCCGTTTCGTAGTTGCAAGCATCCACAAGCAAGCTGACAACCGGTACCCGCCTCCGTTCGGTAAGCCCTTCAAATTTTTCAGCACTTGCTTGCATTACAGGCTAACTGACAATCTCCGCATAAATTTTATCAAGCTTCTCCACGTAATTATCGATGTCAAATCGCTCGCTGACAGTAGACCGTGCATTATGGCTCAGCCGTTTCAACTCGTTTTCATTGGACAAAAGAATTTTTAGCTTATCGACGATGTCCGCAGTTTGATCCGGCTCGATAAGAAATCCATTTGCTCCGTCTTCGACGACAGTCGGTACGGAACCCGTGGCGGATATGACAGGGACACAACCGACGGCCATCGCTTCGAGCAATGCGATCGGCAGGCCTTCGTATTTTGACGGCAGTAAAAAAATGTCCGCGTTCGCGAGCGCTCGCCATTTTTCCATACCTGTTACAAGGCCGCCAAATTGAAATTTGTCACCGAGAACCGACGCCATTCTCGAAGTGAACTCATCCTGCTGAGGCCCGGTTCCATAGCAGGTAAATCGAAAATCGATACGCTGATCGATAAGGGCCGTGCAGATTTCGGCTATTTCATTCAAGCCTTTAGATTCGTGCAGACGTCCGAGGAAAATGATCGTTTTCTCGTTATCAGTTCGCTCGAATTGCGGAATTTCGTCGGTTGGGATCGCGTTTGGCAAGACGCGTATGTTTAAGTCCGCCGAATGCTTTAACAAGCTTGCCTTCTCAATCTCGCTCAATACGATGATCACATCGACCATCCGCAAAAGTTTTTTTGCCGCCGCCGCGACCGCGTAACTTCCTAGGCCTCCAGCGACAAAAGGCCCGCCATGAATATGAAGAAGTATTGGTCGCCCCTTAAAGCGGGCAACGGCCGCAAGAGCCACGTCCCGAAAGATGGCGAGCGGGACGATAGATGTATTTATATGAACGATATCCGGTTTTTCTTTTATAACGCTACGCAAAAACCTGAAGGGAACTGCGAATTGCCTCAAGATCCAGTCCGCGTTGAAACGTTCGCCATCCTTTCGTCCTGCGGCAAAATGGACGAATTGAGCCTTGCTGCGTTCGATCACGCCGCGAAGCATCGACGCTATTCCGCTAATATTATCGACTTCGTTCAGGCTCGGTGACGTGATAAGAACTTTCATGGTGCAAAACGAAAAGGATATATTAGGCGGCCTTAATTGTCAGTCTGTGCCAGCGTTCGGTTTGCATGTCACTGCTGATTGCCTTAAAAACGTAGTAGTGAAATGAAACCCGAGATAGCCGTCCAACCCAAAATTATTCCAGTTAAAGCTGAGAACCGTGCCCCTCGATGGGTAATGCCGGTGACAAAAGTGTCGATCTTTGCGGCCGATGCGTTTCTGGCGGTCTTTTGTTTCGTTTTCGCTTTTAAGATGCGTACGGGCGAGGCCGTTCTGTCTTCGACGGCGTGGGCTTGGTCGAAGGAATTTGTTCCATATGCGGGAGCCTTGTTTTTCGCGGTACCGGTGCGGCTGGCAATGCTGCTTTATCAGCGGGTTTACAATTACAGCGGAGCTTTCTCTTACACACGCGAAGCGATAAAGATCTTCAAAGCTATCGCCGTCAGCTCTTTGCTTACAGTTGCATGGACATTTCTGTTTAGAGGCGGATTTGCATTCCGCGAGTACTCTTATTCGCGGGCGGTGTTTGTTTTCGATTTCTTATACGCGATCGCGCTTTTCGGGGCGTTCCATCTCGCGTTGCGATACATACAGTCGAAGTTCCGCGACCGGGAAATAAACCTTCTGCCGACATTGGTCGTCGGAACTAACTTGGAAGCCAGCCAAACGATTCGAGAGCTTCGTGAACGCCGGGATTTGGGTTATCGGGTGATCGGCGTCGTTCGAAGTGAAACGGAGACACGGGGAAACGGCGACGCGGAGAAATTCGAGTTCGCTGAAACCGCGATTGTGGGCTGCATCGACCAGCTTCCGGGGCTGATTCGCGACCTCGAAATCCAGGAGGTAATAATTACCGACAACACTATCCCGAGCGAGCGGTTGTTCGAGGCGATGCTCCAGATCGGGCGCAAACAGAAGGTAGAATTTCGTTTTGCGCCGAGCCTGTTCAATCTTCTGCCTCAAAAAACTAGTGTCGAACAGATCGGCGTCTTGCCCATGGTACGGCTGTTTCGGGAACCGCTTTCGGAGATCGATCGATTCATAAAAAGATTGTCGGACATTGTAATTTCGACCGTCTCGATTCTGCTTTTATCGCCCGTGTGGCTAATAGTATCGGCACTGATAAAGCTCGACTCAAACGGATCGGTGCTGTTTCGCCAGGAACGAGTCGGAATGGACGGACGAATTTTCCTCTGCTACAAATTTCGAACGATGCGGGCCGATTCCGACGATCTCCTTCACCGCAAAGCCTATCAAAAAAACATCGGCGGCGAATCGGGCGCGAACACGGGTAACGCCCTTAAACCGGTTTTCGGAAAGGTGAAGGACGATCCGCGGGTGACACGTTTTGGGCGCCGTTTGCGTAGGTCGAGTTTTGACGAGCTTCCGCAGATACTCAATGTCCTGAAAGGCGATATGAGTATCGTCGGCCCTCGTCCGCCGATCGCGTATGAAGTTGAGGAATATGACATCTGGCACCGGAAGCGGCTTGATATGAAACCGGGCATAACAGGCCTCTGGCAGGTTTCGGGCAGAAACCGGCTGACGTTTGAGGAAATGGTAAAAATCGATCTTTTTTATATTGAGAATTGGTCATTGTGGCTGGATCTAAAAATTATTCTTTTGACGTTTCCGGCAATATTGCGCGGCGATGGCGCAAGATAACGACCGAATAGATAGTTTCCCAGTTTGTGTTGTTCGATAATTCACTTTGCGAACTTTGCGAAAAACTTTGCGTTCTTTGCGGCTGAAAAGGAATTTAACGCAAAGTTCGCAAAGGAAAACCCGCAAAGATCGCAACGCAAACTTGGACACTATCACCGAATACTGATGTCCAACATTGCCGAAAGCCTCGTTAAAGCGGCGGCCGCGTTAAAATCCGCGAAAATTGAAAACCCTCGGCGTGAGGCTGCGTCGCTGCTTTGTTTTGCTATTGGAAAAGATCGGACATTTTTGATTGCCCACCCGGAATATGGGCTGAAGGCAGACGAGGCTGGATTCTTCCATTCGATTGTGAAACGCCGCGCGGATCGCGAACCTTTTCATCACATCACCGGCATTAAAGAGTTTTACGGCCTCGATTTTCACGTGTCGCCCGATGTTTTGATCCCGCGGCCGGAGACCGAAATGCTCGTGGCAAAGAGCATCGAGATTCTAACCGCAAAAGAAGGAGCGTCTTTTTGCGAGGTCGGCGTCGGTTCGGGTTGCATCGCGATATCGGTCCTTTGCCATCTGCCGGACGCGACCGCGGTAGGAGTCGACGTTTCGGAACGCGCAATCGCTGTTGCGCGGCGCAATGCGGAGCATCACCACGTCATGGATCGTGTACAGCTTTTACTGTCAGATGTATTTAGCGGGATGGGGCAGGAACGTATCGACCTGATCGTTTCAAATCCGCCATACATACCCATTGAAGATATAGCCGGATTGCAGCCTGAAGTTAGAGACTTCGAACCGCATCTGGCGTTGACCGACGGCGGAACCGGTCTCTCAGTGATCGAAAAGATCATTCAACAATCGCCTGCCCATCTCAAGCCGCACGGTTATCTTCTATTTGAGATTGGAATTAACCAGTCGGAGGCTGTGATTGCGATGTTCGATCCGAAGATCTGGACTAATGTTGACTTTGTTTCCGATTTTCAAGGAATTCCGCGAATGGTTTGTGCCGAACTGATTTTGGCGTGAAACATTTGTTAACAGCCGTCGTAACCCCTGTAGAGCCAGAGAACGAAGCTTGCGTTTTTGTGACGAATGGAGTTACTATATGCTCGTTTAAGGACAAGTAGTTTCAAGGGCTTTCGGGGTAAATTTTCAACCTTCCGCGAAATTAAAAATTCGTGGGCGGGGGAAAACCCGGTAAAACTTAGTAAGTTCGAACCTTTTTTCGACAATCGGAGGTGATTTTTGTGAAGGGTACGCTTAATGGTTTATTCGCTGTAGTATCGCTCGTTTTAACGGCGGTATCGTTTTATTTTTACACAAAAGGAGCAGGCAGCACGATGTATTTGATCGGACTGATTGTTTTCCTGATTCTAACGCTTACTTTCGGTGCTCTCTTCCTATCGGGAAGAATGAATAAAACAGAGGAAATTCATATTACCGAGTGACGTTTTTGTGATTTTTGAGCGCGGCTGACAATTAAGAATTTCTTTTTTGTCACGCCGCGTAAGGATGGTAAACGGTGTGCTTCGAATGCTTTGCGGCGTTCGGCGCCCTTTTTTTATTTTGGAATGGCGTTTGGCGGAATGAAATATCGCCGGATGTGCGTTATAATGTTGACTAAAATGTAAGGTTTACTTGGCCTTACATTTTTGACGAATAGAGAGCTTTACAAAAATGCCGAAAATTGCAGATATACAGGAAACGCCGAACCCGAACGCGGTCAAATTTATTTTGAAGGAACCGGTATCGCACGGCACTTCGCATTCATTTAAGAATGCCGAAGCTGCGTCCGGCGACAGCTTGGCCAAGTCGCTTTTTGAAGTTGGGAATGTCGCGTCCATTTTTTACATGGACAAGATGATTACCGTCGAAAAAACGGACGATATCGACTGGGACGAGATTTTACCGACGCTCGCGGTGCCGATCCGTGCAGCCGAAGCGGTCAAGTCAACCAACGGAAATGCCAAAGGAGCGGCTGCATCGGTCGGCGGAGCTATCGCGGCGGCCGCAAGCGACGACCCCAAAATCGTGCAAATCAATGAGCTTCTTGATGAGCGGATTAGGCCTTACCTTGCCGGCGACGGCGGTTGGCTGGAAGTTATCGAGCTGGAAAATTCAACGCTCAAGATCCGCTACGAAGGTGCATGCGGCAGTTGCCCAAGCTCGCTTACGGGAACGCTTATGGCGATCGAGAATATGATTAAAGAAGAGATCGATCCTGAGATTTCGGTAGTTGCAATTTAAGCTCGCGGGCGGAAATACTATCGGTATGCTACGTCTCTTTCTGGCGGCGAAAATCGCACACTCCCTACCGGTTGGTTTTCCGCCCTCTGTAAGTATTTCTTGACAGCGCAGGTCAAAATTCGTAATACTTTTAATGGCGGCGATTTACGCTCAATGTCATTTCGCCCACAATGCAGCACTTTCTACACCATAACCGCCCGCCGCAGCCATTCCTTAACTAACTGTATTTTCAAGAATTGGAGGAGAAACCCAAGTGAATAGTGAAGAACTCGAACTTAGTTTAAGAACTGAATTCGAGAGTTATCTCAAAGACGTTCTTGCCGGAATCCGGCAGGATGTTTCCGAGTTTCAAAAGAATTTTGAGGCTGAGTTCGAGAAACATAAATCTCAGACGGACGAAGCTTTTCGAAATCTTTTCAAGCGTTTCGAATCCGGTACCCAATTCGATCAGTCGTTTACCGAGTCCGTCGTCGAGCATCTGCGCCTGGCGCGCGATGACGGCGCGACGATCACGGCCGCTGCCTTTGGTGAAGCCGAGAAAATGAAGGAAGCGGCTGCCCCGGCCGTGGAATTCGACAAGCTGCGCGACGCGATAAATGAAATAAGCAGCAAGACATCGCAGTCCGAAATTCTTAACTCGCTGGTTGAGGCAGCGGCGCAATTTACACCGCGCGGAGCCTTCTTCATCGTCAAAAACGATCACTTCGTGGGTTGGCGGGTGTTTGGAAAAGAAGCCCTGGCGGACGAAGTTGCGGTCCGCGGCATTCAGTTCCCAACATCGTCCGATACCGTTTTGACCGACGCTGTAACGACGCTTGGTACGGTAAAGGCATCGCACGGCGGCCATTCGGATGATGCATTGTTTCTCGAAAAACTTGAATTTGGCACGCCAGACAGGATGTACGCGATTCCTTTGACGGCAAGAGGCCGCGGAGTTGCGGTCCTTTATGCCGATTACGGCAACGAAGGCGTCAACTTAAACGCTGAGGCCCTTGAAACGCTGGTCCGGGTTGCGGGCCTGACGGTTGAGTTGATCGCATCTGCACAATCAGCTCCTGCGCCGGTTCAGCGGGAACATGTCGAACCGACGCCGGTTAGTGAGCCAACCCAGGAAACAGGCGACGAACCTACCGAGGAAACTACGGATTACGCCGAGGAAACTGCGGCCGAAGAAGTAAGCCAGGCAGAAGAAATACCACCTGCTTTCGAAGAAGTTTCCGAGGTTGAAGAGGTTCAAGTTGAAGAGTTCGCTGAACAAGAAGCCGTTGCAGCGGAGGAACCTTACGAAGAGGTGGCCGTTCACGAAGAGGTAGCCGTTGAAACGGTAGAAGAATACACCGGTGCCGTTTCGTTTGAAGAAACGGAAGTTGAGGATGCGGTAGTTGAAGAAACACCGGCATTTCCTGTAGTCGAACGCTTCGCGGATGACGAGCCGGCAGCGGTTGAAACTCCTGTCGAGCTTCACTCGGAGGATATCGAGGAAGTTACCTATTTCGAGCCGGTCGAGGAAATCGAAGTTACCGAAACGGAATTCACCGAATCCGGGCCGGAAGCGGAATTTGAATCGGCTAACCCATTCGAAACAGTAGTGGAAGAACCCGAAGTGGAAGTAGTCGAGCCGGCGGTTGATTTTGAACCGCAGGCCGATCGCTCACACGGCACGGGCAACGGCAATGTCGTACATGCCGTTACGGAGCCTCTAACAGAGGTGGCTACGGCACAGGCGGCAAGGACACGCTACCGTGATCGAAATGTCGATCTTCCGATCGAGGTTGCCGATGACGAAAGGCGTTTGCACAACGACGCACGCCGGTTTGCACGGCTGCTGGTTTCGGAGATCAAACTTTATAACGAACAAAAAGTGACCGAAGGCCGCGACTCAGGTGATCTGTACGACAGATTGCGCGAAGCTATCGACCGCTCGCGTGATATGTACGACAAGCGCGTTCAGGAACCGGTAGCGGCAAAATTCGATTATTTTCACTACGAATTGGTCAACTCGCTTGCCGAAGGTGAAGACGTCAAACTCGGAGCCAGCTATCCGGGAGCGAAAGTCTTGGCGTAAATATTCAACGCTTTCTGGCGACAATTACGATGGAAACCCCAAAAGGGAAGTCGAACTTGTTAAGCCAGAAGCGTTCGGAGCTAAATAGTTTGCCAAAGATTCCATTTAATGCAGAAATATTCACATTATTCTCCGATTCGGGCTTAATGCCGGTTAGTTTCATCAGAGTGCGGCCGCCGAGGATCGGGGCGAAAAATGTCCAGTTTGCGTAGGTGGCGCGTTCGATCTCGTATCCGGCATTTTCTAATCGTTCAACAATCTGCCTCCGCGTGTAGCGGATGCGGTGGTTCGATACGTCGTCCTGCACGCCCCACAGCCACATAAACGCAGGAACAAAGATCAGCGAATAGCCGCCCGGTTTTGTGACGCGATGCATCTCTTTCAAGCCGGCAATGTCATCATCGAGGTGTTCAATCACATCGAGTGCCGTCGTTATGTCGAACGAGTTGTCGTCATACGGAAGCGTTTCGGCCAAGCCTTTTTGGACCGTTAAGCCTTTTTTACGACAGAATTCGAGAGCATCGTCGGAAACATCTACGCCTTCGGCAGTACCGAATTGGGCTAGCATTTCTAGATTCGCTCCAGTACCGCAGCCAACATCCAAAATCGTGAGTCGTGAGTCCTGACTTGTAAGCCGCGAGCAGATCGAACGGAGAAAGCTCTCAAGAATGGCGCGGCGACCGACGAACCACCAATGCGATCCTTCGGCCTCATCCATGATGCCGTACGTGTGCTGCTCCATTTCCTTCGGTAATGCGGAACTCATAAGAACCAGTTTGCCACGAATTACACGAATTACACTAATAAAGATCAAGACCAAAAATTCGTGTTATTCGTGCAATTCGTGGCTGATTTATTTTTGGCGGAGGCCGAGCAGTTGGCTGGCTGACGGGCCCTGATTGCCGTCGAGTGTCAGGCCGTAGCTGTCGCAGAGGCGTTTATGTATGCCAACGTCGCTCACGTAGCAAGGCTCGGTCGGCTGATCGCGGCCGAGGATCATCAGCCCAAGGCCTTCTTCGATATATTCGTCCTTATTGACGCAGAGCATGTAATCGCCGGAAATCCTATGGGCTTCCAATTCGAGTTCGTAAAGGGTTGGGTCAAAAAGGCTGAGCGGATTTACATCAACGTTCGAAAAACTCTCTATAGTCCGGGCAAAATCGTATGCATGGCGGCCTTCGTGGACGAACGTGCCTTCGCAACCGCGCTGGCCACCGGTGTCTATAGTCTCTTCGGCTATCGCGATATAAACTTCGCCGAAAGCTTCACGAAGACTCAATATTTCATCGGCAATCTTTGCATTCGTTTCGGCCGGATCGATCAAACCCGTAATTCCCGACGCATTGATCTCGCTGACAGGCCTTACGCGAATAAGCATCTTCGAATTAAGAATATGCGTCGCGATCTCTTTTTGCAGATCATTGCCTTTGTCGAGGATCGTGTCGAAGGCGTCCTCGACTGATTTTCTGTATTTTTTGGAGATGCCCTTGTCGAATTTCATAAGAGATTTTTGCCGCGGATTTCCAGGGATGACGCGGATAAGACCTGAAGAAAATTCCTATCCGTGTATTCCGCGTTCATCCGCGGCTAATTCTTCCGAATCCACACCAGCTATTGCTATTATGCCAAATGATCCCGACGTCCTGCGCGCCGATGTCTTTCCACCAATCCTCAAACTCTGCTTTTGAAATGTAAAAAGCGGTCGGGGCGACGAGGTGATCAAAGACGATATTGTGCTGTTCGCGCCAGCCGAAGGTGCCTAGATGGTTAAGGTAATCGTTGTAAAATAGATGCTTGGCGGCCCCTTTGGCGGCTATGTTGGCCGGTCGGTAAACTAGCTTTGTGGTTAGGAAAAGGCTGAGCGTCGGCAACTTGGAAAGCTGGTAAAGCGTCGGCTGGCTCATCTTGGACGTGAGCTTTTCGCGGATCGGGTTGACGTATTTTATGATCCACTCATTGTTCTCGGCGCCGTATATCCAGGCCGAAATGTGGCCGCCTTTTTTTACCTTTGACGCCAGGGAAACGAATGCCTTCTTTGGGTCGGGCGTGTGGTGGAGAACGCCGACGCTGAAGGCGTAATCGAACACCTTTTTTAGCGGCAGTTTAAAAATGTCGCACTGGACGATGTGTGCGTTGGGCAGATCGCGGGTCAAAGCAAAAGCCGATTCGACGCCATCGCCAAGATCGATGCCGACGACTTCTTTCGCTCCCCATTCGGCAGCAAGCTTTGTGTGGCGTCCTTTGCCGCAGCCGCCTTCGAGGACGATCTTGTCCTTAAAAAATTCCGGCTTTACCGGCTGTAGCCAGCCGAGAAACTGTTCGTTGTATTTCGGGTCTTCCTGAGTAAAATGCGTCCATTGCCATCCGAAATTTTCAGCCGTCTCCGCCTTATCCGCCTCTATTTTCCCAAGATCGGCAAAGCGCGGCACACCGCGAACGACCTTATACTCGCGGCCGCATTTTTTGCAGGTCAGCACGCCGTCGATAATTTCTTTGTCGTCGTATTTGCCGGCATACGCGAGTAGTATATCGCCGCCGCAGGTCGGACATGCTAATAGATCTAAAAGCTTTTCTTTCATAAGAAATCAGCCACGAATTACACGAATAACACGAATGGAACGGAGACCTTTATTCGGGACATTTGTGTAATTCGTGGCTAATTCATCCTCGACTTAAACTCCTCAAACTCAGCAAAAGGAAACGGCTGGCGCCAGTTGAATTCGAATTCGTCAGTTTCGCGGTCTTCGTAAAGCTGGTTGAATGTTACGGCAAACGCCTCGCATGTGTCATTTACAGTTCCACGATGCGTGTAAACCAGCTCACGCTCGGCGGATTCCCGTTCGTCTGTCGGATATCGGTAGATCTCGAGGAGCAAGTCGCGTCCTTCACGAACGAAATGGAAATCGAATTCTTCGGGATCGCGGTTCCATCTAAGCAGATACTCGTTTTGCCCTGAATTTTCGTCACGCAACGCAGTAAGTATCCGCATCAATTCCGGCAAGGCAGATTCGTGCGGGGTGTGAGCGGTCGTTGTGTAAAACTCATTAACGCCATCTTCGAATCCGATGGACATCCACCCGCACTGCGGGCTGTTAAAACTGACTTCTAGTTTGCTCATGGTGAATCGTGAATCGTCAATCGTTAATAGTAAATCGTTAAGAGCAAATTGTGAAACTAGAGTCGCAACTCGACCGATGACTAATCAAGACTCACGATTTACTATTAACGATTGACGATTTACTATTTACACATACAATGCGTCAATACCACGAAATATTAAGGCATATTCTCGATAAGGGTTCGCGTCACGAGGACCGTACGGGCGTCGGGACGATCTCCGCATTTGGATACCAAACGCGATTTGATCTGCGTGAAGGTTTTCCAATTGTCACAACAAAACGCGTTCCGTTCCGATGGGTTGCGGAAGAACTGTTTTGGTTCCTGAGCGGAAGCACAAGTGAAAAAGACCTGAATGCCCGCGGCGTAGACATCTGGGCCGAGTGGGCGACGGCTGAGCAAACGGCGAAGTTTGGCAGGGAAGAGGGCGATCTTGGCCCGGTATATGGATATTTATGGCGTTCGTTCGGGGGTGCTTATCCGCAGATCAACGGTGTAGACCAGATAGCACGGCTGATAAAAGAAATAGAAACTAATCCAAATTCGCGTCGCCTGATCGTCACTGGCTGGAACCCGGAAACCTGCGACAAGGTTGCCCTTCCGCCTTGCCATACCCTGTTTCAATTTAAGGTAGAGAACGGCAAGACCCTACATTCCCAGCTTTATCAACGCAGTGCCGATGCATTTCTAGGCGTGCCGTTTAACATAAGCAGTTATGCGCTGCTAACGCATCTGGTTGCTCATGTTTGCGGGCTTGAAGTTGGCGATTTTATCCACACCTTCGGTGATCTGCACATCTATTCGAATCATCTGGAACAGGTCGAGGAATTGCTCAGCCGCGATCTGTTGCCTTTACCAAAATTGGAGTTTGTCAATGCTGCCGGATTGCTCGGTGTCGAAGGACTGTTGCGTTTTCAGTTCGAAAATCTTCGGCTTGAAGGCTACCAGTCACACGGCAAGATCGCGGCTCCTGTAGCGGTTTGATGTAAATATTGACGTTCGTTTGACCCTGCGAGTTATTTCTTCACAATCGAATACTGGATGCGGCGGTTAAAGAACCTGCCTTGGTCCGTATTGTTATCGGCACCCGGTCGGGGGCTGGTTGCACCGTAACCGCGTGTCTGCAACGCTTCGGGCCTCACACCAAAGGTCACGAGCTTTGTTTTTACGGCGTTTGCACGGTTTTCAGAGAGCTTTTGGTTGGAGCTATCGTCACCCTTGTTGTCGGTATGGCCGCCAACTTCGAGAACGACCTCGGGCGGAAGCATCTTGATAAAATCCGCTCCCTTTTTCAGCGCGGCAAGCCGGTCGGTCGGCACGTCGAATTTTGCGCTGTCAAAGTTGATTATCAGGATGTTTAGAGCGTTGACCAGCTCTTCAACAGTAAACGGAGTTCCAAGGCCGTTTAGCGCGGCATAGTAACAACGTTCCGCCTTCTCGACATCGCCCATTCCGATGTTATTACAATCAGAAGGAGGCGGAGCCTTAACCTCTTCACATCTCGCTGTTATAGGCTCGGGCGTAACGCCGGCCACACCTTTGACCACCTGCGGAACGCACACGTAATTGGGGTGAACAATCTTTACCGTACGATCGCCGGGCGTCAGGTTCGGAAGCGTTATCGAACCGTCTTCCTTTGTGTAACCCATCTGCTTATCATCAACCAATACTCTGCTTCCCGGCGGCGCAAGTCTAACGGTGGCGTCAAAATACACGTCACGAAGGATAAAGAAATACACAAACAGCAATACCGCGACCGCGAACATGAACATCGTCAGAAGCCCGCCGCCGACCCAAACCCAGCCGGGTATGCCGCCCTTTTCCTTCTGCTCCTTTTTCTCCTGCTCGGCCTTTTCGCTCGGCGTGGGCGGCAGGTCTTGATACTTGGAGCGCTCGGCTTCGGGAAGTCTAAAATACGGGGTTGTTTTGTCGTAACCACCGCCACCTCCAAAATCTTCGGGAGCCGAGCCGAAGTCCGCCGGCGAAACATTTACGTTGGCATTTGTTACGCCCCATTCAGGCGATTGCGGCTGGGACGGCTGCGAGCCGGGATAAAACGTTTTGCCGTAATCTTGATTCTCAGTGTCTATCGGCTTGATATTGGTGACGGTCTTGCCCCAATCGTCAGCAGCCGGCTGCTTCGGGAAGTTATAATTGGTCTTGTCCCAATCATTCTGCCCGCCGTCATCCGGAGTCATATTGATATTAGGAGTGGTTTTTGAAAAATCGTCGGGCGGTGGCGGCCCCGGTATTTTCTTGTCTTCGCTCACAAATAATACGCTCCTTAGAGGCGACGAAAAATACGTTCCAGATTTGCGATATTATCACAAAACCGATTTGGCCGTTAAAAGCGAAAGCGGACGAGCTATTTGATATTTGGCGGCTGGGCGTTCTTGGTGCGTATGCTAATTCCCTCGTCGGCTACGAGAAAGACCTTGCGAACGTCGTAAGTAGAAGTATTAACGGGAAGATACGACATGAGATACCGATTGCGCCGAAGTTCTTCGCAGATAAACTTGGCCGCGGTTTGGGCCTCGTCAAGCGGAAAGATCTTGCCGCCGGTCCCTTCGGTAAGCTGAGTGATTACCGCACCGGCTTTTGGCTGGTCGCGGCGATATGAACCGCCGGTGCGATCCGGTATTTGGAGGGCGTAAACGGTGATATTCTGATTTTGCAGCTCGCCCAGAACTTTATCAAAAGTGGAGGTGCTGCCACGGTCGAGCCCGTCGCCGACTACAACTACCGCCGTTTTGCGGGTTCCGGGCATCAGTGGAAGCAAGATCTCGGTGATCGTCGAGTTAAGAGCATCGAACAAAAACGGATTGCCTTTCTTTCGGAACGTGGCGAGCGACTTTTCCATCTTCTTGGCGTCGTCCGTCCATTCCTGAACGATCTCAGCCTTTTCGTCATATGCGAGAACGAAAAGCTGATCGCCATCGAAGATCTCGTAGGCAAACTCCATCGTCGCCTTACGCAATTTTTCGATGTCGGTGGGGAGGGTTTGCGAATTGTCGACCAGCAACACTATCTTTGACGGAGACGGATCGTAGCTAAGGCCTTTGATCCGTTGCTCCACCCCGTTTTCGTAAAGATAAAAATTCTCGATCTTTAGCGGATCGGTCTTGCTGTCGGTCCGCCAAGCCGTCACGCTCAGGATCGAGCCTTCAAGATCGTTCGCGCGGACGCTGCGGCGCGATTGCGAGAACACGAATGTGCTTAATAGAATCAGGCACAGGCTCGAACTCAGCAATCTTGCGGCCATTCTGTTCATCTTATTCTTTCTTCGCGGAGCTATCTGCTTTTGGTGCCGCGGGCGCATCGCTTTTCGAGTTGGATGCACTATCTGTCTTTGCGGTTGATTCATCTGCCGAAGTTTTTTCAGTTTTTTCGCTGGTCGAAGGTTTATCTCCGGTGTCGGATTTATCCGTGGACGGGCTCTTTTTCCCGGCGTAGTCGGTCACATACCAGCCGGCTCCCTTAAACTGAAAGCCCGAAAGCGATATTTGCTTTTCGAGCTTGCCGCCGCATTCTTCACATTCGGTCAAAGAGCCTTCTGAAATAGACTGTCTTTTTTCAATATGTACTCCACATTTCAGACATTGGTATTCGTAAATTGGCATAAATTGCGGAAAAGGAATCCGTTGTTCCTATACAGTTATTATATGAGTATTATATGCGAAATTTTCCGCTTATGTTTGCATCTAGTCAGCGATTGTTCTCGAACTGTGATTGTATCATGAAAAAAATAGCCAATCTTTCAATAATTGCGGTGGTTTTGGCGGCAGGAATAGTTACGGCGGCACAATCGAGCAAGCCGGAGCAGCTGAAAACTGTCAGTTCAGTAGACCTTAAAAAATATTCGGGAAAATGGTTTGAAATCGGAAAATACCCGAATAAATTTCAAAAACAATGCGTCGGAAACACGACTGCTACGTATACGATAAAAAGGGACGGCAAACTTGAAGTCCTGAATGAGTGCGTTAAAAAGGACGGAAGCTCCGATTTAGCAAAGGCGGCTGGAAAAATTGATGATAAAACGACTAACGCAAAGCTAAAGGTGCGGTTTGCCCCCGGAGCCTTATCGTTTTTACCGTTTGTCTGGGCAAATTATTGGATCATCGATCTCGACCCGAATTACGAATACGCCGTGATAGGAGAGCCGAAGCGCGAATACCTTTGGATACTAAGCAGAAAAGCCGAGATTACCGAGGTCGCCTATCAAACCATTCTCCGGCAGGTTGAAGCGAAGGGCTATAACCCGAGCCGCATAGAGAAAACTCCACAAAATTTGCAGGTTGTAAAAGGCGGAGTAATCGTCAAATAGCGATCGAATCAGAAGCGGTTTACCAATTCACCGGGGTATTTACGGCAACTTCGACCATATGCTCGGCAAGGAACCGCTCGGCGTCGATCGCGGCCATACAGCCCGTGCCGGCGGCGGTCACGGCCTGGCGGTAATAGGCATCCTGGGCGTCTCCGCAGGCGAAAACGCCTTCGATGTTTGTCCGCATAGTTTTACCTTCCGTAATCAGGTAGCCGACGTCGTCCATGTCGAGCTTATCTTTGAATAGATCGGTATTCGGTTTGTGGCCGATGGCGACAAATACGCCCTGGGTTGGAAAGGTCGTAGTCTCATTCGTTTTGTTGTTATAAAGCACTACGCTCTCGACGCCGGCCTCTTTTGATCCGTGGATCTCCTTCACGTCGGTATTCCACATCACATCTATCTTATCGTGGGCGAGAACGCGTTCCTGCATTATCTTCGACGCGCGAAATTCGTCGCGGCGGTGAATTAGCGTTACTTTTGATGCAAATTTTGTCAGAAACAGTGCCTCTTCCATGGCCGTGTCGCCGCCGCCGACAACGACGATCGGGCGTTCGCGGAAGAAGAAACCGTCGCAGGTCGCGCAGGCCGAAACGCCGTTTCCGCCTAAACCTTCGGGAACCGGAGCTTCGCCCGGAATACCGAGCCATTTTGCCGATGCACCGGTCGAGATGATTAGAGTATCGGCTTTGATAACGGTCGTTATCTCCTCGCTGTCCGCGCTTTCCTTGCCGTAAAGCTTGAACGGGCGCTCGGAAAAATCCACCTCGTCTATCCACAGGTCCATAAACTGCGTACCGAAACGTATCGCCTGCTCACGAAATTCATCCATCAGGATCGGGCCCATTATACCCATCTTGAAACCCGGATAGTTTTCGACGTCGGTTGTGATCGTCAATTGGCCGCCGGGCTGCGGGCCGTCAACAACGACCGGTGCAAGCTGGGCCCTGGCGGCATAAATGGCGGCCGTCAATCCGGCCGGACCGGAACCAAGAATAACTACTTTGTGTTCAACCGTTTTCTGAGGCATATCTGTACTCGTTTACTTTTGCATGCAAAACAAATTTGAAATAATTGCTATGTATATAGTATAACTATCGGGCGCTTATTTCGTCGAGGCACCTTACAATTAGTTGTTAAATACCTATTGCGGCATTGATACGGTATATTCCCGTTTGCCTCCGTTTACGCAATAGTTGTTTGTAAAGTGTTCGTGTTAAACTCTTTTCGTTAAACGGCAATTTTAGATACGAGCATAAATGTTGACTTCTATGCAGCCTCAGTATGAGGAAAAACGCTTTGCTCTGCGGATGGCTTTGCGGCTACCGATAGTTGTTTCGGGACGCTCGGACGACGGCGCCGCATGGAGCGAGCCGACCGAAACCGATGACATCTCTACGCTCGGCGCCTTGTTCCAGCTTAATCAGAAGATCGCGTCCGGGGACACGCTTTATATCCGCTCACACCGGCCGGACGGAGTGCCGGTTGAGGTTAAGGCCCAGGTCATGCGTCTCTCGGCCGCAAACCACGGCACGTCGCGCGTCGGTGTCACGATCGTCGAACAAAAAGAAAGCTGGCTGCGGCTCTTTGTTGCATGGATCGCCGATGACAACGTCGCTGACAGTGCGGACGAATAATTAACTTTTAATTCCTAAATATTCAGTACCAGCGGCAGGCCAAAAAGCCTGTCGTAAATTTTTATGCCGAATTACGAAACAATCACCGTTGAAAAACGCGAAAAGGTCGCGATCCTGACAATCAATCGGCCGGACAAGTTGAATGCTCTGAGCAGCAAGGTCCATATCGAAGGAGTTGCCGCGCTCGAAGAATTGCGAAAGGATGAAAGCGTTCGCGTCCTGGTTATTACCGGAGCGGGCGAAAAATCGTTTATTGCCGGTGCCGACATCAGTGAATTTGAGGGCAAAACGCCAGTCACTCAAAGAGCGACGTTTCAGGAGAAGACCTTATTCAACTCTATCGACGCATTTCCAAAACCGGTCATCGCGATGGTCAACGGGTTTTGTCTCGGCGGTGGGAACGAGTTGGCTCTGGCATGTGATATCCGTGTTTGCAGTGAAAATGCACGGTTTTCGCAGCCGGAAATAAATCTCGGCATCATTCCGGGCGGCGGCGGGACGCAGCGGCTAACGAGGCTGATCGGTGAAGGCCGTTCGATGGAAATGGTCCTGACCGGCGACATGATCGATGCCGAAACGGCTTACCGCTTTGGTCTGGTGAATCATGTTTACACTGCTGAGGAATTGGAATCGAAGACACTGGAGTTAGCCGGAAAGATTGCGGAAAAAGCGCCCATCGCGCTTCAACTTGCAAAGGAAGCCGTCAAATTCGCGTCTCGTTCGAACCTTGATGAAGGGCTTCGCCGAGAGGTCGATCTTTTTGCGATTTGTTTTTCAACCGAGGACAAACAGGAAGGCGTTTCGGCATTTCTAGGGAAACGAAAACCGGTCTTTAAGGGAAAATAAGTTCACCGTTCCAACTTTAGATTACCCCGCCAGCGAAGCCGCTGTTAAAGCACGCGTAAGCGCAAACTGTAAGTGACTGCCTTGACGCTTCGGCTTCTTTTCGCTAAATTCAGAGATTGCCGCCTCATCCGGCATTTAAGATTGGGGACGTAGCTCAGCTGGGAGAGCGCTGCAATGGCATTGCAGAGGTCAGGGGTTCGATCCCCCTCGTCTCCACCAATTTTACCTTCTTTCGATTGTCCAAAGTCAGCACAGATCCCGCATTTTTAAATCCGTCTTTCAGTAAAACGTTCTTATTTTTTTTCCGATTCGGTTTGCGCAGGACAGCGCCCGGACAAGGATTCTTTTTGTCTAAGAATATCTTCTCAAAAGTTTTGCATTTTGAGCGTCAGGGTATAGACTACTTGCACACATTCTCTATTAGGTTGTCGCGGTCTGCGGCAAATGACACGAAAATCGAAGACAGCGCGTCGAATCCAGCTTACGAGCGGTTTCGTCCCGCTGATTACATAAGAAGTTCGGGGCGCTTTAATGTTCTGGAATAGATGGACTCGAACTTCTTGGGTTGATTGGCAATGGCGTAGATGCGTAGCGTAAGCGACCGTTCCAGGTTGTTTGTGGAAAAGGTGTTTGGGCGCTTGGAGTTTTGGGATGCGTATGAAAATGGGCGACGTAAAATATATTTCGAAGATTACGCAAAAAGTCTCGGCCCGGCACGTCGCTTCATTAATAAGAGCAAATGCGGCGTGTGGTTTCATACGCGAAAGGTTTTGGGACGTTTTTTCAATTAATGTGTAGAACTGATTGGACGAAGCCGCAGGTTCACGGTTAAAGCAATCACTAAGGCTTAAATTTCTTTTAATTTCGGATATTCGGAAGAACAAGGCTAATAGCACTTTTATCGGGAGGTAGATAGAAAAATGGAAGGTTATAAGGCCGATTCGGGTTACGCAAGGCGGACTGCACATGTGGTCGAAGTGCCAAACCTCGCACCTGAATTCCGTATAGACGACGTGATAAGAAATTCTTACGAAACTTTGACGGTAGAAAAGCCGGACACCATGCGGAGCGTTCCATCAAGACTGGTGGTCGGAGGGCTTCCGAGTGCTCTCTTGAACAAAATAAAGCCTTTGCTGAAGCTGACGCTGCTCACTAAAGACGATTATCTTTATCAGCAGGATGACCGCGTTGATTTTATCTACTTTCCCGAAACGGCGGTAATCTCCGAATTTCAGATGCTTGCCGATGGACGCACGATAGAGGTGGCGGTAACAGGAACCGAAGGAGCGGTGGGAATCTCGTCCGTCTGGAGTACGTCGCTCGCCGTTAATTGCGCACAGGTTTGTGTCGGCGGAACCGCTTACAAGATCGAAACAGACGTTCTGGAAAAGGAACTTGCTTACAGCAAGCCGCTGCAGCGTTGGCTGCACAATCAGATCAATTCATACATTAAACAGATCTCGCAGAAGGTGATCTGCAACACCCATCATGCGGTGGAAGAACGGTTTTGCACGTGGCTGCTGATGCTTCAGGACCGAAGCCACAAGAGCAAATTTAATCTGACGCAGGAATATATCGCCGGAGTTCTCGGCGTTTACCGGCCGAGTGTCACATGTATGGCCAAATCGCTACGCGAAAAGAACGCGATCGACTATGTTCGGGGCCAAATATTTATTTCGGATCGTCAGAAGCTCAAGAAAATGTCGTGTGCTTGCTACACGGAGATTCATACAAACGGGAGCTTTTAGCGAAAAGGCGTCGACCCCGAAGATGTAAACCAAAAAAAGCGATTGTTTTGCCCACACCCCCCGATACTGGTGCCATATTGTAAGTGGCACCAGTTTTTATTTAGCTCCGGTTTCCACCTATTTTTTTCAAAAACCAAAAAAACACTTGACCATCAGAAAAAATTGTGTAATATGTCAAATGTTCTAACAAATTCAGTACAATTTTTGGAAATTTGACGGTATTGCCGGTTCGGCGTGACGCACGCCAGTGTTTTTATGGCCAAATACCGAAAACGCGCAGAACGCTTTATTCTTTTTGTTAGCTTCTTTAACAAAAACATGCGAAAGATAAATCCGCACGACTTCACGCTTGCAACGCGGGGAACGTCGCGCGATATCAACAGACAGATCGCTTTAACTTTGATTCGGACTCATCAGCCCGTCTCACGTGCCGACCTCGCGCGGCTTATGGAAACGAACCGGGCCAACATCACCTTTCTGGTAAACGAGCTGCTTGAAGAAGAGCTTGTCCGCGAAGGTGCCCAAGGCAATCAGAAAGTCCGCGGCCGCAAACCGACTTTTCTTTATTTGAATTCGCAAAACAGCCGCGCCGCCGCGATCGCGGTCGATGTCCGAGCTTCGCGAACGTTTATCATGATTACCGATTCGATCGGTAAACAGATTGGCGAGGTCGTAAGTTTCCAAACAGCTCTCGATCCGGATATGTTTGTGGAGACCTTAGGGCAGCAGGTTAGAAAAGCTTTGAGCACATTCGCCCCCGACGCGACGATAGATGGAATGGGCTTTGTTATCCCGGGAATGGTCGACCATAACTCGGGCGTCGTGCTGCACGCTCCTGCCCTCAAATGGCGAGACGTAAATCTGCTGGCGCCTCTTCAACGAGAGTTCGGGGCAATCGACATTCATCTTGAGAACTCAGGGAAGGCGTGTGCTCTTTCGCAGATATGGACTACGCACAGCCATGATTCCGCTCTAAATGACATCGTGTTCGTCAGCGTTTCTGACGGCGTCGGCGTCGGCATCGTCATTAACGGAGAGATAGTTCGCGGGAAACACAACACAGCAGGTGAATTCGGCCATGTTCCCCTGAGCATCGACGGCCCGAAATGCTCATGCGGAGCCAATGGCTGCTGGGAAGCATATATTTCGAATCCCGCAACGCTCTCGCGGTATTTCGGACGGAGCATGACTAACCGTCAGCCGCAGGCGTTCGATGTGGCAAATTTCACGATCGAGGATCTCATCGTAAAGGCCCGTGAGAACGACAGCAAGGCTCTAATGGCTCTGCACTCAGCAGCGAGATATTTAGGACTCGGCCTCGCCTCTATAGTCAACGCGGTCGATCCTTCGAGGATCTACATAGGCGGCGAGATCACCGAGGCTTGGGACATTATCGAGCCGCATGTCCGCGACGCGATTAAAGAACGGACGCTTACCAATGAACTCGGCGAGGTTCCAATACGGATCGTGCCGGCGATGGAGTATCCGCGCCTTCGCGGAGCGGTCGCTTTAGTCACCGCACCGGCGTTCGCAGCTCCGAAAGTGGCGTAAACAAGCCTCGTTTGGAATCGAACTAACGGCACGGTCGATTGGAAATACCAATTCTGTCTGACGGCCGATTTTGAATCGATTTTTTTTACTTTGGTCTCTACATCTGGACGGAGGAATATCAGAAATGAAACAGTTGAGCGAAGTTGTTATTTTGTCAAAAGCGCTATGCCGAGTGCGTGGGTGGGAAATGTTCGTGTTTATATTAATTCTGCTCGCCATTCCAGTGGCTGCGCAGATCACAACCGCCACGATCGTCGGCACCATTTCTGACCCGGGCGGTGCTCAGGTGCCTTCGGCCAGTGTTACCGCGCGAAACGTCGACACCGGGCTCAAACGCACCGTAACCTCCGGCGAAGACGGCAGCTACCGGCTCGAGTTCCTTCCTGTTGGCAACTACGTCCTGGAGGTCACCCCAACCGGCGGCTTCAAGCGGGCTTACCGCGACGCCATTGTTCTTCGCGTCAACGACACCGCCCGCATCGACGTCGCTTTGGAGGTCGGGACCGTTGACGAACAGGTAACCGTTACCACCGCTCCGCCGGATGTAAATACCAGCTCGGCCGAACTCGGCCGCACCGTCCAGTCGCGGGAGATCGAAAATCTGCCGCTCGTCGAGCGGAACGTATATGCCCTCCTCGACCTGACGCCCGGTGTCCAATCAAACAATACCGGTGTCGCAACAGCATCGGCTGCGACCAGCAGTTTGGTACTTGGCTTTCCAGAACAGCGAACAATCATCAACGGCGGAACCGATGGCGGGACGGGGTCGGTCAATTACTTCCTTGACGGCGGGACGAATATGACGAACCTCCGCAACACCGGTAACATCTTACCTAGCCCGGATGCGATCCAGGAGTTTCGCGTGCAGACAAACAGCTATAATGCCGAGTACGGCCGGTTCGCGAATGGTATCGTCAACGTACTTACCAAATCAGGAACGAACAGTTTTCGCGGTTCACTCTACGAATTTGTCCGCAACGAGGCGTTCAATGCGAATGAATGGGGATCGGTGCTGGACAAGGCGCAGTATCGCCGCAATCAGTTTGGCGGAACAATCGGCGGCCCGATCATCGGCGACAAGACATTCTTCTTCTTTTCTTACGCAGGCCTGCGAGAGAAGACAAGCCGATATCTGAGTGGAGCGATCGTTCCGACAGCCCTTGAGCGAATCGGCAACTTTTCTGCATCCTCGAACGCTCCACCAAAAGATCCGGCATCGGGAGCCGGTGCCGGCACACCTTTTTCGTGCCTTGGTGTTCAGAATGTGATCTGTCCGAATCGAATCGATCCTGTAGCCCTAAAGATAATCAACGACTACATTCCGCGTTCTAACTTCACTTTGCCCAACGGGCGGGCCGGGTGGCAGGGGAATGTTCCTATCCCTTACGACTCCGACGAATTTCTTGTCAAGGTTGACCATCAGCTGAACGAGCCACACCGTCTAAGCTTTATGTACTTCACCACGGCGGGGAACGCGACCGTATTTCCGGGAACCGGTAATCTTCCGTGGGCGACTCAGGATTTTAAGTGGAGGCAGCACAACCTAAACATCAGCGACGTGTGGGTGATCAGCCCGGAAAAGATCAATCAGGTCTGGCTTACGTTCACGAAAAATCTGGGCGGCCGTTTGAACTTTCCTGAAACGACCCTCGCCGATCTCGGGTCAGCGTTTGTGCCTCAGGGAAAGGCATCGCTTCCGCAGATCACGGTGACTGGATTCTTTTCGCTGACGAACTCAATCGGCGGGCCGCGTGCAGGTACTGATCTGTATTCGCTCCGGAACGTATTTAGCTGGAATAAGGGCCGTCATGCTCTAAAGATCGGCGGCGAGTTGTCGCTTAACAAAGACATTCAGGAAACTCTTCTTAACAACTACGGAGTTTTTGGCTTCAACGGAAACACGACGGCAAGGCCGGCAGTTGTTGGCGGCAGCGCGGCTGCATCGGGGAACGCTCTAGCCGATTTTCTGCTGGGCGTGCCGAGTTCCGTCTCGCAGGACACGCCGGTTACGGCTTATACCAACACCTGGTATACGGCTCTCTTCTTACAGGACGATTTTCGGGTTCTACCGAATCTAACCTTGAATCTGGGCATTCGCTGGGACGTTCAAACGCCACCGACCGACCCGGAGAATCGCGTTGCAAATTACAAACCTGGCCAGCAGTCCATTGTGAGGCCTAACTCTCCGGTTGGCGCCCTGTACTACGGCGATCCCGGTGTGGAGCGTGGAGGAATACCGGTAAGCTATAGCCACTTTTCACCTCGATTCGGAATTGCGTGGGATCCGTTCGGGGATGGTAAGACATCGATCCGCGGGGCAGCCGGAATTTTCTACGGCAGCATTTCCGGAAACGAATGGAATACGCAGACCAATTCGCAGCCATTCTCCACCAGGTTGACGTTCACGAACGTACGAACTGCGACGAACACGTCCGGCGTGCCCCTCGGCGCTACGCTTAGCAACCCGTACAGCAACTATGTGGGCGGAAACCCGTTTCCTTATAGGGGAACGTTTACAAACGGTGGAGGCTTTTTCGCTGTCGCCGAAGATTTCAAATGGCCACGCACATTTCAAACTAACGTGTCGATCCAACGCCAGATCATCAAGGACTTGACCGTCGGAGCGGCGTATGTTGGGACGATCAGCAGCAATCTGCCGTTTGGCAGGGACGTTAACTACCCGGTGTTGACACCGACCGCAAGTACTGCGAATATTCAGGCCCGACGGCCAAATCAGGGATTTGGAGCAGTGCTCATCCTGGATTCGGATCAGGATGCTTCCTATCACTCGATGCAGCTTACGACAGCAGGCCGCTTTGGGAAGTTCGCGACGTTTAATGCTTTTTACGTGTTCAGCAAGACCCTAAGCAGTGTTCAACTTCACAACAACACAACGCAGGGGTTGGCTCAGAACTACAGCAGGCTTGAACTGGACAAGGGCCGTGCCGATACCGACCAGCGACACGTTTTCACTTTGAGCATGAACTTTCAGCCTGATTTTTACTCAGGCGGAAATCAGGTTGCGAAAGCCATCCTCAATGGCTGGAGTGTGTCGCCGATCCTCAAGCTTCGCAGCGGGCGGCCGTTCACCGTTACGAACTCCAATGTGGACGCCAACCTTGACGGTGTACAGACTGACCGTGCGCAACTGATCGGCGATCCGCGTCTGGCCAATCCCACCGCCGATATGTGGTTCAATATCGCGGCTTTTGCCCGAAACCCCATCGTGACAGGGGTCGCTACGGACGGCACGTCAGCTAGAAACCTTCTGACCGGACCGGATTTCAAGGTAGTAGACATGGCTCTCTCCCGCGACTTCCGCTTCAGCGAGCGGTATAAACTGCGTGTGAGGGTTGAAGGTACGAATGTGTTAAACCTGGTGAATTACGACCAGCCGAATGCCGGAGTACCCGTCAGCCTTGCTTCGCCCGGAAACTTCGGACGGATCACGGGGGCAGGTAATATGCGGCGGCTGCAGTTCGGTGCTCGCTTCACGTTCTAAATTACTATTGGCGTAGAGTTCGATAAGAAGCTTATTACCATCTTGTCGACTCTTCCTTCTTCCTCTCGCTAACTATTGATGACGACGCTTAAACAAACATGGTTGTTCGCCGTGCAACTGCTGATACTTGCGATCGGCGTGACGCCGCAGTTCCCGACAACGGACGTTCAGGCGCAAAGTTCACCGGCGAAGTCCTTAGTTTCCTCCCGAGAGCTGGCGGCCGAGACGCGGGAATTTCTGGCTAAGGAAGTCGCGGCACATTTCGGCGACATAAAGACGCTTCAACCGCCGCCGGACCGAGTGTTCAGTGCCCAGACTATCGGCGAATTTTCGTGGGGAAGCTTTGCTCGTGCCTTGGCGGCACAGGCGGATTTGGGCGGTAGTCGGACGATCGCCGGAAAGGACACGGCGCGTGCGATCGCGGAGATGGGGCTGATCGAATCAAGGCAGGGCGGAAAGGCCTTCGCGCAGCTTTATTCGACGCTTGCGCTGCGTCATTACGGAAAAGACCTTAGCAAGAACGCGGTCTGGCAAAGCATGAATGAGAACGAGCGGAAAGAGTGGCATTCGCTGCTTGATGCGACCCGTTTCTACGATGCAAAGAAGCGGCAGGTAATTGGTTTGCCGGAAAATTATCTCGGAGTCGCGGCACGGGTTGCGGCGATGAGTTACGAAATGGGTGTCCTAAAAGACAAGGCTTTTCTCGATTCGGTGGTCGAAAGGGCCGCACAGCAGTTTACGGATGGGGCAATTTATGCCGATGATAATCCGCCGACCGGCCGCTACGATCGATATTCGAATGAATATGCCAGATTTTGCTGGGATGCCGCCGATATTGCGGGCCGCAACGATATAAAAGAAAAGCTCAAGCCTTCACTAAAGATTCAAATGAAGCTTTGGTGGGACCTGGTTTCGCCGGAAGGCTATGGCTATAACTGGGGACGGAGTCAGGGCCTCGTGAGCTATCTAGACACGCTTGAGATCGCCGCATTTGTTGGGAAGCATCCTGAATTCAGGCCGGCGCCGCTGACCGAGATCGCCGCGTTGTATAATCAGGCGTGGCGATGGATAAGGGCGGACTATAGCGACAAAACCCATTTGTTTACAGTATTTGCTTACGGACGCGGAAATTACGCGTACATCAGCCTGATTCGCGAATGGCAGCAGACGGGGACGGGACTCGGCAAAATCATTCTTGCGAACGACGAGTTCATGAAAGTGCTGGAAAAGGAAAAGTTGACGGAATTCCCCGCCAAACCGATACTCGGTGATGTTGCCCGCTTTGTATTCTTTACCAATAGAAAAGACAAGCAGGAAGGCGTCTGGCTTGTGCGGCAAGGGGCGATCAGATTCGCACTGCCAATAACGGTGGGCACAAAACCCGCTATCGCCGATTACCTGCCGGCTCCGTTCGGCCTTTCCGGTTTCGCGGCTCCGGTTGAAGAAGTGTACCCTTCGTTTGTTCCATTTTTGACGCTTGGAGACGGGAAAGTTTACGCGGCGGCCGACGGAGCGGATTTGATCACTCCAGGAGCAGACGCCCGCTCACTCAAATTTTCCAATTCGAAATGGGCGCAGGTGGGGAGCAAATCGGGGGAGCGGTTTGAGATCGGGCTGACAAGCGACGTGGAATTTGTATTGGACGCTGGAAAACTGATCCGGCGGGAAACACTAACGGCTTTGAAGGATGTCGAGATCAAACTTTGGAAATTCGCATTTCCTTCAACCGCGACCTCTTCGTACATGACTTCGCAAAACGGGCGGCAAACTTTTTTCTTGCAAGGCCGGGAAGGAAAATCTTCGGTTAGCTTCAAGGTCGCTGAGGGAACGAAGATTACCGTAATGGCTTCTGGTGACGGCAGGTTGGGCAAGGGCGTACTTGGCGCAATTCCGCTTCATCTCGTTGCCGAAGCCGAAAATATGAAACTCGCATCCGGGCAAAAATTGAGTTGGGAAATAACTGTTGAACCGAAATAGCCTGAACGGCTCTAGAGTAGCTAAAATGGATTTGTATGATAACTGAAGAAATTAAAATTTCCGCACTTGTTACGGATTGGGACAAGATTCCTGCTGTGCAAACGGCTCCCGGAATTAAAAGGCAAATGGTTGTCGGGCAAAATGTGATGATATGCCGCTTCACGTTCGACCCGTTTGTAACTACGCCCGAGCACACACACCCGCATGAACAGATGACGCTGGTGGCAAAAGGAAAGTTGAAATTCTTTATCGGCGGTGAAGAGCGAATCGTTTCAGCAGGAGATGTTCTTCATTTTCCGCCGCACAACCGGCACGGGGCGACCATGTTGGACGAGGAAGTCGTTCTAATAGATATTTTCTCGCCGATCCGCGAAGATTTCTTGACGAATCACAACAGTTAATTTCCCGCCGGGGCGACCAGGTAAAGGTCGCGGCCGGCACGTTCGACGATCAGCGTGTCGGGATCATTTTGATAATCGGCGATATTGAAAGTTCTAAAATCAAGGTAATCGAGGTTTACGCGGCGACACGTATTGCTATCGACCTGCGATGCAAGCGTGATGCGGTATCGCGGAACGAAACCTCCATCTTCGTCAAGACGCCCCGCGTATGACACATGTGCCAGATGAGCCGCAACGCACAGGTTCGCCTGCAGCTCGCCCGATTGCGTTCTTTGCGGTTTAAGAAAAGATTTTAACGCAAAGTCCGCAAAGGGAAAGCCGCAAAGGTCGCAAAGGAAAACGGGCAGCGGCTACACAAATCACACAAAAAACTATGTACTCAAAAACCTATTACGCAACCGATCCGCAATCGATGGCTGGAACGGCGAACGAGGATTTGCAATCCCGTTATCTAATCGACGATCTATTTGTTGAGAACGAAATTCGGCTGAATTATCTGCACTACGAACGCTTTGCCATAGGCGGTGCTGCTCCGGTGGACAAGCCGGTTTTACTGCCGGTGCAGCAGGTTCCTCCGTCCGCTAAAGATAAGCCTTTTCTCGAACGCCGGGAGATGGGGGCGATCAATGTCGGCACGTCGAACGGGTCAATCACAGTCGACGGCGAACGCTATGAATTGAAGCCGAAGGACGGGCTTTACATTCCGATGGGAACGGAAAGCGTGACGTTCGAATCGGCGGACGCAGGTTCTCCGACGCGGTTTTACCTTGCGTCGACACCGGCCCATGCACGATTTGACCTAAAACATATTTCGATCAACCAGGCGGTGCCGCTTGAACTCGGTTCGACGGAAACGGCAAATGAGCGGACTGTTTATCAATATGTCGTTCCGGCAATTTGCCCTTCGTCGCAGTTGCTTTTGGGTATGACGGTGCTCAAATCGGGCAGCGTTTGGAATACGTGCCCGCCGCATCTCCACGACCGCCGGTCGGAAGTGTATTTTTATTTCGACCTCAAAGACACCGCGCGCATCATGCATTTCATGGGTGAGCCGGACAGCATGCGGCACATCGTGATGGGCAACGCTCAATCGGTCGTGTCACCGCCGTGGTCAATCCACATGGGCGTTGGGACGACGAATTACGCTTTCATCTGGGCGATGGGCGGCGAGAATCTGGATTACACGGACATGAACGTTCTGGACATCTGCCAGCTTAGGTAAATAATGAATACGCGCCATTAATGCAGTGCGTCGGGCAATGGGCGGAATACTACTGAACAGTATTTCAACGCGGAGATCGCGGAGGCGTATGCAGAGATCGCCGAGACAACCGAATGATCGGTAACGTTAATATTTCCGAATGCGTAATCCTGGCTCATTAGACTGACCTCACCTCGATTCGCCCTGTAATACAAAGGTCGCCCAGAAGTACGGATTATTCCAACGCTTGTCGTTGATCATCGTATTTTGTGCCTGACGCAAAGCGGAGGCGGGCGAATGTTTTTTCGCCCCAAACATCTCGCGGTAAAAATGTGACATCAGTTCCGATGTAGCTTCGTCGTTTATATCCCAAAGGCTGACCGTCACGCGTCTTGCCCCGGCGTACATAAACGCACGCGTCAAACCAACAAGGCCTTCGCCTTTGATGTCTTTTCCCAGGCCTGTCCGGCAACCGCTCAGAACAACCATTTCCGACGGCAGTTTTAGATTGTAGATATCGCCTACACGCAGGAACCCGTCCTGTGATTTGCCGGTTTCGTCGATCGTCGAAAAGACGAGGCCGCTAAGTTCCGGGCTTTGATCATTGATAAATCCATGGGTCGCGAAATGCACGAAACGATAGTTGGAAAGCTGCGGCGAGGTTGCCGACTGGCGGTTCGCGGCGAAATCCAGCCATTTTTCCTTCTGGCCTTCCGGAACAACGGAGGTTATCAGATCGGCTTCGCGGCGGGTGAATGGCAGACGAGCGAGATCCAAACCGTCACCTTCGTCTCCGGCCGAGCGGGTCTGTTTTTTTGTCAGGGCGATCAATTCGATCTTGTTTTCCGGCTTCTGATTGAGTCTGTTTTTGTTCGCAAATACTTCAAATCTTTCGTCGTCTTTGTTAAAGATCGGGTCAGCCAGAACTGCCAGAGTTTTCGGGGCTGGACGTCTACCAAGCATTTCCTTGCGCAAGACCGCCAGGGCCGAAGCCGAGGGCAGACTAACGATCTCGTTGGTCTCGACGAGGAACGGGTTCGTAGCTTTCAAGTTTTGACCTTTGTTGTCCGCTCCTCTAATCGACAGAGCGGCAAACGGCACGTACTGCAATGCTCCGTCAGCGACGATCAGCAGACGTTTGTTTTTCAAAAGCGATGCTGCGGGTGCGACGACCATCCGACTAAGTTCGCTCGATAATTTTTCAAGATCCGAATCAGCTTGAAGAATGCGGTCATCGCGTTCCGCAGGCGTTTCAAATTTCACTTGCTTGTTTCTGGCGGTTAGCGATTCGTAGAATTGTCGGGCCGTCCGTTCGATGACGTCCGCGGCGGGAAGTTCGACGACGCGAAAATCGGTTTTTGTCGCGATCCACAAAAAGCTTTTGGTTTCGCCGAGGGCATATTCGAGTAAAACCGAATCCGCATCGAGAACTTCAGCTTGAATTTCCTTTAAAGATAACGTCTTTGGCTGCGTGAGGGATGCGTACCGCGGACTCGCCGTCCGGATCTGAGCCTGCGTTTGCTCGTAGACGGCGCGGGCCGCTTCAACTTCGCGTTTACGCATTTCGATCTGCTCGGGTTTGCTTTTGGCTCTGAATGCGTCGGTCAGGCCTTCGAGTCGCGACGCGAGCAATTTCTTCGATTCGTTCTCGCGTTCGAGCAATTTTGAGTCAATGCCCTGCCGAATGTCGACATTCGATTCGGCCAATAAATTTAGAAGTCCCCGTGCGCGTGAACGTTCGTTCGCCTGCAGGGCCAGTGCGGCAAAGTTCTTATTCGGTTCTTCGGCGTGGCGGCGCATTAACAGGCCGATATAAAACCCGTAGTATTTGTGGCAATTGGCGGAATGCATATCCCGCATTTCATTCGTCAAGGCGCTGGAGCGAAAATCTTCCATCAAACTAATGGCTTCTTCGACATTTGTTTGTGCCTCGCTAAGATTCCCGGTTTCGCTTTGAACCTTTGCTAATGAAAAAAGGGTTTCGGCCATTCGCGTCGGTTCTTCGATCGAGCGGTAGATCTCCAGCGATTGTTTGATCAGGTCGATAGCCACTTCATATTTCTTGAGTGCGGCATTCGCATTTCCAAGCTTTTGCAGAAAATTGGCTTCCTCCGGTTTTTCACCTCTTTTTCGGCTGATAGATAAGGCAACATTTATGTATTCAATCGCTTTGTCATGCTCGCCGAGGTTGAAATAAGCCATTCCGAGGTTGTTCAAAAACGAGGGATTCGGCTGACGGGTAGTCAGGGTCTTTTCGATCTCGATAGCTTTGAGATAATGCTCGACAGCTTTTTGGTGGTTCTTCCGGTTCGAAGCGGTATTTCCCAAATAGTTTAGAGTTATCGTCTGATTGTACCGGTCTTCGATTTCCTCAAAGATCTTAAAAGCTTTTAAGTGGTAAGATTCGGCACGCTCAGGATCATTTAGCTTTGAATAGACGGCGCCTATTCCGTTAAGTGCGGTTGCTTCCAATTTTTTGTCTTTTGCTTCTCCGGCGACAGTGAATGCGTCCGTCAGGACCTCAATAGCTTTTTGCCGGTTTCCGAGAACTGAATAAAGCCTGCCGATATCGTTTAGCGCATGAGCCTGCTGCCTTTTGTCGCCTATCACCCGAAACTTTTCCAGCGCCTGTTGATGAAATTCCAAGGACTTGTTTGTGTTGCCCAAGCGGGAATACAAAACTCCGATGCACGTGAGCGAAACGGCTTCGAATTTGACGACGCCTGCGGTTCGAAACATTTCGATTGCTTGCTCATATCTCGTAATCGACGCCTTGGCGTTTTCGGCGGAATAATCGGCTTTGTACTGGATCTCTACCTCACTCATTATCTTTCGGCCCGCGCTGTAAGCCAACTCCTTTTCGTCAGCCGTTCGAATCTCGGCGATCTTGAGCGAATACTTTCCCGTAATTTTCCCCTTGTCCTCCAAATTTATGCGGACCTGGTAATCTCCCGGCTCTTTGACCGCGGCAACGGCATGTTCGATCTGGCCCGCCGGCGCATCGTACTTAATATCGTGGATACTTTTATTGTCGAGAGCGAAGATCATTATCTTGACATCACCGATAAACTGCATCGCCTCAACACGGATAAACTGCCCGGCTTCCAGACGGATCTTGTAAAAATGTTTCTGGGAAGTGGAAATTTCGCGTTCGACTGTTTGCCCGACGTTGAGCGTCTGAATATCCGCTTTCGCCTCGCTCGCCGGCGAACTTTGATCCTGCCCAAAGCACGAAAAGACGAATAACAGAACAAAGCCGCAAATATACGTCAGATCCCTTCGTTTCATTTTTTAGCTCCTTTTTATTGGAAATTTTCCAGGCTGAAGCTAATTTAACGGAAGCGGGGCCAATGAATCTTTAGGAAAACCTGAGATTATTGTGAAAGAATTATGAAGGAGTTATGAAGAAGGACAGGGTGGCCCAAATATGCGGAGCGAAGAGGAAATTGCCACAGATGAACACGGATAGACACGGATAAAACGATGGATTGCTTTATCTGTGTTTATCCGCGTTCATCTGTGGTTAATTTTCCTTATCTACGTATAGATTTTACTTTTTCGCTCTCATCAGATCCGATGCAACGCGAAGAGGCAGTTTCGTTATTGTGCCGACGTATTTCCAACCGGAAACTCCTTTGCGGTTCGGATAGACTACAAACCCTTTAGCGTTGACCAGTCGCACGATAACCGCGACTGTTTTCTCATCGGGTTCGTCGCTGTCCGACTCGTGACGGACATAAAGTTTCAAGGCGGCATCTGCTAATTCCTTGTCTGTCGTGATCGCGAAGCGGCTTGATTTTCCTAGTTCTTCGGCAAGTTGGGCTGTTATCTGCTTGCCCAGAACTTCATCCCCCGAAAGCTCGAAATAGATGTGTCTTATTTCGCCGAGAGATAGGCCGCTTAGATTTTTTCTGTCTCCGCGTACATCCCTACTTTCCTCCCTTCTGTTAGTCCTAAATTCAGGGCTTTTTTGATTGCTTTCTCGCATCGGTAAACGCAGAACGCCGTTATCGTCGGTTTCGTCTTTGCGGACGTCAGGAGCGTTATTGGCCGTTTGCTGTGATGGCGGAATTACCGCTTTGTTTTTTGGAACGCTTTCGCGTTTTGGGTTGCGGTCTTCGGCCATTTCAGGTTGTTTTGGCAAAAGAACATTTGAATTTTTCGAATCGTTCGGCGGTGGCGTTGTATTGGAAACAAACTCCTTATTCTCTTGCTGATTCGGAAGTGGTTGGAAAGAATTGATCTCGCTGTTTTGATTCTGCGGTGTGGACTCATCAACGACTTCGTTTCTGTTACCCGCATTGCGAAATAAGAGCCAGCCGGCTGTTATTGCCAGCAAAACTAAACCAAACGTGAGAGCAGGTTTTAACATCGGCCGGGCAAAAGAATTGGCGATCGCAAATTTCGCATTTCGCAAAGCCGACGCAAAACGTCTCTGCCAAGCCGTTTCAGCATAGTTTACCGCGAAATTCACTTCCGAAACCTCGCCGAACTCGTCCAAAAACGGTTCAAATACCAGGGTTATCTTCTGACCGCCTTCGAGCAGGATCGTCCGGGTTTGTTCACCGTTTCGCAGTGCATCGAAATCTAAAAGATGGGTTGCCAAAAGCGTATTGCCATCTGCATAAATTTCGATCAATTCCGCTTCACCGCCCAGTTCGAATCCAGCCGTGTTCGTTTGCGCAAGATCGATTTGGCCGATCTCCGTTGTGTCGGCGACAACGCGGAGAAAACCGGCATTGATCGCCTTGCGGCTGGCGGCCTGTGCGGAGAGAATTTCCTTGATCTGCCGCAATTCGTCCGGGTCGAGGGACGGCGGATTGCGCCAGTCGTTATCGTCAATATTTGTTCGATTATTCGTCAACATAAATTTGGGAATCTCCATTGTCTCCTGTGGTGAAGACAGATTTAAGGCCTGCGTCAGGCGGCTAAAGCAGTCGGGGTGAAGCGTTGCGTGAATGCGGTTGACCTCGGTCCGATGTTCTTCATCAGGATCAGCCTTATCGAAATGAAATGGCTTTATGACATCGGTAAAAGGATCAAATATTTCGGGTATCGCACACGAGCTGTTCCACGGCGTGAAGAATTTCAGGCATTCGCGGGCGTTTTCCGTTGTGTCCTCGGCGGTCGTTTGCGAACTAAATCTTTCTTCACCGCGATTGACCTTGATGATCTCCAAAAGCTCACCGAAACGCGCTTTTAGCTCTTTCATCAAAATGCCTTTGCGCGACCGGTAATAGTAATCATCGTGGACGCGGTCCGGGTCCTGAACGACGATGTTGTAAATTTCCATCGCGTCGGCTGTCGGATAATTATGCAGAATGCGTGAAACGGCGAGCGTCACGTAAAACGAATTTCGCTTTAGCGAGATGCGGACGAGATGTTTGATAAAGAAGGTCAACAGATCTTTTTGGGTGATTTTCGCACCGCTTTCCCTTTCGCGTTCGTATGCTTCGGATTCAACAAAAACCAAACGCTGCAAAAGCTGTAGATCGCTCAGGGATACACGGTTTCGCGTCACTTTTGAGCTTTCGGCCCGGCCCGTCGGCGTGTAATAAAGACGCTTGAACTGCGCATTCGAAGCAGTTTCGAGTTTGTTCATCGCACCGAGAGCGATCTTTTTTGCCGTTTCGCGCTTCCCATGCAGAAAAAAGGCAAGCCGGAAAGCCCGTTCAAGCCACTCATCTTTGTAATTTTCCTGCGTCGCCATAATAAAGGTCTCAACATTTACCTAAGAGGCCGGTCGGCTCCCACCACCCCGTCAGCCGAAGCGGCTGCCACCCCTCCTCAGGCAGGAGGGGAGTAAGACCCTGGTATATTACCCGAATCCTCATTTTCCAGCGTGGCATTTTCGGAATTCATAAAATCACACGCCGCCGGTTTTCGATCTGCGGGAAACTCATCGTGTTCGATAACGAAACTACGGCTGACGAACGGTTCAGCTGGAATTCTTGGGAGAGAACACGATGCGAAAACTTTTTGTTGTTATGAATCTAATCGGATTGTTCCTAACGGTAAACCAATATCGAGCGAATGCCAAAACCGTTTTGGACGTTCCGGTTGAAGTCACCGAGGTAAAAGACCTGGGACTTTCCGATCGCGACGAGCTCAAATCGCTTATCGAAGTGAGCTGGCGAATAGATTCTGCTCACAAAGAAAAGATCGTCTCGTTCAATCTTCTTCTTTCCATTACATACGCCGACGGAAGGACGATAACCGAAAAACGCACTGTTGATAAAAATGCGCTTTCGGCACGCGTCGAGGTTCCAAGCGTTAAGACTTTCGGCAGCAGGCCGGCCGCATTTATTAAAAGAATGGATGCAAAGGTTACAGCCGTAATTTCAAAAAACTAAAAAAGGAGACTCAAAAAAATGAAAAAGTTAGCAATTACATCAATCTTCGGTTTGGCTTTTGCCATCGCATTAGGTTTCGGATTTATCCCGTCGCTCGAACAGTCGGCTTCATGTGCGGACTGCAACAATGACGATGCCACGGTCGCAAAGAAAATTTACGACAAGTTCACGGAAGAATGCGCAAAAATAATCCCGAACCCAAAAATTCCACAAAAGGTCTGCATCGCGGTTAACACTTACAACAAACTTCTTCCGAAGCTGAAGACGTTGGCAAAGGACAACCGTTTCGGCCCAGGCGACCGCATTCTCTTCCCAGGCGAAGCACAGAACGGTCTTTTGCTTGCGGGAATTAACCGCACATTCCAGGCCGGAGCCCCTTCACCCAAGGACACGATGAAGGTGACCGTCAACAAAACCGACGGTGGTAACGGAGCACTCGTCAAGATCTGCGCGATCGATATAAACGGCACTATCACAAAACTGGGATCGCTCAAGTTCGAAGAAGACAACAACACCGGGCCGAAGTCCCTGGATGTGTCGGGCCTCGAAGGGAAGATAGTTCGAGTTGAAGTTGCGAGCTTTGGTGGCGCTCTCAAGAAGTTCAAATATACGCTGGCGACCTCGCAGTAAATCGACAGCCGTCACTTAAATAATGGGCGTATAGCCAATGCGCCCCTTATTTTTCCTTCTCAAAACCGAATCAAGAATCATAAACGATGACCAGCACAATGAAGAGACAAGCAATTACATTAATGTTCGGGTGGGCTTTGTCCATCGCTTTAGGATTCGAACTTATTCCAACAGTAGATCTATCGGCTTCGTGTGCCGACTGCGAATCGGACAATCTGCCAGGCATAAAGAAGGCTTTCATCGCCTTTGACGAACAATGCAAGAAACAGCTTGCCGCCGGTGCCGATCAGAAAAAGGCGTGTTTTGCGTCGAATACTTACAACAAAATTCTGCCGATCATGAAGGCCCTCGGCAAAGACAATCGCTTCGGTCCCGGCGACCGCATTCTGCTCGTCGGCGAAACGCAGAACGGGAATTTAGTGGCGGGTGCAAATCGCGGATTTCAAACGGCGGCACCTGTGGACAAAGATTCCGTGACCGTCAAATTCAGCAAGATCGACGGCGGAAACGGAGTTCTTGTAAAAATATGTGCGGTCAGCGAAGACGGATCTATTAAGCGCGTCGGCACGATCAACTTTGCCGAGAACAGTGAAACGGGTGAAAAAACCGCGACACTTTCGGAAGTACAGGGCAAAATTCTCCGCGTTGACATCGCCAGTTTCGGCGGCGTGGCGAAGAAATTTCAATACAAATTAACCACGAACTAAGTCAACCGGTGAAAAAAGGGCGCGGCCTTCGGACCGGCAACCTCGGACGTTCGCGCTCATTTAATAAAAATATGCAAGACGTACAAATTTTGACACGGAAGGGAAGGATAGAAACGGCGTTCGAGATTGCCCGAGTTTTTGTCTACGGCGACCGGTGGCAAGCCAACGCAGCCTGGTGCGACCGATGTGAAAGCTATGCGCCGATGGTCACGGCTTTGACCGCCGCAAAGCTTGATAGAACGAGTGGCGACCAGATCGTCTCTCGCGTCGAAGCAAACGAACTGCACCACTGGGTGACGCCCGATGGCGCACTTTTCGTCTGTCTCGGTTCGCTGCTCGATGCCGGGGAAAGTTCGACCGCCGCCGAAGCTATTTGTTAATAGACCGCGTCCGCGAAAACCAATAAATAAGAAGAGGAAAAAAAACCATGAAAAACCAAAAATCATTAAACCGCTCCATATTCATCGGATTGACGATGTTCACGCTTTCATTTGCTTGCTTAATAGCGAAGCCGCAATCGGCAAACGCTCAAGAGATCGATCTGAAGCAATTAAGGGCACAAAGCGAAGCTGAATCGATTAAGAAATTCACTGATTCCTTGACACTTTTCTACAACCTCGTTTCCGGTGCCACCGCACAAACGAACAATAAAAGTGTCGGCGCGGGACTGAAGGAGAAAGGAGAAAGAGTTCGAGCTGAGTTAACGAGCAATGTCTCCAGCATTGAAAGTTTTGTCGCCAAACTTAAGACGGCAAACCGCTTCAATGACCAATTTGACGCAGACGTAAATGCTCTGATCGGCAGCAATAAAGTAAAAGGCCGACTGGCAAAAGCCGGCGGTGCCCGAAAACTTTTAGCAAGCGTATTGAATTCAACGTCGGTCAACAATCTCAAGAAAGATGTCGGGACGGCTGCAAGCATTCTCGAAGTCACCAAAAGCGAAGACCTCTGCAGATTTGTTGCTATAGGAATTGTTGCCGAAGCGGTTTTGCAAAGAAAAGCGACTACGGCCAACGACAAATTTTATGAGCAAATCGGCTGCAACAAGTAGCTGTTTAACCGAGATTACGCGTTAGAAACGCATAGATAAGTACCGGCTTCGTTTAGAGGCGGTCTTTGACCGCCGTTGCTTTTAATAACTATTCAGACGGTCAGAGACCGCGTTTAAGCGAGAACAAAAAGTACGACTCGGTTACTGGAAGGAAGGGTTAGCCATGAAAAACACACGAGAAAGAATACTAATTGCCGCGTTGATAATAATTGCCACGTGTGGGCAAGGACTTTTCTTTGCCCAGACGGACGACCAAACCCTGTCGGCAACCGCAAGCTTCAATGCCGAAGAACCGGTCACGCCCGAAACGCCAATCGAAATCAGTCTGAACCGCGAGCTTAAATCAGGCGAGAAGATCGCGGTCATCATAGGCGAAACCGATCTAACGAGTCTCTTTACTCAGAGTAAAAATCGATTCGTTTATGATGCAAAACTGATGTCTTTGCCGTTAGGAAAGTCGAATCTGACAGTTTATTTGATTGACCCCAACGGACGTTGGAAGGAGATCGCGCGACTGCTTCTGTTAGTCCAAAGTTCGGAGCCCAAAGACCAAAGTCCAAAGATCGAAGAGACAAAAACGGAGGGCCAAACTGAAAAGCAAGTGGAAGAAAAGTCCGAAACAGAAAAGGAAGTAAAAGCTGAATTGGCGAAAACTGAAGAACCGAAGACGGTTGAAAACAAGGCGGTCGAAACAAAGACGGACGAAGTGAAAACCGAAGCCGCCGCGGAGCCGGCCAAGACCGAGGAAACGAAAACTGAAGCAGCGGCCGAAACCGCCAAGACCGAAGAACCAACACCCGAACCTGCGACGACGGAGAAAAAACGCTTTTTCAAATTCTTGCCGACATTCACGATCTCTATGGAATCGCAGCCGTTTCAGTCGAACTTTCCGGCTGAGACACGTCCCGACAAAAGAGCCACTTTCACAGATTTTAACCTAACCGGCTCGGTAAAAACCGAAGCCAAGGTTGGCAATCTGACCAACGAATCGAACTTCGATTTCGCCGGTTCGAGCTTTAAGGAAAAAACTCTGCAATTCGGCACGCTTGCGAGAGAAGCTCCGGATGTTGACCTGGCGAGTTACTTGATGAATTTCACCGTCGGCAAGGCAAAGGTTTCGCTCGGACACACAAGCTTCGGCAACAACCGGCATCTTGTCAGCAGTTTTTCAAGCCGCGGCCTGAGCGTAAGTGTTCCGATCAACAAATATTTCGACGTGACCGGCGGTATTGAGAACGGAACGAGCGTTCTTGGAATCAGTAACTTCTTGGGCATGTCGCAGATCCGTCATCAGGTTCAGGGAGCAACCTTCGGGATCGAGTTCTTCCCAAAACGGCAAAATGCGATGCGGCTTGAGATCACGGGTTTTAACGGATATTTTCAAGCTCTGAACGGTGTTTCGGAAGGACGCATTGTTGACGCCGAACGCAGCCGCGGGTTTGGTTTGCGCTTTGTAACGAGCGATAAGACGGAGCGTTTCAAGCTCGAAGCGGGTTACGCCTTAAGCCGGTTTTTTAATGCTGCCGATGCGACGCTTGACCCGGAGGGTAAGGCCGTCGTGCTTCCCGCCGTGATCCGCTCGGCATACTACCTCGATTCCACCTATCAGCTTTTGAAGGATCTGAAACTGACCAAAACAAAAAATCTGAACATGAGCTTTGGATTTAAGTACGAGTACGTCGAGCCGCTTTACCGAAGTCTTGGAGCGTCGGCGTCGGCTGATAAGGTCACACAGGATTATTCGATGGATGCCGCAATCGGCGAAATTACTTTTCAGGCCGGACACGCACGTTCGAACGACAATTTGGCCAACGTGCCTTCGATCCTGAAGCTGTTGACGCGTACGAATCGGTTCGGCGTCGCACTTCCGCTCGCGGCGTTGATCGGCAAATCCGAACAACCTTCGCCGTTTCTGCCGCGTCTTGGATACAGCATCGATCAGACGCACAATTTCGGGGCGGGCATTCCGGTCAACGGTGGTTTTGAGATCGATCCGGCGACGATTCCGGACCTTGTAAATACAAATCAAACCGCCAGTTCAACATGGCAGTTCAAAAAATTTAATTTCGGATATACATACAGCCGCTCATTTGCGGACAACCGACAGGCCGCGAATGAAAATAAGGATCAGCTTGGCTGGGCCCATGCGTTAACGCTCGCATTGAATCCTATGGAAACTCTGGCCTTCAATGTCGGGTTTTCGTTCGACAGCCAACAAAACTTCGAGCTGAATCAGATCAACCGAACAAAAACTTTAAATTTGGGAACGACATGGCAGCCCTTCAAACGGGCGACTTTCACCGGCGAGCTTTCGCAAACGCTGGCGGGGGACGAAGCAAAAACCAGTCTGACAAGAAACGTAAATTACAGCGGGCAGTTTGCCTACGCCTTTAACCTTGAAAAAACCGGATTCAAGAAATTCGGAATGCAGGCCTTCGTGCGGTTCGCCGACGCGTTTGTTCGCAATCGAAACTTTGTAGATGTTTCGAACATACAGACGCGCACAAAAATTATGACTGCGGGAATGACGTTTAATTTTTTCTAGCAGGAATTTGAATGACGGCTGACTTATCCTTTGACATTCCTTTGCGGAACTTGGCGGCTTTGCGGGAAAGATCAATCTCCCGCAAAGACGCAAAGACGCAAAGGCAGGATTAAAAACGAGAGCGATCCGCTACACAACTAATAAGACTTTTTGGGGAATTATTATGAAAACAATTATCTTAGCTGCAGTTCTTTCGCTGCTCACAACGCTTTCGGCTCTTGCCCAGGTGACGGTTTCGCCCGATAACATCACGGCCTATTCGCAAGGTGCGACGAGCGCATATCTGACCTTCAGCGGCGTTACCAACCTGACGCCGGCCGATGCGGTCTGGTGCGGCGACATAATTTCCGCTGCCCCCGACATCGGTTTCAAATGCGACCCCGCAAATATCTTCGGCGTTCTGCCGTCGCGTTACGATCAATCGCGTCTTAACGGCTCGCGGTACACCGACATTATGTCCATCACACCGATTGTTGCACGGCGTGCTTACACCGATGCGACGCTCGGAAACGATTCACGGTTTTTTTACGTCAAGCATTTTATTTCAACCAATGGCGGGCCGGACCAATTTATTCCGGTGACGATCCGGCTGAGCGGCAACGGAGCGGGCGTTCCGTTCTCGCTGACTGGCGTAAATCTCAGGTGGCAGGACGGTGAAAAAGTTGTGCCGTTTATCAAACCGGACGAAAAGTTGCCGGCGATCACAGCGGAGATCCGCTACACCGGGACCGGACGCTTGAAAGGCCGTTGGGAGATCGTCAGGCCCGGCGAAGAACTACCGAGCGCCCGCGACCTTCTGAGCGAGGCAACTTTGCCGATCGAGGAACGCGGACTGCAACGCCGGTATACTTTTCTAAGCCGGTTTAACGTCAACCTGCCGCCCGGCGGAAGATATACGCTGCCCGGGCCGGAAAACTGGCGAATCGATAAATCCGTCGAAGGAATGTACCTGCTGCTCTTCCGCGTTGAGGCGTCCGACGCCCCCAGTTCGATCTCGAATATCGGTACCCAGACGATCGCAACCGGAGCCGTCGCCGGTTTTCAAATGCCGACATTACGTTATTATGTCGGAAATTCGAGCAACACGGCAATACAGCAAATAACGAAGACCGACGACCTTGCCGACTCACTAATTTTGCCAATCGTCCTGCGATGGAAAGGTGTTGCCGACGCCAGATTGTACCGGATCGAGATCGAGGACCAGGAAAATAAAAAGGTGTTTTCGGCGGTTGAGCTGCCTACTATCAGGCAATATCAATTGCCGTCCTTCGTGCGCGAACTGGCCGCCGCAAAACAATTAAAATGGCGGATTGTCGCGATAGATGTATCCGGCAAAACGATCGAGGAGTCAAAGTTTACCGATGTGAGATAGTTAAGGTCCTGTGCGGAGGCGGTAAGACGAAAACGACTACGCGTAGCCGCACCGACCGAGTTTACCTCCATCGCCTTCGCACTTCCCGGCCAGTACAACTCTCATTTTCCTGCCGCCCAGCCACCGTCAATTTCGAGGGCTGTGCCGGTTACGAACGCGGCTTCGTCGCTTGCCAGATAAAGCACGGCCGCAGCCACCTCTTCCGGCTTGCCCATCCGTCCCACCGCCTGCGTTGCCGCCATTTCGCGGTAGGCTTTTTCCGGATCGGGGTATTCGGCGAGACGCGACCGGACGAACGGCGTTTCGACCCGTCCCGGACAGACCGCGTTGACGCGGATACCGTCCAGGGCGTGGTCCAATGCAAGGCACTTCGTCATCCCGACGACAGCGAATTTGCTTGTGCAGTAAGCGATACGGTCACGGATGCCGACGATTCCGCCGATAGAAGCAATATTTATTATCGCCCCGCTTTTACGCTCAATCATTCCGCCGATGAACACTTTGGTGAGGTCGAACATCCCGAGGACGTTGACGCTGAAAAGGCGTTCAAGGTCTTCGGCATTGGTCTGGAGGATCGTACCAACATGCCCGATGCCGGCGTTGTTCACCAAAACATCGAGATGTCCGCGACCGGCATTCACGGCCTCGGCGGCAAGCCCGCATTCTTCGTGATCGGTGACATCTAGTTTCAGAAACCGTGCTTTGCCGCCGCTGTCGTTGATCTCTGCAGCCACACGGCCACCGTTCTCTTCGTCCAGATCGGCAACGTAAACAAAAGCACCGGCCCCGGCCAGGGCGTGGACGATCGACTCGCCAATGCCCGACGCGGCTCCGGTCACGAGAGCTGTTTTTCCGCTCAGGTCAAACATAAAATCAATCGTCTAGCCGAGAAGTTTTTGGCCGCGGATGACACGGATGACGCTGATAAATCGATGATCTGTTCCGATCCGTATTATCCGCGTTGATCTGCGGCCAATTACTTTTTCCGCTACCCTGCCGATACTGAGTTGATCAAAACACCCAAGCCCTCGATCTCTACCTCGCATACATCGCCGTTCTTCAAAAACACCGGCGGCTCTCGTGCAAAGCCGACGCCCGGCGGTGTTCCGGTGGCGATGACGTCGCCGGGCTCGAGCGTAATCGAACGCGAGAGGTATTCGACCAGTTCAGGGATCTTGAAGATCAACTGGCCGGTGTTCGAATCCTGCATCGTTTCGCCGTTCAGCCGGAACTGAATTCTCAGGCTGTGCGGGTCGGGAATCTCATCCTTTGTCGCAACGAACTCCCCGAAAGGCGCAAACGTATCGCAGGATTTACCGCGTTGCCATTGGCCGTCGGCGAATTGCATATCTCGCGCCGAAACGTCATTGAAGTTTGTATAACCAAAAACGTAATTCATCGCATCTTCGAGCTTGATGTTCTTTGCCCTCCGGCCGATAATCACGGCGAGCTCGGCCTCGAAATCGACCTGCTCGCTGCCGGTGGGCAGCAAAATCGGATCTTCAGAAGCCGCGACGCAGGTGTCGAACTTTGAAAATATCAAGGGCGCCTTCGGTATCTCGGCCCCGCTTTCCTTTACATGGTCGTGGTAATTGAGACCGATGCAAATGATCTTCGACGGGCGTGGCACTGGGGCTTCCAACCGCACATCGTCGCGGCTGACGGTCGGCAGCTCGCCGGTGTTTACCGCTTCGGACGCGTGTGTTACGAAATCGGTCGCCAGATCATAACATCTCAGGACCTCGTCGGCGGTCAGGCCCAAAGGTAATATTGAAGGTGTCAGATCGGCGATAGTCTTCTCGTCGACAAGCGCTCCGATGCGGTAGTTCATGTAAGGCCGATTCTGCATCGATGAATTTCTAAAAACTACAAGCTTCATTGAAAAATCCTATTTGAGCCCGGCGATCGGGACGTAAATGAAACGCGGGCGGTACCCGTCAATGTAGACGGAATCGTTGTTGTTACTACGATTAATATTATACGAAATAAGAACCCGCCCGGAACCCGAGAATTGCGAATCGATATGCGGATTGTAAACGACGAGATGCTCCTTCAGCCGCTATACACGGACCAAAAACCGACAACTTTCCCTGTTGCAGTAACCGCATGTTTAATATGGGATCTCCGGCATTGTCGCATTCTCCGGATCAGCCCAACGATTGTTCGGCACGGTCGGCGTCCAGCCTGGCCTGAGCGGGTCTTGGTCGTACGGGTAGCCGCCAAGGCGTTTATAAAGCTCGGCATACTCGCCCAACTTGTCGCGGTCGAGCGTTACGCCGAGGCCCGGCCCGGTGGGCACCTTTATCTTGCCTCCCACATATTTCATCGGTCCGCCTTCGATAATGTCGTCGACCAGATGGTGATAATGAGCGTCGGCAGCGTAGCTGAGGTTCGGAATGACCGCACCAAGGTGAAGCATGGTCGCGAGTTGAATTCCGAGCTCTCCGGAAGAATGAACAGCAACGCCAAGTTGGAACGTCTCGCAGACGCCCGCCGCTTTAACGCACTGACGGATACCACCCCAAAATGTCGTGTCGAGCAGGATCACATCTACTGCCGTGTTCAGGACATTGGCCGCTAGCTGTTCGAAATTGACGACAACGGTATTGGTCGCCAGCGGCATTCGCACTTTCTCGCGAGTCCGACGCATTCCGTGAAGGCCGTAAACCGGGTCTTCGAGGTAATCGTTATTGATATCCTCGATCTGCTGGCCAAACCATATGGCCTGCTCGGTGGACCAGGAAGCGTTCGGATCAAATCGAAAAGAATCTCCGCTCTGCGTATCGGTTCCGAGTTCGGCGGCGATAGCCCGATAGCACTCGAGTTCGTAGACGGGATCGAAAACGCCTCCCTTTAATTTGTGGGCGTAAAAACCATGCTTAGCTTTCAACTCTTTGGCGTGTGCGACCAATTGATCCGGCGTTCGCACCTCGCCGCTGCCGTCTTTCGGGTTCGGGTAACGGAAAAACAAATAGGACGCGAACGGCACTTCGTCCTGTAGCTTGCCGCCGAGAATGTCATAAACCGGCACGCCCCATTTTTTGCCGATGATGTCGAGACACGCAAATTCAAGAGCGGCGAGGATTTGCGTGCGGTTGTTGTAAAGCGACGCCGTCGGGTTGGCGATCTTGAACCGCAATTCCTCAAGCCGCACAGGATCGTGGCCCACGAGATAAGTCTTGATCGCGCGGAAAGCGGCCTCAGCCGATTCGCCGCCGCCGCCCATTTCGCCGAGTCCTGTGATGCCCTCGTCGGTTTCGACCTCAACGATCGTTCGGACGAATCTGCCCCAATGACATCCGGCGGCGTGCCGAAGCGGGGCTTCGAGCGGTACCGTGACGGTCGTTGCCTTAATGTCTGTGATCTTCATTTTCGCAGCCTACTGAACCTTGTTATCTTTCAGAAATTTCCAGATCTCGTCAAACGCAGTTACGTATTCAGCCTGCGTGAACATACCATGTCCACCGCCCTTCACGGTGACAAGCTTGTTCACATTGCCGGTTTTGTTCAGGCCTTCATGAAGCTTGGTGGCGTGACTGTATGGCACAACGTCATCCTTATCGCCATGAAAGGTGAGGATCGGCGGGAGGCCGGCTCGAATGTAGGTAAGCGGCGAAACGCTTTTTGCAACCTCGGCCGCGTTCGGCATCGAGCCCATCCACATCGCGGCGTAGTTTTTCAAATTCGGCCCCTGGATCAGATCGTTTACATCGCTGATGCCGTACCAATTTACGATGGCCGCGACCTTCATCGGAGCATCGCCGTATTTGGCGTCGGCGTAACAACGATTATCGAGGGCGGTTCCGTCCGGCAGCATACCGGTGATGAGCGAAAGGTGTCCGCCCGCGGAATGGCCGGTGAGGACGATCTTTGAAGTGTCGAATTTCCATTGCGCCGCATTGCGATACAACCAACGCAGAGCACAACGCGTGTCCTCAACCGAACCTGGAGCGAGGGAATTGCCCGCCATCCGGTATTCAACATTCACAACACGCCATCCGCGTTCCAGATACGGCAACAATTGATAAACCGCACCTTCCTTCGACCCGAATATCCATCCGCCGCCGTGAATGTAAACCAAGGTCGGGGTTGGGTTCTGATTGTCTCGCGGGTACCAAACGTCCAGTTTAAGCGGCGTGTTGTTTGCACTGCCGTAGATCACATCGGGCTGCATCCAGTAGCGGTCGCCGATCTGCAATAGCGATGGCGTCGTCGCCTGCTGCGAAAATGCCGAGTGGACGCAAAACAGCAAGACCGCAACGAAAAATATCGAACGATGAGTTTTTTCGAATGACATAGCCTTCACCTCATGCCGGCCGCACGCCGTTCTTGTCGGCGGTATACAGCTTGCCCTGATAGTTGATATTTCGCAGTTCCGCTTTAGGGTCGAATTTGCCGAACTGCGGTTTCGCGGTAATCCCGTTGAACAAACCGGCATTGATTCCGAACAGCGAATCGACAATCGGTTCAAGGTAATTACATCCGGAAACACAAGCCCAGTCATTGATGTAGGGCGGATCGGACGGAGCCTTGAGAGCACCGCCGTTTGATTCGGGGGCGATGAACGTTTCGGTAAAGTGCGCCTGCGCATACGGCCCCTGCATGCTGGTTTTTGCAAGCCCCTTTATCCAATCGTTGGCAAGGTCTATGGCGCCGGCGACAAACAGGCCGCTAAGAGCGAGTGCAGGCCACGAACAATACGCTCCCGTCCACTGATGGTCCGGCCTGATGCTGAACGTGACGTCGAGGTCCTTGGTCGAAAGAGCCCGCATCCAAGTCGGCGTTTTTAATTCGCGGACAAAGAAATCGACCATTTCGCGTTTTTGCGAAGCGGGCATCATATCGCCGATGTTCATCAGCGTCGTGCCGAAATCATAGCAATGATTTACCTCGTTAAAGCTGCCGTCTGGTAGGCGAGTCCGCCACGTGCCTTTGCCGGGGTTGTAAAGTTCGAGGACGCGGCGGCCGAGGTTGGCCGCTTCTTTTCGCAATGCTTCGGCTTTTGCCTTATCGCTTTTGTATTCAACTAGTTCGGCGGCAAAGCGGAGATTATGGACGTTTGCTGCGTTCAATCCGGCAACCTCGTGAACGTAGCTTGAAACCGCCTCCAGCAGATTGGTCACCCCGCCGTAATCCGCAAGGCCGTGCTTGTTCGTATCGAGCGCACGCCAATGCTCGGCGTAATTAATAAGATGCTGATAAACCGTTTTCCCGCCGACGGTTTTATCCAGCCATGTCTTGTCGCCCGTCCACCGCAGATATTCTTTCGCCATCCGCGACATCGCGTAATCGTTGACCGAATACCATGGCCCGACGCCTGCACCGGTTAGAAATTCGGTGCCAAAATGCTTGTAAATATCCAGCGTCATCCACGTTTCCATCATCCGCTTGAGAATCTCGGGATCAAGCATTGAAAGCAGCATTGCGCTCAGGGATATGTCCCAAAGAAACGTCGTCGTCTCCCAATACCGAGGCATTAGGGTCACATAGGTTGTGCCATAAACCGAATGTGGCGTTGTGCGGCGAAAATAAAGGGCGCTCATAACGGCCGAATGGTAGAGCCGCTTTACATCGTCATTGGCCGTAACCAGTGTCGGTACGTGGCCGGAGAAAATATCATTGCCCGGTGTGAACGCGGCTTTCAATTGCGCGTTCCATTCGTCCGTAGTGGCTTTTGCAACTGCCTCGAAACTGTTGATAATCCCGTCGAAATCCTTCTGCACCGCTGCAACTGTTTCACCGAGCGAATTAACAAAAACAATCGACGCCGATTCACGCGGAGCAAGGTCGAAATCATAGATGAGCCAGGAAGGTTCGATCTTCGCCGGCTTGGGCGACGAGCCTTGCAGCACAAAGGCGTCGGTATGTTTAGACTTACAAAGGATTGCGTTGCGACTATTGTCGATGGTCCGGCTGTTATCGTACTCACCCGGCGAATACGCGGCGTTCCATGGCTTGACGCTCTTGGTCGCTCCGCCGTTGACCGCAAGTTTTATCTGGGTCTTGCGACGGGCCTTCGTCATGTTCGACACAGTCAGCTTTACGGCAACCGACATTGTGCGAAATGGCACGATCATTGTACTTTTCAGCTCGAGGCCGTTGTAAACGGAGCGGCGTTCTACGCGGTCAGGCTGCCATACGAATTCGATCGGCGTTTTCGTCGCGGCAAAATATTCACTGTCGATATAAAGGACGCCGGTCAACAATTCACCACCCGCACCCAGCGGCGCCACATTCATCTCGCCTTGTGCAAAAGGCGGGAACGCGATGCTGCGAACCGCCGTCACGTCCATCGAGGCCTGAGCGCAGCCCCATTGGTTCGTCAGCCCCGGCCACGCATAAAGGTCAAGGAACTTGTGCGTCATCGTCGTGGAACGCATCGATTCGCATGTCGGGATGTCGGGCAGCGGAGCCGCGGTTCTTTGCGGAATGGGTGCCGAGGTGGATTCGGCCTTCGCATTCCCGGATGCACCAATCACAGCGGGCACAACGGCGGCCGCCGAAATCGTTTTCAGAAAATCCCTTCGTTTTATCTTGTCCATGATGTTATTTATTCGATCTCTATCCGCACCGTCGCCGTCTCGTATGGCCGCAGGGAAATTGACAGCGGCGAGACTTTCGCGATCTTGCTCAGCTCAACGCTTTCCGTCAGGTTCATCATCGCGGCGGATTTGACGGTCGCCGGAACGGTGACTTTCACAATAGTGCCGCGGCCGGTGAATTCCTGGAGGCGAAGAATGAAAACCTTGCTCACTTTCGGGCTAAGCGGTGCGGACGTAACTTCTCCGCGCAGCGAGCTTTCGGTCAGCGTTTTTACGACAACGATCTGCACGTTGGGCTGGTCAACCGAGAAAAATGCCCTTTGCATTTCTGTCGGGGCAACCGTCGTATATCGCGCCCGCAGCGGAACGTTAAAGTCCGCTCCCATCCGCCAGGCACGCACCGGGTCAAACACGCCGGCAGCCGAGAAGGCATATTCGAAAACCATGTTCTCTTCGATCCCCGGCTCGACGGACGCGATATTGATTATGCTCAAGTCGTGCGTATCCGCCTGAACTCCCTGGCGGACGGCACGAGAGTATAGCGTCGCTTCCGGAAGCGGAAACTTCCCTGTATATATTGCCGGAAACTCTGCTTGAGCCTCTTTTGCCCGCACCTTTGTCGAAACAAAGCCGGAATAGACCCAGTGAAAAGCTTGTCTGTGTGCCAGCAGCGCCGACGCCTTTCCGTCCGTAAGGCCGATCAGATGCTGCGTCGACACAGAATCACGCCGGGCGCCCGGAAGGTAATCATCCGGCAGGCGGTCAAACCACCGATGCCCGCCGCGCATCACCTTCAGGCCATCGTTCGAAATGTTGAAAGGGAACGCAAAATAATATGAGTCGTGCCAGTTGTTGTTTCCGCCGACGAACGGCATCAGCTTCGGGTCGAGTTCGTTACGGAGTTCGACGCGGTCGAGGTCGTTGTAGATTGCAATCCGCGTCAGAGGGAACGAAGATCTTTCACGCATTACCGTGATCTCGGTCATTTGTGAGCCTTTCTTCACTGTTATCTTCGGTGCGACGGGGTAGATAACTTTTGAAGCGTCCGGCCCCTCTACGCGAAGCAGGTCATTGAACGACCGCTCACCGTTGGCGTTCACCAGTTCACGATTCGCCGTCTTATCACGGATGCTTTTCACCGTTCCGTCCTGGTTGAGCTGAACCGTGAATTTCGCGTTGTCCGCCGTTGCTCCCGGGACAGTCTTCAAAGTGGTTACGGCCGTGCCCGGAGTCGTAGTAACTACGTACGAGACGTATCCCATTGAAGGGATATTCTTGGCGACAAAAATTGCATTCCCTTCGTCATCGATGTCGAAAACCACCGGAGCACCCGATGCGGCCCGAATTGCAGTGATTCGCGATCCTTTCGACGGCGAAGCCAGCCTGACGACATCGGTTCTGTCCCATGACAGGCCGTTGTAGACCACGACCGGAAAGCTGTTAGAATTCGCAGCGGGCCTGCGGTCTTCAAACCGGGACGGGTCAGCCAAAATGCTCATACCCGCGTCGAACAACCTGTCCGTCTCAGCCTTTGCTTCCTGTGTAATTTCGACGTATTCCCGATTCTGCTGATTTAACGGCTCGCTGCTGTTGAGCTGCGGCCAGCCTGTGTTACCGGCTCCGCTGTGCTCGTCGTACGTGAACATCAGATCGTAAACCCGGGCGAAATTGCCAACCGGCACAGGCAGCTTTCGCGTCATTCCGATCGCACTCCACAGCGTTTCGGCCGCTGGTGCATGGTCATGTGCGTAACGGCCGAGTGCACTGATACGCGGTGACGCCGTTTTCGCCTCAGACCACAATCCGGACCACTCGCCGCGGTATGTCGGAATCTGCGACGCGTATTTGCTCTCGATGTATTTAAAGAATTCAGGCGAGGTAGCGATCTTCAGCTTCACCTCGTCATGTTTCGAATTCCATAGTTTAACGGCACGCTCAAGATTCAGGACCAGGTCCGGTTCGAGAAAATCATGAGCGTACATCGTCATCACGGCGTCGTACTTGTAGCCCGCGTTGTTGTAATTGTTTAGCAGATCGGTGACGCCGATCTCCATCATTTCTATATCGGATTTTTTCCCTGCGAGCTCGGGGTTGAACATGTCAAACGGCTTGCGGTCGGTGTAGGGGTCAACCGAATAAGGGTCGAGATAGTATTGCGTGAAAGCCTCGACGTAGGCTCCACGGTTTCCCTGGCTGATCCACAACAGCACCTTGTTTCCGTCAGGCGCTTCCCAATAAAACGGCACCTTGCCCGGAGCCAGGTCGGTCGCGTTTCCGATAAATGTGTTCGCTCCCGTAACCATGTATTTCGTGCCGCTCGCCGCCAGCATCGACGCTACCGACATCGGGTGCCCGGGCACGTCGTTCATGTAGGCTACTTCGGACTTAATGCCGTACGCCTTTTCAAGCTGAACATAGTCATAAACTAACCGGTTCAGCTCTTCCGCACCCATGTAATCCGTGTGCATGCTGCCCCATGCGGTCGACAAAACGATTCGCCCTGACTTGATCAAGTTCATCAGCCGCGCGATCTTCTCCTTGTCCTTCGGCAACACCGACGAAGGCTTTTTCTGCCGCTTCAGCCATTCGTTTACCTGCCAGATACTCTCGATCGTCCAGCGAAAATCCTTGTTCTCCTCGGCAACACGAATTACCTGATCAATGTGCCTCGCCGCCCGCTCTCGAATAGCGTTCGGCGGCTCGACAAAACCGAAATCGTAGTGCGACGAAGGGATTATGTAGATCGTTTTTATCTGGCTGACAGGAAGCTTTCCCTGACCAAACGAGGTGAGGGAAAGCATTAGGCCAAAGACAAATGCCGTCACAACGATGTTTCTCTTTAGCCTCATACCTTCCCTGACCTAGTTCTGAATGACCTAAAAGCTGAATCTAGCCGAAAGTTGTATCTGCCGCGGCCCACCAAAACCCAACAGGCCACCGAGCTGGTTGCCAACCGTCGAAACACTCCTTCCGAAAAACGCAGTTGGTTGAAGGGAGTTAGGTGTCGCTCCCGGTGTAAGGCCGCCCGAGGGATCGGCGAAGTTTACAAAATTGAACAGGTTGAATACGTCCATTCTAAGCTGTAGCGACGTGTTCTCGGTGATTTTCGTGTTCTTAGCCACGGAAAAATCTACCTGGCCAAACGGGCGTCCGCGTAAAAAGTTACGAGGGGTATTTCCAGGCACGTTAACGCCGGGGTCGGTAAATGCAGCCGCATTGTACTGGCACTCGGGGACGCGGAAGCTCGGACATCTCGTCGAAACGCCGGGTACTATGTTCGGCCGGAAGGAAAATCCGCCGAAAACTCCTCCTTGCTTTGTAACATTCACCGGCAAGGCCGTTCGGAACTGAGATATGGTCGAGATCTGCCACCCGTCAGCGATCCACCTTGGTGCTCCGGTCCAGACAGATCTGACCGGGAGATTGTAGCTGGTGTCAAAGGTAAAATTGTGACGTACGTCCTGGTCGCTGCTTGCCCGCTCGCCCCTTGTGTTGAACTCGTCCTGATAGTCTTTAAAGAATCCAACCACATCGTCGATCGTATGCGACCACGTATAGTTAAAGTTGAATTGCAGACCCGTAGAAAGATTGCGCTTAAACGTTGCCTGCAGAGCATTGTAATTAGACTGAGGATAAGAACCAACAAGGAAGATATCGCCGAATTGTGGGCGACGTCTAAGATTGAAACCGAAGAAATCAATATCTGCCCTATTCAGATTTCGCGGAGAAACTACGCCGTCAGTCAGAAGATGCGTGACGTGATTTCCAACATAGCCGACCTGCAAAACCCCGAATTTCAGGTCCTGCTGCACATTCAGTGACCACTGTTGTGCCATCGCTGTTTGAATGTCGCGTTCGATCGCAAACTTGGCCGAGGTTCCGCAGCCGGCAAAGATGGCTGGGTTAACCGGAAATCCAAAGGTTGCCGGAGCCACCGGACAATTACCGAAACCGAAAAGGTCCCCGATGCTTATGCTCGATGATGGGAACGAGTTGGCCTGAGGCGATCCCCAGCTGGCGGGGAGTTCCCGGTTGTAAAAGATTCCGTAGCCTCCGCGAACGACCGTCTGCCTATTTCCGAACACGTCCACCGCAAAACCGAAACGAGGACCAAAATTGTCTGTGTCCATATCGTGGACCTTTTGACCACGCGGTGTAACGGTCAGTGTATTGAGGTCGAAATTCTGAAGAAAGCCGTCCCTTTCGCGGCTTACCGTGCTGACGTCATATCTAAGCCCGAGATTCAAAGAAATTCTGGGATGCAATTTCCAATCATCCTGAACGAAAAGCCCGAAGTTCTCATTCGCGAAATGAAGCAGCGGATTACCACCGGTCGATATAATGAAAGGAGAGTTGGTTCGGAAATCGGCCAAAGAGGCAAACTGGAGCGTCGTCTGCGTTTTGGATTCAGCCGATCTTCGGTTTAGCCGAATATCGACGCCCGCCTTAAAGTAGTGATTTCCCCGTACTAGACTCACCGTATCGAGAAATTGATAAACAGTGCCAGTCCGGAACTGGTCAAACTGCGCCGGCCCGATCCCCGCAATTGCCGAATCGGCAAACAAGAAGCTAAAGATAGGAAACGGCGACGGGCCACCGGTCGGGTTTGTTTCGTTATTGTTTATTCCGAATGCCGCTTCGTTAACGATATTGCTCGAAAACGCGTAGTTGTGCGAAAGCTTAAAAAGCTGCACGCGCAGGGTGCCGTCTGCCTGTTGATCGGTCCCGACGCCGTAAGGGGTTGTCGTCTTGGAATCGTTTATGTTATATCGAACGGAGAAGCGGCTGGAATCGGATTGCTGCCAGTCGATCTTAACCGATCCCGTATCCTCACGCAGTTTTCCATCTTTCTGGATAGAAAAAAGCCCGACGTCCGTGCTTGGAGCCGGGGCGCCCGGAAACCTGAACGGTGCGGTTGGAAGCGGCAGGGTCGCGACGACGGGAACGAGTGCGGCAGCTATTCCGGACCTGAATGCCTGTGTCGGAGTAAGCGACGTGAATAGCTGACCGCGTGTCTGTCTGACACCCTCATAGTTCGCGAAAAAGAACAGCTTATCCTCTATTATCGGCCCGCTGACGTTGCCGCCAAACTGGTTGAGACGAAAATGCGACCGCGGAAAGCCGGAAGCATTATTAAAGAAGTCATTTGCGTCAAGTTTCTCATTTCTGAAGTAATCGAAGACACTTCCATGTATGTTGTTCGTTCCCGACTTTGTGATCGGATTGATGACCGCGCTCAAGGCATCGCCGTACTGGGCTGAATAGTTCTGCTCCAGGACCTGAATCTCCTGAATACTGTCCATGCTCACACGGTTTACGCGTGATTCTATTCGCCCGAGCACGTTCGATGTGCCGTTCAAGTCAATGCGGCCAGCGTCTATGCCATCGACAAGTACGCTTGCACCACCGAACGTGGACGGAATACCGTTAATGCTTGTCTGAAACTGATTAGTACTCTGGACGGATCCCGGAACGGTCGCAAGCAGCCCTGTAAAATCTCGCCCATTGACCGGATTGTTCTGAATCCGTTCAGCGTTGATCGTGTCGCCGATCGTCGAGGTTTCAGTATCGGTTCGGGTTGAATCGACCACCTCGACAACGGCCGCAACGCCGCCCGCCGCCATAGTAATGTCCGCCCGCGCCCGATCACCTACGGCCAGGCGCAAGTCTTTGACGCTGGTGGCGGAAAATCCCGATCCTGACGCCTCGATAGTATAGATGCCGGTCGGAAGCGACGGGATGTCGTAGCGGCCTTCAGCATCGGCCTGAACCGTGCGCTTTTCGTTGGTACCTTGATTCGTAACAGTCACCGACGCATTGGGGACCACCGCACCGTTTTGGTCGGTGATAACGCCCGTGATAGAGCCGGTGTTCGACTGTGCGAAAGCCGTAACGGCAAAAATGATTGCGATCACCATGAGGGAGGCCGCTCGTTTTATGAAATTTACTGCTGGATTTGTCATTAGATCCTCCAAAATATTTTCGAACTTTTCCCTTAGACTTTTGTACAATCGCCCTTTGTCGGGATGGCAGCTATCGCCTCAAGGTCAGGCGTCCAAACGCCGTCCTTTTTTGGGTAGTATTTTTCTAGATTGTCCGCGGTCAATGAGACCGTCGGCGTAACGTCGCGTTTCAGGACGGTCTGTCCGTCAAAATGTTTTACGATGCTGTCGATGCAGCGAAGTCCGACGTATTCAGGGAACATTCCCTGACTCACTTTTAACGCTTCGCCGCGCATCATCCAATCTTTTTCGTGTTCTCCGGATAGTCCGAAGCCCGCAACCGTCACTGTGCCCGCGTCGAATCCCGCTTCAAGATAGCCGTTGTACGCGCCCTGTGCCGTCTCGTCGTCCATCGCGAAAATGACATCGACATCGCCTTTATCTTTCAGCGTTTCAGCGGCGATCTTTTGAGCAATTGACGGAGTGGCTTCACCGTTTATAGAGGCAGTCAGGACCGCATCCGGTTGAATGCTGCGCACGCCTTCGACAAAGCCTTCGCTCCGAAGCAAACATGGGCGAAGCCACGGCAGTCCAACATCGAGAATTCTGAGCGGCGAGCCGTCGGCCTTTTTCACATTCTCACCTACCCACACGCCTAGATCGAAGCCCGCATCGTAATCGCAGATCGCGACCATCGTTGACATTCCTTTGACCGGATTCGCCTCGACGATGACCGGCACATTGGCGTCTGCACAGATCTTTAGAACCTCTTCGAGGCCCTCCGTATTAGCAGGTGTAAAGACAATTGCGTCAACGCGAGCGGCCATTTCCCGAGCCTGCGCGATCTGATTCTCGACCGAGAGCCCGGCGTCCAAAATATCTATTTCGATGCCGTATTGGGCGCCGCGTCTTTTCATCACCTCAATTACTATCTGATACCAGATGTGGAAGCTGTAGTTCGTCAGATAACCGACGCGAGCAGGTGTCTTGTTTGCCTGAACAAGAGGAACCGCATGGATTGCGGCGTTCAGACCCGGCGGCGGATGATATGGCGTTGTCGGTGCGTGGCCTCCTTCTGCGGCTGCGTTACTCATATTCTTACTCCTCTCTCTACGATGTTTGCGGAACACCGCCGATCTGCGTCAATAGTCCGCCATCGGCTGTCCAAACTGAACCTGTAACAAACGACGAATTTTCGTGTGCAAGGAACGCGACAACCTCGCCGATCTCTCGCGGTTGGGCGATTCGTCCAAGCGGGTGCATCGCGTTGCAAGCGTCATAAACGGATTGCGGATTCGGGTCGAGCGATGCCGCCCACTTGAGCATCGGCGTATCGACCGTCCCCGGACATACCGCGTTAACGCGAATATTCTCTTTTGCAAAATCCATCGCCATCGAACGCGTCAGCCCAAGCAGCCCATGCTTGCTGACCGTGTATGCCAAAACATTCTGCTGACTCGCCAAGGCCTGAACGGACGAAACATTGACGATAGAACCACCTTGTTTTTGAATGTACGGAAGCGTCGCCCGTGCAGCGTTCCACGCGCCTTTCAAGTTAACGCCGATCACTTCATCCCACTGCGCATCGTCGGTCGTCAAAGCAGTTCCGTATCGCTGAATTCCCGCACTGACGACCAGCGAATCTATGGATCCAAATTCCGCAAACGCATCTTCGACAGCCGATTTAACGACATCAAATTTGGAAACGTCGGCTTTTCGAAACATTGCTTTGCCGCCATCCGCAATGATCGATGTTTCAAGTTCGCTGCCCGCAACTTCATCCCAATCGATGATCAAAACCGAGGCTCCGCGCGTCGCGAATATTTCGACCGCGGCACGCCCGATGCCTAACGCACCGCCGGTTACGACGACCGTTTTCCCGTCAAACCTCATGCAGCCTCCGTCGCGGCAGTTTCGCCTTCATTTTGCCCGTCGAGGTAATTAGATTCGGATGACGGCGGCGGCAGCGTTTTGTACCAACTGAAGTAGAGGATCACAATGGTGACAAGCGTGACCGCAAGTAATCCGAACCCGATTTCAAGCCGATGCAGCACGAGATAGAGCATCGAGACATACAGAGCTGTAATGCCGATCATTGCAACGACCGTGTTGAAAAACTCGACCGAGAATGAAAGCTGTTTCTTGAATCCGGGATCGTCCTCAAGCAGCTCGCGTTTAACCGGCGACCAAAATCCTGTCGGCTGAACCTTGCGATAAAAATTCTTGAGCGTTGTCGAATCTGTCGCCGGTGTCAGCATCGAAACGGCGATCGTGAGAAGCGTCGAAGCAATAGCTATCACCGGGAATCCGATATAAAGCGGGAGGGGCGAATCGAAGACGAACTGGTCGAAAAATACCTGTCCGAGCGACAACGCCATTCCGCCGAATACTCCCGCGGCGTAACCTTGGCCATTCAACCTCCACCAGTACCAACGCAGCACATTCGGCGGCAAAATACCGGCAGCGAGCGTTCCGAAGATCCAAAGAAATGCGGTGTTTATCGATGTGCCGAAAATAGAAATGATAAGGCCGGTAAGGATCAGCAACGCGGACGAAACGTAACTGACGCGAACGAGCTTCTTGTTGTCAGCCTCGGGATTGATATAGCGCTGATAAATGTCTTTGACGAGATATGCGGCACCGCCGTTTACGGTCGAGCTGAATGTCGCTAGAAAACCGGATAGTAACGCCGCCAGCATAAAACCCACCACGCCCACTGGCAGCATGGATCCGATGATCAGCGGCAACGCTGTTTCCGGGTCGGCACGAAGTTGTGCATCAAGGGCAACATTGCCGATTCCCATGATCGCCATGACTGCAATAGCCATTGCGAAACACCAACGAACCGTGTGGATCGCACCCCAAAGAGCTCCAAGCTTTGACGCATCGCGTTCGTCCTTCGCGGCTAGAAAACGCTGGAAATCGTAAAGCTGTTCCGGGCCGCTGAGACAGAGCAGCAATCCTTTCGCCACCCAAACCGCGACGAGGGCTCCGAATAGCGAATAATCTGTTCCGCCTGAGACGAGACCTTGAAATGCTTCGGGGCGGACGGATGGCCAAATGTCGCCCCAACCCGCGGGTATCTTCGCCGCGAATTCCGCACTGTTGAAATGGGTATATCCGATGATCGCAAAAACTATGGCGCCTGCACTCAGGACGATCGTCTGCACTATTTCGACTCGGACGATCCCGTGAAAACCGCCTAGCACAACATAGGCGCCGGTCACTCCCAAGATCAGGAACGCACAGGTCGTGGGCGAGAACGGCAAGAATATAGAACCGAATTTGCCCATGCCGATCGCGCCGTAACCGAGCAGAGCGCAGATCGTCAGGATCGCAAATAACGTGTACGAAAATCTAGCGATGTCTCCGGCCTTTCCGCTGCCAAAACGGGTCTTCATCCATTCGGCCCCGGTCATCGCGTCCGACCGGCGTATCCATTTGCCCATGTATGCAAGGTAGAAAGCCGTTATCGGAAACCCCCAAAGCATGTGAACCCACATTCCTTTAAGGCCCAACGCGATGAAGGTCGAAACGATCCACATCGTGCCCGTTATGTCGAAATAACTGGACGAACCCGACATTGCCAACGCCCACCACGGCAATTGACGACCGCCGAGAAAATAAGAAGACATGCCCTTTGCCGCCTTGCGTTTCATAGCAAAGCCGATCGCCATGATCGTAGCGAGGTACAGGACGACAATTATCTGGTCAACAAGAGAAAGCTCCATAAGCTCAACCTTTGTTTTTAGCAAGGTGTAAGAAAGAGTTAGAAGCGATGACCGCTAAGTCACTCTTTTACAGTGTATTTCTAAACCATTTTGTTATTCGAAATATTAGAATCGCCAAAGGCTAAAAACTTTATTTTGGCTATTGATTAAGTATTTGTATCATCGGAAATATCGTTTGTCAATTCTTTTCTGACTTTTGACAGGATTTTTCGGCGTGAATTAAAATCTCCGGCATCTCTTCCTAATTGATAGATTGGTGAGACCAATTATCCGATTTTCAAGAACTGATCGACGGTCAAAAGAAATGCTGAAGGGCAACGGGAATGGCTCCAAATAGACTTGGCCGCTGAACGCTGCCAGGCCGGATTTCGATCCGTGCGAGATCGGGAATGATGTAGCGGCTCTTCACCTTCTCAGTAATCACAGGGCCGAGGAAGTTCCATGCGGTTGAGATATCGCCGCCGACAACAACTATCTCAGGGCTTAGCCCGTGGGCGAGATTTGCGATACCGTCACCAAGATATTCGGCAGTCGCGGTCAGGGCGGCGATGGCTTTTTCGTCACCGTCATTTGCGTAAGAGATGATGTCCATTATCGACGAAGTGGTCGAGCCGCTCTTGTTACTCATCAGCCGGTGATATCGGGCAACAGTCGCGCTTTCGGACGCCAGGGTTTCCCAACATCCTTTGCGGCCGCAAGAGCAGAGCTCGCCGTTTGGTTCGATGCACATATGCCCAAAGCCGCCCATCCCGATCTTTGAGCCGACATGAAGTTCGCCGTTGATGATCAGCCCGGTGCCCAGACCGTCAACCACTAGAATATAAAGAAGCGTTTTTACCTTGATCTCATCAAGCGGCCCGTACCACAGTTCGGAGAAGGCTGCGGCGTTGGCGTCGTTTTCGACAAAAACGGGCAGCTTGAGTTTTTCCTCGAGGATCTTCTTGACCGGGAGGTTGTTCCACCCAAGATTAGGGGAAACGGCGATCTCGCCGGTTTCACGTATTATCAAGCCAGGCGAGCTTACGCCGACGCCGGCAAATTTGACGCGTGGATAGTCTTTCGTCACCGTAGTCTCAATCTCGGCGGCCAGTTTATCAAGGAACGTGATCGGATTCGCTTCGGTAACCAAGGCCTTCTGTTTCAATATCCGGCCGTTAAAATCGCTGACCGCATAGACGGTTTCGCGCACGCCCAGATCAATGGCAAGCACGTACGCGTTCTCGCTGTTGATGTAAAGGTATGTCGGTTTTCGCCCGCCACTCGATGGCCCTTCGGCTCCCTCGTAAATGACCCCTTTGCGGATAAGGCGGTTCACGATCGTTGATATCGTACCCGGGCGAAGGCCAGTAATATTTGCGATCTGAACGCGCGAGATGGGTTGCCGTTCGCGAATGAGATGCAGAAGCACGGTCTGGTTAATGTTTCGAATATCGTTGATATCAACGATCTTTAGGCCAGCTTCTGCTCGTTTCATCTTTCTACTATTACACCAGGCGAGATGATACCGCAATCCGGTCGAATTTTCCGCAAATAGAACGTATCAGACCACCATCGGAGCGCACCATTGGCGCGCCAGATTAGAAAGCCGACGGATGAGGCTAGCTTTTCGTAACTGTAAACTACTGTATTTATTGAAATTAAAATGGAGCCGTCCATCGGAGTCGAACCGACGACCTTTCGATTACGAATCGAATGCTCTACCAACTGAGCTAGGACGGCTTATCTTAGGAGCGGCACACCTGCGCTTTGTGCAGAATATTGCCGGACGGCTGTAAGGCCGAATTTCAAAATATACTCGTCCGGGCTTGTTTATGTCAAGTATTAGACGTTCAGCCTCCTGCTTTACTTCGGGTGATTACTTCCTGTGTTATTTCCGGCGAAGACTACCGCACGCAACCTGCGACATGGTCGCTTGATCCTGACGTATGACTAAATACCCGACACATTGGTCAGAAAATCTTACGTAATAGGCACAAAATCAAGCAGTAGGGTTTGGAAATAGATCGGTTTACACAGTATTATCTTGAGCAGTAATAAAACAACGATTGTTTTACTTAGTTATGGGCAAAGAATTTACCGAACGGCTCAGACAGGCTTTTGATTTTGTTTCGATGGCGGACATTGCCCGTCAGATCGATGTTCCTCACGCGACGATTCGCAATTATTTTCAGGGCCGCATGCCGGCTCCTGATGTGTTGATAAAGATTGCGAATCAAACACACGTGTCGCTCACCTGGCTCCTGACGGGTACGGGCCCAATGTTCCTTAGCGGAACGCGGCCGATTGATCTGGACAGTCTGCTTGAAGAGAGAATCACAGGGATAGTTGACCGGATGCTTACCGAACGCGGCATCGCCGGGCCAATAGATCTGGGCGTTGTTGATGAATTGCCTGTGTTCGATGTCGAATTGGCCATTTCCACGCTCGGCGACCCGCAGCGGGTGATGAATGAATGGTTCAAGCACGAAAACCGCGATTACCCGAAGGATTTCGGCGTAGTATTTTTTCAAGGCTGGGAGAGTTTTACGGCTGATGAAAAGCTTGATGCTGTCCGCGACGCGAAAAAGGTAATTGACCGTACATTGAAGAAAAAGTAGAACCCTTTTTTACCTGACGTGTTGCATCTGTGATACGATGTGCTACGCGATTAAGTTAAAACGCACACTCCCATAACAATGCTTTTCCTTCTCGACAAAATCTCAGGCCTGCACTGCGGCTGGAACGAGAAACCTCTGACCCAGGACGATTTCTACCGTTTATGCAGACGGCACAAGGTCAAAGTTCAGGAGATGCCGTTACGAGTCAGCGGCTTTTACTACTGCCTGCTCGGCCGCCATTACATCGCTATCAACAGCCGACTGCGGACCGACAAAAAGCTTTTTGTGATGTTCCACGAATTTGCCCATTACCTGATGCATGCCCCGGATACAGGCGTCACCGCTAACTTTCACGGCGTCGGCAAAAAGACGCGGAAGGAAGCCGAAGCGGACGCCTTTGCGCTCTGTGCGATCATCCCGAAAAGATGGATTGAATGCAGACACGTAAACGAACTCACGGACGACGAAGGTATTCCGGAGTCGATTATAAAAGATCGCCTGCTGGTCTACGAAGCGTACGGAATATAGAAGAAAGGGCGATTTCCAAACCCGGCTCTCTAGATAGAGGCCTAGCACGGAAAGACGTTTCATCAAGTCTGAAAACGTGATATTGTTTGTCCGCACTTGATATTTCGACCAGAAAAAACCAAATAAACACCGTGCGGATTACGAATTCAGCACGCGCGAAACCGGAATAACTATGCCAAAACCTTCAACGATTTCCCGCCGCGAATTTGTAGGAGGAGCTGTATTGTCAGGGGCGATCGGTTCCTCTGTCCACGCCTCAAATAAGACCGCGAAAAAGCCCAACATAGTATTTATTTTGGCTGATGATCTTGGGTGGGGCGACCTGAGTTGTTATGGGCGGCCTGATTATTCGACACCGAATCTCGATGCGTTGGCCCGTCAGGGAATTCGGTTCACAAATGCCTACTCGGCATCGCCCTTATGTACGCCCACGCGATGCGGGTTAATGACCGGCCGTTATCCCGCCCGCACGCCGGTCGGCCTGCAGGAGCCGCTCAGGGCGAGAAAAGATCTGGGGCAGGGTGTGGAAACGCTTGGTCTTGCACCGGATCACCCTACGCTTTCGTCATTAATAAAAAAGAACGGCTACGAAACAGCCCTTGTTGGCAAATGGCACTTAGGATATTTGCCAAGATTCGGGCCGAACCACCATGGGTTCGATAAATTCTTCGGTATCCTTAGCGGAGGCGCCGGCTTTTTTACGCACAAGGACACGGCGGGCGAAAACGACCTTTTCGAAGATGAAACGCCGGTAGAGCGCATCGGTTATATGACGGACCTTTTGACGAACCGCGCCGTCGAGTTTATATCCGCCCGGCATGAGCGCCCGTTCTATCTAAGCCTGCATTACACCGCTCCACATTGGCCCTGGGAAGGGCCGGGAGACGCAAAAACAGCTTCGGCAATCGGCCTTGGTTATGCCGGTTTCACCGCTGGCGGTTCGTTAAAGACCTACGCCGCGATGGTGAGGCGTCTCGACGACGGCGTTGGGCATGTATTGCGGGCACTTAAACGCTCGGGATTGGAGCGAAATACGCTCGTAATATTTACCAGCGACAACGGAGGTGAGCGATTTTCTTATAATTGGCCGTTTACGGGTCAGAAATTTCAGTTGTACGAGGGCGGAATTCGAGTGCCGGCAATCGTGCGATGGCCGGGTGTGATCGCCGCGGGGCGCTCAACGAATCAAGTTGCCATTACGATGGATTGGACCGCCACTATGCTAGCTGTCGCGGGGGCAAACCCTGATCCGGCTTATCCATTGGATGGCATTGATATGCTGCCACTGATGAACGGCAAACGCTCGGATACCGACCGGACACTTTTTTGGCGCCATGGTTCGGGCACTGACGCAGCGGTGCGGAGCGGTAACTGGAAATATCTCAATTTTAACGGCCAGGAATATCTTTTCGACCTCGCAGTCGATGAACGGGAGCAGTCAGATTTTAAGCGGTCGAAGCCGGAATTATTTCAAAAGCTGAAAGGCGCCTTTGCGGAATGGCAAAGAACGGTCTTGCCTCGCCCGGAACCACGTCCGTCCTAATCTAACCGGCCTGTGGTGGGTAGACGGGACCTTGCGTCGCCGCGAGAACGGCAGCGGTGTGCATCCAATAGAAATGAGCGGGATCAAACTTTAAAGTTCGATCCCGCTCGTGACGTTCTGCTTTCGGTCATTTAGCCATGCTGTGCGTTCTCATCAGTAGACTCAGCCCGTTCAGGATTTTCAGCTAACGCTCTGGGCGTCGCCGAATAATTTGTCATTCAGGTCCCCCATTATCGTCGTCTCGTTTGATGCGGCGTCAAGCCAAAAGAGAAGCGAATCGGCAATTGAAAACGGATCCGAAGCTGCAGCATCGGCGTCTGCCGAGGTTTTACCGTTCACACCGAAATCGAAAGGAACGATTGCCGGCGTGTCCGATAACGGAGCGCCGTGCTTGATTACGTTGAACGCTCCGAATATTCGCGGTCTGGGTGTTGGTCCCGGGGTCGGGCTTGGAGTCGGTGCCGGCGTTGGTGTTGGTGCCGGGGTTGGCGTTGGGCCCGGTGTAGGCGTCGGGAACGGAGTTGGAGTTGGAGTTGGAACGGGAGTCGGAAAAGGAGTAGGTGTGACCCCTGGAGTCGGTGTCGTCCTCGGTTTCGGTGTCGGAGCGGGTGTTCCGCCCGGTGTTGGTGTCGGAAACGGTGTCGGATTTGGCGTTGGAGTTGGATTTGGCGTAGGCGTAGGAGCCGGCGTCGGTGTAGGGAATGGTGTTGGTGTCGGGGTAGGAGTCGGCGTCGGAGTTGGTCCCGGACCGCCCGTCAGGCAGCTTCCGCTGCCGGAAATGAATGTTGTTATTTCGGTGCGTGAAAACGAACAAAACGTCAGTTGTGCAGAACCGCTTAGAAACGCATTCATTATCGTGTTTCCGCAGCCCTGTGCTGTTTCGGCGTGGTTTGCGCCAAGGTTATGGCCAAGTTCATGGGCGGGGATGAGATATTTGCCCGGAGCCCAGTTTACGTAACCGCTTACGCCATACGACGCGGTTGGACTGTTGCAAACCGTGCCGACGTACGCAATTCCGGCGGAAAGTATGTTCGATTTTGCTGAAAAAAGATGGGCCGTATCGCGCGGAACGCTCGAATTTGGATAAGTTGAATTCCAATAGCTTCGAAAGCTGTTCAATATGACTGAGTTATTGGCTCCGGCAAATGGGTCCGGGCTTGACCACGTATGTTGGAACACGATGCTGATCGAAAGGTCGAGTTCGGCGGCGTATGTACCTTCGACCATATTAAGAATGCTCGCGGTCTGGCTATTCGCCGCCGCCGCGCCGCCGACTAAGTTGACGTACTCAAAATCGGCTTCGGTCGCTATTTCCATACGCCGAGATGCCAGAACGGCAGCCGCCGGATCGGCAGTTACCGCGGTCGATCCATACGCGATACTTCCGGGTAAATCGGCCGCGCAGTAGAAAGTTTCTTGGTTAAGAGCGTCTTTTTCACGATAAACGACCGACTGGTCCGCTTTAGCGGAATCGGAATATCGTCTGGCTGGTTCGACAAAAAAACGGTCGCCGCCGGCATCGAAGAAGCCGACAATGCTGTTGCCTTCAATCGTTAGCCGGACCTCCGAATTATCCTCTCCCGCTACTTTGCCCTTAAACGTATTAACCTGCGGCTTATCGAGCTGCACGTCACCGACGGTTTGCGTGTCTTCCGCCCGATAGCGATCCGAGAAAAGATCGTTGGCAATGACGTTGAGTTCAAAACTGCGTCCGGCCGCCTGCAGATTTAGCTTGCGTTCCGATTCGTTCGTTTGCGTCTTGGCGACGCGAACCAGATCAAAGCTCTCGAAGGATCTCGAAAGGTCCGATCTTGTCTTCGTATCCTGAGCAAAAACTGAGATTGAGGTGAGTGAGATGACGCAAAAGAATAAAAATCCTTTAATACAGGAATTACCAATGTTCATATGTGAATTCTTACGAAAAACTTTAAACGTTAAGCTGGGATCGCATGCAGAAACTTTCCCAGCAGAAAGGGAAAATGGAATAAGTCTCCGTGTTTTGGAATTATGGCGTGTGGGCGCCCGAGTAATCAGTAAATTCTCTAGATGGTAAGCGGCCGCCGGGAGTTGCCTGCAGAATTTTGAGAGGCAATTCCTCCGGAGTCGATACATTTCATTTTGCCGCTGCGGCCTATCGGTTCAGAATCACCGTCGTGGCTTTCGATCGTTGCATGGCTAGTTTCTCGATATGCCGTACGGGCAGAAACGCGAGTGTGAACGAGCGTGCAAGAGTGTCCAGTTCCTGATGCACGCTCCCTAACGGTCGCGTTTTCCGCCCTTACTTAACCATGCGTCATTGTTCGAATATCGACTTCACCATAACCCGCTTCGGTCAACGCCTGTTCGACGGATATTCCGATATTCTTCTTGATCAGAATATTTTCCAGCACCTCGCGGTCGGACATCGGTGACGGATCTTCCCAATTGGTGATTAATCGGGTGCTTTTGCCGTGTCCGTCGAGCATAAGTGCGAACGCAATCAGATCGCTCCATGTTTGGCCGAAGGATTCCTGACGGTCGCGGACTTTGGCGATGAACCGCGTTTCGGCTTTTCGCAGGGATTCACCGCTCGGAAATCCTTTGGTTTGCGGCATAAGATAATAAAGCGGCGTTCCGGTGACGCTTGCCATATCGATGCGGAAGCTGTCCTTTACCTTCAAAAACTGGTCGAGATTCGTAGTATCGAAATCGCCGAAGCGGGCGTTTGGGTTTTCCGAGATCCAGATGTGATCGATACCGGCTTTGAAAGGCGCGATCGTTTTGCCTTCCTTGTCGTATGCGATCTCGATTCCGGCCGCCCAACGCTGGCGATACGCCGAGAATTCCATCGCAACAAGCATATCCAGAACCGATTTATTCAAGCCGTCCTGCACTGGGATCGCCGCTTCAAGCTCCGATTGGCCAGGCGTGCCGATGTCGGCGTTATTAGCAAAATGAAAGACGGGAACAATGCCGTACGGATTTGGAATCACGTTGGAATGCAGGCTCCCAGCCTGCATTACGTTGGAAGCACGCAACGCTTTTAAGCCGTTTCCGGCGTTTGCAGGCAAGGGTGCCTGCGTTCCGGCCGAGTGCGTTCCAAAAGGCACAAACTCCTTTGCTTCCGGCAGAATGCCTTCGCTTTGCTTTGCCGTAATATATTTCTCGATACGATCCGGGTAAAAGAGATTGAGCCGCGTGTGTTTGTCCGCCGTCCGCCAATATTTAGCTGCCCAAAGGATCTTGCCGGGCGATTCTTCATCGTACGCAATGGCGATATTGGCGGCTTTGTGCGGATAGATCGTCACTTCGCCGTCCACGTTCGGCCAGACGATTGCGTAGGCGTCGCCATTTTTCAAAGCTTCCTTGTGGATTTCGCCTGAGCGAGTCGCCATTCGGTTGTTCTGCCAGATTCGGTCTGCGGCGTAACGCAAGGTGTCGGTAGCCCGCGCGTTAGCAAGGGCTCCCTCCTTAACAGTCGGGCTACTGACACGCGGAGCGCCGACTGCATCCACGCCGAATCCCGTAACCTTCAACTTGTCCTTGACCGCATCGCATATCGCCGGACACAGGTTCATCGCAAATTCCCGAAACAGCGAACCGAAAGTGTTTTGGAACTTCTCGGACGCAAAGGAAAGATTGTGCTCGCCGCGGTAATAGCGTTCGCTTTTTGAATAACGCTGTGTGTTAGTTCGAAATTGTTCGATTGCTTGTTCAATTTGTATGTTCATAGTTTTTTGTTCCTTTTTGGGATGTAATGCGGAAGTTATCCGCGACTAGCGCGCTTGATATTTGCTCCATCGACCGGCTGTCTGATTCCAAACACAGCAAAAGTTGATCGAGAAAGGGACGTGCAGCACAGGCTGAATTTCATTGACTTCGTTGGCCAAAGAGAGTAAATTGAGGCGAATTTTGGATAAGGAGAAATCAAAATGAAAAATCTATGTCTTGCAATTGCGTTTGTAATGTTGTTTGGCTCGCTTGCCTACGGTCAGAAAATGACCACCGAGCAAACCTTGATGAAAATGGAACAGGAGATGGCGGATGCCATCGTCAAAGGTGATACTTCTGTATGGGATAAGTATTCTGACGCCAACTCGGTTTTTTCTGATCCGGGCGGCATGCTGATGAACAAAGCCGAGAGTATGGCCATGTTCAAATCGGGCGATCTGAAGATCGAATCGACGAAAATCGACGGGATGAAAGTTCATATGTTCGGCAATACGGCAATCGTAACTTATACGACCACGGACAAGGGGATGTACAAGACTACGGACATAAGCGGCCAATATCGCTGGACCGACGTGTTTGCCAAAATCGGCGGCAAATGGAAATTGATCGCCGGCCAGGGCACACCGATCATGAAGCAATAGCAAACTAAGTTGTAACGGTTGTATTTCAGTTTGTCGGGCAAATACTTTAACGTTTTGCCCGGCAAACTTTTGTCTGTAATAATTAATGTAATTTACCTCGCAATGAATAAGTTCATTTACGGTGACAACCTTGACGTGATGCGGAAGTTTATCCGCGATGAGAAGGTTGATCTTTGTTATATCGACCCGCCGTTCGCTAGGATAATCACGTCCAAACCGCGCAGTCGATATAGCTCACTGGCAGTTCAGAAAGGTGCTCTGCAATGGCTCCCTCGATCATAAGTTAGAGGTCACTCGAAATAATGTCTTCCCTTTTATACTCACGCTGGCGACCTACTGTCGAAACGTCGCTCATTGACGTCGAAGGTCAGTATGAGGACATGTGGAATGCGTATGATTTTTTCGATCGCTTCATTAAGGAGTTCAATTCAAAGGACTTTTTACTCCTTGACGCGTTGGCTTCGGCTGCCGTAATCCGTTACGGTCGTTCATTTGGCCCCGGCGTCCGCGCTCGGCTTAACATTGAGGGGCTGCCCGATGTGACCGTCGCAGAACTTGAACTTCACACCGACCTGATTGAAATTCGGAGCAAACACGTCGCTCATCCAGTCAATCGGCAGGAGACGCACGCCGTCTATGTCGGACACTCCGAGTCGGGCATAGGTGAACGTCAAGTCACATGTGTTTCCTCAGGTACGTTGACCGCTACTGCTATTTCCATAGACGTCGCAAGTGCGGCTCAAAAGCTTTGCATGCGGTGGGTAGAATGGTTGAATCAACGTCGCGGCGAGGAAACAGAAAGGCTTATAGTGGTAGCCCGCGAGCTCACCACTACAGAAATTCTTGCGTTGCCTACTGGCCCTGAACAGCTCAATCCTAATCCGTTAAAGGTCCGAACGAAGCCTAAATGACTTATAACAGGATCGGTCGACCGTTCAGCCAATTCTAGACGAATCTCTGGATGTCGCTTCCATGTATGGAGGAAGTTACTAAAAAGGCCAGAAAGGGAACGACGATTGAGCAGCCAACTCTTTTGTCCGAATAGTTTTATTAACTCAGTCCAGTGGAATAATACGATGACAGACAAGATAATTTTTCTTTCGCATATCCACGAGGAGAAATCTTTAGCAGTCATTATTAGGGACGCGCTAACTACTGAGTTCAGCGGTTTCGTCGACATATTCGTTTCCTCCGACGGCTTAAGCATTCCTGCGGGATCGAACTTCCTGAAGCGGATTGAAGATGGGCTTGTGTCGTGCATAGGCGCAATCTATTTGATCAGTCCAATTTCTGTAAAACGCAACTGGATTAATTTTGAGTTGGGGGCCGTTTGGGTACGCAATGTCATCAATCTGCGTGGGACCGGACCAGAGATACCAACATTGCCGTTATGCCATTCGGGGATGACACCTTCGAGTCTTCCATCGCCTCTGAATAATCTAAATGCAGCACTCGCCAGCGAATCGAGTCAACTACAATTCGCATTTCAATCCTTACAGTCAGCGGTCGGTGGAAAAGGGCAGTTGAAGACTTCATTTGACGAACTGGCTGCAAATGTAATTAAGTTCGAGAAGGAATATACAATCGGGGTAAGCTTAAAGCATATGATTGCTCAATTAACAGGCGATGTGCGTCAAATAATCGAGCATTGCAAAACGATTCCCGGCGGCGGGATGACAACAATTGAATGCGGCTTCATTGAAACAGTGGTTGTGCAATCCCTAAGGAACTTCGAAGCCAAGGAATTGAATGGACACATCGCCGTGACCGTGACAAACCCAGGCATGTCGTTTGGGTCAATGGGCGCAGTAAACGGAGCACAGGTTTCGATTCAAATACGCGCAGGACTCGTCTTGGAATACGCGGCACAACTTTTGGCATAACGAAATATCGGTCCCGATCTCCTTTCTGCTTAACGATTCGAATATGTCAACACCCAAACGCTGCATATTTCCTCGTTTCGATCATATTTACGGCCAGGCTTACGGCATCGACCTGATCGTCGTGTTTGGCATTTGGAAACTGGCAGACTTCCTCGATAAACTCGTCTATCCAAGGGCCGCGTACCAGCACGACCTTTCCGGCCTCGGCGCGGTTTGCCCATGAGAGCGAGCGTGTGAGTTTGTCGCCCGAGACGCGTACGCCGCGAAAGGCAAAGCGGCTGAGGCTCGTTTCCCGCCAGAGTTCCTGAACGAATGCCTGTCCGTGCAAAGCCTCTTCAATACCGTGCTCGGTGTTCCGTTCCTCCCGAATGCGTTCGACGATATAGCGCCGCTGGTCGGGAAACTCGATCCTTTTTCGAAAACCGTCCGCGATATAAAGGTCGCCTGTTTTACGGTCGAGCGCGCATCGAAAGCTTGCGGTAAAGTCCGCCGAGGTTTTTGTCGATACAGCAAGGTCGTATCCGCGACACCACCGCAAACCTTCCGGCGCGTGATCGACGATACGGGTAAACCATTCGCGCTTGAACGCCGCACCGCCCGGCGGAACCGGCCTTTGCTGATAAAGTGAATTGAAAGAATAAGAACCAAGCTGCCGTTTCTTCTTTAGCAGAGCCGTTTCGTCGAACCGGGCCCGGCACAGCGCCGCGCCTTCCGGGCGTGTTAGCGGATCGTTTTCTTCGGCCAGCGCGGGGAGGCTGATGATGTCCCATTGCTCGCCGCCTTCATTCATATCCTTCTTTAGGCGCCCGGCCAGATCGTCCTCGTGCCACCGCGTTTGGATCAAAATGATCGAACCGCCCGGCTCCAGCCGTGTATGAAGATCGTCGTTGAACCACTCCCCGATACGGTCGCGATTGTTCGAGCTTTCGGCGTCGGCCCGGCCACGGATCGGGTCGTCGACTATTATAAGGTCTGCGCCGAAACCGGTTATTCCCGCGCCGACCCCGATGGCGCACAAGCCGCCGCCTGATTGTGTTTCCCATTCGTCGGCCGCGTTGCGTTCGATTGAAAGCTCGCATTCGTTTCCGACGATGCGCCGGACGTTTCTCGAAAAGCGGTTTGAGAGCTTTTGGTTGTAACCGCCGATTATTATTCGGGTTTGAGGTTCGTTTTCAAGCCGCCACGCCGCGTAGCGTATCGTCACAAGCTCGCTTTTTCCGTGACGGGGCGGAAGGAAGATCATCAGCCGTGTAGACTCTTTTCGAGTGATCCGGTCGAGATGCCGGTATATGAGGTTTTGATATTTCCAATCCCAGTTCCATTTTGGCGTCGTTTTCTTTAGCCAGCCCTTAAAGCTCAGTCGCCGCAAACGACTCTTGGTTTTTAACGTCGTTTTAGGGCTGTTTAATTGCTCATTCGCTTCATTTATTGGCTCTCTGGCTTGATTTAACCTCTCAGAATCCCATTTTAATCCGGCGATTAGTCCTGACATGTTCTTATTGTCGCTACCGGCAAGTTCCGAAAGAACAAAACTAAGCCAGCCGCGCCGCCGCATCTCCTGAACGATCAGGCTGCATTTAGCCGGGCCGTGTTCGAGGAAAAGGCTTTTAGCATCGTCAATCTCGGCGGGATCGAATTCTCGCCGGGCGATGCCGCGATCGACAAAGGACTCTTGTGGTTCGTTGTTGTCCGTGGTTGGATTGGTGTTCATTTCAGTATTGCGAAAACGGCGGCTCCGAGCAGCACATCGCCGAGCCGCTTCCACGGCGATGTTTTCTTTTGCTTTAATGCTTCGACGAGTTTGTCCTGCCCGGCGATCACAAGGTCCTTCGCGGCAATCGTTTCGTTTTTTGCCGCAATCGCCGTGCGTAAGGCCTCGTTTTCGCTTTTGCGCGTTTTGCTCAATTCACTTAGCAAAACCACGCTCTGCTTCTCAGTTTCGAGCCTTTCCTTGAGCAGTTTGTTTTCCCGCTCCAACGCATCGGCGAGCAGCCGCGTCTTTGCTAATTCATCGACGGCAGCGGCGCAGGCGTTGATAATGTTTTTGTCGGAACGCAGGCACCCTGCCTGCGTTGGGTGCGTGCAGGCTGGGAGCCTGCGTTCCGACGGCCTGCGTTCCGACGCTTTATTCGCAGGGGTGGCCGAGTTCGGCGAGTTTGGTGCAGAGTTCGGCGCTTGTGCTTTCGATTGAGCGGACAGTGCGAGCACGGCGAACGCCGTCGCGAGCAGTATTTGTATCGTTTGCCAGTTCTTTAAGTTTTTCATCTTGTTTCCTTGCTATCGTTTCTATTTCGGTCAGCGATGTTTCGAGATACTCGATCTTCTGTAAATACTCCGCGGCTTTTTGCTCGAGTTCGCGCGAACCGCTCTCGATAATGTCAGCGTCCTGTTTTGCCGCCGCAGCCGAGCGTTCGAGTTTGGCGATCTTGTGATTCGACCACATCGAACCGGCGGCGATCCCCGCCGATATTGCCGACACGGCGATCAAAGCAGCGTATATTTTGTGTTTAAGCGTGAACGTCATTTGTCCTCCTCCTGCCGCTTTTCGGTGCGGTTTCGAAAATAGATCTGGAGCAGCACATCGATTGTTTTGCCGATGGTGAAGAATAAAATCGGCAGAACTATTGCCGACACGATGGTGATAACGGTCTTCGATTCAATCGCCGTCAGGATCGAAGATGACGAGCTTATCCAGGCGATGAGAATATTTTTAATGTCATTCATATTTTTTCTCCGTGTGATCGGAATATTGGTTAAGGAAATTTACGCTCCGCAAGCCGGAGGTTTCACGGATCTTTCCAAGTGCGAACTGCCGGTACAGATAAAAGAGCATCAGGGCGGCGACGATAAGTGTGACGACCAGCCAAACTTCTTTTGGCAGACCGATCAAAAATGAGACGACCGCCCATGCGGTTTGCCAGATCGTTCCGATAACTGTTGTCCAGAGGGACTTCGCGGCGTCGGTGCGCGTAAGGACGGTGCGGACGATCGCCTCGATCTGATCGTAAGTCGCCGCAGCCGCATCAACGTTTTCCTGCACGTTGTCCAGACGCTCCGCAGATTTGGCGGGGATCGCCCGCTCGGGCAGGCGATCGTCGGTGGAAGGTTCCGGCAGGGTTTGAGGTGGGATTGTGACGGGGCTGCTTTGCGGACTTTGAACAACGGCTGTGATTTCCGCCGGTTGAAAATGCTTGTTAGTGAGAGCCACGCCGTGGACGAAAAATGGCAGGTCAAGATCCCAGTTGCGTTGGGCGATTTGATCTAAGAAGAAAGCGGTGCGATAAGCGGTCGATCTGAGACGCGGAACGCTTCGCAGCCATTGATGGCGTTTGCGGACATACTCGCCGATCCAGGTTTTTTCGAAAGTGAGACGCGAGATATTTGCGGAGCCGGGAATTGCTACATAATCGCGAATGCGCTCCCAAGAACCGTGATTGATCGAATCGTAAATGACCGCCAGCGAAAGCGGCGTCACAAATTCCGAGCCCTCGCACGCCGAGATCGCCGGTCGCAGATATCGTTCAAACGCAACCGCATTTTGTGCCGACCGCATTTCACCCGTCACGGCCGCTGCTTTCAAAGCCTTTTCAAACTGTTTGTTTGCCGCCGCAATGCGGATCGCGTTTGCCGATGCCGACCTGAGGACGGCGCTGTTTTCTTCGAACACTGCTTTGCCGGCCTGTCCGCCGGCGGCGAGGTAACGCATGATCACGTCGTAGAGCGAACCTGACCGGTGCGTGAATTGATTTATGCCGTACGAAACACCCGCACCGTCGTTGAGAACCGCGTAGGCCGCGTAGTCGCCGAACGGTCGCGAGGTTTCGAAAATATGAACTATCCCCATTGCCTTTAGCTTGTCAATCTCAGTAAATGCCATCTTCTCTCCGTGTTTCATGGATGAAACTATTTCTTGCATATAAAATATACGTGTGATACTGTGAAACGGACGGACGATACTGGGCGACAGTGTTCTTACTGCTATTCTCGCCGCTTACATACCGTCCGGCCATATGCAGGCTAGGTCATTCAGTCCCGGAAACATATGGTAATTTGGGAGAAATATGATGATTTTGAAGATAGGAATGAAACGAATGATAGGAATGATTTGGACGATAAGAAAGATACGTAAGGTGCTCGTTCCTGATGTCATCGTTAGAGGAGAAAAGTTATGAAGACGACTGAGATAAAACAAACATTTGATTTTAGGCCGCGGACAAAGATAAGGTTATCCGAGATCGAGAGGCTAATAACGAAGCATCGCATCATCATCCCGCCGCCTTCGCGGCAGACGCTGATCAAGTTATGCGAAGACGGAACATTCGAAACGGTTGGCTGTGGGCCAACCGCAATCGGGTGGCTTGTATTCGAGGATTCTTTTACGCAATGGGTGAGAAGTTTGGATGAAGGAACGGCAGATATAAAGAATCGATAACAAAGGGAAGCGGCAGCAGCGATTGAATGAGATTACGGACTTGCCTTGCATATCATCCAAATCGTGCAAATCATTCGCATCGTTCCTTTCATACCTATCATTCGTATCGTCAAAATCAGTATTCCAATTGTGTCGTGCGGTCGTTAATCTCCACGTTGTATGAACAACGTACAACCACAAAAAGAGCAATTCACGGAGCCGAAGGCAGAGGACGAAACGCCTTCGGCACCATCACCCGACACCATAAACGATCCTGAAATTGAAAAACTAAGGACGGAGAACATCGCACTGCAAAAGACAATTCGAATGCGCGACGCACGCGATGAGCTTTCACGATTCTTGATCGAAGCAGGTGCAAGATCGACGGAGCTTCTGTTCGCCGCCGCTAAAGATGACCTTCAGTTCGCTGAAGACGGCAAGGTACAAAACATCGCTGCTTTGGTCGAGAATCTCAAGCGCAAATTCCCTGATCAATTCGGCATTCAAAAACCGGACGCATCTATCGACGGCGGAGCGGGAACGCTCGCGTCATCGCATCTGTTGTCCGCCGAAGGACTTTCGAAAATGACGCCCGCACAGATCCAAAAACTCAACTGGGACGACGTGCGGCGTGCTATCAGCGACCGCTGATCTTCCACTTTTCACTATTCACTAAATTAGGAGAACTATGTCACTAACATTTATACCGACAGTTTGGGCGGCCCGGCTGCTCACGGCATTGGAGAAATCTCTTGTTTACGGACAAACGAACGTGTGTAATCGCGATTATGAAGGCGATATCCGCGAGGCCGGCAATACGGTCAAGATCGCGTCTATCGGCGACGTTACAATCGGCGATTACACAAAGAACACGGACATCACCGACCCGGAGATTTTGACCGATTCCGATCAATCGCTGCTGATCAATCAATCGAAGTACTTCAATTTCTATGTCGATAGCGTCGACCGCGCTCAGCAGAACGTCAATGTTCTGGACGAGGCAATGCGGCGATCGGCGTGGGCATTGCGCGAAAAGGCCGACGCATTTCTCGCAGGTGTCATGGACACGGCGGTCGTGGCCGGCAATAAGATCGGCTCGATTGCTACTCCGAAAGTACCGACGAAGGACGATGCCTATGAATACCTGGTGGATCTCGGCGTGCTTTTGGACGAATCGGACACTCCGATAGACGGCCGGTTTGTTATCGTGCCGGCGTGGTTTCACGGGCTGCTGCTCAAGGACGAGCGGTTTATCAAAGCGGGGACGCCCCGCAGTGATTCGGTGCTTGCGAACGGCGAGGTCGGCGAGGCGGCGGGTTTCCGCATTCTCAAATCGAACAACGTACCGAATACGACGACGACGAAATACAAGATAATCGCCGGACATTCGATCGCAACCGCTTATGTGGAACAGATCGTCGATCTGCAAACCTACCAGCCCGAAAAACGCTTCGGCGACGCGGTAAAGGGATTGCACGTTTACGGAGCGAAAGTCGTCAGGCCGACAGCGCTGGCAGAGCTGATCGCGAACAAAGCGTAATTCGTAAATCGTGAATCGTGATTCGTAATTCGTAAGAGATACGGATCACGATTCACGAATTCGAAACGCGATGCGACTTCTTACTATTTACGATTAACGATTGACGATTTACAAAACAATGGAATCACCAAAAGACAAACTAAAGAAAATGACGTCGTGGAATATAGCCCCGGAGCTAGCCGATGGCGAGGTTGACGAACTTTTGATTCAATTCGGATTGACGGATTCGGGCGGACTAGGACCGATCGAGGTAGGTTGGGTTCCGACGTATGACTTCAACGGGGCTGCGGCGGCAGGCTGGCTAATCAAGGCGGGCCGTGCCAGCGAGCTCGTGGAGGTCGACCCGCCCGGCTCAGGGCTGTTCAGTTCAAGAGTATTCGACAACTGCCGAGCAATGGCCCGGATCTATGCGGCGAAGAAGCGTGTTAGCGTTAGCGTAAGCTAGCGCTTCAGTAAAATAAGTCATTAAGCGGACGGTCTATGGCCGTCCTTTTTTAATTATATAGTGGCTAACTCCTAAGCCCGGAAGGCGAAGTCTCTGCCGGGGCTTTTCTTTTCTGTTTAACTACATAATTCGTTTTTGCGCGGACGACGGCTTTTGGCCGTGCCACCTGTATCTTTATCTTTTTTCGCTCGCCCGGCGGGCTGTCCGTTTTCCCGTAGTACCCTATCGAATAACGCTGTCTCAGCTCTCCGGCGATACCGGCGAACGAGGCTTCGAGATTCGTCAGCGTGTCGGCCTCGAACATACGGCCGCCGCTGTTGGTGGCAAGCGTTTCAAGGTAGGTTTTTCCGATGGCATACTCGGCGGGGCTTTGGCCCCTGCCAGCGCTGGTCCTGAATGCACGCGGGTCGATAGCGATTCCTCTTGCTGCCAGAAGTGCACCGACATCAGGCGGCAGTTGGGCCGGTGCTCCAGTCGTTGCGGAGACCACGCCGGACGCCGTCAGCGTGTTGTAGCGGATCGGATAGAACAAAGCATCGACTTCCTCGACCGCCGCGATCGTACTCTCATAACTCGCACGCCGCGATGTCGTATCGACACCGTCGGTAAACAGAACTACAGCCTTGCGGCCCGGTGTGTTCACCAGATCGAGACTTGCGATCGCATCGACCGCGTCATAAAGGCTCGTACCGCTGCCGAAATTGGCTTTATAAATCGCGGAGTAGAGCGTTTGCCGGTCCGAGGTGGGTTCGCACAGGAGCTTGGTCCGCTGGTCAAAGGCGACCACCATAACCTTGTCGGCAGGCCGAAGCTGGTTGACGAAGGTCAGTGCAGCAAAGTGTATCTGGTCGATCTGATATTTGGTCGAGGGGCTTGTGTCGATCATCAGAACGACCGTAAACGGCTGCTCTTCGGATTGAAAATACGTGATCGTTTGCGGCACGCCGTTCTCGGATATCTTAAAGTCCTTTTTCCTCAGCCCGGGGATAAACCGCCCGTTGCGGTCCATCACCGAAACCGGCGTGGTGACGAGATTGGTCTCGACCGTGATGACCTCTTCCTCTTCCTTTACCTTGCGCGAAGGCGGCGGTGGCGGGATCGCATTTGCATCGCCGAGGCCCGGCTGAGTTTTAGAGGGCTGAGTGTCATTCCGAATAGCCGGTGCCTTTCGGGTACGACTTGAACCGCCCGTCTGAGCGGAGATCGACAAACCGGCAATAACGGCAAAAATTACAGTCAGGACAACCTTTTTCATTGAATTTTTCCTCCTTGGGGTAAAGCTAATTGTAGAAAAAGAAGACGTGCTGGAAAGCGCGATTGTGAGAAACCGCCGGAAATCCGTGGTGAAAGTGGGAATTTTGCAGTGTGATAAAGCTTGAACACCGCAGATAATCAGACATCGGACAAAAAAAATGTCCGGCGTTCCTTTCTTGTCGTAGCAAAAGGGAAACACCGCGAAAGTGTGTTTCGTGACATAAAAGTTAGACGTTTTGGTCTTTCAAATCGTTACAAAATTCTGTGCGGCTATTGTTGTCCGGTGAATTCGAATGTCTTTTCATCTATAATCGTCCGGTGACGAAATTTATCAATGTAATAGGCGGCGGTCTCGCCGGGGTTGAAGCTGCATGGCAGGCGGCGGAGATGGGCGTGAGCGTTAGGCTGTTTGAGATGCGGCCGGTGCAGCAGACGCCTGCCCACCGGACGGACAAGCTGGCTGAGATCGTCTGCTCGAATTCGCTAAAGACGGACGAACCAGGGTCGGCTCCTTATCTATTAAAGGAAGAGCTGCGTCGCGGGCGTTCGCTTGTGATGGAAGCGGCCGCGGCGACAAAGGTCCCTGCGGGTGCGGCACTCTCGGTTGATCGGATAAAATTTGCCGAGCTAATTACCGAACGCGTCGAAGCCCATCCGAATATCGAGATCGTCCGCCAAGAGGTGAAGGAAATTCCGGCAGATGGCGTGACAATCATCGCCACGGGCCCGCTGACGTCCGAGGCCTTGACCGCCGAGATAATGCGGTTTACGGGCGACGACCAGCTCTATTTTTATGACGCGATTGCACCGATAGTCGCGGCGGATTCGATAGATATGCGTGTCGCGTTCAAGGCGGCCCGCTACGGCAAAGGCGGCGACGATTACATAAATTGCCCAATGTCGCCGGAGCAATATGACGTGTTTTACACCGAGCTTGTGGGCGCCAAATCCGTACCGCTAAAACGTTTCGAAGATACCAAATGGTTTGAATCGTGCCTGCCTATCGAGGAGGCCGCCCGCCGGGGCGTCGATACTTTGCGTTACGGTCCAATGAAACCTCGCGGCCTGCCCGACCCGAAAACCGGCCGCGAGCCGTGGGCGTGCGTCCAGCTTCGGCAGGAGAATCTTATGGCTGACGCCTACGGCCTAGTCGGATTCCAAAACCATTTGCGATACGGCGAGCAGGCGAGGGTTTTGAAGCTCATCCCGGGCCTTGAGAACGCCGAGTTCTTGCAGTTCGGCCAGATACATCGCAATACGTTCATCAACTCGCCAAAGATTATAAATGAGTCTTTAGAGACACGTACAAACCCACGCCTCTTCTTCGCCGGCCAGATCACGGGTGTCGAAGGCTACGTCGAATCGGTCGCGACCGGCTGGCTGGCCGGAATAAATGCCGTCCGTGTTTTGCGAGATCAGCCGATGATAACCGCTCCACAAACATCGGCGATCGGAGCCTTATGCCGTTACGTTTCAAATGTCGAAACTAAGAATTTTCAACCGGTGAATATTACTTTCGGCCTATTGCAGGAATTGCCCGTCGAACTCCGTAAAAAACACCGCAATAAACGGGAGCGGCATGGGATTCAGGTAGAGCAGGCGTTGGTTGATTGGGATGGGTGGCTAACAATCCTGTCGCCAACGGCGACGCATATTAAAGCCTAGGGTGCAGCGAAGCGGAACCCTAGGAATCGAATACAAACAATCCTGTCGCTGAAGGCGACGCATAATATGCCTCAGTCATTAGTCAAGATCATCGTTCACATTGTCTTTTCAACGAAAGACCGCGTTGACCTAATTTCGCCAGAGATCGAGCCGGAACTCTTCAAATACATAAGCGGGATTGTGACTGCTATAGGCGGCCGGTTGATCATCGGCAACGGGACGGCGAATCATATTCACCTGCTGATCTCGATTGGACGAGTCGATATCGGCGAACTGATCGGCCATATAAAACGCGATAGTTCGCTCTGGATAAAGAGAAAATTTCCCGGAAATAGTAAGTTCTATTGGCAACGCGGTTACGGCGCATTTTCGATCGGACAATCCCAAATTCTGGATGTTTCTAGGTACATTCGAAATCAAAAGGAGCATCATTTGGAGAAGAATCAGTCGTACGAAGATGAATTTCGAGGATTGTGCCAACGATACGAAGTGGAGTTAGACGAGCGATATTGCTGGGACTGATTTGTGCGTCGCTTTCAGCGACTGGTTTTATTGCGTGTCGTTTCCTAGGGTTCCGTTCACTCCGCTCACTGCACCCTAGGCTTTAATATCTGTCGCCGTTGGCGACTAAGACTGAAGAGCAAATATGATGGCATTTTTCCCTGGCGTTAAGTTCTTCGCAACTCTTGAGAATGCTTCATTATTGCGTTAATAATCGCGGTTGTTTTGGGGTCTGGTCCAGTGGTGGGCTACTTGTCCAAACGAAGAGCAGAAAAAGAACTAAGATCTTACGACGACAAAAGTAATTGATGGAACCAACCGCACTTCTTATCATCCTTGCCATCTTCATCGTCGCCGTCCTCTATTCCTCGGTCGGGCATGGCGGGGCGTCGGGGTATTTGGCGGTGATGGCGTTTTTGGCGGTCGCGCCGGAGGTGACGCGGCCGACGGCTTTGGTGTTGAATTTGTTTGTGGCCTCGATCGGGACTATCCAGTTTTATCGCGCCGGTTATTTTTCGTGGCGGATCTTCCTTCCGTTCGCCGCAACGTCAATACCGATGGCGTTTGTCGGCGGGATGATCCATTTGCCGACAAATGTTTATAAGATCGTGTTGGGTGTAGTGCTGGCGTTGGCGGCTACCCGGCTGGCTATCAATCTGAAGGGCGATAATCAGGTAAAAGAGCCGCCAATCCTAATCTGTCTTTTGATCGGAGCGATCATCGGTTTGCTGTCCGGCCTTGTAGGTGTCGGTGGCGGTATTTTTCTTACGCCGATCCTGCTGTTGATGCATTGGTCGGAAACGCGTGTGGCGGCTGGTGTTTCCGCGTTATTCATATTGGTGAATTCGGCCGCCGGGCTGCTCGGCAACTATCAACAGGTATCTGTTTTGCCGTCTAATGTATGGTTTTGGATCGGAGCGGCGGTGATCGGCGGTATAATTGGATCGACGCTGGGGGCTAAACGGTTTGATTCTCTCACCTTGCGCCGTGTTCTGGCGGCGGTGCTGCTGTTCGCGGCGGTGAAGTTAATTTTAGTGTAGGCATATAATTCCGCGATTTTGCAATCAAAGAAATGGAGCCTGCACGCATTTTTAATGAATTCTATTATCGCTACAATTTTGCTGTTGGCTGTGTCGTCTGCGGCCCAATCCGGCCGCATCAAGCCGCCAGAGAATCCGTCACCGTCACCGAAGACCACGCAGAAGATCGTTAAATACAATCCTACTCAACGCCCGGATGAAGTTCCCGGTCCGACGCCGACACCAAAACTTAGCGACCCAGACGTGATAAAGGTTGATTCGACGCTTGTCCCGATACCGGTTTCAGTCCTGGACATAAACGGCCGTGCGATAACGAATCTAAAACTCGCCGATTTTGAATTGAAGATCAACGGTAAGGCGGTCGAGATTACGGATCTATCGCGTTCCGAATCGCCGATACGCATGGCGATGCTTTTCGACAATTCGTCGAGTGTGCTGATCGCCCGCGAATTCGAAACAAAGGCGGCTGTAAAATTTTTCAACCGCATTCTTCGCCCCGACAAGGATCTCGCGGCACTGTTCAGCGTTTCTACTTCGACCCGCATCGAGCAGCGGTTTACATCTGACGTCGGCCTGTTGAATCGTGCCATCGAATCGTTCCCGCCGCCCATCGGTGCGACCGCTCTTCTGGACGGCATCATACTTTCCGCCGAATACCTCAGCGAGGTGCAGGGCAGACGCGTCGTTGTGATCGTTTCGGACGGTGACGACACCTCCAGCGATTCGACGCTTGACGAGGCATTGAAATCGCTTCAGCTTTCAAATTGCCAGGTGTACGTCGTGAAAACGACCGATTTTGAGAATTTTAAACGAACGGGATCGCGCGGCGGTAACGCAAATATCCGCCAACTCGCCGCCGAACGCCGCATGATCGAGGTTGCGAATCAGACGGGCGGAAAAGTCTATTCGCCCATCGACGAAAAAGAACTCGATGAAGCATTTCGCCAGATCTCCGCCGAGCTTTCGCAGCAATATATACTGAGCTACTACCCTGAAAACGAAAGCGCGCATCGCGGTGCCTTTCGCGAGATTTCGCTCAGCGTAACGACCAAGCCAAACGCGGATGTCCGCACACGAAAGGGCTACTATGTTCCACGCAAATGATGAATGGTGAACGGTGAATGATGAAACTATGAGTTGAGAATTCACCACTCACCATTCACAATTCACCATTATGCTGTCTCAGCATCTAAATCAATTCTTCGAACACCTCACCTACGAGCGGAACATGAGCCCGCATACGCTGCGGAATTACGCGAGCGATCTGGGGCAGTTTCGCGCATTTTTGTGCGGGATCGAAAAGCGTGAAGATGTTCCGATATCAAACATAGACCGGCTGACGATCCGCGAATGGATGGCGTCGCTGCACAACGATCATAAGAAAACGTCGATAGCCAGAAAATTGGCGAGTTTGCGGACATTTTTCCAGTTTCTCGTTCGCGAAGGAGTTGTTGAAACGAACCCGGCAAAGCTGGTCGCTACGCCGAAGATCGAGCGAAAGCTGCCCAACCATCTTTCGATGGAAGACGCCGTCCGGTTTATCGAAACGCCCGATCTCAACACCGATCTCGGCCGCCGCGACCGGGCGATTATCGAATTTCTCTACGCAACCGGCATCCGCGTCGGCGAGCTTGTCAGCATCAACCTGAAGGACATCGATTTCCGCGAAAAGCTCGTCCGCGTCACCGGCAAACGAAAAAAGCAGCGTATCGTCCCCTTTGGCGAGCCGTCGCTGCAAGCGTTGATGCATTACCTCGCCGAAACTCGGCCGGTATTTCTAAATAATTGCCCGCCCGCGATGCGCGACCCGCAGGCCGTTTTTCTAAATTACCAGGGAACTCGGCTGACGACCCGCAGCGTCGGCCGGCTGATCGACAAATACATAAAACTCTGTGCCGACATTCACAACATCTCACCGCACAGCCTGCGCCATTCTTTCGCGACGCACCTGCTCGACCAGGGAGCCGACCTCCGCGACATCCAGGAACTCCTCGGCCACGCCCTCCTCTCAACAACGCAGATTTACACGCAGGTTTCGATGGAAAAGATGATCGAGGTTTATGATAAAGCTCATCCAAAAGCGTGATGAAGAAAAAGGCACCGCGTCATAGCCCGACGCGGTGCCAAATCTAGATTTGTGTATTCGATTAATCAGAAAGCTTCTTGTAAAGGCTTGTTATCTGATGTAACTGTGCATAACATGCCCTACTTTTGCCCATTGTTTGAGGGTTAGAACTTGCCATTTCTATAAAGGCGGGCTTCACCGCTGCAATCAAATCCTCATCCCTGAAGTTTCTGGGGGGAACAATTCGCCACTTGCCGTCAACTTTCTTGGCAAAGGCAGAAAGAGCAGCTAGCACTGGAAAAACGATTCCGTCGGGAACCTCAAGAATATTACCTTGAGAGTCACGCCTAAACCCTACCTTGAGTCCGCTTCCCTTAAAGCCGCTATGCTTTTTCCACTTTTCATGAAGGTCGACAGCTTGACCGACGACGTCTAAATAGAACTGATAAAGTTCTTTGTACGACTCATGTTCGGGCTCATCAGACTTCACGGCCTTTTCGTGAATATCCTGGAAAAGTTTCAAACACTTTGCCTTTCCGCTGTAAGCGAATACCTTGTTAGGCATTTCGCCATCCTTAGGACGTGGAACCCAAAGCTCGGCAGGCGTTAGTGCCGTAATTACCTGTATAATTCGCTCTGTCTTTTCATAGTCGTCAGAAAGCTGTGTTTCCGATTTTTGAAGTTTGGCGCCAGGTTTTTGTTCCTCCAGAGCGTTGCTTAACTCTTCCAACTGGCCTAAACGCCCAGCAATTGAAATGGTCATAACGTCATTTTGGAAATTTCGAGCAATTGACGTTTCGGCCACAAGCTCGTCATCCTCGGTCACCAAAATCTCAAATGTGACATGAGCATATGGTGTAGGTTGACCTTGTTCGGCGCATTCTTTGACATAGTCTCGAATGACGCCTTGAGTTTGCGAACCATTAATAATGCTTGGTGTTGATAGAATCACGACCTTTCTTGTCTCGTCAATTTCGTAAGACTTCGCGACAATCGTAACGCCGCCGTTCAAAACCGAAAAGTTTTCGGGATTGTTCTTGAGTGTATCCTTTATGGCGATGTGCACGCCGCTTGGACGTTTTCGTTTACGACCTTCTGCTTCCAAAAGATAGTCGCGAACATTCTCGTCAGTTGGAATGTCTATTATTGAAGTTATAGGTGCCTTTCCTGACAATACAGTTCTGTTGTTGCCCTTATCCTCAGGACAACTAATATTTCTGATTGAATGGAAAGAGAGTGCGATAGGACCGTGCCCACGCACGGCTGTTTGATTTGTCATATTTTTCCTCATTGCCACCGTAAATTTAAGCCACTCATCACTGACAAGGACCCAGATGTGCAATACGATAATCAAATCATAATTTATCGATTTTGTCAATAGACCGATCTGAAGGATAGTGTCCTAGGACACTATCCTCTGAAGCGGCAGCGGGCCATCGGGTCATCGGGCTGGGACGCTAATAAAGACCGAGGCCGCACGTCTAACGGGAATTTTCTTTCCTCACTGCGTGTTAGAGATTAGCTCCGAAGGCTCGCCGTGTCTTCCGGTGTATCGATATCGAAAGCCGCCTCAGGCAGATCGATGGTCTCAACATCGAAGCGGCTGCGGATGAGATCTCTTGCTCCCTTATCGCCGTCGAGGTGCGACAATTCGTCAAAGATTTCACTCGAGAACAACGCGGGAACCCCGGTAACGCGGTTGTAAGCTGCCGCGATTAGAGCCGCGTTCGTCGTGGCGAATTTCTCGCCAAAACGGTTCAGCATTTCAGTCGTGACAAAGGGTTGATCACAAAGTGAAACGAGCACGGCGTCGATTTCCGGTGCGAGTTCCAACAACATTGCGAGCCCGATTCTTATTGACGAGCTCATTCCCGATTGCCAGTCCTCGTTAAGACACTGAACGACCGAAAGGCTTCCTATCTCCACTGCGGACATTTCAGTTTCCGCTCCAAGAACAACAACGACCGGGTCGCAGTATGATTCGGCCATCGCTTCGGCGGCGTGTCGCAGCAATGTTTTGCCTTTGAATTCGAGAAGCTGTTTCGGCTGCCCCAAACGTGAGGAACCGCCTGCCGCCAACAGCAAACCGCCAACATTCAACTCTTTACTTCCGGCCATAGATCGAACCCTTCCGGTCGCGGAGGTGGCCGCCGCTGCGGGCCTTCATCACGCTTTGGATTTCGGCGATTATCGACAGGGCGATGGCCTCGGGCGTGTCAGCGCCGATGTCCAAGCCGGCGGGAGCGAATAGTTTCGTAAGCTGCGCTTCGGTGAAATTCTCGCCGCCCGCCGCGAGTTCGCCGAGAAGCTGTTCGGTGCGGCGTTTCGGCCCGAGCGCACCGACATAAAACACATCCGATTTCAGCAGCAGCGGAAGTATCTCCGTATCACGCTCGTAATTGTGCGTCATGATAGCCGCCGCCGTTCCGGCGTCCGAAGCGAACGTAAACGCCGTGTTTTCAACTCCACGCGATACCAAACTTGTCGCCGCGGGAAATCTTTCGCTCGTCAAATACGCAGGCCGGTGATCGAAAACCGAAACCTGCCAGCCGAGTTCGGAGACGATCCTGGCCAGCGGCATGGCGTCGGCTCCGGCGCCAAAGAGCAGCAGCGAAAGCGGCGGCTCGATGTTTTCGAAGGCAAATTCGAACGAGCCTTCCGGCAGTTCGAAGGTGCGAAAATCATAGTGCAGGCCTGACGAGAAAAATGCTTTGCAATTATCGAGAATCTCAACATGATCGTGCAATACCGGAGGTAGATTCTCAAATTCAAATGTATCGGAGCCCTTACTGAAAACCCGTCCGCCCATCTGTACGTCGATTTCGGAATGAGCCGAAATCAGCGTAGCAATGACCTGCCGCCGCCGTTCAACACCGATCTTACACAGCACGTCCAACAAGTGATTGTTCTTTCTTATCGGCTCGAGCAAAATCCGTATCACGCCCCGGCAGCCCATATTCAGACTAAAAACCGAGTTCTCATCATTCGTCGTGTCGTATATAAAAACCTCTGGCCGCCCGCTTTTCAAGACGTTTTTAGCGCGTTCGAGCACGTCTGCCTCAAGGCATCCGCCCGACACCATTCCGAAAGTGTCGCCGTTTTCTAATATCAGCATCCTTGCTCCGGGCAGTCGATAACCCGAACCGCGCACGTCAACCACCGTCGCAAGGACGGCACTTTCGCTATCCGGCAATTGGTCGAGAGCGTTGATTATTTGTTGAATTTCTTTAGACAAAACAGGACGAGAACGAATCAAGAAGTAGGTTTGGTTTTAGAGAGTCGCCTGGCTCTGTTTTTCGCCTAGCCAATAGCAGAGCCCGTCCGGTGCGACGACGTAAAATACCTTCCACGTAGCACCGTGGTTGTTCTCGGTCTTGAATTCGGCAGCCTTTTTATCCAGTCCGCTGGCTTTGAATTCCGCAAATGCGGCTTCGGCACTGTCGACTTCGAAAGCACATCCGTCCTGTTCCGGATCACGACCGTTTTCGGCGATGGCAATCTTCACATCATCGCGGCCCAGCACCGCCGACTTATTCGGCAAATCGCTTCGCGAGAGAATATCGAAACCCATGACATCGACGTAAAAAGAGATTGCGGACTCAACGTCTGCGACCGGGAGGTTCATGGCATCGCCCTGATAACCCCACGCATTTTTAAATACCACTTTCATTATTTTAATCCGGGCACGCTCCGCCGTTGTCCACCCATTCCTGCACCTTTGCCGCAAATGCTTCAAAGCTCATCGGCGGAAGTGTCCGGCCATTTCCCGGGTCCCACGCCCAAGTGACGAGCGGGTCCTTTTTCTGAATGTGCTCCATTGCACCGGCCAGCGTTTTAAAGCCGCCGTTTTTTGATGGGTCCTTAAAATTGCGGCAAAGCTGCCCGTTCGTCAGTCCTTGAAAAACCATCTTTTGGTCGGCGGGCGGCATGTGCCAATCTTTTGAGGTGCCGGGCGGCATGTGCTCGCCGGCAAGGTTTTCTCTTTGATGACAGGTCGTGCAGGTCTGCCCGTAAACGCCCTTACCTTCTTTGCCGCGAGTAATACCCTGCGTATGCGGGCTCATTTCGTCGCCCTGCGTAGGGATATCGCCGGCCGGATGGCAGTTGGCGCAGCGTGCGGAGAAAAATACCGTCGCGGCTTCCTTGAACGCAGCCTTTGCTTTTTCCGGGTCCGGTGCCATCGCAATATCGGCTTCCGTCATTGTTGAGCCAACGACCCGTTCAAAAAGGCTTTCATGGCTTGCTGACCACGCAAATCCGGCAAGCAGCAGGCAGGCCGCGGCAATCACGCCTAACTTCAGTCCACTGCGTTTTGAAATATGATTGTTTGATTCCATAACCGGTGCTCCTTATGCTTCAAACTCCCCTCCTTACGAAGGTGGGGTGGACGCCGCTTCGGCGGACGGGGTGGTTCTCTCTTTTTCCGCACGCTCGTTCACACTCGCGTTTCCGCCCGTAAATCTTCGGGCCTGATCGGCAGGCTTCTCAGACGCTTGCCCGTCGCGGCAAATATTGCGTTGACGACTGCCGGGGCCGTTGGCGGGGTTCCGGGTTCGCCTACGCCGCCGTGTTTTTCGGTACTCGGAACGATATATGTCTCGATCTTGGGAGTTTCGTTCATTCTCAGCATCTTGTAATCGTAAAAGTTATGCTGCTGGACGCGGCCATCCTTCAAGGTTATCTCACCGTACAGTGCGGCTGTCAGGCCAAAAATTATGCAGCTTTCCATTTGGGCGGCGACCGTGTCAGGATTTACCACCTGCCCGCAATCGATAGCGCAGACAACGCGATGAACTTTGAACTGTCCGGTCTTTTTATCGACAGAAACCTCGGCGACCTGAGCGACATAGCTCGCAAAGCTCTCATGAACTGCGATGCCGCGGAAAATACCTTTCGGAGCCGGCTTGCTCCAGCCGGCTTTCTCAGCCGCGAGTTTCAAAACACCAATATACCGCGGGTGTTTATCAAGAAGGGAAAGGCGAAACGCGAGCGGATCTTTTCCTGCGGCATGCGCCAATTCATCAATAAAACACTCGGTCGAAAACGCCGTATGCGAACTGCCGACCGACCGCCAGAAGCCGACGGGAACTCCGTGATTGCTCGGCACCCAATCGACAAACAGATTCTGCATCTCGTACGGCAGCGTATGAGCTCCTTCCGTAGCAGTGTCATCAAGTCTGTCGGATGGCGGCGCAAAACCGAAAATGCCCGGCCCGAGCGAAGCCATTATCGAAGGGCTGACGATGCGATGCTGCCAAAAAACCGGCTTTCCAGCCGCGTCCAATCCGGCGGACATTTTGTTGTAGGCCGACGGCCGATAAAAATCGCCGTGCATATCATCTTCGCGTGTCCAAATGACCTTTACCGGCTTTCCGACAGCCTTGGAAAGCCTTGCGGCATCAACCACGTATTCGCCAAGGCGTCTGCCAAATCCGCCGCCGAGCAGAGTGTTATTTACTTTCACCTTTTCGGGTGCCAGGCCTAGTTCCTTTGCCAGCATGCCTTGCACAACCATCTGAGCCTGAATGCCGCTCCAGACTTCGCAGCTATCGGCCCGCACGTCGGCGGTAGCGTTCATCGGCTCCATCGTCGCGTGTGCGAGGAACGGAGCGTAATATAAGGCCTCGATCGTCCTTGCAGCCTTTGCCTTTCCGGCGGCGATATCGCCAACCTTTTTCGCTTCGATGCCTTTTGCAGTGTTTGCGGCTTCGACGTCTGACTGATAGAGTTTGTCGCTCGAAACCGACGCCATCGCACCTTCGTCCCAGACAATGCTCAATGCGTCGCGGCCTTTTTTCGCGGCCCAATAATTGTCGGCTACGACAGCGACACCGCTCGCGAGCCGTACTACGTTGCGAACGCCTTTTACGGCCTTAGTTTTGGTGTCGTCAAAGCTCTTGACCTTGCCGCCGATCACCGGCGAGCGAAAGATCGTGGCGGTGAGCATTCCGGGAACTTTGACGTCGATGCCGAAGATTCCGGCGCCGTTGACCTTTTCTGGCGTGTCGAGACGCTTGACGCTCTTACCGATGAACTTAAAATCCTTCGCATCTTTCAATTTTGGAGCGGTCGGCGGCGCTATCTTTGACGCAGCCGCGAGCAGATCACCGTATTTCGCAACCCGTTTCGTGGCGGTGTGCACCACGGTGCCGTTCACCGCTTTGCATGTATCGGGTGAAACGCTCCATTGTTGTGCCGCAGCCGTGACAAGCATTTCGCGGGCCGAAGCAGCGGATTTGCGAAGCGGCTCGATCAAACCTCTGATACTTGCACTGCCGCCTGTTATCTGGCCGCCAAGTGCGGGATTAATAAATTCTTTTCCCGGAGGTCCATGCTCGTATGTGACATCTTTCCACTCGACCTCAAGCTCATCCGCGACTATCTGCGGCAGGGAAGTGAGCACGCCTTGGCCCATCTCGGCCTGGCCGACGACGATCGTCACCTTGCCGCTCGGCGCGATTTTTATAAAAGCGTTCGGCTGAAAATCGGCAACCGGTGCCGTAGCCATGCCGAGCATTTCTTCAGCACGCGATCTCACCGGAATTGAAATTCCAAAAACGAGTGCACCACCGGCGACCATGGTAGCTTTGAGGAATGAGCGTCTGTCGAGTTCTAATTTTGGAGTCATCTCATTTACCTCCGTTAATAGCGGCGAGCTTGATCGCGCTTCTAATGCGGTTGTACGTGCCGCAGCGGCAGATGACGCCCGACATTGCCTGGTCGATGTCCGTATCGGTCGGCTTTTTGTTTTGCTGAAGCAGTATCGCCGCCGACATTATCTGCCCGGATTGGCAATAACCGCACTGCGGCACGTCCTCCGCTATCCAGGCCTTTTGCAAAGCATGGGTCGCGTCCGGCGACAACCCTTCGATCGTCGTTATCTCCTTGCCAACCGCCGCCTTCATAGGCGTCACGCACGACCGTTTGGCCTCGCCGCCGACGTGTACGGTGCAGGCCCCGCACTGCGCGACGCCGCACCCGAACTTCGTCCCGGTCAAACCGATATCGTCCCGAATCACCCACAACAGCGGCGTATTCGGGTCCGCATCGACGTCATACTGCTTTCGGTTAACGCTAAGCTTTGTCATTTGAAAAACCTCACAGCGAAACAAATCGACTAATTTTTTTTGGATTAAAGAAATACCTTTGTCGGAATTATAGCACTCCGACCGCCACCGTCAATGCGGAAGCCCGCACGCTAGTTAGGGCGTTCTTCTCTAGGCTCCCCTCCTGTCTTAGGAGGGGTGGCTGCCGTTCGGCAGACGGGGTGGTAACGAGAGGTGTCGCCGTTTCTCCGACGGGATAGCAGTAGCGACCGGCCTCCCCGCATTTCCGCACTTGTATCTGCCCTCGTTTATTGCTTGCGCAGGGAATAGCGCCCGGTTTTTTTGCCGCCGATCTTCTCGACGATCCCGGCCTCAATCAGCGGATGCAGCAGATCCATCGCACCTTGCCGCGAGATGTCCATCGCCGCCCAGATCTCCGCGGGTGACATGCTTGCATGATCGCGAAGCAGACGTAAAAGCTGCTCCTGTTTTGGACGCAGAGCAAGCTTTTTGCCTGGGGCGGGCTGGAATGCCTGTATCCGCGTCCAAACCCGCTCCAGCGTATTACGCAAGCCCTCTGCCGAATACTCTAACCATGCGGTCAGGTTGTCACCATCGCGGCGCACTGCATCCAACGTGGCATAATATCGCGGCCGATCTTCCCAGTAGAACTCGTCCACCGAGAAAATATGATGCGTGTCAAAGCCGCGACGATACAGTTCCCACAGAGAAAGAGCACGCCCGGTGCGTCCGTTACCGTCGGCAAATGGATGGATGGACTCGAACCGGTGATGCAGAATGGCGGAACTGATAACCGGCGACAGTTCCACCGATATCTTATTCCACCAGTCGAGCAGCTCCATCATCAGCCCCGACACGTCGCCCGGCGGCGGCGGAAGGTAATTGCCGACGCGAACGGCGATATTTCGGTAACGGCCTGCGTCGCCCTGATCCATAACTCCCTCGGCGAGAATGCGGTGCAGCGTAAAGATGTCCTCGTGCCGGAGGGTTTTTTTAGCTGCGTTTTTCTCAACATAACGCAGCCCGGCAAAATAGTTGAGCACCTCGCGCGTTGAACGATCATCCGAAGCCGCGAGAGTACGCCCCTCTTCAATGAGGCGTACCTGTTCCAGTGTCAGCGGGTTGCCCTCAATTGCGGTGGAGGCATGGACGTTACGTGAGCGGGAATCTTTCTGCAGTGCCGGAATCCAGGACAATTCGACCGCCGCACCCTGAATACGTTCACGCAGTGCGGCTATGGCCTCGCTAAGAGAGAGGAGCCGGGCCGTAATCGTGAACTCCGGTACAAAAGCCATCCCATAAGTCAAGCATAAGTCAACTTATAAGTCAAGGCTTTTGCATGGTCGCCGGATCAATTTTGAGCAGATTTACGTGCTACTCAGAATCACTCAGATCGTCCACGACCACATCCGGGAAGTCCGCCGCGATCTGCTCTTTTGTTTTCGAATCGATCTCGCCTCGCAGCGGCCGTGTGCCGACGTTAGCTTTGAAATTGCCGTTGTCGTCATAGAGGCGGCGATACTGGGCCGAGTTTCGGATCACTCCCTGAACGTAGGCTTTTGTCTCTTTGAAAGGAATTTCTTCGACAAATTCGTCGATCTCCATAGGCAGGGTCGAACGCCATTGCGGGACTCGGCCGGGGCCGGCGTTATATGCGACCGCCATGTATTCGATACGGCCGAATTTATCTAGCTGGTCACGCATATATGCCGTGCCGAGTTCGATGTTGAGCGCGGGTACGAACAGCGACTCGACTGAAACTGCAGCCGTCGAGCTATACTTTCGGGCCACGCTTTGTGCGGTCGGTAAGATCAGCTGCATCAACCCGTACGCTTTCGCAGGCGACTTTGCTCGCGGATCAAAAACCGATTCCTGCCTGATAAGTCCGGCAACCTGATAATGATCGAGATTGCGGTTTTTCGACCATGACTTGATCAGGTCCCAATTCGTCAGAGGATAGAAAATGGCCCATTCCTCGCGGCCCATTTCTTCCGGGAACATCTGCGAATAGTCAGGATAGCTTGCTCGAAGCGCGGTAAAGGCGGCAACGTTATTGCCTTTCAAACGAAAGTGCCCGGCAAGTGCGAGATTGATCTTCGGGCTGTTATTCGCGGTCTTTTTGGCCTCTTCCAGTTCGTCGATCGCCCAGTCGAATAGTCCGATCATGCTCAGCTCATCCGATTTTTTCGCACGCAGCAGTTCGTCCGGCCCGGAAGTTTCCGGCGCAACGGTTACGGTACGCAGATTAGCGACCGCTTTTGATAGGGACGAATGGCTTGTCGGCGGCTGAACAACTCGTCCGCATTTTCCCAGCGACTTCATTGAAGCCAGCCGCTGCTGAGCTTGATAACCGTACCAATTGGCCGCATACCGATAAATAACGGCTTCGTAAAGGCTGCAAGCTTCGTCCGTCTTGCCGGCCCGTTCCGAATCGCGTGCCGCCCAATATCCAGCCTTGCCGCGATTCGTCGTGTCCTTCTCGGCATAGCGGGCAAGATGTTCGATAAACATCGTTGAGCTTTCGGCAAAATTACCAGCTTCGTGCTTGAGCCAGGCTAGTTCGAACTGAGCACCGGCGACTTCGACAGCATTCGGAAAAACGGTCAAGGCTGTACTAAGAAAATAAGTCTCTTCACCCTTGTTCTTCGCATCGCGGGCTGCATAACCAGCATCAGCGTATGCTTTTGGTGTTAGCTTTCCGTTCGGGAACTTCACGCGCATTTCGTCCGCGGTTGCGCGTGCATTGGGCCAAAGTTTGGCTTTTGCATACCCGACGGCAAGCTGATAATACGCTTCTTCCTTCTCGGCGGCGTTTGACGGTATCGCGTTAAACGCCGACATTGCTTCCGGCATTTTCTTCAGGTTAGCTGAAGTGACCAATCGCCTAAAATTGACTGCCGAGGTTGCCGCCGCTGGAAAACTTAGAGCAAACTCGCCGTATGCCTTATCGGCCGCCGCGTAGTTCTTAGCGGCGAAAAGCTTATCTGCTTTTGCCAGAGCCTCGTCCGCGTTAATCGGCGAAAGATTTTGTCCAAGCGAGGTAAGTTTCGCCTCGGCTTCCTTGGCAGCATCAGAACCGGCTGAGTAAAAATACGCCTTGCGAAAGTATCGGATCGCTTCAACCTGATTGCCTTGAGATTCGAACGATTTTGCTGTAGCAACCAAGGCCGAACCCGAATTCTTTCCGACAAGATCACGCAGAAAATCCGGAACCGCCTTGGCTTGTCCAGACTGGATAGCGGATGCGGCCCACAACAGTTTCGCGTCGGCTGTATGCAGCGAGGCTGGAAAATCATTCAATAGCTTCGAAAACACACTCATCGCATCTGCATGATTTCCGGCTTGCTGAAGCGATTTTGCGCGCAGCCACAGAGCATAATCCGCAACACTGGTTTTTGATTGGAAATCGTTCGAATTAAGTATCGCTGCCGCACCGGCGAAGTCCCCGTTCTCGTAGCGAATCCGGCCTCGGAGCAATTTTGCCAGCGCACCCGTTCGTTTGCCGGAGAAACGGCTTTCCAGGTTTGCGACAACGCTTTCGGGCGGAAGCTTTCCATCCTTCGTCAATTGCCGCAATGATTCGAGCGCCTGTTCCTCGGTCTGCTGGGCCGAGCAGCCGACACTAAACAGAACCGAAATGAAAACAAATCCTGCAAATAAAGAAACAAGTCTATGAAGCATTGATTATTAGAACTCCCGATTTTGGATGCGAAAAAGGTCCGGGCTTTTGCTTTTGAAAATGCTTTCCAAAGCAGCGTAATAATTATATGATAGCAAAGAAATCACCGCGATCCCGGAGATAATGTATGAGAAGATACCTAGCCGTTTTTGCCCTTTGCAGCCTGCTTGCGATGGCCGCCTATGCGCAAGACCCCAAACCGTCTCCGCCCGCCGATGCCGGCGTCGTGAAGATAACGACTTCGTTGATCCAGATCGACGTAACCGTGACGGATAAGCGCGGACGTACCGTCACCGATCTCAAACCCGAGGAAATTGAGATCTATGAGAACGGCCAAAAGCAGAAGATAACGGGTTTTTCGTTCGTCACCGGTGTTAAGAAAACACTCACGCCGGACAAGATCGACAAATCGAAACCTCCGATCCCGGAACCGCCTCTTGTCCTTCGGCCCGATCAGGTCCGCCGCACGGTAGCTCTTGTGGTTGACGATCTGACGCTCTCTTTCGAAAGCGCCGCATATACGCGCCGGGCGCTTAAAAAATTTGTTGACGATCAAATGCAGGACGGTGACCTCGTAGGCATTATCCGCACCGGTGCCGGGATCGGTGCCCTGCAGCAGTTTACATCGAACAAGCAGCAGCTATATGCGGCGATCGATCGAGTTAAGTGGAATTCGTCGGGCCGCGGGCGTTTTGGTTCGTTTTCTCCGAACGAGCCGACAATGGCGCAGACACGCCGCGCTCAAGGTGAACAATTCACGTCAAACGCTGACATCCAGGCAGAAAAAGATTTTCGCGATTCGGCCAACGATTTTCGGGAAAGCCTTTTCACCACCGGGACGCTCGGTGCCCTCAAATACATCGTTGGCAACATGGGTGACCTGCCAGGACGCAAATCTGTCATTCTCTTTTCGGATGGCTTTCAGATCTTTCCCGGGATGAAAAACCAAGTCGCCGCGGCGCGTCTGATGGGCGAGGAGCGCGGAATCCAGACGAATGGCGAAGGCGGATTTTTCGCGGCCCGGACACTTGATTTCATGAAGGAGCTGATCGCCCTCGCAAACCGCAAATCGGTCATTTTCTACACCATCGACGCACGCGGCCTGCAATATACAGGCCTTACCGCGGCGGACACGGTTGCGGATCCGACATTGCTCGATCCGACCGCCTTGAACGCGATGCAGCAGATTGAATCCGACCGGAGCAACGAGCTTTTCAACACCCAGCAAGGTTTGGTCTATTTGGCAAAGGAAACGGGCGGTTTTCCGTACGTGAATCAAAATGATATTAGCGATGGCGTCCGCAAAGCACTCGATGATCAGAGCTACTATCTTGTTGCATATGAACCCGACGCCGAATCGTTCGATCCTAATGTTCGAAAATTTAACAAGCTCGAAGTCAAGATTTTGCGTGACGATAGCAAAGTGCGCCACCGAAGCGGATTTTTCGTCGAGAACGAGGAAGAAAAGAAGATCCGAGTCGACGTAAACGCTCCGACCAAGATAATGAAGGCGTTAACCTCACCCTTTGCGGTAAACGCGATCAATCTTCGTCTGAACGCCCTTTTCGGGTATAGTGCAAAGCGCGGATATTACGTCCATTCGTTTTTGTTTATAAACGCAAAGGACCTCGAGTTCAAAACACTGCCGAACGGCGAACTCCAGGCTGTCTTCGACGTGCTTGCCATAAGCTACGGAGACAATGGCGTGCCTATAGATAAGAATAATGTTACCGGAACGATAAAGTTTCGGCCTGATGTCTATGAAAAGGTGAAGAAAGAAGGCTTTTCGTACAGCTTTGTTTTCCCTGTAAAGAAGCCGGGAGCCTATCAAATGCGCGTCGCTCTGATGGATCGCGGAAATAAAGAGGTCGGATCTGCAAATCAATTCATCGAAGTGCCGAATCTGAAAAAAAGCGGCATCCTGCTGTCAGGGATATTGCTTGAAAACATGTCACAAACGGCATGGCAGAGGCTTGTTGATGGAGGGTCGCAAGTCAATGCCAGTGCGTCGAACGCTTTCGCCGGAGAAAAATCGGACCCGCTGCAGGACACATCGCTTCGCCGTTTCAAACGCGGAACAGTGCTGAGGTTTGGAGCGGAGCTGTACAATGCAAAGCTGCCATCGCTCCAGCAATCGAAGATAAACATGCAGGCACGCGTTTTTCACGACCGCCAGCTTGTCTTTGAAAGCAAGGAAACTCCGCTCAACCTCGAAGGCCAGGCCGGAGCAACGGAACCTGTTTACACCGACGCGATCGCGCTTGGCCAAAACCTTCTTCCGGGCGACTACGTGCTTCAAATCGTCGTCACTGACGGCCTTGCAAAAGATAAAAAGCGTATCGCAACCCAGTATGTTCAGTTTGAGGTAGTGGAATAGCAAACCTTTTAGTAATTTCCTACGTAAACCAACTGTTCCGGCAATCTCCCAATACCCTTGCCGCTTAGCAATCCCATCACAAAATGAAAATAATAGCTTTTGTTTTTGCCATTATCCTTTACGTTTCCGTGCCGGGAATCGCTCAAGAAGCGAAGCCTTCGCCGACACCTACCGAAGAAACCGATGTCGTGAAGATAACGACGACGTTGATTCAGATCGATGTTACGGTTACCGACTCACGCGGGAGGATCATCACTGATCTGCGGCGCGACGAGATCGAAATTTACGAAAATGGCAAAAAGCAGGACATAAACAATTTTAGTTTCATTTCGAATGTTCGAAGTGTCGCCGAAAAAAGTAAAGAGAACGCCCCGGTCGGCCCTCTGGCGCCGCCATCACCGATTAAGCCCGGACAAGTTAGGCGCAGCATCGCTCTTGTCGTGGACGATCTAACGCTTTCTTTCGAAAGTACCTATCACGTAAGACGGGCGCTGAAGAAATTTGTTGACGAACAGATGCAGGACGGCGATCTTGTTGCGATCATACGCACGGGAGCGGGAATTGGAGCGCTTCAGCAATTTACGAATGACCGGCGTCAGTTATACGCGGCCATCGAAAAAGTACGCTGGAATCCGAGGGGCAATGGCAAGATCGGCGCTTTTGCTCCGCTGCAGGGCAAGGCAGACACTGGAGCACCGGCGTCCGAGCCGGAAGCAGGAGATAGGACCGCCGACGGGATCGAACGCGAATTTAACGATTTTCAACAAAGCGTATTTGCTACCGGGACACTTGGCGCGGTCAATTATGTGGTTCGGGGAATGGCGGAACTGCCAGGCAGAAAATCCGTCATGCTTCTCTCGGACGGCTTTAAGCTTTTTACCAGAGATGCAGGCGGTACGCTAGAATCAGGCAGAGTTTTGACGTCTCTGCGGCGTCTGGTCGATCAGGCAAACCGGGCTTCCGTCGTTGTTTATACGATGGATGCCCGAGGACTGCAGGTAACCGGCCTCACCGCCGCCGACGATACGAGCGGGCGGTCCATAGACGAGATCCAGCAAGCTGAAAGGGATCGCCGCGATGAGCTGTTGGACACGCAGGATGGACTTCGTTTTCTTGCCCGTGAAACGGGCGGCATTGCCATCGTCAACAACAACGATCTTTCCGGAGGTATTCGGCGGATTCTCGATGATCAAAGCTACTATCTGGTCGGTTATGAACCCGATGCGGCGACATTCGATCCGAAAACCAGAAGATTCAACAAGCTGGATGTTCGGGTAATGCGGCGCGGAGCGAAAGTGCGGTATCGCAGCGGCTTTATCGGAATCAGCGATGAAAATATAGCAAAACCTGTTGAAACCGGCGATCGGCGTTTAATAACCGCGCTAACATCTCCGTTTGCGGTTAACGATATTCCGCTGCGGCTAAACGCCCTGTTTGGCAATCACCAGCGTCAGGGAGCTTTTGTCCGCTCGCTGCTTCACATCTCGGTAAAGGACCTGACGTTTACCGATCAACCCGATGGCTCTAAAAAAACGGTTTTCGATGTGCTCGCTGTCGGGTTTGGAGACAATGGTGCTGCAGTCGATCAAATTTCTAAAACTTACACGGTGACGATTAAGAAAGAGGTTTTTGAAAAAACTTTGAGGACGGGCTTTGTGTACGACTTTTCGTTTCCGATGAAGAAACCCGGCGCTTATCAACTTCGAGTTGCTCTCCGCGATCACGGCAGTGATAAGGTCGGTTCGGCAAACCAATTTGTGGACGTGCCGAATCTGAAGAAAAATCGCCTTACATTCTCGGGAGTCGTACTCGAAAACCTACCATATGCTGTATGGAAAAAACGCAATGACGGTTTGGCCACGAACGGCCCGGGCGACGAAGGATCGGACCCGTTAAACGATACTTCACTGCGCCAGTTCAAAGGCGGAACTGTGTTGAATTACGCATTTACGATCTACAACGCGAAAACCGATTCGGGTAGGGCGGCCAATCTGACTTCTCAAATTAGGCTATTTCTGGATGGCAAGCCAATATTCGAGGGCACGCCGCAGCCGGTTTCAGGTGAGCGTCAAACCGATCCGGCAGCAGTCGCCTACGCGGCCTCGCTCAGCATCCCTTCCAATATGGCACAGGGCGAATACGTGCTTCAGATAACCATCACCGACAATTTGGCAAAGGAAAAACGAAAAACCGCGACGCAGTTCGTTCAGTTCGAGATTGTGGAGTAAGCGTAACTCTTGCTCAGATTGCATTTCTTCGCGACAAGAAATAATCTTAAATTTTTGTCGCGCTATGAAGATAAAGTCAATCGAACTCATCGAGATCAATCTCCCGCTCGTTCAATTTTTCGAAACGAGCTTTGGCCGCACTTACGAACGCCGCATCATTTTAGTTCGCGTTGAGGACGCCGAGGGCGACGAAGGTTGGGGGGAAATAACCTGCGGGGAGGAACCGGGCTATTCTGACGAATGGACGGATTCGGCGTGGGTTACCGCCGAGAAAATTCTTGCACCGTTGGTCGCGGTCAAAGAGGTCGGATCGGCTGCCGACGTTTGGGGCCTGATGAAATGGGCCCGCGGACATCGGATGGCCAAAGCGGGAATCGAAACGGCTTGCTGGGATCTTGAGGCCAAGAAACTTGGCGTTCCGCTATGGAAGCATCTAGGCGGCGTTAATCAAGAGATCCGCTGCGGTGTTTCAATAGGCATTCAGGATTCGGTCGAGCAGCTATTGGAGAAGATCCAGACCGAGCTGGACGCGGGATACCAACGCATCAAAATTAAGATCAGCCCGACGTGGGACTACGATGTGATCAAGGCTGTCCGCGCTCATTTCGGCGACATCCCACTGATGGGCGACGCCAATTCGGCATACACACTTGCAGACATCGACCTGCTGAAAAGCCTCGACGAATTCGACCTGATGATGCTCGAACAACCGCTACCATATGACGACATTATCGACCACGCCAAGCTTCAACTTGAGATCAAAACACCGATCTGCCTGGACGAACCGATCAAATCACCGGAAGACGCTCGGAAGGCGATCGAACTCAAATCCGGCAAGATCATCAACCTCAAAAACGGACGCGTCGGCGGGCACACGCAGTCAAAGCTGATCGAAGAAATTTGCCGCACAAACGATATTCCAGTCTGGTGCGGCGGCATGCTCGAATCCGGCATCGGCCGTGCCCACAACATCGCCATCTCAACCCTCGCCGGTTACACAATGCCCGGCGATGTCTCGGCAAGCAAACGCTACTGGCACGAAGATATTGTGGAACCTGCCGTTGAGGTTTCGCGTGAAGGTACCATAACCGCTCCGGAAGTTCCGGGTATTGGGCTTGAGGTTAAGCGGGAAAGGATCGAGAAACTGACCGTTAGAAAAGTCCGGATTTAGGCCTCGCATAGCCACGCCGTTTACGGCGTGGTACGGATTGCCCTAAAATTCTCAGGGCGTTTTAACGCCCTGAGAATAACAACGATTGATAATGCCGTTAAAACGGCCTCCAAATTTCTAATTGAAACTGACCACGCCGTAAACGGCGTGGCTATGCTAAAACGAAATTCGAACACGGCTCTAAACCGCGGGCTACGACAGAACGAATCCAACTATGTCGAACCGATCCTACGCAGAGATCAATTTTCATATCACGGGGCACACAAAGGACAGTCTTCCTTTAATTACTCCGGCGTTGGAACCTGATCTCTGGGCTTTTATCAAAAATCGAATAGTTGCCCAGGAGAACGTATTTTTTCACGCGATAGGTGGTATTCAGACCCACATTCACATCGTGGCTTCATTCTATCCGCCGTTTGAGATCGACCGGTGGATCGGCGAAATAAAGGGAGCGAGTTCGCATGAATTCGGCAAGTCGTTACAATGGCAGAAAGGCTACGGCGTGGTTTCTTTTGGAACGAAGGATTTGGATTGGGTGGTTGCGTATGTGCGCAATCAGAAAGAACATCATCGTGTTGGATCGATTCAGGAAAGATTGGAACGGATCAGCGACGACTGATTTTATAAGGGCGTTAAAACGCCCTGAGATATTTCAACGGAACGTCGACCACGCCGTGAACGGCATGGCTATGCCAAGACATTTAATCGGAAGGACGGTCTGCGTCATCTTTTTACTCCTGGCCTTCGGGTTGTTGGCTAACGCCCAGACCATTACCGGTACAGTCTACGATACACAGAACCGTCCGATCGCCGATGCAGTTGTTACTCTGCAAAGTCGCGGAACCACTTCTGCCCGCACGATAACCGACCAAAGCGGCGAGTTCTCCGTTAGCCATGGCAATTCGACCGGGATGTCTCTTGTTGTTGAGGCAAGAGGTTTCACGCTCTTCACTAGAAAACTGTCGAACGATGGCGTGCGGGATTTTTCAATAATACTTCAACCCGCGAACGTTACCGCCGACGTGACCATTTCGATCACCCGCACCGAAACGCGATTGAACGAAACACCGGCGAGTGTCGTTGTGTTGACGCGAGAGAATTTAGATTCGACCGCCGCTCAGACCATCGACGACTCACTGAGGCAGATCGCGGGCTTTACCTTATTTCGACGCAGTTCCAGCAAGACGGCGAATCCGACGACGCAGGGCGCAAACCTTCGAGGCGTTTCAGGCAGCGGTGCGTCGCGAGCGGCCGTGCTTTTCGATGGACTGTCACTGAACGACGCATTCGGCGGTTGGACGTATTGGTCGCGGGTGCCACAGATAGCCGTGGAACAAGTCGAGGTCCTTCGCGGCGGGGCAAGCTCGCTTTATGGGACAGGCGGATTGAGCGGTGCGGTGAATTTTGTTCCCCTGAAAAATAGCGACGAGGCGCCGATCCTCAACATCCGAGCGTCGGCAGGGTCGCAAAATACCGTTGATGGCAGCCTTTTTACGTCCGCTGACAAAAACGGTTGGGCGCTCGATCTTGCCGCAGAAACATTTCAAACTGGTGGATATATCCCGACCGCAGCGAACGAACGCGGCCTTGCCGACACGCGGGCAAACAGCCGCCACAACAATGGAATTTTTACAATAGAACGCAGATTCCGCTCAAAAAGCTCCCCTCCTGTCTTAGGAGGGGTGGCACCCGCTTCGGGTGACGGGGTGGTCGCTTCTGACCGAACCGCGACTGGCCGCATCTTCCTTCGCGGAAACCTTTTTACCGAACGCCGCTACAACGGCACGAGCTTGACAAACAACCGGACATATTTTCGCCAAGCCTCCGCGGGTGGAGATTATTCAAACAGCAAACTTGGCGATTTTCAGATACGCGCTTTTCTTGAAACGCAGGTTTACGATCAAACATTCTCCGCCGTCTCGGCGGACCGCAATACCGAAACACTCTCGCGGCTCCAGCGTGTCCCGTCTCAGGCACGCGGTGCAAATCTGTTTTGGACGCGGCCTATTAAAACGCACAACATCGCCGCATCATTCGAAACGCGCGAGGTTCGCGGTTTCAGCGATGAGGTAGGTTATTTCAATGGACTTCCCACTTCTCGCAGCGGATCCGGCGGAACCGAACGAACATATTCCTTTCAGGCCCAAGATAGTTGGAGTGTTACAGAGAAACTCAACCTAAATTTCAGCGGCCGGTTTGATGGTTGGAGCAATATCGACGCTCGGTCGACAACCCGGACACTGGCGACAAACGCGTTCAGCGTTTTGAATCTTCCCGATCGCAGTCAGGCCGCATTCAGTCCGCGGCTCGGAGCCCTATACCAACTCACGCCAAGTATCTCGCTGTACGGAGCCTTCTCCCGATCATTCCGGGCCCCGACGCTGAACGAGCTTTATCGCGGCTTCCGTGTCGGAAATGTGGTGACGCAGGCAAATGCAAATCTGACCGCGGAGCGTGCCAATACATTCGAAGGCGGCGTTAGTTTCACACGGAAACGATTGAATATTCGAGGAAACTTCTTTGTGACCGAGGTTTCCGATCCGGTCGTCAGCGTCACGCTTTTCGCTACGCCGACGCTGATCACACGGCAAAGGCAAAACATCGGCCAAACGCAGACTCGCGGGATCGAACTCGATGCGGAATATGCTCTTAGCAGTGATCTGAAACTGTCCGCCAGCTATCTGTTTGCCGATGCACGCGTGACGGAGTTTCCCGCCAACGCCGCTCTTGTCGGCAAGTTTCTACCGCAGATTGCAAAACAGCAGCTGACTTTTCAACTAAATTACCGCCCGCAGTCGCGATTTTCGTTGGGCGTTCAAACCCGCGTTTCCGACGCTCAGTTTGAGGACGATCTGAACAGTCTCCGCCTTCGCCCGTTTTTTACAATCGACGCGACCGCAGCCTTTCGGATTAACAAGAAATTTCAAGTTTTCGCCGCCGTCGAGAATCTTTTCAATGCCCGCTACGACATCGGTTTAACGCCCAATCGCACAGTTGCCGCTCCTTTCTTTTTGCGGCTCGGCTTGCGTTTCGATTTGGGAAAAAGATAAGCTCACTCTTTTCTTATGAGCAATCCAGAACCAAATAAGATCATCTTTTCGATGGTCAAAGTCAGCAAGATATACGACAAAAAGCCTGTTCTAAAGGACATTTATCTCTCGTTCTTTTACGGCGCGAAGATCGGCGTGCTTGGCCTGAACGGGTCGGGCAAATCTTCGCTTCTGCGGATAATCGCGGGTACCGACAAGGAGTTTAACGGCGAGGTCGTTTTCTCGAAAGGTTATTCCGTGGGCTATCTTGAACAGGAACCTAAGTTGGACGACTCGAAAACCGTCCAGCAGATCGTCGAAGAAGCCGTCCAATCGACAGTCGATCTTTTGAAGGAGTACGAGGAGATTAACGCCAAGTTTGCCGAGCCAATGGATGACGACGCGATGGCCGCGCTTATCGAACGCCAGGGTGCGGTGCAGGAAAAGCTTGACCACGCCGATGCGTGGGACCTTGATGCGCGGCTTGAGATGGCGATGGACGCACTCCGCTGTCCGCCGCCGGAGGCTTTGATTGCGACGCTATCGGGCGGTGAAAAACGCCGCGTCGCTTTATGCCGCCTGTTGCTGCAAAAGCCCGACATTCTGCTTCTTGATGAGCCGACCAATCACCTTGACGCTGAAACCGTCGGATGGCTTGAACAGCATCTCCAAAAGTACGAAGGAACGATCATTGCTGTAACGCACGACCGTTACTTTCTCGATAACATTGCCGGTTGGATACTTGAACTCGACCGCGGCCAGGGCATTCCGTATCAGGGAAACTATTCGTCGTGGCTTGAGCAAAAAGGCACGCGTCTCGCACAAGAGGCACGCAGCGAAGACAAACTCCAAAAGACCTTGGAACGCGAACTTGAGTGGATACGGATGTCACCCAAGGGCCGCCACGCCAAGTCGAAGGCGCGCATCAACGATTACGAAGAACTGCTAGCGACCGAATCCGAAAAGCACGCTGACGATCTCGAGATCTACATTCCGCCCGGCGAACGGCTCGGCGATATCGTTATCGAGGCCCACGGCGTTTCGAAAGGTTATGGCGATACCATCTTGTTCGAAAACCTTGAGTTTTCATTGCCTAAAGGCGGCATCGTCGGGGTCATCGGGCCAAACGGGGCGGGTAAAACGACGCTTTTCCGCCTGATAACTGGCCAGGACACGGCGGACGCAGGCACGTTTAAGGTCGGCGAGACGGTCAAATTAGGTTATGTTGACCAATCACGCGACAGCCTCAACGCTGAAAAAACCCTGTTCGACGAGATCGCCGACGGGCTCGATTTTGTCACGCTGGGCAAGCGTCAGATGAACGCTCGGACATACGTTTCGAAATTCAACTTCTCCGGGGCAGATCAGCAAAAATTTGTCGGCCATCTTTCAGGAGGCGAGCGCAACCGCGTCCACCTCGCTAAGATGCTCAAATCGGGTGCGAACGTCCTGCTTCTGGACGAGCCGACCAACGACATCGATGTAAATACAATGCGTGCGCTTGAGGAAGCGCTCGAAAACTTTGCCGGCTGCGCCGTCGTAATTAGCCATGACCGCTGGTTCCTCGACCGGATCGCCACCCACATCTTGGCGTTCGAAGGCGATTCGCATGTAGAATACTTTGACGGCAATTACAGCGAATACGAAGAAGACAGAAAACGCCGTCTTGGCCATGATGCCGACCAACCCCATCGCATCAAGTATCGAAGCTTAACCAGAGCGTAAGGAAATCTACAACTGATGATAAGACTAAAGGAAATAGCCGTTTGTTTTGCTATTGCAGTTCTTTTGTCTACAATGTCGTGCGGCGGGTCAGTCGAAACCAAGAATACGGCGGTTGAAACACCCGTTGTCGCGACTCCCGCCGAAACCACCCGCGCGTTCCAGTTGCCTGAGGAAAAGCCATCGCCGTCAATCCCAAATCTTCAGGCCGAACTATTGGACGAACGCGGCAAAACCACTCCTTCGCCGCTAGGCACTTTTGATTTCAAAAACTTCACTTATCCGCTGCCGCGCGGTTGGCAGCACGCGGATGGTGACGAACTGACTCTATCTAACGGGCGCCTTGATCCGAAGTTTCAGGATGTAGCTGAAGAAATGACACCCGAGGAAAAGGCGGAGAAAAAGGCTGCCCGGCGTATCGGAATGTCATACGTCACTACGAAATTTCTTGATGTGAATGGTGATAGTTTCGACGATGCGGCTGTCATCCTAAAGATCGAAACCGGCGGCGCAGCCATTCCGCAGCTTGTTTATCTTTACGAATGGAAGGATGGTAAGCCCGAGCTTCTATGGAATTTCCGCACCGGCGACCGTGCTGACGGCGGACTCAAAGACCTCCGCGTCGAGAATGGGGAACTTGTAGTCGAGCTTTACGGGCAGGACCGCTTTCTGCTCGGCCAGACCGAAACCGGCAAGATCACCGGCGACGAAGAACAACTATGCTGTCCGATATTTTTCACCCGCACCCGTTATAAATGGAATGGCAAAAACTTCCTGATGCAGAAAAAAAGGCTAACTTATTCGATCGAAAACCCATCCGCACCGCCATTAGAAAACTACGGTGACATCGTGAATAATCCCAAGAACGTTAAAAAGTAAGGCGTGGGATTCTGCCCGCGAATAACGCGAATGGACGCGAATAAGAATCTTTTCGAATAGATTTTTCTTATTCGCGAAAATTCGCGTTATTCGCGGGCAAAATTCTTCTCCGCACTTTGTATCACAAAGTACTTGACAATCCACATCACTTGGCATATTCTTCCTTCTGATATGGCAAAACTCCAAGCAATTCGCGATGAACGCCCCGAACAAAACGGGCCTGTGAACTTAGGCGATCGGGCGATCGACAACCTCAAATTCATTCGCGAGACGATGGAGCGGTCGACGCACTTTACGGCAGTTCCGGGTTACGGCGGAATGTTGATGGGTGTCACGGCAATTGTTGCCGCATACATCGCGTCGCAGCAAATCTACCTTCGCGATTGGCTGATCGTTTGGCTGACCGAGGCGTGTCTGGCCTTTGCGATCGGCCTTTTGGCAATGTGGCAAAAATCGAAATTCACCGGTGCATCACTCATTTCCGTTCCGGCTAGAAAGTTTGCGTTTGGATTCGCTCCATCTCTGATCTGCGGCATCGCGATCACGCTTGGTCTCTGGCGTTTCGAACATTACGAGGTAATGGCACCGGTCTGGATGCTGCTCTACGGAGCGGCGGTTGTCACAGGCGGCGCGTTTTCGGTAAAGATCGTGCCGGTCATGGGCTGGATATTTATCGCCGCCGGCTGCATCGCATTCGCACTGCCGGCCATGTACGGCAACTATCTGATGGGAGCGAGCTTTGGCCTGCTGCACATCGTTTTCGGCGCGATCATTGCGCGTCAATATGGCGGATAAAGGATTTTAGCCCGCGAATAACGCGAATTAGCGCGAATAAGATTTTTTCGCTTTCATTCGCGAACATTCGCGTTATTCGCGGGCAAAAGGATTCAGATGTCTAGAAAAAATTTAGCGATAAAAAGTAAAGAGGGTCAGTCGCGAGGCCTGCGGATTGAGAAAGCCGCCGAAAAGGTCTCGGGCGAGCTCGACAAGATAATCCACGAGCGAATGCGCCTCGGCATTATCAGCGCTCTTGCGGCCAATACAAAGTTGAGCTTTACCGACCTAAAGAATTTGCTCAACACAACCGACGGCAACATCAGCGTCCATGCACGAAAGCTTGAAGAGGCCGGTTACGTGACCTGCGAAAAATCCTTCAAGGGCCGGATGCCTTTGACCGAATACGCTATCACGAAAGAAGGTCGCAGGGCGTTGGAGCGGTATCTAGATCACATGGAAGCTTTGATCAAAGCTATGAAGGCGGTATAGGTCATGCGACTTTCGAAGTTAAATAGTAAAACTCATTTCTACTGGGCAGTTCAACTGGTCTTGATCGGCCCGCTCGTCGTTCTGTGGGCGGGCGTCGCCTACTGGTTTGGCTTCAGCTCGGGTGTGATCCTGAGGTTCGTATTCTCTCCGATGTCGGTGCCGCTCGTTCTACTTTTCTTTCCTCTCGCGGCGTTCATCTGGACCATGATCCATTTCAAAAAGACACCACCCGAAAAGCAGTTGGTGTGGGGTGCGGACATTGTGCTTTGCATCTTTATTCTGTTCTCAATGTTTATCGTGGCGGGTCAGATCGCGGGGCAGTAGCTAAATGGTATGGACAGTATCGACTTAAAAGATAGGGCGCGAATTGAAACGACGGCCTCACCGTATCCGCTCATCTGGAACTCTTTCAGGGTAACGGCGATCTCCGCAATGCAGGTCTTGGTTTTCATCGTTATTTATGAGGCGTCGGTCGAAATTTATATTTCAAAGTTTGGTGCGATGAACAAACTTTTCGGCTTCGGGATGCAGATGGACAATGGAACTTATTTGCTCAGCATTCTCGCCGGTATCAATACGCTGGCACAGATCTTTATCGAGAAGCTGGGCATCCGGCTCGGAGCCACCGTGATTTGTGGGGCAGTCTGGATTAGCTACTGGGGAAACATAGCGAACGAGGTGCCGAATCGATTCATGCTGTTGTCCGTGCTGGGAATGGTCAGCTTTGCGGCAGGTGTTTTGCTCAGTTTCCGAGCCGACGAAAGGCGATACGGGTGAAATTGAAGGAGAAACGAAATGGGCGGCCAAAGACATTTTGCAGCTTTCGCATTTACTACCACGCGGTAAAGGCAACACTTGGGCGTGCCACTGTGGATTCCCACGTTGTCGCCGCTTCAAAGCGGGAATATTATCGTGAATTAGGCGTTAAATAGATATGGCAATTTAAGGAATATAGAAATGAAGGAACGAACACGAACAGGACTTGAAATTCTTTTAGCGGCGGGGTTGATGGGCATTCTCGGCAATGTTTTGCTACGGCAGACGCCTTGGGGGCTGAACGCATTTTTGTTTGTCACACTTTTTACCGCGGCGATGATCGTACTGGCCGTTCGCCATCGGCCCGAACTTTTGACCGTACGAACGCTTGCATTGCAGGGAGCGATGGTCTTTTTCGGGGCGATGTTCGTTATACGCGATTCGATTGAGCTTCGAGTCTATGACACGTTCGCGATTTTGATCCTTATGGGCGTTCTTGTTCTTCCGAATTTTGGAGTAAACGCCCGCATCGCCGGGGCCTTTCACTATGTCGTCGGATTTCTCTGGTCCGGCCTCAGTTCGGCACTTGCACCGCTCGTTTTGCTCGGGTCGGACATCGAATGGAAATCTATGCCCGGCAACCGGCTGAGCAAAAATATTTTTTCAGTTCTTCGCGGCTTGGCGATCGCGTTGCCGCTTGTCCTGATTTTCGGAGCATTGTTCATGGCGGCGGACGCGGCGTATGAAGGTATGGTGAACCGTGCGATCAATTTCGAACTCGACACGGTCATTTCCCACGTAGTGCTGACCTCACTGTTTGCGTGGCTCACGGCCGGATATTTTCGCGGGACTCTTGTCGAACCTTTTCGCGCCGCCGTACCCGTTGAGCCAACGGTCTCGCCGATCCCGAAGGAATCTGTCGAAACGCCAAGCGATTCCGCGAAAGATACGGGCGGAAACGCGAGTGTAAACGAGCGTGCCTCTTTTGTAGATAATTTCGCGACCGAAACCGCAGAAACGCCGAACTCGCTGCCCAATAATGCGACCATCCTTGAACACATCAACCGCAGCGATCCGCCGAATACGACGGAATCGACTGCTGCGGCCATTGCTGAGCCGAAAAAACGTGACTGGCAGAATTTTGATAATTCAAAGCTCCCGTCTGTTTTCACGCTCGGAACCGTCGAGACCGTGATTATTCTCGGGCTGGTCGATCTGCTTTTCCTGAGCTTTGTAATCTTTCAGGTCCCATATCTTTTCGGCGGAATGGAGCTTGTGCAAAATACGCCTGACTTCAAGCTAGCCGATTATGCCCGCCGCGGTTTTGGCGAGCTTGTGGCCGTCGCCGCCCTTGTCCTGCCGATGCTGCTTGTCTCGCACTGGCTGCTCCGCCGCGAGACGCAACGGCTTGAAGGGCTTTTCCGAATTCTCGCCGGCGTTCAGATAGCTTTGTTATTTGTAATAATGGCATCGGCCGTCCAGAGGCTTGTCTTATTGACGGGCGAACTCGGGTATGGAATGACGACCGTCCGGTTTTATCCGATGGTATTTATGGCATGGCTTGCGGTCGTGTTCGTTTGGTTTGGGATCACGGTTTTACGCGGCGGTCGAAAACACTTTGCCTGGGGCGCCCTCTGGTCGGCGATCGTTATACTGGGTGCAACCAACTTGATGAATCCGGACGCTTACATCGCAAGCACGAATATCAAGCTAATGCAGCAAGGGCGTGAGTTTGATGCCCACTACAACGCGAATTTAAGCGACGACGCATTGCCGGTGTTAATGGCGTCGTTCCCGGAACTGAATGCAGACGATCAGATAACGGTCTTTAAAACATTTGCGTTTAGGAATTGTCGGAAACTTGAAGAGACTGATTTAAGAAGCTGGAGCTATTCGCGTTCCGAGGCGAGCGATGCCCTTGAACCATATCGGGAAATGTTCGGACATCACGTGCCTACATGCCCGTCGTATGACTAATCGACAGCCGAGCCTTGATTCATAGGCCGATTGGCGAGACGCCGGACATTATCATATCTGGGCTTAGTTTTGGCGACAATGCTAGACTTATACGATGAAGCGTGATCTCATCCGCGAATACCTGTCATACGTAAAGGTCGAAAAAGGCCTTGCGAAAAACTCTATCGAAGGCTATGAGAGCGATCTGGCGAAGCTGAGTGTCTGGGCGGCTAAGAATAGCTTGGACATTGTCGCGCTTACGCGGCAGGATCTTCGCGAATGGATGATCGATCTAGGGCGGTCGAAGCTGTCCGACAATTCAAAGCGGCGGTTAGTCAGCGTTCTTCGCGGTTTTTACAAGTTTTTGATGATCGACGGACACAATACACAAAATCCGGCGGAAAATCTCGACGTACCGCAGAAAGGCCAATATTTACCGAAATTTTTGAATCATGCCGAGATCGAATCACTGCTCGCCGTACCCGACGTTTCGACCGAAACCGGTCTTCGCGATAAGGCGATTCTTGAATTGATGTATTCGTCCGGCCTCCGCGTTTCCGAGGTTGTAACGCTGCAAATAAACGACATAGACCTCGATGCCGGAATTCTTACGTGTACCGGAAAAGGCAGCAAAACCCGGCGTGTGCCGGTCGGTTCGAGCGCCATCGAATGGCTGAAAAGTTACCTAGCTTTGCGTCGAAAAAAAGAAAATATCGAGGTACAGAATCTTTTTGTAACACCGTCAGCCGCTCCGCTTAATAGACAAGGCATATTCTTGTTTATAAAGGAATGCGCCAGAAAATGCGGGCTCGCTGACGTTTCGCCGCACACGCTTCGCCACAGCTTTGCTACGCATCTTGTTCAAAACAGGGCAGATATCCGCTCAGTTCAGCAGATGCTCGGCCATGCCGATATTTCTACAACGCAGATATACACGCATATGACCGATGCGCATCTTCGAAAAAGCTATGATCAATTCCACCCGCGAGCGAAAAGCAAATAGGTTGGCCGCAAAAAGGCACAAGAAGCTCAAAAAAGACAAGTAAATATGGGTAATCGACCGCACCACGCTTTTGCTTCATATTCCTTTTTGCGACTTCTGAGCCTTTTTGCGGCCAACTTCAAACCTGACTTTCCGCGCTTGCAAGAAAGAAATTTCTCCGCTAGAATTGGGAGTTTGCTAATTGGCTCAAAAAGTCGGTTGGATAAACAAACAGATCACGCATGGGTGGTCGAGCGGTCAAAGGCAACGGGCTGTAAACCCGTCGGATTAATTTCCTACGTAGGTTCAAATCCTACCCCATGCACCAGGTTCTTTGAAGGATAAAGGATAAAGGATAAGGGATAAAGTAAGAACGCCGCCTACTTTATCCTTCATCCTTTATCCTTTATCCTTCCAAAGCGGGAGTAGCTCAGTTGGTAGAGCGTCAGCCTTCCAAGCTGAATGTCGCCGGTTCGAACCCGGTCTCCCGCTCCAATTTTTTGCCAAGGTGGTTTTGGTATTGAAAACTCGCCCAAGTAGCTCAGGGGTAGAGCGCATCCTTGGTAAGGATGAGGTCGCGGGTTCAAATCCCGCCTTGGGCTCCAGAAAGTAATTTTTAGAAATTATTATTTGATTAAGAGGAAAATAGATGAGCAAGGAAAAATTCGACCGCAGCAAGCCGCACGTGAATATAGGGACGATCGGACACGTGGATCATGGTAAGACGACGTTGACGGCGGCTATTACGAAGGTGATGTCGAAGCACAACGCGAAGATGACGTTTCGATCG
>JANNST010000087.1:0-35167 GCA_031402865.1 Chloracidobacterium sp. | reverse complement strand
GAAACCCGACCGTTCGGCAGCCTCTTTGATCAGCGCGTTCGGAATGTGCAGATCCAGATCGACGAGCTTTCCACAGTCGTTGCAGATCGCATGGTCGTGTCGCGTCAGTTTTCTGTCGTAACGTGTCGCATCCTTGCCAAACCGCACTTCGCCGATCAGTCCTTCATTACTCAGGTAGTGCAGAGAATTGTATACGGTCGCAAATGATATGCCCGGAAGGATACGGCGCGCGTCCTCAAAAACCTCATTCGCCGTCAGATGCTCCTCCGCTCCCCGGATCACCTGAAGAACGGCCTGACGCTGCTTAGTTAATCCTAAACTTTCAATTTCATTCATCGCGAGCTTTGCTGGCTAAATTTGCAATTAGAATAGTTCCAATTCTAAAACGTGTCAAGAAGAAATTGACTTGGTGCGGCAATAGTTGAAGAAATCCATGGGAGTTTTTTAAAAAGACTATTTCCGGGCAATTCCTGATCCGATCCTTTTGTTCCTTCTTATTCATCTTGTTCCGTGGTTTCGCTTTTTCTAAGCACCGTCATTTCACCGGTCAACCTGAGCGTGCGTAGTCCCGATGCATCCGTCGGAACTTTTCGCCCCTCCTTCCGTAAGGCTCATTGGAACTTCTCCAAACCATTTCAAAGGAGCTGAGAATGACATCGGCAAAGACTATCGGCCGGACGTTTGGCGTCCTTCTGCTTCTACAGGCTGCTATCGGATCGACGGTGAATTTCGGATTGCTTGGCGCCGCGATAACAGGTCCGCCGGGTTTCCTGACAAATGCTGCCGCCAACTCGACTCAGATGAGCCTTGCCGCCCTGCTCATGATCCTGAATGGGTTTATATCCATAGGCCTTTCGACCACCGCATGGCCGATCTTTCGCCGATTCAGTTCCCGCGCCGCTCTCGCTTATATCGCAATTAGCGGCGCGGGACTTGCCGTTGCGGCTGTCGAGAGTGCCGCGATAATGTCTATGTTGTCGCTGAGCCAGGAATATATAAAGACGGCGGCACCCGATGCAAGTCAGTTTGAGATCGCAGGAACGGTCGTTCGCTATGCACGCTACTGGGCACATTATACGCACCTGCTGATCGGAAGCGGGATGTTGTTTTTGGTTTACACGACCCTTTTTCGATTCGGCCTCGTACCGCGAGTATTGGCCGGGATCGGTTTAGCCTCCATTCTGCTTCAGATGACGGGGCTGGCATTGCCGTTCTTCGGCTATCGCGTAAACTTTTATTTGCTTGCCCCGATGGGCTTTTGCCATCTCGCACTTTCGATCTGGCTCGTCGCGAAAGGCTTTCGTGATGCTGTCCCCGACGCCGGCGTCGCAGAGATGGCGAATGAAAATTGACCTTGCCCACAAGCGACCAGCTACCGAAAAGAAATGTATAATCGTGTGCAGCAAGGGTATGCCTACTGACGCGAAGACAAAACTCATCCGCATCCTCCAAAACGCATACTCCGGTGAGGTGGCGGCGGCCTATGCCTATCGCGGGCATTGGAAATCCTTAAAGGACGGAGCGGAAAAAGAGCAGATCAAAAAGATCGAGGCCGAGGAATGGGATCATCGGAGGCGGGTTGGCGAATGGCTGGACAAACTCGGAGCCGCACCGCGACCAGTTCGTGAGAAGGTTTTTTGGACCGTAGGCCGCACACTCGGTTTCACGTGTCATCTCTCGGGTTGGTTCATGCCGATGTACTTCGCCGGACGGCTTGAAAGTCAGAATTCCGCTGAATACGAGGAAGCTGCCGGGTTCGCAAAGGAACTGGAAATGCACGATTGTGTCGAAGACCTTCTCGACATGGCCCGCGTCGAAGTCGAACACGAGGTCTTCTTCCGCAAAACCGTCACCGGCCACCGCCTCCTGCCGATCATGAAACGCGTCTTCGGCTGGAGTTAGGTTCTCACCGTGGTCAGACTGGGTTGTGCATTGTGCATTGGTTACGCGGCTTTGGGCAGAATCAAGAAAGACATTAAGCTAGAATCACGTTATCGCAGGGCAAGCTGATTCCGATTCCGTGGTCGCCGAAGGTGACAGACATTAAAGCCCAGGGTGAGCGAATGAGCGTAACCGTAGGTTGGATTAAACAAAGGAATCCGACGCTGAAGGTGTCGAACAAGATGCGTTTCGCGGCGCAAAGCCACGTCCTTTAGGGCGTGGTATGGATTCCCCCAAGGATTCGTCAGCCCGCTTCAGCGGGCTTATGATTTCCGGCTTAAGCCAAAGAAAAAAGGACGTTCAAACGCCCTTACGAATCGTTTCCCGAATCATCCACGCCGTGAACGACGTGGCTATGCGCCCTTCGGGAAAACAAGAAACTTTACATCCGAAATAGCATTCATTATTCTGCATTCTGTGTTCTGCATTGTTTATGAGTTTCGTCCAAAAATTTGTTTCCGCGGTTTTGCCGAAAAGCTGGTTCGACGCGATCGAAAAAGATTCACGAGCGCGGAGAGTACACTGCGAATGCGGACACAGCAACTCGTTATGGGACCTGGGCGGCATGCGCGGCAAGAACGCAGGCAAGACGCATTGGAGAAGAAAGTGCGAGATATGCGGACAGAAGTCGTGGCAGGTAATCTCGTTAGAATCGGATATTTGAGGCAGGGTTTTTATACAGAATTGCAGGATTGACCCCGGGTTTCCTATGCGGACACCGTGGAGCGATCCTTCTGGAGCGACAACGTCGCCAGATGCCGCTTGATAAGTTCAGGTCGGTATGAACCGGTCAACTTCCCGAACCGCGGAGTTACGTGAACGACCTGAAAGCTGCCGCCTCCGGTCCAAGATGTCGCATCAGTGACCCCGCCCGGATCTGTTCCATCAATCACTTGCTTAAGCCGAGGTAATACAAAGTCTAGAACAGTCTGGGCGTTCCGCTCGGCGACGACCCATCGTCGGCCCATCTTGTGAGCAACCGCAGCTGTTGTCCCACTGCCGCCGAATATATCAACCACCAATTCACCAGGATTGGTGGCTATATGAATAATGCGTTCCAGCAGCGATTCCGGCTTGGGAGTATCAAATACTTCTTGATCTGGGAAGAGCTCCATTAGGTGTCGTTTGGCGTCATCATTCGTACCGGTATCCGTGCTTCCCCATACTGTGAAAGGAACGAGTCCACGCAGCTGGTTTGCGAAAAGTTTGAGGCGCGGCGAACCGTCGCCACCCTTCGGAAACCAGATACGGTCTTCGGCTAGCAGATTGCGAAACGTGGGTTCCGTTGCGTACCAAGAGCGGCCTCTTGGTGGATGCAGAACCTGTCCAGTTGGAGTAACAATGTCGTATTGCTGCGCTCTCCGATAACCTGGCGCCGTGAACGGTGCATCTGACCAGGGACCTCGTGGGTCATTGTTCCTATTGAGCAGGAGCGCCGTGTCCTTCACGAGTAGATTTCGTGAAGTCTTCCATTGTTTCGGCCCACTTGGGGCGTATACAAGAATAGTGTCGTGGTTTGTTGAAAAGGCTGCGCGTGAATCGCGAGAGTTTTTCTTCTGCCAAACGACCGATGCGACGAACGCATTCTCGCCAAAGACCTCGTCCATGACCATCCGTGCGCGATGCACCTCCGCATCATCCAGGTGAACCTGCCGCACGTTCATAGCTCTGTTGACATCTCTACAGCCTCGTTCACGAGGCTTCCCCGAAGGATCATAGCCCCGTCCGTTTACGGCGGGGAAGAGTCCGCGAGAATGACCGTCAGCCCGTTTTAACGGGCTTATGATTGCCCGGCTTAAGCCAAAAACGGAAGGACGTTAAAACGCCCTGGCAGGGTCTCAGTGCAATTTATCCCCGCCGTAAATGGACGGGGCTATGACCGCGAAGACGCGGAAAAGACTGCTAAAGCAGCCTGAAAATTAAAATGCAACCTATTTAGGTCATTGTTGAATTTCGAAATGATTCTCGTCATACTATTCCGGTTCCGTCGGAGGTGTAATCTTGCCGAATTCTATAAAATCAAATCAAGAATCGCTCCAGGCCGGCGAGGCTCTCGCGGGCAAGCATCCTCGACTTAACGGCTGGCAACAGGCAGTCCTCGCCAGTCTTCATCGATACTCTGCTCGACATCAAACAAAGCTGGTCAAACGGTCGGAACTTATCAATGAAGAATTGAGTACAATAGCCACCGATGTGAATTCGAAAGGGTCAACGCCAAGCCAAACATTAAGCCGAGTATTACAAGAACTTCGGCGATACGGCATTCTAAATCATGTGGGAAGTGGTGTTGACCTGTTGTTGGACCAGCCGATTTCTGCCGACGCAGAAGACTTTCCCAACAAGGCGTTGGATATTGCAATTAATCGTGAGGGGTTATTGATCGAAGATGTTCCCACGAGCGATATTCAAGTCTTAGGCAGACGAAGAAAGGGCCAGTCGCGGTTGCGAGCACTTACATTATTAAATTACGACAGTTGTTGTGCGCTCTGTGATGTGACAAACATAGATTTACTAATTGCCAGTCACATCGTGCGATGGACTGACGATTCTATGGCAAGAGGACGTCTCTCGAACATCATGTGTCTTTGCCGAATGCACGATGCACTATTTGAATTCGGGTACATCAGCGTGGACAACAACCTTAGGGTTCTCAAGAAACCGGAAATGACGAGTACAGTCATCCGTTATCTTCAAGAAACTTCTGAACGCGTCAGGAAGCCCCGCGATCATTTTCCAGCGATGGCGTATCTTCAACTCCATCGAACACACAATGGTTTTCTGATTTGAAAACAGCCTGCTGGCGGTTTGCACAAAGGAGGAACGTTATGAACCATGCATTGGAAAATCACAAGGCTCTAGGGGAACGAGCCTTTGCCAAAAATCTTTGGATTGATGGAACTGCACCTGACGATACGTACCAGGGTGATGCGACCGAAGGACCGTGGGTGGTCTTCGACATCGCTGCTCAAACGAACATCGCAGGCCCCTTCAACCATGATCAAGAGGCAAGAGACGCGCTTCTGACAATTCTGGAAGAGCGGTAGCGCCGTCTATTTCACACCGGATGGCCGAAAGGAACGACTCCGGGCTCACTTGTATTCATATCTGCCGATCGTCCGCACTTGAAGTGGGAGACGAACCTCGGAGCCCCCAAGGCTTGGAAGATGTCGCCAACACCAAGTGACGCCACGGCCGAGACAATTCCTGGAGATCCTTCTCATCTCGATTTTGCATCTGCAGAGAATGAACTCGCGTCGTTAGCAAGCCGTGGCGCCGGACAGCCTTACCTGCTGGCAATCAAACTGAGGGATGAACCAAATAAGTTGCACCTGCGGGCCTATCTCGAGAACTCAGCCAGCGACTTTGAATGGGCCGACATTAGCCTTGTCCCAGATGCCATACGCGCACTGACTTCAAAAACATCCTCGAATTCGCATCTCGCATGGTCAATATTTCAGAGCGGCGGAATAGCACTCGGCACAATCGTCAAGGGGGCACTATTGCGACTCCTTGAATCTACAGATCCTAAGTCGGTTATCGAAGGGTTTGATCCGGATACCGGCCGAGGCCTTGCTACCTATTGGCGGCAGCCTGCATATGGCCTGTTCTTCGATCCGGCTAGAAACCACAACGCATGGTTTCAGAGCGTGCCAATTTCGGAGCGTTCACCAGTGTCAACTGATGAGATCCTCACGTTACTAAACGAGCGTTTCCCCCCGATCCCACAAGGCGACGCGGCTGCCGAGAGATCCGAAGCGGACCCCGACGAGGTCGAAGTTTTCCGAGATCAGATCCAGCGCAGGGATTTTGAGGTTCCTGATGCCACTGCGACGGTCAAAACGAGAGGTAGCGCGCAAAAAGTGTTCGCCGATCAGGTAAAGGCGAACTACGGCTTTCGATGTGCGATTACCGGCATTGTAACGAAGGATTTCCTTATTGCGGCGCACATCGTGCCGTGGAGCCTAGATCAAAGCATTCGGTTAGATCCTTCAAACGGCATCTGCCTGTCGTCGATTATCGACCGCGCTTTCGAAAAGGGGTTCTTACTCATCGAAGATGACTACACGATTCGCATCGACTCAGACAGAATCGGCGATGACGTGGCGTTGCGAAGCCAACTTGAGCCATACGACGGGCAGAAGCTAAATGCACCAACGAAGGAAGTGCCTAAGGTGTCATATCTTGAGCGACGCCGCGCGATTGTGGTTTCGACCGAATAGGCTCTGAAAAAACGGGGCCAGAAAAAACGGGGTCAGGCCTGCGATATTGCGATACGAATACGATCAATTAAGGGATTCGCAAGGCCGGGCAGGCGTGCGATTCTGGCATCACAAAATCGCCAGTGTTGTGAAAGGCCCACAACGGAGGTCGAATAGTGAAACAATTTCTTCTGTATCTTTTGTATGTTGTAATCCTTTTTTTTATCCAGATAGTCGGCCTTTTGTTTTTCGGGGTGACGAAGGATTGGCCGTTCTGGAAAACGAACGTTGGTTCCTTCTTCGAGACGATTCATTTGTTGTTCTATATGGTTCCCGCAGGCCTCTTTATGTTCATTGCGGGTATTGCCGGTAACGCAGCCGCCGGTCTCGAAGGTGACCCGAAGACTGTATGGGCGCTTACGACTCTCGGCCTAGGCGTAGTTGCCTTGGTCTACTCTCTACTGATCGGCGCAGTCCTTTGGGTAATTACTTACATCTTCAAGCTGATTCGAGAGAAAGCCAGTAAGAAGTAAACGGTGAGAGTTGATAGTTCGAGGAAGCAAGAAATTCTGATGAACTACCACCCCGCCGATGAAGCATCGGCACCCCTCCTAAACAAGGAGGGGAGTTTTTGGGGAAAAAAGTCATCGACGCTTCCGCCGGTTGCTGACGTTGATGGTTTCTTTCAGATCAAGCGTCAGATAGCCTTCGCGTAAGAGGTTGGGTTTTGCGAATCGTTCGGTTTTCTCGATAAAGATGCCGTGGTGGCGGCAGAACGGCGTGATGTGAATGATGTAATTCTGCCCGCCGCCCTTCGGCCTTACTTCGAATCCGTCCGGGTCGTCCTTGTGCGTTGGCGAGAGGCCGATCAGGGCTTCGCGTTTGTCGAACATCCCGAGCACCGAATCCGGGTCGCCGATCAGCCTTCGCGTATATTTATTCAGCGTAAGTATGTTCTTAGCCCTTATTGAAACTGAAATCCGCTCATTGCTCGGCAACGTCTGCCCGCCTCTGAAAATGTCCCAATGTGTTGCCATAATTTAATGTGCTATCGTCGGATAGTTGTTGCGACTATGAGACAAATGTTTCCTGACTGTGTCAAGAACTTTTTTTGGGCGCCTTTCCGTGATCTTTTAGGTTGCCGGTTGTTTTGGAACGAATGAAGCAGTTAACGTGACTTGCGAAGCTAACGGAGTGGAACGTGACTTGACCCTTTTTGCGTATGTATCGAATGGACACGAAAATGTCGTTTTGAGCCACTTCAATTGGCCGGTTTTCGAGGGTTTTTATGCCGTTTGGGGCTGATTTGCCGACCTAAACCACTCGACAAACTTCGGAATTCCCTCTTCGATCTTTGTTTTCGGATCATAACCCAGCAATTTCTTTGCTTTAGAGATATCGGCAAAGGTGATCGGCACATCGCCGGGCTGCATCGGCTGGCGGTCGATGACGGCTTTTGCGCCGAGGCTTTCTTCGAGGAGTTCGACCAATCGTGCAAGTTCAACGGTATCCGATTCACCCAGGTTGAAAACCTCGTGCATCGAACCGTTGTAGTCGATCGAGGCACGGACGCCTTGGATAATATCGTCCACATATGTGTAGTCCCGCCTTGTAGTGCCATCGCCGAACATCTGGATAGGTTTGCCTTCGGTAATCAGCCGCGAAAACTTGTGGATAGCGAGATCGGGCCGCTGGCGTGCGCCGTATACGGTGAAAAACCGCAGACAAACCGTGCGAATGTCGAACAGGTGGGAATACGTATGACACATCAGTTCACCGGCAGCCTTCGTCGAGGCATATGGTGATATAGGCTGGTGAATGCGGTCATCCTCGGCGAACGGAACTTTCCCGTTGATACCGTAAACGCTGGACGATGAGCCGAAAACGAATTGCGGGACCTCATAGTCGCGGGCGAGTTCGAGAAGGTTGAGCGTGCCGTCGATGTTTGTTTCGGTATAGAGCTTTGGCTGCGAAAGCGAGGGCCGAACACCGGCACGGGCGGCGAGGTGAACGATGCAATCGAACGCGGTCTGATCAAAAATATTCCGCAGTGCGTCGCCGCAGCGAATGTCCGCCTCGACAAACCGAAACTCGCCCGATTCACCGGCCGCCTTTAGGTTTAATCGCTTGATGTCCGGCGAGTAAAAATCGTTCAGGTCGTCAACAACCGTGACATCCCAACCGCCTTCACGCAGCAAATGTCCGACTAAGTGCGAGCCGATAAAACCGGCACCGCCGGTGACTAAAATTGTTTTATTCACAAATAAGGGTCTGGGAGAAAGTGTTTCTAAGACTCGAAATGCAAAATATCACGGTTCTCCTGCGATATGCAAAGCGCTTTTTTTGCTTGTCAATTCGAATTGACGTTCTCTATACTGGGAAAAGTTAGTGTTCTATTAGTTGGAGATATATTTTGCAACCAAAAGTTCATCGTGGGCGACTTAACGCGGAAGGCTTCCGCTTCGCGATCGTGGCGAGCCGCTGGAACGATTTTTTAACTTCTAAACTTGTTGACGGAGCGCTCGACGCCTTGCAGAGCTTGGGTGCAAGCGAAAGCGCGGTCGAGATATTTATGGTCCCGGGATCGTTTGAACTGCCGCTGACAGCCAATAAGGTCGCCGAAAGCGGCAAGTTTGATGCGGTAATAGCGATTGGCGTCGTCATACGCGGCGAAACTCCGCATTTCGATTATGTTGCGGGCGAAGCCGCCAAAGGTGTCGGCCAAGTTGGAATGCAAACCGGTGTTCCGGTTATGTTTGGTGTCGTTACGACAAATACTCTTGAACAGGCTATAAACAGGTCAGGTGTAAAAGCGGGCAACAAAGGCTACGAGGCCGCGATGTCCGCGGTAGAGATCGTCAATCTGTACGCTGAAATTGGCGATCGGAACGAGGAAGTGGGTATTAAAGAAAAGGCTTTTCCGCATGTCGTTTGATAAATCAGGTAAGAATTCGGGAACCCGCCGGAAAGCCCGCGAATCCGCGCTGCAAATGATGTTTGCCGCCGACGTGATAAACGTGGAGAGCTCCGTTTTGACAGCCGATTATTGGAACGAGCTTGGTGAAACGATCATCGACGAAAAGACTCGCGAGTTTGCAAACAACCTTGTTTCGGGTGCCCTCGCAAACCTAAGTACCATCGACGACAAGATTCGAACACGTGCCGAACACTGGCGGATCGAACGTATGGCTATTGTCGACCGCAATGTTCTTAGGCTTGCGGTATATGAGTTTTTGTTCGAGGATACGCCCCATACGGTAGTTATAAACGAGGCTCTGGAAATCGCACGCAGGTTTTCAACGTTTGAAGCGACGCAGTTTATCAACGGGATTCTCGACGCCATTAAGCTTGATCTTGAAAAAGTCTCGAACGCAGAAATTTCTAAAGCCGACGGAAAGTCCACCGCATCTGCCTGAAAGCAGCATTTGCTTGACCCGCCCATCCGATAGTTTTCTTTTGTAATTCTCGCTAATCTGCTATTTTGTAACTATATGGGACTCGCGAAACTGAAGCCAAGAATCACCGTCGAAGATTATTTAGAAGGCGAAAAAATCAGTGAAATTCGGCATGAATTTCTGGACGGTGAGGTGTATGCCATGTCCGGCGTTAGCAAACTCCATAATCGGATTTCTCGAAGGCTGCTTGAAAGGTTATTAGCTCATTTGAAAGGTTCCGACTGCGAGACGTTTTACAACGAAGTAAAGCTCCGCATCAAGCATCTAAACCGGTTCTATTATCCCGATCTTGTCGTGGTATGCGGTGCGGACGACGAACACGACTATTACCTGACCAAGCCCACGGTAATCGTCGAGGTAATGTCGCCGAGCACCGCGCTGACCGATAAACGTGAAAAATGGTTTGCGTACCAGGAAATCGAAGGCTTGAAAGAGTACGTAATGATCGAGCAGGAATCCGAACACGCCGAAGTTTACCGCAAACGCGACGACGACCTGTGGTCATTTATCGAATTCGAATCGAACGAGGACCTCGAAATCGAATCAATCGATTTCAAAATACCCATGGCCGACCTTTACCGCTAAATGCCGACGGAAGTAAGGAAGCGGCTTTCAGTTCGACTTCGCAACTGGGAGGAAACTTCATTGACTGAAGAATGGTTTAGCTGGACTACGCTTAGCGAACTTCGAAAACTGCCCTACCGTACCTTTTGTTCCGAGAGAACAATGATCGACTGTTTCTTTCGCCTCTTTTGCGTTAAAATATTCACTTGCACCCAGTGAATATCTACGAGGTTACAAAAGAGAAGTGAGCGAACAAATTACGAATTTATCGGAATATATTGCGGAGAATTTCGGCGCCAATGCAAGCTATGTAGAGGGCTTGCTGGCTAGATTTCAATCGGACCCAAATCAGGTCGACGAGTCGTGGAGAACTTTTTTCAACGACTTGATCTCCGGCGGTAACGGTCGGTCCGCAACGGCGGAAACACGACCGGTAGGGAGTGTGTCCTCTTCGCCCGCGACCACCTCCGGGGCTTCCGCACAAACCGATACGACGCAAACGATGAGCGTAGCTCTCCCTACCGTCTCCAACGCCAAAGCCCTTGTCGGTGCTTCAAAAAAGATCGTCGAGAATATGGAGCAGAGCCTTACGGTTCCGACCGCGACTTCGTTTCGAACGATCCCGGTAAAACTCTTTGAAGAAAATCGCGGAATAATCAATGGCCATTTAAAGGCTGCGGGCCGAGGAAAGGTGTCGTTCACACATATAATCGCCTGGGCGATCGTGAAATCGGCTAAAGATTTACTTCGCATGAATCAGGGCTACGGCCTTATTAACGGCACTCCTTCACGGCTTGAGAATCAGAGCATCAATCTCGGCATCGCCATCGATATCGAGAAAAAAGACGGATCCCGTAATCTTCTGGTGCCCAACATAAAAGGCAGTCAGGCGATGAACTTCGCCGAGTTTTTCGCCTCCTATAACGAACAGGTAAAGAAGGCCCGCGACGGCAAGCTGACCATCGAAGATTTTCAGGGCACCACCATTTCGCTGACTAATCCAGGAACGCTCGGAACCGTCGCGTCGAATCCGCGGCTGATGTCGGGCCAGGGTGCGATTATTGCAACCGGTGCGATCGAGTACCCGGCGGAATACCAGGCAATGACGCCAGCCGCCCTATCGCTGCTTGGCATAAGCAAGATAATCACGCTTACGAGCACCTACGATCACCGCGTCATCCAGGGCGCCGAAAGTGGCATGTTCCTCGCAAAGATCCACGAATTCCTCATCGGCCAGCACTCATTTTACGACGAGATCTTCAGCGATCTCGAGATCAATTATCCGCCGTTGAGATGGGCGATCGATTTCAACCCTATGCTGCTCGGCAGCGACCGCATGAGCGACCAGATCGAGAAGCAGGCCAATGTTCTGCAGATGATCAATGCCTACCGCATCCGCGGACATTTGCTGGCGGACATCGACCCGCTCAATATGACCTCCCATCACGCGGCCGAACTCGATATTGAAAGCTTCGGCCTGACGATCTGGGACCTCGACCGGGAATTTATCACCGGCGGACTTCATGGTGAAAAAACTGCAACGCTGCGACGCATTCTCGATATTCTGCGAAAGGCTTATTGCGGAAAGGTCGGTATCGAGTACCGCCATATTCAAAGTAAGGTCGAAAAGGAATGGATACGAAGCCAGGTCCGCGAACAGTTTGTCGATACCAAGCCGCTGGCCACCGAAACGAAAATCGAGTTGCTTCAAAAATTGATCGAGGCCGAACAGTTCGAACAGTTCCTACACAAGAAATATCTTGGTCAAAAGCGGTTTTCGCTCGAAGGCTGCGAAACTGTTATTCCGATGCTCGACCAGCTTGTTGAAGGTGCGTCGGCACGCGGCGTCGATGATATCTATATGGGAATGGCCCATCGTGGCCGCCTGAACGTACTCTCAAACATTATCGGAGACCCGGAAACGGGCGATATGGCAGAGCGGATCTTCACAGTTTTCGAAGGCACGTCGCACCCCGATTTCCCTGCTGACGAAGGCGATGTCAAATATCACCAGGGAGCTGTCGGAGTCAGAAAAACAAAGGCCGGAAAAGAACTCCGCATTCAGCTTTCATGTAACCCGAGCCATTTGGAATTTGTCGATCCGGTTGTTGAAGGCATGGCACGCGGTAAACAGGACGATCTTAGAAACGGAGAACAGATGTCGCGCGAAGAGGTGATCGATCTGGTAATGCCGGTACTGCTTCATGGCGATGCGGCGTTCTCGGGCCAGGGCATCGTGATGGAAACGCTCCAACTTGCCAACCTGCCTGGATACCGGACGGGCGGTACGATCCATATTGTCATCAATAATCAGATCGGTTTCACGACCGGCGTTGAGTCCGCTCGAAGCTCGATCTATTCCACCGACGCGGCACAGATAACGCAGACGCCGATCTTTCACATAAATGGCGACGACCCGGAAGCCGCTTTTCGGGTGATTCAGATCGCTCTGGATTACCGAACGCAATTCGACAAGGATGTTGTGCTCGATGTCGTCGGATTTCGACGCCTCGGCCATAACGAAGGCGACGAGCCGAGCTACACACAGCCTCTGATGTATGCACGCGTGAAGGCACATCCGGGCACGCGTCACCTGTATGCTCAGCAGTTGATCCGCGAAGAGGTTATCACCGAAGACGATCTGACGAAAATGACCAACAAGGTCGTCGAGAAATACGAAGGTATTCTCAGCCGTGCAAAACAAATTGCCGCCGAGAAGCCGAAGAAAGCCGCATTGGGCGTTCCAATTTCCGAGGAAGATGGTTCGGCCGTAATGCAAACCGGAGCAGACGAGGAAGCTCTGCGTACCGCATCCGAAAAGATTTCACTCGTGCCGAACGGATTTAACGTTAACCCGAAGATGGTCGGCCAACTCGCCCGACGCGCGAAAATGGGGGCCGGTGAGGTTCTGATGGATTGGGGATTTGCCGAGGCAATGGCGATCGGCTCGCTCGTGCTTGAAGGCTATCCCATACGCCTTAGCGGACAGGATTCCGGCCGCGGCACATTCTCGCAACGGCACGCATCGATGTACGACACGCTCACGGGCGAACGATGGTCGCCGCTTACCGAGCTTAGGAACGACGCGAATCCAAAGGCAAGATTTTACGTCTTCGACAGTTCGCTTTCGGAATCGGGCGTACTCGGATTCGAATACGGGTATTCAGTGATCTGCCCTAACGACCTTGTCGTGTGGGAAGCCCAGTTCGGTGATTTTGCGAACGGTGCTCAAGTCATCATCGATCAATATATCGCCGCTTCCGAAGATAAATGGCAGCAGAAATGCCGGCTTGTGATGCTTCTGCCTCACGGCTACGAAGGCCAGGGGCCGGAGCACTCGTCAGCTCGGCTGGAACGATTTTTACAGCTCTGCGCTGAGAATAATCTGCAGGTATGTTATCCAACGACGCCGGCTCAATATTTCCATCTGCTTCGCCGTCAGACGAAACAAGAAGTCGTTCGTCCGCTGATCGTGATGACGCCGAAAAGCCTGTTGAGGCTTCCGGCGGCAAGTTCGACGATGGACCAATTGACAGATGGCGGATTTAGCCCCGTTCTCGATGACGCAAAGGTTGCAGATCGGTCTGCCGTAGAACGAATAGTGTTGTGCAGCGGCAAGGTGTTTTACGATCTTGAAGCGGGCCGCGAAGAAGCTCCTGATCCGCGGGTTGCCGTGCTTAGGCTTGAACAATTCTACCCGTTCCCCGCGGCTGGATTAAAAGAAATATTCGCTTCTTATCCAAACGCTACGCAGATCTTCTGGACACAGGAAGAGCCGCAGAATATGGGCGGATGGTATTTTGTTGAAGACAGGCTCAGATCCATTAAACCGGAAAATGTGGACCTGCGGTACGTCGGCAGGTCGGCCTCCGCTTCACCTGCCACGGGTTCATACGCGATACACGAGCTGGAACAAAAACAGATCGTCAACGATGCGCTGATAGTCGATACGGATGAAATATCGGCCGCCAGCGAACCGGAAGTATCGGAAAAACTTGCTCCCGCCGGGGCCTAGGTCGTGACCTCACTTTATTTTTTTGGCGAAGCGTGATTTAATTCGCTTCGCCAATTTTTTATGGTTAAAAGTCGCGGATGCGGCATCTTATCTGCTGAACATTATGAGTAAACTGACAATATCCCTCACCGCATTTCTTTTCGCGTGCTGCACGTTTTCATTGTCATGCACTGCTCAGAATGTGACCCCGGCCAAGGCGATCGCAGAAACCCGCCCAACGCCGGCGCCGTTGTCCAGTGATACCATTACGATCGCCGCCGTCGGTGACATCATGCTTGGTTCGACTTCTATAAACGAGACGTTTCTACCCCCGAACGATGGCCGTGACAGTTTGAAGGCCGTCACACTGATCCTGGCAGCAGCCGACATCGCATTTGGTAACCTCGAGGGCCCGTTGATCGACGGCGGAGTCTCGACGAAATGTCCGCCGCCAAAGCCCTTGAAGCCGGGTGAAACCCCGAAGCCTATTCGTTGTTTCGCATTCCGTTCACCGACTCGATACGGCAAGCACTTAAGAGATGCCGGCTTCGATATCTTGAGCATTGCGAATAATCATGCATCAGATTTCGGTGATCAGGGCCGCGTCAGTACCCGTAAAGTCCTGGATGGATTGGGAATAGCCCATGCGGGAGGTAATCGAGCCAATCTCGCGATGACTGTCGTCGAATCGAAGGGCAAAAAGATCGCTTTCATCGGCTTCGCTCACAACGCCATAAATCCGAACGTAAACGAACTGGACACCGCGGCTCAGCTAGTTAAAGCCGCCAAGAAAAAAGCGGACATTGTGGTCGTATCATTTCATGGCGGAGCAGAAGGCGAGGCAGCCCAGAATGTTCTGCGTTCGACCGAGATATTTGTCGGTGAAAAACGCGGTAACTTGCCGCTTTTTGCTAAAACTGTCGTCGATGCCGGAGCCGACCTCGTTCTCGGACACGGACCTCACGTACTACGCGGAATGGAGATCTATAAAGAGCGGCTTGTTGTTTATTCGATGGGAAATTTCGCTACGTACGGTATGTTTAACCTAAAGGGTGCGCAAGGGCTTACGGGAATATTTGAAATTAATTTAGGGTTGGACGGTAAGTTCCTTGGCGGAAAGATACACGCGGGAAAACAGCCGGGACGCGGGATGCCGGAACTGGATGCTACCGGCGAAGCTGTCCGCAAAATCCGGTCGCTCTCGCAAGCCGATTTCCCGTCCACCGCTCCGAAAATAGCTGATGACGGCACAATATCACCAAGGTAAACTATCGCGATAGGATGTCCGCTACTTCTTTTCCTTCTCAACTTGTTTGACGAGTTTCCCAGCGTGATTGCGGGCAATGAGCGGCATACGTTCGTCGTTTATCAAAGACTGCAAAAACGGAGCCATCTGTTTCGGATCGGAGATCTCATTCCTCCGGATCATCGAATCCAATGAATCCATAAGCTTTGGCGATTCCAACGGCTGGTTCTCACGAGCCAACGAGATATCGAACATCCAGATGAACTGGTTGCTGATCTTCCGGTACTCGTCCATCAATAATTTCGCATCCTTGTTTTGCGTCCAATTAAAGGTCGTATTGCGGGTCTTTCCGTCCCGGGTCAACCGAAAAATTGTCGTTCCAAGATGTGAATAGTCTTTTTCGTACTGGTAGCTCTCGTTCGCGGCGAGAAAATTCAAAGCGTTTAGGATTTCGTTGATCTTCTCAAGTGTTTTGCTTGAAAGCTGAACCGGATCTGAAATCAGTTCGTCGTAGCCCTTCTTCATGAACGCGATCTTTCCTTTTCCTGCTTCGTCATGCTCGATTATGATCTTTGAAACGACGAATTCCGGCTGGGTGAATTCGTAATGATAGGCCGGTACGAACACGGCTTCGGACACCGGTTTAGAAATCGGTGACGACCGTTTATTAACCCTGTCTTGAGCATCTTCGGGCCTTTCGTTCTTTTTTGGCGGAGGTGCGATGGTTGGGGCAATTTCAGGTGTCTCGGTTTTCGCTTGTGTTGAAGCCGGTGCCTTTTTCGGAACGGTCGTTCGCTTCCGCTTCTGTGCAAAAACGGACGGCGAAGTAAAAACTAAAACCAAAGCTAGTAAGATCGTCGATACAAAAATTGCCTTTTTCTCCATGAAACTTGAACGCAAAACCGTGCTGTTTAAGGTAAATATTCAGTCTGACAAGTTTGGATGTAGGAAGAAGCCGCAAAGTTTGCAAAGGTCCGGGACTTCCGCCGAGAAGTTAGTCGAATTTTACCGAAACGATCTTTGATACGCCCGGTTCCTGCATGGTCACACCGTACAGGGCCCGCGCAGCTTCCATCGTCCGTTTGTTGTGCGTAATGACGATAAACTGTGTCTTTTCAGCCATATCCGCGATCTTGTTGACGAAGCGGCCGACGTTTGCGTCATCCAGCGGCGCATCGACTTCATCAAGCAGGCAGAACGGCGATGGCTTGTATTTGAATATCGCCAACACGAGAGCGATTGCCGTCATTGCTTTTTCACCGCCTGATAGAAGCAGTATGTTCTGCAGGCGTTTGCCCGGCGGCTGGGCCACGATCTCAATACCGGCTTCGAGAATATCATCAGACTCGAGCAGTGTCATTTCGCCGCGTCCGCCGCCAAACAGTTCGCTGAAAAACTCGACAAAGTTCGCATTCACTGCTTCGAAAGCCTGTTTGAACTTGATGCGCGAACGCTCTTTTATCTCACGCAAAGCTTCCTCGGCCGATTGAATGCTGTCGACGATATCCTTTCGTTGTGACGTCAAGAAATCAAGCCGCTCCTCGGTCTCGGTCAGTTCCTCGACCGCAAGCATATTGATCGCACCAAACCCTTCGAGCCTTTGCCGCTGGTCTTCCACCTCGGCTTTAGCCGTTTCCAGATCGAAATCCGGTTCAATCGATTCGCCCTCAAGGATCTCAACAAGCGGCGAGTTCAATTCGTGAAGGCATTTTTCGTTCAGATTTTTGAGGTGCGTAACAGCCTCGGTTTGACGTACCTCGATCGAACCGCGAGCATTCATCGCCTCGGCCGAACGCCGGTTGAGATCGGCAAGGCCGCGGCTCGCCTCATCAGCTGTCTCGCGCGCCGCGTTTACGGCTTCAATTGCCTGATTCAATTGGGTTTGCTCGTTTACAACATCACTCTCGGCCGCGGCTATCCTGCCGGCGATCTCCGACACCGAAGACCGCATCTGTTTGATCTTTTCTTCCGTTTCCGTGATTTCGAGGTTCTGCAAACCGAGGCGTGTTTCCAGTTCCTTAGCCTCGTTTTCGATCCGGCGAAGGGCAAACTGAACGGACCGCCGGCGTTCGCCGGACGTTGCGGCATGCGTTCGTTTCTCGTTAAGAACAGCATTTTCGCTCTCGGATTCAAGGCGCGCCGCGTTTAGCTCGTCGGAAATTAGGGCCATTTCATCATATGCGGACAATCGCAATTTTTCCGCACTCTCGCTGCTGGACGCCGCTTCCGCCAATTTTAACCCTAACTGTTCGATCTCCGTCTTTATCTCGGTTAACTCAGACGCGACGACCTGACGGTGGCGTTCGGCCCGTTCAATTTCCTGTTGAGTGGATCTTTCCTGCAGCTCGATACCGAGGATGCCGCGTTCGACCTTGATGATAAGCGATTGGAGATCTACGGTTTTTTCTTCCTTATCGACAAGTATCTTGCGGTCGGCCTCGCATTTAGACTCAGCCGAAGCGATCTCCCTGGCAAGCTTATCAACGGCTTTCCCGAGCCCCGACAGCTCCCGTTTGAATGCAAGCAGCGAAGAATTCTTCTCACCCGAAGCCGCGTTTCCGCCAACAAAAAGCTTACCGCCAATGACCATGTCGCCATCGTAATTGATCTGGATATCAGCTTTTGTTTTTCCGGAGGCACCCAGATCTTCTACCAATTCGGCGGACAACTCGCGGGGAAACACATCCTGTAGAGCTGAAATAAGCTCCTTGGATATGCCGAGATAGTCGGCAATCCGCGAACGGCCATTCGAAGGCGAATCCGCTTTCTTTCCCAATTTGGAGCGGCCGATCACGAGCGTTGCGATGCGGCCGGTTTCGTTCTCGCTTACCCACTTATTGACCTTGCCAGCATCTGAGATCGTTTCAACCAAAACCGTCTGGAGATAGCCGCCTAAAAGACTTTCGACGGCTTTTTCCGCCCTTTCGTCAACGTGTAGAAAATCGGCCAGAACTCCCGTCAATGCGACTCCGATCTTACTCTGCTCGGAAAATAGCTTTTGAATCTGAGGATCGTAAATGGCCCGCTTTTCTTCTAGCTCCTGCAAGGTCTCTAGCCTGTGCTTTGTACGGGAACAATCGTCGTGTAATTGCTTAAGTGCATTTTCAGATCGACGTAGTTTCTCGCGTGCATCGGCTGAAACGACTAGTATCTCCTTTTTCTCGGCGTTCAACGAAACGAGTTTTTCGCGCTCCGCGTTCAACTCCGCCCCGATCTTGACCGCCTCGGCCGAATGTTCAGCAAATGTCTGAACGGCCCTCAATCCTTCACGCTCGAGGCTATTAGCACGTTCGTTCAAGCGCTCAAGATTGAGATCAAGCTGACGGCGAAGCTCATTGAAACGTTCGACGGCCGCCGTGTGTTGAAGAAGCGAGCCGCGAAACGTCTCCAGACGCATTTCGATGTCTTTCACCACCTTGATTTTTGCCGACCAAAGCGTTTCAGCCTCGACAAGCAGCAAACGAGAGGAATCGGCCTCCGCATTCTCCTTTTCTTCCTCAACTTTGAGGCGAGCGATCTCGGAATCGGCCAGTTTCAGCCTCTCTTCGACCGACGTATTTTCGGAGTGAAGTGTCTGTAGGCGATTGTTCAGACCGACGATCGACTCAGATTGATACCGATGCTCACGGTTGGCGCGGTCGCGCTCCAAGGCGTTATCCGCATGCTGACGGCGAACCTGCGCGAGGCTTTCTTCCGCTGCACGAGCGTCCTCGGTGGCTTCATGAAAAGCGTCTTCCATTTCGGCGACGCGTTTGGCAAAATCCTTCTCGACAGATGTCGCGTCATCGAGTCCATTTTTCAAAGCATCGATCAGTGCGGAGTAATGATTGCCTTCAGCGGCGAATAAATGCCGCAGCCGAATGCGGAACTCTTCCTGTAAAATTATGAACCGCCTCGTCTTACCGGCCTGGCGGCGGAGCGAATTTGCCTGCTTGTCGATCTCCGAAACGATGTCGGAAATGCGGCCGAGATTCGATTTGGCGGATTCCAGCCGGGCTTCGGCGGCTCGTTGGCGAGTGCGAAATTTCGAGATCCCGGCAGCCTCTTCGATCAAATTACGGCGGTCCGAAGGTTTCGCGGAAAGTATCTGGCCGATGCGGCCCTGCTCCACGATCGCATAATGCGCACCCGAAAGGCCGGTGCCCGCAAACAGGTCTTGAATGTCTCGAAGGCGGCAGTTTTTGCCGTTCAGCTGATATTCGCTTTCGCCCGATAGATAGAGGCGACGCGTCACGGAAATAGCTTCGCCGGGCGCAAAATCGAGGGCGACGGAGCGCGGACGCCAATGGCGTTTCGTCTTGATCGTTCGTTCGACCGTCTGGATCGAGCCAACCTGTGCGGCCTGGACTTTTTCAACCTCGAACTCCTCGTGATGAAAGCCGCTTGACTCAATAGAAACCACGGGCTCATGACCGTTTGCAGTTTCCGAGGCCTCGATCAAATCCATATCGACCGCTTTTTCGTCAAAAGCGTTCAAGGTCTGATCTATGTCGTCTAATTCTTCGTCAGCATCGAAAAAATCTTCATCGCGGACTAGATGCAGGACCACTTCGGCCATTCCGCTCGGTTTACGGTTCTTTGAGCCTTGAAAGACTACATCTTTCATCTCGCCGCCGCGCAGGGATTTTGCCCGTTGCTCACCCAAAACCCAGGAGATGCAGTCGGATACATTAGATTTGCCGCAGCCGTTCGGGCCGACGACAGCCGTTATGCCGTTTCCCGTGAAAACGATCTCGGTATAGTCCGCAAATGATTTGAAGCCGGTTATTTCCAGGCGCTGGAGCTTAAACATTCTATAGTGCTTTGGAGAGACAGGAACACTATATTTTGGGGTAAAAGCGGTGGTTTAGTCAACCTGAAACTATATCTCGCCGCTGACGTTTCTGAGGCCCTGCTGCTCAGCCCTCTCATTGTCGAGCTCGGTCAGCACGTCGAGGATAAAATTCGTGTTGCTGGTGCAGGTGATAACGATCGGGAATTCGTGCTCGGAAGTAGTAAATTCAAAGGTGCCGCTGCTAATTTCGATGATCTCGCGAAAACCGGCGACGCCGTTGTGGCCGTTGCACTCCGCATCGACGATCTTGCCCTCGTTAAACGAGACATTTGCCAGGTGTAGATCCGATTTTATAAGACAAAGACCGGTCATTTTGCCGCTTTCGATGACCTGTACCGCGTCGAAAATGCTGACAAACGCCAGGTTCCCGGCAAGGGTCACGTCGGTGCGGATTTTCTGCGGCGACTTGTCGCGGTTTGTCGCGAACTCAGGACGGCGTGCCCGGCGAATCGCCTCCAGTCCCGGCGCTACGGAAATACGCGGATCGAGCAGTTTTGCTTCCTGCAAACGATCGTATGCAACGTCGAAATCTTCACGGGCGATATATAAACTTACAAGGGCCAGACACTGCTTTGCGGCCTCGGTTAAGTTCTTCTGTTTAATACAGATATCCCGCATTTTTTCACGCAACGCGATCGACCGCGGGCTCCGCTCGATCGAGTCGCGCAACAGTCCGTGGGCCTTTTCCGGGGAGCTGTATTTTACAAACAGATCGGCGTCTAGCAGTACCGATTCGATCGAAACTTCCGAAACCGGCACACCGGGCTTGTCTATGACTTGGTTCATACAAAGCAATGAACAAACTTGTTCAACACTTTAAACTAACATATTTCGGGTGGAATCGCCATCATTTTCTTGAGCGTCCCTGATTGGCCGATCGATGGGTTTGCCATTAAAGTATCTATGAACAATCTCAACGAAGCCAATCGATAAATCGGTAAATATGAACGCAAAAATTCCACGACGTAAAGACAACGATTACACCCATGAGGCGGCATCGGAGCGGCGGGCCTTTGTGAAACAAGAGACGAAAGTCGAACTCAACCATGTTGGAAAATTTTCGTTCGAGCCGTCATCTGTGCAGGGCAATATCGAAAATTTTATCGGTGTTGCACAGGTACCGGTCGGGTTGGCGGGACCATTGCTCGTTAATGGCGAGCACGCGAAGGGCGAGTTTTTTGTGCCGATGGCGACGACCGAAGGAACTCTGGTCGCGAGTTATAACCGCGGAATGAAGCTGCTTCATGCTTCGGGCGGCGTTACCGTGACGGTGGTTGATGACGCGATGCAGCGTGCGCCAGTCTTTGTTTTTGCATCGACACGCGAAGCAAGGGATTTCGGCGTTTGGGTAAAAGAGAATTTTGCGGATATAAAGGCGAGGGCCGAATCGACGACCAGCTTTGGCAAGCTGCGCGATATTCAGCAGTTCCCTGCCAGCCGGTTTTTATATTTGCGCTTCAATTATCTAACAGGCGATGCGGCCGGGCAAAATATGGTCGGCAAGGCGACCAAAACGGCCTGCGATTGGATTAAGGCGGTTTATCCGGGTATCGAGCGGTACCAGCTCGAAGGCAGTTTTGCGACGGACAAGAAAACTTCGTGGGTAAATACTCTGCACACACGCGGCAAAAAGGCAATTGCGGAGGCTACAATTTCCGCCGACAAATTACAAGAAATAATGCACGTCTCGGTCGAACAGATCTTCGAAGCACGGCTGACGTCACAGCTTGGCGGCTATCTCGCGGGCGTCAATAATAACGGTGCGCATTCCGCAAACGGCATCGCGGCAATGTTCATTGCCTGCGGCCAGGACGCTGCCAATGTTGCGGAATCGTCGGCTGCAGCCGTCTACGCTGAAATCACAAAAAGCGGCGACTACTATTTTTCTATAACGCTGCCGTCCCTGATCGTCGCGACATACGGCGGCGGCACAGGCCTGGCGACGCAACGTGAATGGCTCGAACTTCTCGGCTGCTACGGCGAAGGCAAAGTGAAAAAATTCGCCGAGATCGTTGCCGCCACCGTCTTATGCGGCGAACTCTCTCTCGGCACCGCCGTTATCGCCGAAGAATGGGTTTCAAGCCACGAAAGACTAGGCCGCAATCGCTAGAAATCGAAACGGACGCCGAGGCGAATCTGACGATTTCGAACGGTGCGAGACGGAACTAGAAACTCCTGCTGAAAACTCGTTCGCTGTTCAGTGTTCGTAGGATTGAAATTGATGAACTCGGAACCGAATGTGAAAATTGTCGCGTTAAAAACATTGCCAACTTCGATATTGGGCCTGAGACGGAAACGTTCGGTAAACTTAAACTCTCGGCTGGCGCTCACGTCAAAGATAAACTGTCCGGGTCCGTTACCGGCGTTTCGTGGAAGATTTCCTGCTCTACCTACAGGAGCGAAGGTAAACTGGTCGAAAACAAACTGCGGGAAAGCGGTGCCGCGTTCACGCCAATTGAGGTCTGCAAGATCACCGGAAAAATTCGGCCGGTCTGTTGTAACCTCATCCAGGTTCCGGTCATTTGCAGCCCCGGGTCCGTTTGAGAGATTGAATGGCGCTCCTGAGGCAATACGCAGCACAGGCGACACGCGCAGCTTGCCAGCCAATTTGGGAAGCTCAAACGTGCCGGAGAAAGCGAAACGATGCCGTCGGTCTTGTAACGAACGGGTAAAGTCTTCAGAAAAATCGAAGATATTTGAAGGATTCGTAGTGTTATTTATGCCGTCGTCTTCCAGTTTTGATAACGTGTAGACCGCTCTGAATGACGCCCCGAAACCGTAGGGAAGCTTACGAAAACGCCGCCGCAATTCTACGATCAAGCCATTATATTCGGAGCTTCCGATTGAAGCGACCTGATCAATTTGATCCGGGAAAGCTGCACCGAGGCGCCGACCTAGCAAATTCAGCGTAGCTCGCGCTCTCCCAATCGGAGTCGTGGCCGCCGCTGACGGATTCCGAGAGGCAAGATTAACGGTTGTGACTCCGGCAACCGGCCCCGAAACACCGACAAGGTCATTTGGGTCACCATTTACGAAGCGCAATGTAGGGCTGCTGAATCCGTTAACCAAATAGTCGTTATAGTCGGTAAATCCAGTCGGAAGATTATAAGGATTTGCATTAAATTCGCGAAAAAGGCGGATAGTGCGATTGAATGTATAATTTGCCTCGAAAACAAAACCTCCTCCGATGTCTCTTTCGAAACCCGCGTTGAACTGGTAGCTTTCCGGAACTTTTAGTGTCGGATCGATACGCCGCAAATTGTTTGCGGGCGTCGAAAATCCGGTTTGCGTTGCGTTCAGAACACCTGAAGATCTGAGCGAAGTTTCAATCGCCAGCAATTCGTCAAGCGATAGCGCCGCAGGAAAATCGACCCGACGCAAAAACTGACATCGGGCGGTATTGTAGCTACCGTTAGCAGGATCGAAGCAAACAAAATTCGTCGTCGTCGTTGGCCCCGGAAGACGGTTGCTATCGTAGCTGCGGCGAGATTCAGTCAGATTTGCGTCGTCGAAAGTGCGGAGTAGGACGCGGTTATAAAATATGCCGCCGCCGACCCGAATGACACCCTTGCCATCCTTGAAAGGTGCATAGGCAATTGCCGCACGAGGGCCGAAATTATCGTTGTCGCCTATGATAGTTTCTTTTTCAAACCTAAGCCCCAAACTAAGCGTGACGTTAGACTTCAAACGCCATTCATCCTGAAAGAACAGACCGTAATAGGTATTGTCCTGGCCCGTCTGCCGACCAAAATTGCGCCGATAACGCCCGACATTGTCATCTAAAAAGTTTCGAACAGACAGAAAATTAAACGTTCCGGTAGCGTCTTGAAGATCAAGAAAATCGGATTTGATGATCTGAGCATCCGCTCCGAATTTTAACGAGTGCTTGCCCGCAACCACAGTCAGGGTTTCCTGAAACTGTTGCCGAGTTTCTTTACGTGTTCCCGGAAAACTAAAATTCGACGCCGTTGTGGAATTCCCGGCTATCAAGGTTCCACTGCGACTATCGTCACCGCTCAAAGTATCAGTCAGTGTAATTAAGACGACCGGTTCAAGGGGATTGACTGACGCGAAATTCGGCTCAAAACGAGAAAATTGGAATCGAAACTGGTTGACCACATTTGCACTAAAGACGTAGTTGTCTGTAAACGTGTATGCGTCCGTATTTCGCGTGGGGCCCAAAATAGCTTCCTCCAACCGGCTTGTTGCCGAGCGGAATTGCCGTGAGCTTCGTTGGTTACCAAGCTGAAAGCTAAGCGTGACATTATGTTTATCCGTAAAGTTATGATCTAGTCGAGCCGAAAAATTATGACGTTTGGAGGGTGTCGGAACTGTAACGATGTATGGAGCGAATTGTGCCGGAGGTTGTCCGGGCGTCAGTGAAATGGTTGATTCCAAACGCGCGTTGCCGCTGTTAGTTGAAGGCAACGAAAAATTTGGATTCACGATAACCGGCACGACGGTATCTATTTGAGTAGTGTCCCGTAAATCGTTGTACTCATATGACGCAAAAAAGAATGTACGATTTTTGAAATAGCCGATCGGGATAGGCCCACCAAACGTAAATCCGGGATTGTATTCAACAAATGGCAGCCTTTCTAATCCGCGGCGGTTATTATTGAAAGTGTTCGCGTTTAAGCTGTCATCGCGAAAATATAAAAAGGCGCGACCCCGAAACTTCTTTGTTCCTCCGCGAGTGCGAATATTAACTCGTCCGCCGGATGCCCGACCATATTCAGCCGAAAATTGATTGGTAATAACCTGAACTTCCGCAATTGCGTCGGTCGAAGGCTGAAAGCGATCCTGCGCGAGCCTGTCATCGTTATTATCAAGCCCATCAATCGTAATATTGTTAGAATATGCAGCCCCACCCGACAAGGAAAACAAACCTGATTCGAGGGGTGAAGGCCTCGGATCGTTATTGCTATCGCCACCCGGACGGGCGCGGTCTTCAGCAGCATCTCTGACAGACAGCGGTTCTTCTGCCACACCGCCTAAGGTAAAAACCAGATCGAGCGGGTTGCGGCTGTTGTTCGGCAATTCTTCAATTTCACGTTGCGTAACGGTGCCGCCGACGATCGTCCGTGTTACGTCAACAGCAGGAGCGTCCTCTTCGGTGACCGTCACGGTGGCGTCGGCCCTTACATCGGCCGGAGCAAGTTGGAAATCGATTTGTAGATTTTGTCCCGAAACCGTTTGGAGGTCGGTCCGCTCTTTTGTTCCGAAACCGGTTTGTGAAACGGTAACCTTATAGAGGCCCGGTTTTAGTTCGATCAGGCGAAAACGGCCTTCGTCATTGGTGACTACAGTGCGTTCTGCACCCGTATCGACCAGGGTGGCTTTGACGGTTGCACGGACGATGGCGAGGCTGTTCGAATCAGTTACCCGGCCGGTCAGCGTCACATCATCAAGGTCTTGAGCGGACACGGCGAAAGCAAGCAAAAAGATCGGAAGGATTGCAAGCGAGAGCCTTCCAAAACGGTTATTCATGAACGTACTCCTGAAATGATTATTGCGTGACTAAGAGAATGGCTTATTTTGCATTGTGAGGGTGAGATTGTAAAGGAAAGCGCCGCTGTCACTGACTTACTTTGCGTCTAGGCGGCTTTGCGGGAGACTGTTCTCGTCTTGCGGATTTTTCCAGCTAAGAAGCAAACTAGCCGAGAAAAACCACTGTATCACGTGTTAATCATCGTCGGTGACGACTTCGGTGTATTGAACGCGGCGGTAGCGGGAGATCGGAATCAGAGCGTCGGTTTGGTTAAACGTCTGCACCTGCTGCGAAAATTCACCGGCGTGGTTTTTTAGATATTCGAAAAAGCGCTCGAACTCACGCTGCATGGCGTCCATCTTTTCGCGCATGTTGAGGATGATCTCGACACCAGCGAGGTTTACGCCTAATTCTCGAGTCAACGAAAGAATTATTTCGAGACGTTCCAGATCGCCGTCCTCGTAAAGTCGCGTGTTGCCGATAGACCGCGACGGCTGGAGAAGCCCTTCGCGTTCGTAAAGCCTTAGCGTCTGCGGATGGATGTCGTAAAGCTCCGCAACGGCACTGATCGTATATGTTTTAACACGCTTCTTCATCAATCATTTAACAGCAAAGTTGCAACGAGGATTTTGAACAGGATGGACAGAATTAACAGGACTTATTTTGCCCGTCGATAAAATGTAAATCATTTCCATTCTGTACATCCTGTTAAATTAGTCTTCGGGCCGAGGCCTATTCCAACCCCATGACGCGCCGAGGATTTTCAGGGTTAAGCTTTTCAAATTGCCTCAACGCTTCCTTCGTTTCTTCAGAGATGACGCGCGGCAGCGAGATCTTTACCTCGATAAACTGATCGCCGCGGAGCGTCGGGTTTCGCAAGCTGGGAAACCCGCGTTCGCGGAGGCGAAATTTCTGCCCTGATTCGGTTCCGGCCGGAATCTTCAACGCCGCTTTGCCCTCAACCGTCGGCACCTCGATTTTTGCACCGAGAGCTGCTTCGGGCACGGTGATCGGAACCGTCACATAAATGTTGTCGCCCTTGCGGGTGAAAAACTTGTGCTTGCCGACATTCGTCAAAATGAATAGATCGCCGGGTTCGGCTCCGAGACGTCCGCCGTGGCCTTTTTTTGGAATACGCACGCGCGATCCGGTATCGACGCCGGCCGGGATCTTTACTTTTACCTGCTCGGTCTTCGGCGTGACGCCTTTGCCGTTGCACAGCGAGCATGGCTGGCGGCGGCGTCCGGTTCCTTCGCAATCGGAACAATTCTGTGAAAACTGCAGCCGCCCGCCGGTACGCGAAACCTGGCCGGTGCCTTTACATGTCGAGCATGTGACGACCGGACCACCGGTGTCGCCCGCACCCATGCAGCGTGAACACTGTTCGGATCGATTGACCGTGATGTTGGTGGTCAGGCCTGTGACGGCCTCTTCAAAGCTCAAGGCCAATGGGATCTCGATATCGCGGCCCCGTTTTGGCATTGCACGCGGAGGCTCCGGTTCGGCACGAACTCCGCCGCCCGCTCCGCCGCTTCCGCCAAAAAGATCCGAAAAAATATCACGAAAACTTGAGCTGCCGCCCGCTCCCTGCGAAGTACTTCCCTGGCTAAAATCAAACCCCGAAAAATCGAAGCCCGGAGCTCCCGCACTTCCACTCGATGCACCCGCACCATATGGCGAATCCGCGCTGAGATTGTCGTTATAATAGCCAAAACGGTCGAAAACCTTACGCTTCTTCTCCTCCGAGAGCACATCGTAGGCTTCCTGAACTTCTTTAAATTTGTCCTCGGACGTTTTGTCGTTCGGATTCACATCCGGATGAAACTTGCGCGCCAATCGGCGATAAGACTTCTTAATCTCATCCGCCTTCGCGTCCTTTTTGACGCCGAGAATTTTGTAATAATCTTTGTTTGCCACTTATTTATCGAAACCGAAAGCAAATTTTATCGCTTCAAATATCTCGTCAAATCTGTCCTCCGAAAGTCTGGTGATCGTAGAACCCAATTTATTCTTCGAAACTGTTTGAATCCAGTCGAGATTTAAAGAGCAAGTTTCTAACATTCCGTCATCTTCCGTTAATATTACCTGTGAAGGTAAATCACGGACATTAGAAGTGATGGGAACCACAGTAATGGCGTTCAGTTCCGAAATCGCCCCGTCTCGAGTCAGAATCAAAACAGGGCGTTTTTTATCAGGTTCCTTGAACTTGTGCCAAACAATGTCTCCCCGATTCATAAATCTTTCCAAACCTCGATCAGTTGTTCTTCTTCAATTTCAAACTCATTCGGCTGGACCGGATTTTTCCCGTAAGCTTCCCCATATTGACTGGCGACTTCCGCTTCGCGTTTTTTCTTTCGGGCCAAATCTCGAAAAGCTTCAAGGTAAGCGTCTTCCTTAGTTTCGTTTAGGACTGCGATCGCTTTATGAACTTCGGCTAGTATTTTTTCGTCAACTTCAATTTGAACTGTCATAACTCTAAAAATGAGCGTTGATCTTCACCACCGCCCATTATTTTACAACATGTGACTTCTTACTTCTTCTCTTCGTCTTCTACATCGACGTACTCAGCGTCGATGACATTGTCGTCAGCAGCCGACGCTGAGGCCGAATCGCCTTCCGCGCCAGCGCTCGCCGATGAAGCCTGTTCCGAAGCCTCGGCCTCGCCCTCAGGGGCATTCGCGGTTTGGCTATAGATGACCTCAGCCAGTTTGTGCGAAGCCGTCTGGAGGCGTTCGAAAGCGTTGTTCATCGCGTCCGGATCGCTTCCGGCCAACGCCGTTTTCGAATCAGCGATTGCCGCTTCTAACTCGCCCGCCGCGGTCGCATCGACCTTTTCCTTGTTTTCGTTGAATGTTTTTTCAACGCTGTAAACAAGCCCGTCCAGGCGGTTGCGGGCCTCGATCTCGGCTTTTTTCTTCTCGTCCTCGCCCGCGTGCGACTCGGCTTCCTTCATCATCTTATCGATCTCGTCCTTCGAAAGGCCCGACGAAGATGTGATGGTGATCTTCTGTTCGCGACCCGTGCCGACGTCCTTTGCCGATACGTTAACGATACCGTTTGCGTCAATATCGAACGTCACTTCAACTTGCGGCACGCCGCGCGGTGCGGGCGGAATGCCTACCAGGTGAAACTTGCCGAGCGTTTTATTGTCCGTCGCCAGCGGGCGTTCGCCCTGAAGTACGTGGACCTCGACCGATGTTTGATTGTCCGACGCGGTCGAAAAGATCTCCGATTTCCGGGTCGGGATGGTCGTGTTACGCGTGATCATCTGCGTTGTTACGCCGCCAAGAGTTTCGATACCGAGGCTCAATGGCGTTACGTCCAATAGCAGAATGTCCGTCTTCTCGCCGCCGAGAACACCGGCCTGTACCGCAGCTCCCAAGGCCACAACTTCGTCCGGATTAACCGATTTGTTCGGCTCTTTGCCAAAGAAGTTCTTGACCATTTCCTGAACTTTAGGAATACGGGTCGAACCGCCAACAAGGACGATCTCTTCTATATCCTTTGGCTCGAGGCCCGCATCCTTGATCGCCTGTTCGACCGGCGGCATAAGGCGCTTGAGGATCGGCTCAACCAACTGTTCGAACTTCGAACGCGTCAGCTTCATCACTAAGTGCTTCGGACCCGACGCGTCAGCCGTGATGAACGGCAGGTTGATCTCGGTTTCCATCGCGCTCGAAAGCTCGACCTTGGCCTTTTCGGCAGATTCCTTAAGACGCTGCAACGCCATTTTGTCGTTATGCAGATCGATTCCCTGGTCCTTTTTGAATTCGTCGATTATCCAGCTGACCAAGACTTCATCGACATCGTCGCCGCCCAAATGTGTATCGCCGTTAGTCGATTTTACCTCGACAACGCCTTCGCCGACTTCGAGTACGGAGATGTCAAATGTACCGCCGCCAAAGTCGAACACGGCGATAACTTCATCTTTCTTCTTATCCAGGCCGTACGCCAACGCAGCTGCCGTCGGCTCGTTTACGATACGCAGAACTTCTAGTCCGGCGACCTTTCCGGCGTCCTTAGTCGCCTGCCGTTGGGCGTCGTTAAAGTATGCAGGAACAGTAATTACCGCCTTTTCGACTTTCGCTCCAAGATAATCTTCAGCAGATTGCTTCAATTTTTGCAGCACCATCGCCGCGATCTCGGGCGGATTATATTGCTTGCCGTCCACGCTGATGCGAACGTCGCCGTTCGAGGCCTTTTCAACCTTATAAGGCACCTGTTTCGTTTCGGACTCAACTTCGTCGAACTTGCGTCCCATAAAACGCTTGATCGAGTAAAGCGTATTTTCCGGATTCGTCACGGCCTGACGCTTCGCGACCTGCCCGACCAAACGGTTTCCGTCCTTTGTAAATGCAACAACCGAAGGAGTTGTGCGTCCGCCTTCAGAGTTTGTAATGACGATCGGCTCGCCGCCTTCCATAACCGCGACAACCGAATTCGTCGTTCCTAAATCGATACCAATAATTTTGCTCATTCTGTTTTCTCCACTTATCAAAATTACTTCGCTCGTTTATTAAACTAAATATAATGACTTGAGCCTTTGGAGATTATAATAGTTGAGTGTGTTATTGTCAAGTTTACTTAGAAGACGGCGGACTCATCTGTCCTTGCTCTGGCACAGCATATGCACTAGGCTCGGATAAGTTCAGTTTTTGAGCGAAAAAGGGAGGATTAACTAAATGTCACTAATATACTGTCCTGAATGCGGACACGAAATTTCACAGGCGGCGATCGCCTGTCCAAGCTGCGGCCGGCCGATAAACGCGCCGACTCCAACAATTGAACGGCCGGTTATCGTGACCCGCTCAACTAAAGACGGTTTTCCGCCTTGGGCGTTCGTTCCTATCGGCATTTTGGGGGTTGCGGCGCTGGTTCTTGTCTTCTACGTGATATCGCGTGATGACGATACGGCGAACACCAACCTGAACGTCAACGTTTCGACGCAGAGGGCGGCGAACCGGAGCCGGGAATCGCAAACCGTAACGGTGCCGTCTGACACTACAACCGTAACCTTGCCGCCGAAAGATTCGCAGACGGTAACGGTTCCCGGTTCACAGACCTCAATTCCGGCCGATGCGACGAGGGGAAATGTTGTAATAGATGCCAAGGTGGCGAATCGCACCGGCGCTCCGACTGCAGTGAGGAACGAGAAGTTTTATCTGCTCGATAAGGATCTTGACAGCATTTTGAACGACGCCAATCTTGATCCGATAGAAGGCCAGTCGCTGCAAAACAGTTTTGGTCTATCGGTGGTCTATCCTGACCGGTATGGCGATTTTAACCGCAAGGCCCTCGCCGCAATCAAGAATCACATAAAATACTCCGGCACGACAGATGGTTCAGGCAAAGCACAGCTCGGCAATATCGAACCGGACAGCTATTACCTTTTTGGAATAACAAAAACCGGCAAGGGTTTTGCTCTGTGGAGTAATCCGGTGACGATCCGGAACGGCGAGAATATTTTGAACCTATCTCCGCAAAGCGTCACCGAAATGGAAGGAGTTTCTTAGCCCGGATTCACTTGAAGACGATCAAAATGGGGACGGCATCTGAGCCGTCTCCTTTTCTCGTTTGGATGCGGTTCTTGAGGCCGTTTTTGTGGGCCCCATTCTATATTCGCTCGGCTATACGCTGTTTTTGGCACCTACACTTGGGGAGCAGTTTCAGGCCGCTGGGGACGGGAACAATATGGCGAACTACCCGGCGAATGCGACCAATCACCGGCGTTGTCGCAGCTAACATTTCACACTCAAACCAACCTGCCGTCGCTTCCAGATTTTCACGCTTTTTCGGCTGCGGCATCCACGCCAACACTCTCAACATCGCCGGACCGCACGATTCGTCAGCCGCGTTGTCATTTTAGCCGCTTTTCCGCCACGGCCGCTTTCTTGCGGGCGGACATCCTTAGTGCTACATTTCGAGTGCTTTTCTCATTTTCCCAATATGGTTTCCAAATCCTTCGAAGACGCATACATCCATGTAAAAGAACTTGCTGAGCGGTTCGCCGCCAATGAGGCAGCGTATCTTGCGCCGAGATATCAGGAAGCGGAGGCCCGCAACGATTTTATCAATCCGTTTTTCGTCGCCCTCGGCTGGGATGTTTATCATCACGAGCACCCGAACCCATACGAACGAGAAGTCAAAATAGAGAAAAGCGTCATGGTCGGCGACCGCGGCAAGCGAGCCGACTACGCATTTTACACAACGCCAAATTATCATCAAGCCCGTTTTCTGGCCGAGGCAAAAAAGCCTTCGCGGCAGCTTGAAAACCAGTACGACTGTTTCCAGGCGATTCGCTATGGCTGGAACTCAAACACGCCACTCGCCGTGCTGACCGACTTCGAGCAGTTCATCGTCCTCGATTCCCGTTACAAGCCGACCGTCGAAAGGTCGGTAAACGGCATTCTTGAAAAGTTTCATTACAAGGAATTTGCGGATGAGGAAACGTTCCGAAAGCTCTACTACTTATTCTCCCGCGAATCGGTCGGCAATAACTCACTTGAAAAATTCGTCGAGGGCTTAAAGAAAACTAAAGGAAAGAAGACGGCAAAGGCGGCCCCGACCGTTCAGATACAACCGGTCGGCGATACATTTCTAACTGAACTCGATGTTCACCGCGAAAATCTCGCTCGTGCCTTCAAACGGAGCAACAACGAACTCGACGGCGAAGAACTGACCGAGATCACACAGTGGACGCTCGACCGGCTTGTCTTTATCCGGTTTCTTGAGGACAAACTTGTAGAGCCGTCGGACATAATCGACCGGTTGGGGAAAAAGACCGGAAGTTCATGGCGCGACTTTGCCAACGAAATTCCACGGCTCAATCAAGTTTATAACGGCATAATTTTCAAGCCGCACGCAATACTCGATTCGCCGAGTTTCGCACCCGACAGCAGGACGTTTGACGAAGTGCTGGGCTGGCTGTCGCACAAAAATTCGGCATACGATTTTAATTCGATACCGATTCATATTCTCGGCAGTATTTACGAGCGGTTTCTCGGCAAGACGATCACCGTTTCCGACAAGCGTGCGAAGGTTGAGGAAAAGCCCGAGGTAAGAAAAGCGGGCGGCGTTTATTACACGCCGGAATACATTGTTCGTTACATTGTCGAAAACACTATCGGCAAGCTCCTTCATGCCAGCTCCCCTCCTGTCTTAGGAGGGGTGGCATCCGCTTCGGATGACGGGGTGGTCGCTGGACGGCCAGCCACTCCCGACGAAATAGCCAAAATGCGCTTTGCCGACATCGCCTGCGGTTCCGGTTCATTTCTGCTCGGCATTTTTGACTACCTGATCAAATACCACGTCGATTGGTACTCAGGCGGAACGCGGACACTCTTGTCCGCAAGGCTGCGTTCTTCAGCAGCCTCATCTTCGACCGGAGCAATTTCGGACGCCGAAGCGGCGCCCGTGGGGACAAGAGTGTCCCCGCTCCGGCGACGCGAAGCGATCAAAAAAGGCCTCTGTCGCGAAACTTCCGACGGCACTTTGCAGCTCACGCTCGAACACAAACGCGACATTCTGCTGAACAATATTTACGGCGTCGATCTGGACGCTCAGGCCGTCGAGGTCGCACATCTCTCGCTCTATCTAAAGCTTCTCGAAGAAGAGACCGCCGCCACCGTCCAACCCAAACTCGCCGGCCTCCGTGAACAGCTTCTGCCAAATCTGAACAAAAACATCGTCCACGGAAATTCGCTGATCGACTACGACATAATGGACGGCCAGCTCTTTAGCTCCCCTCCTGTCTTAGGAGGGGTGGCAGCCGCTTCGGCTGACGGGGTGGTGAGCGGCAAGTCCGCGTCAGAACCGGGAGCGGTAGCGACTGGGCTCCTCGATTTCAAAAAGCTCAACCCGATGAGCTTCCAAAGCACCTTCCCTGAAGTCTTCGCAACCGGCGGCTTTGATGCCATCGTCGGAAACCCACCATACATTCGGATACAAGGATTTCCGGCCGAGCAAATTCGATACTTTACTACCAAGTTCCAAGCCGCAACTGGAAATTTCGACATTTACGTGAATTTTATCGAACGAGCCTACGGACTATTGAATGAAAAAGGAATGCTTGGCGAGATCGTCCCAAACAAGTTCTTCAAAACTGATTATGGCATCGGACTTCGCTCCTTTGTAGCGAAAAATCATTCCCTTTCTCGAATCGTAGATTTTGGCTCTAGTCAGGTATTTGACGCCACGACTTACACCTGTCTCTTTTTTCTAACGAAAGAACTGAACGACAGTTTTGAATATTCCACCTCCGAAGCGTCAGCGGAGTCATTGGAAAGTCTTTCCTTTGGTTCATTTACATCAGAAGATTTCGACAATACTTCTTGGGTGTTTGCAAATTCGCAAATGCGCTCAATTTTTGAAAAGTTGGGAGTTCGATCTCGGCGACTTCTTGACGTTCCGGCTAAAATGAGCCGGGGAAGTAGTAGCGGAAACGACGATATCTTTATGGTCTCATCTCTCGATGACCGCATTGAGGACAACATTACGCGTATCCCCGTATTTGCCACGGATTTTTCTCGATATTCATTTTCGCCAAAGAACGAGTGGAAAATAATCTTCCCATACGCATTTATCGACCAACAACCTGAAGTTCTTGATGAAGACACAATGAGAGTTTCATTTCCAAAGGCCCACTCGTATCTCAACGAGAATAAGGAACTGTTGCTAAAGCGCAAACAACTTAAAGAATGGTACGGTTACAGCGCGCCACGAAATCTCACGCTTCACGAACACGCTAGTATCGTAGTACCGTTGTTGGCAAACAGGGGATCATTCGCTTTAATACCAAATGAATTTCACGGTCGCTTGTGTCCAATGGCAAGCGGCGGATTTACCATATCGCTTAGCTCGGAATCTGGATTACAAGCGGAATATCTTCTTGGACTTCTCAATTCGACTTTGTTGTTTTGGAAACTACAAAACGAAAGCAACATTTTTCGAGGGGGCTGGATAACTTGCACAAAGCAGTACTTCGGTGAACTTCCAATCCGCACAATAGACTTCAACAACCCAACCGATAAAGTGGCCCATGACACGATGGTCGGGCTGGTTGAAAAGATGATCGCCGCCAAAAAGAGCCTCGCGACTGCCCGCACCGACGCCGACCGTCAGTTCTATGAACGCTTCTCGGAAAACCTCGACCGCCAGATCGACGAGCTTGTCTATAAGCTCTATGACATCACGCCGGAGGAGCGGAAAATAATCGAGGGGAAATGAATTCTGCCTTTCCCCGAAGGGCACATAGCCACGTCCTTTAGGACGTGATATTGAATCGAGAATGGTTAGGAGGGCGTTTTTAACGTCCTTACCGGAACCGGCTTAAGCCATAGATCGGTAAGCCCGTTGAAACGGGCTGAAGATCATATATTTCGCTTAATACCACGGCGTAAACGACGTGGCTATGTGCCGCGAAACGCGGTGAGGAAAGGAAACGG
>JANNST010000086.1:0-51052 GCA_031402865.1 Chloracidobacterium sp. | reverse complement strand
ACCAATCTTTATTTGGTCGGGCGTCTGAATCTACGAATACAAAAACTTCGCTTTTCGGATCAGCGTGAAGCACAGCCTCGCGAAGGTTCTCGACCTTTTGACTGGATTCGGTGGCTTTTGGTGCGATTATCAGCTTTGCGCCGAGACGCGAAGACGCCGAGGAAGAGTTAACAGGATGTGCAGGATTTTCAATATGGTCTGCGAAGTTTACTTTTTCTGAAGAAACCTGTTCATCCTGTATATCCTGAAAAACATTTCTCTGCGTCTCCTCGTCTCTGCGGTTAAGCAATTCTTCGATCTTCGAGACGGTAGGATCGTTCTTATCATCGACGACGAAGACAATTTCAAAATTAGGATAATCTTGTGCCAACAAGGCAAGAATATTTTCTTCGAGGCGGTCGTCAACGCCTTTGTAAGGCGCGATGATCGTCGCAAGCGGAGTGTAATTTGATCGTGGCTTTGCCAGTTCGCGTTTGAAATAGTTGAGATATGCGATCCCGCCGCGGAACGATTTATAGCTGAACCAGACTAATACCGCAGCAAGAATGTAAAAGACGAAGATCATTTTGCACCAGCTACCAGTTACGAGCTTTCAGCTTCCAGTTTTCGGATCGAGCAATGGTTTGAGAAAGCCGACAGTTCTTTCTGTCGCACCGCGATGTTCGTTCATAACCCGGCGCGCGTTTGTCGAAAGCCGATCTCTTCTTTCTTCGAATCGAAACAATGAATCGATCTCGCTCGAAAGCCATTTGCTGTGAGGGAATCCAGAATCATCGCCTTGTACCAAGGCTTTGTTCTCGAGAAAAACCCGGATGACTTCATCAAAATTATGCGTGTGCGGGCCGATGAGGATTGGTTTGCCCAAACTCGCTGGTTCAAGCACGCTTTGCCCGCCATGTGGAATAAAACTGCCGCCCACAATAACAATATTGGCAATCGAGTAGATCGAACGAAGTTCGCCGATCGAATCCATTAAAATGATGTCCGCTTCGGGATCATTTGGCTGAAGCAGATCAGAGCGCTGTCCGAATTTTAATCTCTCTTTCGTACAGAACACACGGCACAAATCGGCCACATTCGCAAAGCGTTCGGGATGTCTAGGAGCGATAATCAGCTTGAACTTTGTTGCAGAATTTAGCGAATAAACTTTCGAATACGCCTCTAGGATAAGGGTCTCCTCCGTTTGATGCGTGCTCGCGGCAATGATCGTAAAGACGCGATCGTCAATTCCAAATCGCCGAACAAAATCTTCGACAAGCGAAGCGTCAACTTCGGAATCTGAGATATCAAATTTCAGATTGCCGGTGACGTGACTGCGGTTCTCAGAAATGCCAAGCTTCAGGATGCGCTTTGTATCTAACTCTGCCTGCATCAACGCCAGATCAATATCGGCAAGAACCGTTCGCATGATTGAGCGAAGTCTCGAATATCGTCTGCAGGACCGTTCCGAGAGTCGACCGTTTACGATAGAGATGTTCGCTCCGTTTCGTTTCGCTTCACGGATAAATCGCGGCCAGATCTCGGTTTCCATTAGCAGAACGAGCGATGGTTTGTAATTTCCGAGTGCTCTCCGGACGCTGAATTTCCAATCGAATGGGAAATAGACAATTGCATCGGCTTTGCCAGCAAAGATCTTTTGGGCGAGTTCTTGTCCGGTCTTTGTTGTTGTGGAGATGACGAGACGATGATCGGGAAATGCATCGCGAAGTTGATCGACCAACGGACGTGCGGCGTTCGTCTCACCGACCGAAACGCAATGAAGCCAAATTACTTTTCGACCGTCGTGAATGAATTGCGGATAGTTTCCGAGGCGTTGTTTGAAACCTGAAGCGTATTTCTCACGCCGCAACAGAAAGAGCGGCGACATCAGCAGAAAGCCGAGAGTTAAGAGAAGGCTGTAGATCGAATACATAGTCCAATGTCCCTAGTCCAATGTCCAAAGTCGCGGAGAAAACTTTGGACTTTGGACACGGGACATTGGACAGAAATCCTATTTCACCCGTTCCATATACTTCGCTTCGGCCGGGTTTACGCGGATCTTTTCGCCCTCGGCGATGAACGGCGGGACCGAAACTGTTACGCCGTTTTCGAGCGTTGCGGGTTTGTTTGAATTCGAAGCTGTCGCGCCCTTTAATTGCGGATCGGTCCGCGTCACGGTAAGGTCCATCGAAGCCGGAAGTGTAATGCCGATCGGTGTGCCGTCGTAAAATTCGACCTCGATCTTTAGGCCGGGCATCAGCCATTGGGCGGCATCGCCGAGTTCTATTTCAGTCAGGGAGACCTGCTCGTAATTTTCCTGGTTCATGAAATGGTGATGCGAGCCGTCGGAATAAAGGTATTCCATCTTTTGCTGGTCAAGCACGACGCGTTCGAGGGTGTCGTTGGACCGGAACCGAAACTCGAACGAGTTGCCCGTCAAGAGATTTCGCAGCCGTGCTTGGACCATCGCGCGCAGATTGCCCGGCGTGTGATGATGAAATTCCATCACGCGCACCGGAACGCCCTCGTGCACAATTACCATTCCTTTTCTGATATCGTTTGCTGAAAGTGCCATAAAACTTGTCTTATCTCCGTACTGGTTAAAGCTGTGCCTTCGCACAAAAGAGATAGTTTAGATTTTGGGGTCGCATTTTGTCTAGTATGCGTTTTTAAGTTCGTGCTTTAGGTCAATTTTTTAAACGGCAACGCGGGCGGCTCTTCGCCTTCTTTCGGGTAGTCTTTTTTCAGCATCGAGTAGATGCTTATGATCTGGTCGATCCACTTCTTTGAATCCTCGTGGTTAGGATCGTTTTTTAACGCTCGCCGGTAATCGCCTAACGCCGTGGCATATTGCCGGGCTTCCGTCAGCGCGAATCCGCGGTCGAAATAGGCTTGGGCGAGCGTTTTCGTCGCCTCCGCGTCGGTTGGTTTAGATTTAACATTCTTCTCGGCGGCCGCGATCACGCCGTCAAATTTTGCGGTATCGATGGCCTCGCCGCCCTGCGACCATTTTGAATTAGAGCCGGGGGCACTGTTTGAATTCGCCATCTTTGGCGGCTGATTTTCCGTTGTGTGTGCGGTCGTCGTTTGCAGCTTCTCCGACCGCTGCGGTGAGGCAGGCGAATTTGAAGTGTTTTCGACCTGCTGTGCATTGCTGCTGCATCCGACAGCAAACGCCGCCAATAAACAAATAATTGCTGATTTCATTATGTCTCCTTATTTCTTCCTTGCGTCTTGGCGACTCTGCGGGAGATGCTTTTCCCGCAAAGTCGCCAAGACGCAAAGGGAAGAGCAAGTTCAAGATCGGGAACTCATTTTTTATCATTATACGGCCTGGCCTGCACGATATACACGCGGCCGTTCATGATTCCCCATTCGATGTCCTGCTCTTTTTTGCCGAATACGCGGCGGATATTGATGGCTGTACGGGCCAAACCTCTCGCCTGAAGATCTGTCAAAACACGCTTTTGCGCATTCGCGCATTTGTCCGAAGTCACGCGAAGGTCGCCCGCCTCGTCGAACTCAAGCGAATTCTTCTGGTCCGACAGCGTCATCACGATCACGGAATTCGACTTCGGGTTATACATTATCTGCTCGGGCAGCCCGCTGTTATCGACCACTTTTGAATTGTGCCCGCAAACGGCACTGATGTAGACGGCATTCTTGTTTTCGTCATCGAACGGGTCTTTAGTAATCATTACGCCGCCCTTTGTCATGTCGATGCCGACCTGAACGAGAGCTGCCATGTAGACATCGGTCTGGCTGACATAATTGCGGACACGGGCTTCGTAAGCCTCGAATTTCCACAGCGATGCCCAAACCTTTTTAATCGCCTTGATAAGCTCTTCTTCCTTCACCACATTGGGAACGCTGGAATACAGGCCGGCACCGCTGAAATTGGGCAGGTCCTCAGAGTTCGATGAGCTTCGAACAAATACAGGCCGACCGCCGAGCTGCACCTTCCATTTCTGGATCACCTGCCGCCGCAGATCGTCGTCAAAATTGCCATTTTGAATTGTGGCTCGCAGCTCATCCAACTTCTGACGCCGGAATCGCGGGTTGTGAATGAAGTCGTTATTATCCAAAAGCTCGGCAATCGTCGCGTCGATGCGGTTCGATTTAATAAAGGCGTCGTACCAATAGAACGGAACGCTATAACCATCGGGGATGATCACATTCGCTACCTTTGCCTTTAGCATTTCACCGAGGTTTGCCGACTTAGAACCATAAATGATGCTGTCTTTCTTTCGCATCTGGCGGAGTCCGGCGAGCGTTTTTACGTTTAGATCTACAGGCGGTATTTGTTGATCGGGCGAAACGAAACCGGTTTTAACATCGTCTATCGAGGCACGCGTAAGGTCGTATTTCGTCAGGCTTGCGTCCAGCTTATAAACGTAGGTGTCGTATTCGCGGAACAGCTTGTCGGCATCCTTTATATAGACATTCGGAATGTTCCAGCCTTTTGCAAGAATGTTTATGTGAGAAAGCGGGCTTGAAGGCTGTGCAACGATCACGCCGCGAACGGGCGGCAGACTGATCGGTAACTCCTTCAACACAAGAATTTCGTTGTCGCCGATTTCAACGGTGTCATCCAGTTTATCAATAACGTGTATTCGCCCGACGGCCGTCCCGGTGTTCAATGCGAGGTAAGCCTGATTTTTATTCAATTCGCTTTGCAGAACGCGCTCGACGCCGATACTCTCCGAAACATCTTCCTGCCGCAGCGAATTCGGCTTGTACGACACACCGGCAAAAAAGCCTTTCTTTATGGCTTCGTTTGCCACCTTGAGATGCTCAACCGTCGCCAAATCGCCTTCCCAAAGCTCCCATGTGAATTTCTCTACAGGCGATTGCCACGCGATGGTTCCGACAATAAAACGCCTGTCTTCATCAATATATATAGGCTTAAAAACATCGGCACCGCGCGGGATCAATAACGTTGAAAGCAAAAAATCCTTATGAAAACGGTATTTTTGCGAATTAACGAAATAGATCTTGTTTTTCGCACGGCGGTCGATAACGAACAACGCGTGCGGCAAAGCATACGGCGTGTTTTGATGATAAACGCGGGCTATCGTGTCGAATTCCTCTCGCGACCCGATCTTCAAAAGCGAATTCCTTTTCGAATCCGGCTTTTTATCCATCACGCCTTCGGGTTCGCGTGTAGGCGACGGCTTACGCGACATCTGGCCGTGAGCAGTAGGCAGCAGCCAGAAGAGGGAAGGCAGTAAAAGCATACAGAAGGCGGCACGTAAGCAAGGGCGAATCCGCAAGCGTACTTTATCGACAATTTTCATACAGTTCCAATCTTCTGCCGGTAACCAAATGTCTTGTTACGCATTTCGTCTAATTTGCTGAGCGAATCGACACTTACCTTTAAGTCTCTGTAAATACCGTCGGCAATCGTATATATCCATCCGTGAATTTCCAGTTGCTGTCCGCGGTCCCAGGCGTCCTGGACAATCGTCGTTTCTCCAACGCTGACAACCTGTTCGATGACGTTTATCTCGCACAATTTGTCCAGCCGTTCGTCGTAATCGGCGGCACTGTTCAACTCGCCCTGATACTTGTGCATTATATCCTGAATATGCCGCAGCCAGTTGTCGATCAAACCGAGCCGCGTATCGTCAAGCGCCGCTTTGACGCCGCCGCAGCCATAGTGGCCGCAAACTATGATGTGCTTCACCTTCAGCACCTCGACGGCAAACTGCATCACCGATAGGCAATTCATATCGGTATGATTCACCAGGTTCGCCACGTTTCTATGCACGAACATCTCGCCTGGCAAAAGGCCGATGCTCGTCGCCGGTGTAATCCGGCTGTCCGAGCAGCCTATCCAGAGATATTCAGGCGTTTGGATCTCGGACAGCTTTTCAAAGAAATTAGGATCGGTTTGTTTAATACTCTCGGCCCAGGTCTTGTTGCCGTCCAGCAGATGGTCAAGTGTGCTCACAGTTTGCTCCTCGAAACAAATATCTTATCCGTTTGCTCTAATTACGCAAAAGCCATCAATTTGCAGGTAGTGTCCTAAATCGGCCTATGCGTTGAAGCAATTTTAACGCAGAGACCGCCGAGATTTCGCAGAGGGAGCTCGGATGGATTGGTTCTACTGAAAATTGGTGCTGTTCCGAACCGACAATCTGCTTCAGCATCGTCTCGTTTCCGCGATTTCCTGTGTTGGAGGCTACCGGTCTTTCTCGCTTTCCAACTCCCTGATACGGTTTCTCTCCTTCATCTGAGACCGTACGCTCAGGAAGAAAGCGACGCATCCCAATACGGCTGCGACAAAAGCCCAATCATTATTGCCCGCCCACAAAAAATAGGCGGCAAATCCAGCAAGGATCACCGCCAGGATTTGAAATAATCGGTCCATATTTATTCGTTCTTGATCTCTTCTTTCGCTATCTCGGAAACCGACATCGGCCGATTTCGCCTTTTTATGACATACCGAGCGATCAGATATCCAGGTAAGCCGATAAAGAGTGCAAAGGGAAGTATACCGATTCCGACCGTAACAAAGCCAAGAACGAAGTTTAACGCAAAATCGAATCCTTTGCTGAACGACTCCGCAACGCGCTCGCCGAATCCATCGGAGCTGGCGGCAAAAACTTTTGCCGTCTGAAGGCGGATTTTTATCGTCGAAAGGCTCGCCTGATTTTCGAGGAATCGTTTTCGGCCCTCAATTCGTTCGATCTCGCCTCGGACACCGGCAAGCTGGCCTTGCACGCTTAACGCGTCATCCACCGTATTCGCCCGCTTCATGATCTCCATGAATTGCTGTTCAAGAGCCTTTTTTGCCTTTAACTGGGCCTCAATGTCGATAAACTCTTCGGTAACGTCCTGACCCTTTACGCTTTCGACGACGACGCGACTGGCTGTTTTTCTGATTTCTTCAAGTGTTTCACCAAACTTTTCGGCCGGAACCCGCACGGTCATCGTAACCGTATCGCGCGTCGTAGCCTTAATATCGCTGCTGCTCTGCTGCGATTCGACGACAAATCCGCCCTTCATCTCCGCAATGGCCGTGATCTGCTGCTGCGCCTGTTCGGGATTTTCGGCTTCAAGATTGAGTTCAGCGTTTCGAATGATCTTGCGGTCGGTCGGAGCCGTGTTGATCTGCGATGCGGTGGTTTGTTCAAGCGAGATCTTCTGAGCAGGCGGTGTCGCTTCTTGGCGGCTACCTCCTCCGCCTCCACCCTTATTTGCCGCATTGGCGGTCTGAAGATTTAGTGCGTAGTCCCCTTGACTAGTCGGATAACCTGAAAGGCTGTCATTCGACGAGGTGGCAGCGCGATCGCCTCCTCCACAGCCAGAGAGAACCGTTACAAGGGAAAGAAACAAGAGAGAGACCTTTACCATATCGTTCCTCCAAAAAACAAAATCTATGCGGTAGAACGAACGAACCTAACCCGCCTTTCTTGCAACTTCTTTAAAACCTTCACCGCGGAATAGAGCTGCTATTCCGGTGAAAAGTCTGCGGATCGCCCGCACGACTTTCGGGAAGAACCAGAGGAAGAATATCGCGAAGACTATTAAGACAACGCCGATAAGCAGCGGAGCGAATACCGCGAGAAGCACCCCGCCAAAGGCGATAATGTCCTCGACGATCGATAGCGTCCAATTCGATACAGGTTCGGGCGACAGATTTGCTCCCATACGGGCCGCAGCCTTCGTCCCGTGCGAAGCCAACGCGAACCCGCCGCCGATCAGCGTTGCCGGGATCACGATGGTTAGGTCCATATCCGACACAGCCGCATACGCGACTATCGCACCGGCCGGAACGCGAATAAACGTATGCACAACATCCCACACGCTATCGACATACGGGATCTTGTCGGCAAAAAACTCAACGATATAAAGCCCGCCCGCAACGCCGATGATCCACCAATTATCCAGCACATCGAGCCCGCCGGGCAGCTTCACACCGCCAATGCGCTGCAGCAACCCGAGTACGGAGACGGTTGCGTAGAGATTGATCCCGGAGGTCCATGCAGTTCCAAGAGCCAAGCTAAGTGTCGAAAGCCATTCCATAGTTTTTCCCTCACAGCCCTAAAGTATGGCGTAAAGCATCATCTATTTCCGTCATCTCGGCAAAACTACCAATTACGCGATGGATAACAGAGATCGAAACGGTGGCCATGTTGTCACACATGACTACCGAGTCAAAAAGCAGTCCGCTATTCCTGCCTTCCGCCGTATCAGTTTTGATCGAAACCCGCGATGGATGACCGACTCTGGAAAGGTTGGAACTGATCATTGCCAAAACAACTTGTGGCAAGCCCGTTGCCAGATCGTTCGCCTGAATTATTATCGCCGGGCGCAATTTCGCCGTTTTTAGGTCGGAGTTGGGAAACGGGACGAGGACAACGTCGCCGCGTTTAGGTTCGATCTTCGAGGGCTGCTTGGGCGTTGTCATAATCGTTGTAGACATCTAAAGCCGGGTCGTTCCAATCTTCGAATGCAGCGAATTTTTGTCTCAATTCGGCAGCCCCGTTCTCGTCGATTCCCAATGTGCCAAGATTTATATCGGTGTTCTCAAGAAACGTTACGAGGACTTTTGCTTGAACAGGTCCATGCACCGCCTCAAGCAATTCGATCTTGCCGTTTTTATACACACCTTCGACTGTCAACATACTGATTACCTCAAGCAAATTCTAACACAACTAATTACGCTTCCTCATCCTCTTCGGTTCCATCAACGTCCTTTTTGAAACCAAACTTTTCCAGACGGTACTGGAGCGTTCGAAATGTAAGTCCCAGCAGCTTTGCCGATTTTGTAATGTTGTTGTCCGTCCGGCCCATTGCCTGCATTATCAGGCTGCGTTCGACGTCTTCGAAATTAACGCCTTCGGGCGGGAGCGAGAACAGGTCTCCGGCTGCGGCAGGTGTCGATCCCTGGGTCATTTCGGGCGGCAGGTCTTCTACGGCAATGGTGTCATTTTCGCATAACAGAATCGCCCGTTCGATGGCCGATTCAAGTTGGCGTACGTTGCCTGGATAGCTGTAATTTTCCATCAAACGCCGAGCGTCGGGAGATATTTCGATCTTCCGGTCGGTGCCGCGGGTATGTTTTTTCAGGAAATACTCGATGAGTACGGGGATGTCAGTGATTCGGGTCCGAAGCGGCGGCATCTCGATCGAAAGGACGTTCAGGCGGTAATAGAGGTCTTCGCGAAAGCGCTTTTCTTCGGTCATTTTCAGCAGGTCGCGATTTGTCGCCGCCAGCACTCGGACATCAACGCCGATCTCTTTTACGCCGCCGACGCGCCTGATTTCTTTTTCCTGCAAGGCCCTCAATAGTTTGGCTTGCAGGGCAATATCAAGTTCGCCGATCTCGTCCAGAAACAACGTGCCGTTGTCGGCTATCTCGAATAATCCCTTCTTTTCGGCGACCGCACCGGTGAATGAGCCTTTCTCGTGCCCGAACAATTCGGATTCGAGCAGATTTTCGTTGATCGCCGCACAGTTCACCGCCTGAAAAACGCCGTTTGAACGGAGGCTGTTTTTATGTATAGAACGTGCGATCAACTCCTTGCCGGTTCCGCTTTCGCCTCGGATAAGGACAGTCGAATTCGATTTTGCTATCTTCAGGATCAGCTTTTTGACCTTATCCATCTCAGGCGAGACCGACACGATCTCCGTATCCAATGCCGACAGCTTTTTCAAAGCCCGATCGACCGTATCGAGCAGCTTTTCGCTGTCGTAAGGCTTTTGGAGATAATCGAACGCACCAAGCCGCAACGCATCCACAGCCGAATCGACCGAGCCGTGCGCCGTCAGCAAAATAACGATGATAGACTTGTCGAAATTCGTCAGTTCCTTCAACAACTCGAGGCCGTCCATTCCCGTCATTTTCAAATCGGTCAGTACCAGGTCAAACCGGCGCGATTCGACAAACTTCATCGCCGCCTCACCCGAACTCGCCGTCGTCACGTCGTAGCCCTCGCCCGATAGGATAGTTTCCAGAATTTCCCGCTGATTCTTTTCGTCATCAACGACTAATATTGATTTTCTTGCCATAAGTAATAATAAAAAAACGTTTCGTTTAGAAGCGGGCTTGCCCGCCAGTCAGAAACGTGTGGGCGGGCAAGCCCGCCTCAAAACGATGGATTTCGGTAATTTTACCGTAAACTTCGTTCCTTCGCCCATTTGTGATTCTACTTCGGTGTTTCCGTTATGCATCTCGACGATCTTCTGCACGATCGCCAAACCCAATCCGGTACCAGTCTCCTTCGTCGAGAAATACGGCTCGAATATCTTGGACACATTTTCCTCGGGGATGCCATTTCCGGTGTCCGCGATGTCGATTCGCACTAAGCTGTCGTTTTCATCCGGCGTGATCTTGATATTCAAATGTCCGCCGGATTTTTCCATCGCTTGGACGGCGTTGATCATAAGATTGTTAAATACTGAACGCAGAAATTCAGGGTCGCCCAAGATCTTCGGCACGTTCTCGTGCTCAACGACGCCTATTTTGATGCCGTTTTCTGACGCCTGGGCTTCGATAATTCTCAGCGAATCGTCGATAACCGTTCGCACGTCTATAGGCTTAAGATCGGCTTTCGCTGGCCGCGAATAGTTTAGAAAATCGCTGATCTGTGCGTTTATCCGGGCGACCTCGGCTTTTAGCTGCAAGGTAAGTTTTTCAAAAGTTTCGCGCTTTTCCGGCTCTTCGGGAGCGAATTTCGAGCGGAGGTGATCTAGCGTTAGGTTTATATAATTCAGTGGATTGCGGATCTCATGTGCGATAGCGGAGCCGAGCCGACCGATGACCGCGCTTTTTTCGGCCTGCTGAAGCTGAGCCTCAAGCTCCTTTGATTTTTCCAGCTCCGCCGTCATTTCGTTGAATCGCAGGGCAAGCTGTCCCATCTCGTCCTTTCGATGTTCGTCAGGTACACGAACTCTAAGATCACCGTCCGCCACGCGCCGTGCCGCGTCGGACAGATTTGCAATCGGACGGGTAAATCTCCACACGAGAAAGAACGTGATCAAAGTCGTAATCGTCAGCACGGCAAGCGTAACAAGCAGCGACCGGGCTGCCCGACGTGCCGCCTCGCTCTTGTCGTTTCGGAGCAATACCATCACGTACCAACGGCCCTTACTCGTGGTTTCAATCGGAACCGCATGCGCCTCGTTGTCGCTGTTCTTGTTCTCGGCCGTTTTCTTATTAGGGAAATTCCGCAGGTCGTCGCCGAGCCGTCCACCTTCCATCAGCGGCGGAAGATCGGTAAGTTCGCTAAGCATTTTGTACGCGAGCTTTCCGTCGTCGCCTAGGGTCGGAAAGTAATCTTCATTTATACTGTCGCTCACGCGCCATTCGTCATCGATAATAATGATGTCAATGATTTTTTCTTTTGAAGCATCGTCCAGGAATGTTTGGTCGGGCCGATTGATCAGGTCGACCACACGTTCTTCGGGTGATGTCAGCCCGGTCGTGCCAAGCGCGATACCGGCAACCAGGGCCTGTGCCTGTGCGTCGCGAAGCTCGATATTCTCCTGCTGCGTCAAATAGTTAAGATAATATTGGACACCCAGCGTAGCTACAATAAGCAGTGCAAGGATCAGCAGAAGCCTGCCTCTAAATGTTCTAAAGAAATTCATTTAATGGACCAGAAGTGAACGAGCGTTTATTTCCCCTTGCGCCGAAGACTGACTGAATGATATATTCAGATTTAGCATTTTCGCACACTCCTGAACAAACAATTCAATTTGTTCCGAAATCGTTCCGGAGTCACCCCGAATCAAACAACCGAAATTTTTAGCTGGGCTGAGGTAAAACATGAAGTTAATGTGTTCCGAGAAGCGTCTGAATAAGCTTTTTTTTCCGTTTTTGCTGGTAGTCTGCCTTTTTTCATTGGGCATCACCGCTCAGACGAAAAAGACGACCGCATCGAAAAAGACCGTCTCTAAGAAGAACGAAAAGCAGGCTAAGGATGCCAGGAAAGATTCGAAGAAGACTTCCGCATCTTCGAAAACAGCGAAAAGAGACGTAAAAGCCAAGTTATCGGCCACGGATAAGCGGGCTGCAAAACGCAACGATTCGAGGGCCGATTCAAAACGCGACAAGCTGACTGCTAAAGAAAAGGCCCGCGACAAAGATTCAAAGAAAAAGGCCGATCCTAAAAACCGTGCCGAATCGCGAAAGGCTGAAGCTGCCCGTAAACGTGTCGAAGAGGCACGCCGCCAGGCCGCATTGGCCGAACAACGCCGCCGCGAACAGATCGCCCGCGAGGCCCGCGAACGCAGGCTCGCATTCGAACGCGGACTTCGCACGGAAACCGTCCGTAATATCGAAAACGACCGTACCGAAGGCGAGGACCTTCCGGTTCGAAACGCGGCCGTCAATGCTCTTGGGGCTCACGCCGGCACGATCGTCGTGATGGAAGCCCAAACCGGAAAGGTTGTGACGATTGTTAATCAGGATTGGGCGATCCGCAATAGCTTCAAGCCATGCTCGACGATCAAGCTCGTCACCGGCGTCGCAGGCATCAACGAGAATCTTATTAATAACGAAGGCGGTATCGGGGATTCAACTTCCGGCTTGAAACTGGACGCGGCCATAGCACGCTCGAACAACGGTTATTTTCAGCGAGTCGGAACGAAAATGGGTTCGACGAAGATGATCGGCTATGCAAAAAGCCTCGGTTTGGGCGAGCCGACCGGGATAAACGCCGAAGGCGAAACTGCCGGTAAATTGCCTTATGGCAACAATAACGCGCGGATTTACTCGCACGGCGACGATTTCGAGGTGACGCCGCTCCAACTTGCGGTAATGGTTTCCGCAATTTCAAACGGCGGCAGAAAGGTTGTGCCGCAAATTCCCCGGATGCGTTCTGAAAAAGTTGCCTTCAAGCCGCAGATCAGTGAACAGGTAAATGTTCCGCAGAGGAATGTCGAGGGCGTTTTGCCCGGCATGATCGGCGCCGCCGAATATGGAACTGCCCGACGCGGGGTTGACTCTGCAATGGGTGTTGCCGGAAAAACAGGTTCGTGCATAGGCAAAGGCTCATGGGTCGGCCTGTTCGCGTCAGTCGCACCGGTCGAAGATCCTAAGTATTCGGTCGTTGTTATAACCCGCGGCCAAAGCGAACGCGGCAAATACGCGGCCGCCATCGCGGGAAAGGTTTACGAGTCGCTGCGTTCGCGCGTCATCCGCAACCCGAACAGCGAACTGGCAAAACGCCTGGCAAAACCTGTTTCACCTGTAAAGACCTTATCGGCTGACGAACTGATGGCGGGTGAAGAGGAAAGTGACGAAGACGAGATTACTGCGTCGGGCGAAGCTCCGATCATTGTCGGAAACCGCTCGAATCCGGCGGTTCAGCCTGCGGTCAGGAAACTGGTGCAAAAAACAGTTCAGTCAAAGCCGACGACATTTCCGCCCGTCGTTATAACGTTCGATAAGAGCGGCGCCGAAAAGAAACGTCCCCGCATCGTGAAAAACTAACAAAACGCAGTCAGATAGGTTTAGAAGCACCGGAATACATTACTCTGAATGGCCGGTGCTTTTTGTTGCCCCAAGGCCCGACATAACAACGATTCTGCACGATTATTTATCTTTCAAATATTCCGATCTGCGGTTATAATGACCGGCAACACAAGTAATTTAGAACGAAATTTTTTCGCGAGTTTTTTGCCCCAGGGTTAGTATCTCGCTCAGATTTTGCTGCAGGTGGAGGAAGTTTAATGAAAACGATTTTTAAATTTATGGTTTTAGCGATTGTTTTGACGGCCTTTACCGCCGTTGCGACGACCGCGGTTCACGCTCAGACTTGCACGGAGACCGACGCTATCGCCGCCGCGGACGCGGTGATTCGTGCGAATTTTCCGAAGCTTGCCACGCTCAAGGTCGCGGTCGATGCGGCTAAGGTCTACCTGGAAAAATACGGGGAATGCGAATCCACAAAGGATTTTTCCGGATGGCTCAAAGCGCAGCTTCCGGACTGGGAAAAAAAGGTCAAGCTTGAGGACGACCGCGTGTGGAGTAAACCGCGCGCCGATAAGTTCGATAACGGCATAAAGACTGCAAAGTTTGAAGATGCGTACGCGTCGGGTGCCGAACTTTTGACAAAATACCCTGACAACATGAATCTTATTCTTCCGCTCGGTTTGATCGGGTTATACGAATCGTACAAGAACAATTTTAAGTATAACGATGACACAATTCGTTATGCACAATTGGCGATCGGTAAGTTCAAAGCGGGAGGTGTTGAGGCAAAAAAAGACAAAGACGGGAAGCCCGTACTCGATGCGACGGGTAAAGAGCTATACGGCTCGTTTCAGTTTGTCCGGAACAAAGATGAGGCGTTAAGCGAGCTAACCTACGCTCTTGCCCACATTAACTTTTACGGCAAGAAAGATCGTAAGGCGGCATTACCTTATTATTATGAGGTTACTCAAATGCCGGGCATTTATAAGGATGAGCCGAGGCTGTACGTAACACTTGGCTCTTACTATGGAGAAGAGTCGGCCCCGGTCGGAAAAGAGATCGTTGCGTTGATCGAGAAACAGAAGGCGGCTCCGACGGATGAGGAAAAAGAAAAGATTGACGTCGAGATCAAGGCGAAAGTTGCCCTTCTTAATGGTTACACCGAGCGGGCATTGGATGCGTACGCACGGGCTTACAAATTTGCGGACGAAAAGATCGCCGCCGAGAGGACGCTGAAGGCCGAAGTTTACAAAACGTTTCAGAATCTTTACGAGCGGCGTTTTGAGAAGAAAGACGGTCTCGACGCTTATCTTAATGCTACGACCGGCAAGCCATTGCCGAATCCGACCACCGAAGTAACGCCGATCTCGGACCCTGAACCGGTGAAAACAGCTGTTACTACGCCCGTCACAGATGCGCCGGTGCCGGTTAAGGCTGCGGCAACGAAAGGAAAAACGGCGACGGCAACCAAGCCGTAGTGTGGAATTCAGGAAATCTGGAAATCAGCCGGGCGTTGTTTATGAACGCCCGACTTTCTTTTTTGACGTAATCTTAATAAAATTGTGCGTACCGAATTGAATATTGCCGTGTGCGGTTTATAATATCCCGCAATTCGCGCAATTTGCGACTCGAAGTTTTGCAACTATTTTTTTTTGCGGTACATCTGAACCATCGCAAATCCGATACTGCATTAGTCGGATCGCCAGGTAAGGAACAGTAAGGTTTTAGTATCAGTTGGAGGACGATTCTAATGAAAGCGATTTTTAGATTTTTAGGTTTAGGTGTTGTTTTGACAGGCCTTGTCGCGGCGGCATCGACTACTAGTTATGCACAGGAAGCTTGTGCGGATGTGGATGGCCAAACAGCCACTTACACCAAATTCACCGAAATTTATGCCAAGAAGACATCCGCGGAAATGAAAACCGCTCTTGCTACGGGCAAAGAGTTTCTTGAAAAGTACGGTGCTTGTGAAACCCTCAAAGAACAGATCGACTTCGTCAAGGCCCAGACGGCGAGACTGGAAAAGGCAATTCCGGCAACGGAAATGGGTGAAAAATTTGGTCCAATTTTCAAGCGTTTTGACGCCGGTGTAACGTCGGACAACGCAGATGAGGTTTATTCCGCCGGGAAGGAAATTCTTACCGTTCAGCCGGATAATCTCAATATCATCGTTCCGATGGGCGTGATCGGGCTGTACCAGTCGAACGCCGCTAATAATTTTAAGTATGCCGATGACGGTATCCGATACTCCACAATGGCGCTGAGCCAGATCAAATCCGGAAAGCCGTTTAACAAGAAGAATGACAAAGGTGAAGATGTTGTCGGTGTCCTTAAGCGAACATATACGAAAGACCAGGCTATCGGCGAATTGACCTATGCTCTTGCGTATCTCAACTACAGCGGAAAAAAGGACAAGAAAACTGCACTTCCGTACTATTACGAGCTGTCCCAATCCGGTGCATATAAGGAAGACCCGCGTATCTATGGAACCATCGGCGACTACTATATTGAGCAGGGAGCACCTATCGGCGAAAAGATCGCTGTCATGATCGCAGATCGCAAGCCTGAAGACACGCCAGAGGTTCTAGCTCAAAAGGAAGCTGCAATTAAGGCTCAGATCGCACTTTTCAATGGTTACACCGAACGGGCACTTGATGCTTACAGCCGTGCCCACAAGGTTGCCAAATCGGACACGCCTGCCGCAAAGACCTATAAAGACAACCTTTATAAGTTAATGCAGGGAATTTACAAGCGGCGGTTTGAGAAGGATACAGGTCTCGACGCTTACGTAGCTACAACACTAGCGAAGCCGTTCCCGAATCCGACCTCTGAAGTACAGCCTATTTCAGATCCGGAACCGGCAACGACAACCACAACGACGACCGGTCAGCCGGCGACGCCCGCAACGGCAACGCCTGCCACGGCAAGCCCTGCATCGGCAGTGAAAAAGCCGGTGTCGGCTGTGACCCCGAAGGAGACGATGGACACAACTCCGCCGGTTAAAACACCTGCCGCATCCACCGTTGCGATAAAAGGCAAGACAGTTGTTAAAAAGCCGATCGCGAAAAAGAAGGGAAAGGGTTAATTCAGGGTAAGTGAAAATCTAAAAATCGGCCGGGCGTTTTGTATATGAACGACCGGCTTTCTTTTTTGACGTAATGTTCATAAAATTGTCGTTGACAGATGCATGTCGCTAAATTAGAAAAACTTCTTGGGTATAAGTTTGGCGATCCCGATCTGCTTACACGTTCCGTCACGCATCGATCGTGGGCGCACGAGAGTTTCCCGGGCGAATCAGAGGAAAGGATTCGTGAAGCGCAAAACGAATCGATGGAGTTTGTTGGAGATTCCGTGGTTGGGCTTGTCATTGCTGAAGCACTTTACCGGAAGCACCCAACGCTGAGCGAAGGCGACCTGACATTGATGAAGCATCAGCTTGTCAGCGCAACCACGCTTGCAAAGATCGCGGGGGCGTTAGGCCTTGGACAGTTCGTCAGAATGGGCCGCGGCGAGGAGAAAACGGGCGGCAGGCTGAAACAGGCAATCCTGGCCGACACATTGGAGGCAGTTATCGCCGCGATATTTTTTGACGGAGGTTATGCATCGGCAACCGCTTTTATAACCAGGATTTTCGCAAAGGAACTGAAGAAGACTACGCCGGAAAGCTCTCTTGATTACAAAACGATGCTCCAGGAAGTTCTGCAGGCCGAAAAACTCTCGGCGCCGACCTACTCGATTATTAAGACCGAAGGGCTGCCGCATGCACGCACCTTTCTTGTCGAAGCCGTTTGGGGCGACGAAAAATCGACGGGGACCGGCGCCTCAATCAAATCGGCAGAGATGATGGCGGCCAGCGAAGCTCTTAAATCCCTCCGGAAGGCGAAACGGAAAGTATCGAAACGAAAAGCTTGATCGAACGTATTTAATTTGAGCATTTATGAATAGCCGATCACTCGTCGTTTAGAGGCAGGCTTGCCCGCCAGTTCTGGATCTTGCGAGCGGGTAAGGCCGCTTCTAAACGGCCTAAGTTTTTGAAAGTTTTAGATGTTTGTTTAGGTTTTTTTTAAGCAACTCTCTTAGTATTTATGAGTAAAGTCGAAAAAGAAGTAAAAGCGGTCGCTGAGAAGGAAAGTAAACCTGTCGGCCCGCCAAAATCGGTCTTCCGCGAGTATTTCGAATCGTTTGCCGTCACCCTGGTTATGGCAATCTTCGGAATGACCTTTATTTTGCAGGCAGTCACAGTTCCGACAGGCTCGATGCAAAATACGATTCTCGTTGGCGATTACCTATTGGTAAACAAGTTTATATTTTCACCCGGCGGAAATTCGCTCCCGTTTCTGCCGCAGCGTGAAATACAGCGCGGCGACATCATTGTTTTCAAGTATCCGGGAAATAAAGTTGAACCGCGAAAAGACAGTTCGCGCGGCCTCGTTCCGTATCAAATCAATTACGTCAAGCGGGTTATCGGCCTTCCGGGCGAGATGGTCGAATTCAAGAACAACCAGGTGTTTATCAATGGTCAACTCCTTCCCGAGCACCGCATAACCGGTGATGCCGACGATGACCAGTCGGCCCTGGAACTTAAAGATACGAGCGAACGAAAACCGGATGAGAAATGGGATGTTTACTATTCTGAAGAGACGATGAAGTACACCCAGGCGGGTAAAAGTTTGCTGCGGCCCGGTTACGAATTCGGTGTGCAGGGAAAACCGATGATCGTGCCCGAGAATAGCTTTTTTTGCATGGGCGACAGCCGCGATAACAGCGAAGACAGCCGTTATTGGGGCTTTGTTCCGCGTGAATTAGTGATCGGTCGGGCGATGTTCGTCTATTGGTCATGCGATCGCGGCGCGTCGAACGGCGATTTCTTTGGCTGCCTGACACATCCGCGATTGAACCGCATCGGTAAATTCGTAAAATAGGATGTAGGAGCCCGCACGTGTCCGTAGCCCGCACGTAAGTAAGGGCTTTTCTTAGCCAGCGTGAACCCTTACGTGCGGCTACTAACCTCCAAGCTTCTGCAACAGGTATGAAACTCAATTTTAGCGAAGAGGTTTCAGGTGCATTGCATTTCGACCGCCCGGTCGTCGCGCTCGAATCCACCGTTATCGCGCATGGATTGCCTTACCCGCAGAACATCGAAACGGCTTACAAACTCGAACGAATTATCCGCGAAAACGGCGTCACACCTGCGACGATTGCTGTTTTTGACGGCGAGATAACAATTGGCTTGAACGATGGCCAACTCGAAACGCTGGCAACGGCGAAAGATGTTAGGAAGATCTCGATACGCGATCTGCCGATAGCGCTTGCAAAAAAACTAAACTGTGCGACAACCGTTGCGACAACGAGTTTTATTGCCCACGCAGCCGGAATAAAAGTTTTCGCGACGGGTGGGATTGGCGGCGTGCATCGCGGCAGCGGTGGCGACGTGTCGGCCGACTTGCCCGAGCTTGCCCGGACGCCGATCGTCGTCGTCTGCTCAGGAGCAAAAATCGTTCTCGACCTGCCCGCAACCCGCGAATGGCTTGAAACACACGGCGTTACCGTACTCGGCTGGAAATGCGATAATCTGCCCGCATTTTATTCGACTTCGAGCGGACTTGCAGTAGATGAGAGCGTGGAGAATGCGACTGAGGCCGCGAGGATAGTGAAAGCCCGCGACGACTTGGGCCTGAAAGGAGCAATACTTGTTACCGTTCCAGTGCCCGAAGAATTCGCGATCGAAACGGCGGAGCTTGAGGAAATTTTGCGTGAAGCTTTGGCCCTTGCAACCGCCACGAAAATCAAGGGCAAAGAGATAACGCCTTTTCTGCTAAAACAGATGTCGGAGAAAAGTGGAGGGAAAACGCTGGCGGCGAACATTGCCTTGCTCGAGAATAATGCAAGGGTTGCAACGGAAATCGCGCTTGCATTGGGCTGATTACTTTGCCGGTCCGCGTTCCATTTTTTCCTTTAAAGAATCCAGCCTTTTTTGCGCTTCCGCGGATTCGCCCGAGGCGGAGGATTTTTGCAATATCTCCTTCCAACTCGCACCGTTGTAATGAAAGGAGCGGACGGCTGAGTTAAACAGAAATACAATATCAAGTTTGCGGTAACGATCGAGCATATTGAAATTCAGATAATAGCTGTGCATCGGAGCCGCCGACGCGGCCATTTCCCGGCGATCGAGCCGTGATCCTGCATCCTTTGACAGCTTTGCGGCCGCCTCTTCAAGCAGGTCGCCAAATAAGAGAAGAAGGGCCGGACGGAACTGCGATTGGGGGTACAGCTCGAAAAATGACGAGGCCAACTCGATCTGTTCAAACCCGCTCGATGCCTGGACGAGCCGAGCAAGCCGTGCATCGTCACCGGAGCGAAACTTGCCAAAAACAGCGTCGGACTGAACCCAGCCCATATTGCCGGGCAACGCCGAAACGCGATAAAATTTAACGCCGTCAGCCTCCGCAACGCTCAGAATCTGCACCTTGCGGCCGCGTCGCATCCTTTGAATGGATTCCGCAAAAAGGCTCGGTTTTAGACGGAGAACGGAAAGCGTTTCGTCCATTACTACCGCAGTGCTTCCAATCTCTCTAGGCTTTTGAACGGATGCAGCTTTGCCCTTTGGTGACGGCGTGCGCCTTTGACCGTCAACATAGATGTTGACCATCAGCAAAAGAGCGATTGAAAGGCCTAGACTCTTGAAACTCATATCCATTCGATTTATTCACCAGCAGACTGTAATTGAGCTTTTGAAGAAGCGGGTGCAAAGCAGCCCTTCCTGACCTAAAATCCATTTTAGCTTTTTTGCTCAGTCGCTTAACTTGAACGCAAGTTGAGCATGAATTGCTCAAGTCAACCATAATTGCAGGTCAGGAAGGGCTGCTCTGCACCCGCTTCTTTTGCCACTTTCCTAATGATTTTACTGCGCCGACCGCTTTGCCTTCTCGATCCTCGTCTGTAAGCCTGAATGATGAAAATGGCAAATGGCGATTGCCAACGCATCGGCCGCGTCGTGCGGCGTCGGAACGGCCTTCAATTTCAATAAAATCTTCACCATTTCGCCGACCTGGTGTTTTTCGGCATTTCCATATCCGACGACGGTCTGTTTTATCAGCCTCGGGGCATATTCGGCTATCGCCAGCCCGCGTTGTTCGGCAAGCAGCAGCATCACTCCGCGGACCTGCCCCAGCTTCATCGCGACATTTACGTTAATCGAATAAAACGCTTCTTCAATCGAAAGCACATCGGGCTGATGCTGTTCGACAATGGCCTCGACACCGGAAAAAACCTTCATCAGCCGTTTCGAAAACGCCTCACGCGGGCTGGATTTTACAGTGCCGAATTCAACCAGCGAATATTTCGACCCGCTCCCGTCAACAACGCCCCACCCGAGCGTTTCACTGCCGGGGTCGATGCCTAAAACTCTCATGTTGTTTAATTACTCGGGAGCGAATTATGAACGATAACCTACATTTTCGCACAAAAGCAACCTCCGGCCGCGGAGCGTAGTGTCTTAATTCTGTGTTGTCGAAAAAACGGGCGGATCCCTTCGTGATCTTTGTGTTCCTCGCTTGGTGATCTTTGTGACAAAACTCTTTTTTAACACAAAGACCTCAAAGTTTTGCACAAAGGACACGAAGATATTTTTCAGCAACACTAACTTAAGCCTTTATGCCGCAGCGTCGTGCTAATTTGTAAAAACCGTCAATAAATCATATGATTTTTCCGTCGCAACCGTACCCAAAGAATCACATAATGAGCTCTCCAACCGAGGCATCGCCGCCAAAAGAATCCGTACGCACGCTGCTATCCGGGATCGTAGACTACGCCGGGCTTTTTCCGCCTTCGATGGTTTCGATGGAGCAGGCCGTGGCGAATTTTTTATCGTACAAAAATAGCGAACATAGCTGGATGCTTGGCCGGTTTGTGCTGCCGGTCGCCCGCTTGGGCGAGTTTCTTGAAAGTGCGGGAGACGTTATTAGTGAAAGCGAAAATCCGTGGCGGTTGAGCGTTCTGGCGGGCGAGGACATAAATGCGACCATCCGCGAGATCAACCTCTTTAATAAGAGGAACGCCCCACGAGTGCTCTGCGATTCGCTTGAGGTAAAGGCGAGCACCGTTTCGAAGATCGACAACACGGTAAACGCGTTGCCGGAAGGCCTGAATACATATTTTGAAATTGCCGTAAAGGATAATTTCGTCGATCTTGTCTCGACTCTCGCATTGAAACGCCAGCGCGCAAAGATACGAACTGGCGGGACCGTGACGGAGGATTTTCCGCCGTCCAAGGAAATAATTCGGTTCGTCCGCACATGCATGGCCGCCAACGTGCCGTTCAAGGCGACCGCCGGGCTCCATCACCCTATCCGCTGCTTCCGTCCGCTTACATACGCACAGGATGGACCGCAGGGCACGATGCACGGCTTTTTGAACATGCTTCTGATGACCGGATTTGCCCGCGAGAGCTTTCGCGTCAGCCTGCTTGAAGAGCTGATGGAAGAAGAGTTTGACGAGGTGTTCACATTCCGCGACAACGGAGTCGCCTGGCGCGGCGAACATTTCCTAACCGATGGACACCTCGCCCGCCTACGCTCAAAAGGCATGATCTCATTCGGCTCCTGCTCCTTCGACGAGCCGGTCGCCGACCTGCATTCTCTCGGCCTCCTCTAAGAGATTTGCCCGCGAATTACGCGAATGAACGCGAATGGGAAGATGTCGGATTGAGCCTGCTAATCACGAAATTCAACTGAATGTGGAATAATCGCTATCATCGCCTTTCTTAATTCGCGTCTATTCGCGTTATTCGCGGGCAAAAAATTCTTATGACTTACGAAATTAACGAAACCCACGACCCGAACCTCAAAAGCTGGGTCGAATCCGCCAACGATCCGAATACGGATTTTCCGATACAGAATCTGCCGTTGTGTACGTTCCGGAGAAAGAACACGCAGGAATTCGTTCGTATTGGAGTTGCCATAGGCGATTTCATCTTAGACGTACAACAAGGCTATCGTCGGATGCTATTTGAGGAGGCTTTTCAAGGAATTGCCTTCATCGCCAACTTTCAAACGAGCCTAAACGGCATTCGAAAGTTTCCCGATCTCTTCGGCGAGATGCCGGAGTTTAGAAAGCGTTGTGTCGAGATTTTTTCTGAGACATTCGACGAGTCTAAACGTGTTGTAGCGCAAGAGTGCCTTGTTCCTATCGACGATACGGAATACTTTCCCGCTTTTGAGACTCGCGACTACACCGACTTCTACTGCTCGATCTATCATGCGACGAATGTGGGGTCGATGTTTCGGCCGGACGATCCTTTGCTGCCGAATTATAAATATGTACCGATCGGCTATCACGGGCGGGCTTCGAGCATAGTGATCTCGGGGACGGACATTAAGCGGCCGCACGGGCAGAACCGCAGCGACGCTGAGGCTCCGCCGGTGTTTATTCCGTGCAAGAGTCTCGATTACGAGATGGAGGTCGGATTTTTTGTCGGGCAGGGGAATGAGCTGGGCACGTCGATCCCGATCGGCGAAGCGGAGAAACATATCTTCGGGCTGTGTCTCGTCAACGACTGGTCCGCCCGCGACATACAGGCGTGGGAATACCAGCCGCTCGGGCCGTTTCTCGCCAAGAATTTCGCCACAACGATCTCGCCTTTCGTCGTCACGATGGAGGCCCTCGCGCCGTTCCGCACAAAAGCGTTCGAACGAGAGGAAGGCGATCCGCAGCCGCTAGATTATCTAAGCGATGCGCACAATCAAAAATTCGGCGGCATTGACATCAATCTTGAGGTCTTTATCCAAAGCCAGAAGATGCGTGACGAGAACATCGAGCCTCATCTACTTTCGCGTTCGAACATGAAAGACCTCTACTGGACGATCGGCCAGATGCTCACGCACCACGCCTCCGGCGGCTGCAACCTGCAAACCGGCGACCTCATCGCGACCGGCACGATCTCCGGCAAGGAAAAATCGGAACGCGGCTCGATGCTCGAACTAAGCTGGCGCGGCACCGAACCAATCGATCTGCCGTCCGGCGAGCAACGCCGCTTCCTCGAAGACGGCGACGAGATCATCATGAAAGGCTACTGCGAACGCGAAGGCTTTCGTAGGATCGGCTTCGGAGAATGCCGCGGCCGCATCTTACCGGCGGATTGAATGTTATGCCGAGAAAGAGAAGAAAAGAGAAGTTATCCACGGATAAACACAGATAAACACAGATGAAGAACTTCTTGATCTATCCGTGTTTACCTGTGTTCATCTGTGGATAAAAATTCCTTTGCTTCCTCTGTGTCCTCCGTGGCTAATCACTTCCAGTCTGTTAAAATTTCACCATGAAAGCAGCACCTGGATTAATGGAAACGGCGATACGGCGGGTTCATTCCGGGTTGGATGACGAAGAGCTTGCGGACGTGCTTGCTGTTGAGGAACCGCTCGAGATCCGCATAGGCCTTCGCGAAAACGGTAAGCTCACGCACAAACCCATTTCCATCACCATGCGGACGCCCGGCGACGACCTCGAACTTGCTGCCGGATTTCTGTTTACCGAGGGCATCGTGACAAGCCCTGATCAGATCGCGAAAATCCGTCACTGCGGCCCAAGCAGAAACCTGAGCGGTAGCGAGGGTGTCCGAACCACAACTAACACGGTCCTCGTCGAATTAACCGAAGGCGTTGACGTCGATATGAAACGCCTGGAACGCCATTTCTACACATCGTCAAGCTGCGGCGTCTGCGGTAAAACGTCGATCGAGGCATTGCACACCGGAGCTAAAAAGATTGAGAACGAGACCATAAGAATAGCAGCCGAGATCATTCATCAGATGCCCCAAGTATTACTCGCAAGCCAAAAAACATTCGAAAAAACGGGTGGCCTGCACGCTTCAGTGATATTCGATACGAATGGCGAAATCGATACGGTCCGGGAAGATGTCGGCCGGCATAACGCCCTCGACAAGGTGATCGGAAAGAAATTTCTGGCAGGCGAAATGCCGCTCAGCGACAAAGTGCTCATGGTCAGCGGGCGCGCGAGCTTCGAGCTGGTGCAAAAAGCCTTGATGGCCGGCATTCCGATTTTGGCGGCGGTTGGTGCCCCGTCCAGCCTTGCCGTCGAACTCGCCCGCGAATTTGGGATGACGCTCTTGGGCTTCGTCCGCGACGACCGGTTTAATATTTACTGCGGCAGGGAAAGGATCACGGCAGAAACACGAGCGGTAGCGAGTGTGCCTGGCGGCCAACTGCGATCATAGACTAGCGGACATAAGCTTACGGATGCACACTCCCTACCGGTCGTGTTTCCGCCACCGATATGGATGACAATTACGAAAAAACCGATATTGTCGGCAAACCGCCTGGCCTCAGAGTGTCGAAACCATCGGAGACCGCCGCCGGATTAAAAGCCGTGCTCAGTACAACAACTGCGGTGCTTAGCAAGATGGGCGTCGTACGCGGAATGCGCGGAATACTGAATCTAAACCAGGCTGGCGGCATCGACTGTCAATCCTGTGCCTGGCCCGATCCGGAAAGCCACCGCACCATTGCCGAATTTTGCGAGAACGGAGCGAAAGCTCTGGCCGACGAGGCAACAACAAAACACATCGGTGCGGAATTCTTCGCCAAATATTCGCTTGCCGAACTCGCCGCCCAAGAAGATTTCTGGTTAAACGATCAGGGTCGCCTGACCGAGCCGGTTGTCGTGCGTGAAGGTTCGGATCATTTCGCGCCGATCTCATGGGAAGAAGCGTTTGAGATCATCGCGACTAATTTAAACTCGCTCGCGTCGCCAGATGAAGCCGTTTTCTACACATCGGGCCGGACGTCTAACGAGACAGCTTTTCTCTATCAACTTTTCGTTCGCCAATTCGGCACAAACAATCTGCCGGACTGTTCAAACATGTGTCACGAATCGACCAGCGTCGCATTGGCTGAATCCATCGGGCTGGGTAAAGCTACGATCCGTATGGACGATTTCGAAAAGACCGATCTCGTCATGGTGGTAGGCCAAAATCCAGGCACGAATGCCCCGCGAATGCTGACTTCACTCGCTTCTGCGAAGGCCGCAGGTGCAAAAATGATCGCGATCAACCCGCTGCCCGAAGCCGGATTGATGAATTTTGTCGACCCAAACCCACAGCACGGCAACCCGCTCTCGATCCTTGGAATCCGCCCGGTAAAACTCGCCGATCTTCACCTTCCCGTCCGCATCGGCGGCGATATGGCCGTGCTCAAAGGGATGATGAAGCTGATGCTCGAACGTGAGCGGTCGAACCCCGGAACCGTTTTTGACCTCGAGTTTATCGACGCGAGAACGGCTGGGTATGCCGATCTCATCGCCTCGCTCGACGCTGCAAATTGGGAGGATATTCTTGCATCATCCGGCCTTGCGAAAATTCAGATCGAAGCAGCGGCGGAGATGGTAATGTCCTCCCGCTCGATTATTACGTGCTGGGCAATGGGCATCACGCAGCACCGCGATGCGGTTGCAACAATTCAGGACATCGTAAACCTCCACCTACTTTGCGGACATATCGGCAAACCGGGAGCAGGTCTTTGTCCGGTGCGGGGGCACTCGAATGTGCAGGGCGACCGGACGATGGGTATCTGGGAGCAGATGAATCCGGTATTTCGTTCAAATCTGGAAAAGGAATTCGCGTTCAAAACGCCAGTGAAGGACGGCTACAATACGGTCGAAACGATTCAGGCAATGGCCGATGGCCGGTTGAAAGTGTTCTTCGCGATGGGTGGAAACTTCGTCGCTGCGTCGCCGGATACCGATGTGGTCGCCGCCGGATTGGGAAAATGCAATCTCACCGTTCAGGTCATTACCAAGCTTAACCGTACCGCACTCACGTCCGGCAAAATCTCGCTCATTCTGCCATGCCTGGGCCGCTCGGAAATCGACCGGAGCGGGGACACTCTTGTCCCAATCGGCGCTTCCTCCGCCGAAAGTTTGTCCGAACGCCGAAGCGACGTTCGTGAGGACAAGAGTGTCCTCGCTCCGCTGGAGCAGTTCGTTTCCACCGAAAGCACGATGCTCAACGTCCAGATGTCGAAGGGCATTTTTGAGCCGGCGTCCGAACAGTTGCGCAGTGAAACATGGATCGTTGCCCAAATGGCAAAAGCAACGCTCGGCAAAAAAACGACGGTCGATTGGGATGCGATGGCCGCCGATTACGACAAAATCCGCGATGCGATCTCGCGGGTTGTGCCCGGCTGTGAAGACTATAACCGGCGCATCCGCGACAAAGCGGGTTTTTATATGCCGAATCCGCCGCACGAGGGCAAATTCACGACACCGACCGGAAGGGCCCTGTTCAAAGCCCATGCTTTGGAAAAGATCGAGCTCGAAAAAGGCCGGCTCTTTATGACGACGATCCGCTCGCACGGCCAGTTCAACACGACGATCTACAAATTCCATGACCGCTACCGAGGCGTCGAGGGCAGCCGCCGCGTGATTTTTATGAATGAGCAAAACATCGCCGATCGTGGCCTAAAGGCTGGCCAAGCCGTTGATATTACGAGCCATTTCGATGACGGCGAACGGCAGGTTTCCGGATTTATCGTCGTTCCGTATCCAATCCCGATCGATTGCGCGGCAACCTATTTTCCCGAAGCCAATCCGCTCGTTCCGCTAGGCAGCGTAGCCCGCGGCAGCCACACGCCGACCTCAAAGTGCGTGGTCATCTCGGTTAAGCCTAACGCAGATTGAAGCGGGACTACGCACTTGGGATTTAAGGCGATGCAAAAATTGGCCTATCGTTTAGAAGCGGTCTCTGACCGCCTGTCAAGTCCTAAAAAAAAAGCAACGGCGGTCACAGACCACCTCCAAACGAGAATAATTTGTTTAGTTTACCGTACTGCGTGATCTGGATTACATGGACATCGAAGCCTATATTTTGATCGGTGGGCGTTCGCTCCGCCTCGGCCGCGACAAGGCGTTTGTTGCCGTCGGCGGAATGACGCTCGCGCAGCGTTCGCTGAATACCGTTCGCGAATCCGGCATTGCCTCTAAGACAATTTTCGTCGCCGGCAACGAAGCGCAATTTGCAATTCAGGCCATCACCCTTAACGCTCCGTTCATCTTCGATCTGGTCGAAGGCCGCGGCCCGCTCGGCGGTCTTCATGCCGCACTTTCTTATGCTCAAACCGAGTGGATATTGGTGCTTGCGTGCGATTACCCTTTCGTCACAACCGATTTGCTCCGATTCCTGGCGGAAAACATTTCAGACGAATTCGGTGCGGTTGTTCCCGAACAGCCGGATGGCAGGCTTCAGCCGCTTTGCGTTTTTTACAAAGTCGAAGCCGCCCGATCGCTGCTTCAGGAAATCCTCGATCGCCCACGTGTTTCTCCGCCGATGTCCGAAATTGTAGATTTATTGACGCCGAAAATCATCAAGCCGGCAGAGTACTCGCATCTTGCCGGTTCCGATCGTTTCTTTGCCAATCTCAATACATCCTACGACCTTACCGAAATCAGAAAAATCGTCCACGGATGAACACGGATGAACACTGATTTAGCCAATATTTCATGATCCAATCTGTGTTCATCCGTGTCCATCTGTGGCAAAAATTCTGCTCCGCGTCTCCGCGTCTCTGCGGTGAAAACATTTTTGTGGCAAAATAGAAATACATGGACCTGGTTTTAGACAAATTTCACGAAGAATGCGGCATTTTTGGCATTTTCGGCCACGTGGAGGCTTCGACTATCACGCAGCTTGGCCTATTCGCGTTGCAGCATCGCGGTCAGGAAGCTTGCGGCATTGTTACCGCTGACGGCAGTGACCTGCACCAATTTCGCTCGCAAGGGCTGGTGGCTGATGTGTTGAGTGAAGATGTGCTGCGACGGCTTACCGGTTCCAGTGCGATCGGGCATACGCGTTATTCGACGACCGGCCGCAATACAATCAAAGAAGTACAGCCGTTCTCCGTCACCTGCCAGCATGGCGACATCGCTGTTTGCCATAATGGAAATTTACCTTTTGCCGAAGCACGGAGAAGGGAACTGGAAAAAGAAGGTGCGATATTCTCGTCAACATCCGACACCGAAACACTCCTGCACGGCATTGCCCGTACAAAGGCAAAAAATGTGATCGAGGCTGTCGAAAAAGTGCTTAAAGAAACTGAAGGTGCTTTTTCGCTTCTGTTTCTTACCCCAAAAGCCCTCATTGCCGTTCGCGACCCGCGCGGCTTTCGGCCAATGGTACTTGGCAAGTTAAAGGACGCGTGGTGCGTCGCATCCGAAACCTGTGCCTTCGACTTGATCGACGCCGAGTACATTCGCGAGGTCGAGCCGGGCGAGATGATCATCGTTGACGAAAACGGCCTCCGCTCGTCTAAACCTTTTACGAAAAAGCCGGTCTCGGTCTGCACATTCGAGCACGTATACTTCTCGCGGCCCGACTCGACTATCTATGGCCGTTCGGTCAACGAATCGCGGCATAAGATGGGCAAGCGGCTTGCCGTCGAGCAACCGGTGGAGGCGGATATCGTCGTTCCGGTACCAGATTCGGGCGTTTCGGCGGCTATCGGGTTTGCCAGCCAGTCCGGCATCAACTATCGACAGGCTATCATCCGCAACCACTACGTCGGCCGCACGTTTATTGAGCCGTCGCAGTCGATCCGCTCGTTCGGCGTGCGGCTGAAACTCAATCCTATCAAGGACTTGATCAACGGCCGCCGGGTCGTTCTGGTCGATGATTCCATCGTCCGCGGTACGACCTCCAAAAAGATCGTCCAGATGGTCCGCGAATCCGGTGCAAAAGAGGTCCACATGCGCATCTCGTGTCCGCCAACCATGCATTCCTGCTACTACGGCGTTGACACGCCCAACGAAAAAGACCTAATCGCCGCCCGTCTTAGCTCCCCTCCTGTCTTAGGAGGGGTGGCCGCCGCTCCGGGCGGACGGGGTGGTGAAGTCCGAGAAACCGATGTCGATGCTATCCGCGACTTTATCGAAGCCGACAGCCTCGGCTACCTCTCGCTCGAAGGGATGCTCGCCGCCATCGGCATCGATAACACCACATCCTGCACCGCCTGCTGGAGCGGCAAATACCCGACCTTCATCGCCAACGGCAAAGCCGCGTAGGACATTTCGTTCCAACCCCGAATACTAGAACTTACGGAACAGGCGAAACAACCCGGTGCTTCCAATTTTCATCTCAATAGCGTAAACTGACCTTCCTCAAAGTGGGGGCGACAGGCTTCGACAGGGGCTTGTATAGATCTTTGGATGCACGTCGGGCTTTTTGCTTGTGAGCTCGTTAAAAAAACTTGCAAAACACAAATGCTAATCAAGAATTAGCTCTTGCTGCTTAGTTTAATTACTAACCACAAGTGTCTTACCGGAAGTCAGCTTGTAGCGACCGGATTAGGCATAACTCAGTAGAAGCTAGGGCGCGTCCACCACCTGCGGACGCATCCCGAAATGTTAGCCGGGTTTGCTGATGAAGAGGTCTTGTCGATTCACTTACTCTTCATCGGTGAAATAAAGTGAACCGACTAAACGTGTAGATTTCACTGGTCGCAACCTTTGGATGTGGGTTCGATTCCCACCGCCTCCACCATATTGTTTTGGATTGCGGATTTTGGATGAATGCCAGACTCCGGCTTGATTTCACGCCCTTACTGAAGCACCAACCCCGCTCGAGAATTAATCCGGTAATGCCAAAACTGACGGAGCTATGCTGGGCTGCCGTTTTGTCCTGTATTCGAGTACGTAGACCTCATTTCCAAATTGAGGAGACCGGAACCGGCCGAAAGGATTGATCACGCGATAAGTTTTTTCGTTTGTGGCGACATCAGTAAAAATTACTATCGAATTAAGCAGTCTGCCCGCCGGTCCCGGATTAAAACTGCCGAAGATACTTCCGCTGGAAGAAGTAGAGCTGCTCAATTCGTATGCTCCGACATCGACAGCATCAAAAATCCCACCTCTGAGATAGCCGCGGCGCTGATCCCAAAAGAACCTAAGCGGCGGACCGGGCGGCAGCACACAGTTCCCATTCCATACGCAATTGTTGCCGGCATTAATCGCAGGACTTCCGGTCAGCAATGCGCGCGTATCGGTTTGGCCGCCGTTGTCGGACAAATTTCCAAGCAGCGGATTGATAGCATTACCGTTGCTCACCTGATCGTTATTTACACCGTTTGTGAAGCCGGAGCTTTCTCGTGCGTCGGTGATGAGGTTATTTCCCATCGAAATAAAAGTGCCCTGAATGGACGCCGCCGTTGGAGAAATGTCGCTTGCGATGATTGTGTTCAGTATATTCACGGAACCAGTGGAACCGCTTAGCACGCTGCTCGCGGTATTGACAGCAAAATTGTGAGAGATGGTATTGTTGACGAGCAGCAATGCACCGTTGTTATGGATCGCTCCGCCGGATAATGCCGCGCCGCCGGTGATCGTGGAATTGGTTATTCTGGCACTGGAACCGGCGGAGTTGATTAAAGCGGCGCCATTTGTGACAGCAGAGTTCGAATCAATTAATGAGCGTGTGATATTTAACGTCCCATCATTTGCTATAGCGCCGCCGTTTGAAGCAACATTCTCGATAAAGAACATCTCGGTAAGACTTAGCGTGCTGCCAAGTGCGAGCTTTATTCCACCACCTACGAGCCCGTTTACCGCACGTCCGTTTTCAATTGCAAATCCGCGAATGACTGTGTTTGTATCAGCATTCGGTATATGGAAAATCCGGAACTCGGGTGTTCCGGGCACGTAACTTCGCCGGATCGCCAACCGCCTCGCGCCCGGGCCGACGATCGACAGGTTTCTTGCCGTGATTGCCAATTCGCCGATCGTAAGATTTATGACCGCCGGCCACGGCATCGCAAAAATGATTACGTCGCCGCTCGCGGTATTTCCGTTCGCTTCCTGAATCGCCGCCCGCAAAGTGCATTGTCCAAGCGAATCAGCACATATACGGTCGCCAGGGGTTGCGTCGGCGGAATCCGCGTTGTTATTCACGGTAAAGAGGACTCCGGAAGTTTGAGCTTCAAGAGAAATTGTAAAAAAGGTCAGGCAAAAGACGATGCGTAGGAGGTTTGTGATTTTCATATCGTGTAAAGTGTAGCGTGAATTGCCTAATAGATGCACATAAAAGCGGTGAGGTGGCATCCCGAAGGTTAAAAAATAGACGAGTGCAAAAGTTCTCGGCAAAAATATATAAGATCGGTATTAATCCGGTGGTCGATCCGCCGGACAATGTTCTGGCGGCGCTATTCGGGCAGGCTCTTAAATCGAAGGGTCCGATACCTGTCCGAGGGAGATTGAACGGAGCGGATTTCATTCAAACGCTGGTCAAATATCAAGGCTTCTGGCGATTGTATGTTAACGGCGAGATGCTCAGGGATTCGGGTCTGAAGGTCGGCGACACGGCGAACGTCGAGATCGAATTCGACCCGCGGCCGCGCGAAGTTCCGTTCCCGCCGAAATTTGCAATAGCCCTTGAAGATGACAAGACAGCGAAAGCGGAGTTCGACAAATTGACTCCCGGACGCAGAAAGGAATTATTGCGTTATCTAGGCTCTTTGAAAACCGAGGAATCGTTGGATAGGAATATCGAACGCGTCGTTAAACATCTCAAAGGCGAGAATGCCGAGACTTTGCATGCATTGATGAGAAAAGATAAGCCCCGCAAATAAAAAGAGCAGCCGTTCGAGGCCGCTCTTTTTATTAACAATGATCGTGATTTACTGCATCGCTACAAAGTCGACGGAGGTCAGATCGTCGCCCAGGTTTATTACACGCTGTTCAAACGCATAGTTCTTGTGGCGGACGCTCACGACGTAGGTTTCGCCCACCGGAACGTCGCCGAACACGAAATATCCGAACGAGTTTGTGTTTGATGTCCGCACATTACCCGTGCCGTTTACCAAGGTAATCGTCGCCCTGCCAATCGGCCGGCCGTTTGCACCAATGACTCTGCCGGCGACCGTTGCACCGCCCGCTAAGGGAGCGAGGCTGATCACAAAGTTTGAAGCCGATGAGCCTGACGGGGCCGCAAAATCGGCTTCTCGAACGCGTATTCGGGCGGTCGTAGTTTGCATATTCGGAACCGACCAGGCGAACGTGCCGGTGTTTGGTGCATTTGCCGCAATTACAGTCGGGAAGGTCGCACCGCCGTCGGTTGAAAGCTCGATCTTGACATTACGGTTAAAACCGCCGTTATTGATCCAATTTATAGTTCGCGTGGTGCCGACGACCGCAGCGCCGCCAAATGGCGACACGCCCGTGATCGTATCCGCCGTCAAATCACCCGTTGCATCGCGAAACCATCCGATATCGCGCATCTGCTGGCGGGTGAGGTCCAAATCAAGCGGCAAGCCCGTGTTGATTGACGGTTCCATCAGCAAGTTCGGAGCTGCGGCGGTGTTCCAATGAGACACGGACGAACCTTGCTGAAAAGGATTCGGAGTGAACATCTCAATGCGTCCCGTCGGCACGTCGCGTCCCGCGGTCAGCGAACCGGAGGCAATCCTGATATTCGAGCCATCCCACATAAGGTTGTTTGTATTAATGCTCGAAGCTCCACGCTCGGCCGTCGTCATCGCATTCCAGAATTTTGACGTCGTTCGGTCAAACAGAAATCTAGCCCATATGTCGGGACGTCCATTTCTATAAACGCCGCGGATGATTCCTGAGTTTGCGGTGTATGCCCCGTTACCAACTGAACCCGCAAGTGCAAAAGTGTTGGCGGTACGGTTGGCAACCGTCCACGTTCCATTTGCGGCTGTGTTGCCAGTGGCGTTTTGAACGGTAACCACGTCGCCGTCGGCCAATCCGTGAGTATTGGATGTAATAACTATTGGGCTTGCATTTGTTGCACTAGTTAAAGTTATCGTCGTGGCAAAGCTGGAAAAGCCTAAACCATGGCCTAATTCGTGCAGCAATACTACTAGCAGATTAACCGTAAGTGGAGGTGTTGCGTTGTCCAACCCATAATAAAAGCGGGTTCCGACTCCGAGACAGGCATTGTCCACATTGGTGTTAAACGTGGCGTTTATCAAATCCGCTCCGCCCGCCAGATCAGTACCGTTTTGCTTGTTGGCAAGCGCAATATGATAGTCCGTGTTAGTAAACTGAGCGTTCGGAAAATTGGCGGCAGTAAAGGCAGTTCCGGCCGAGCCGAGGACACCGCCGCTCGTGGAACAAGGAGTTAAAACATTGAACTGAGCGTTTACTTTCGTGGGAACTCCGCTATCAAGAAATGCACCCCAGATCGCGGCCGCATTGTTGAACAAATTCAAACGCTGCTGTCCCAGCGTCGTCCCGCTGTTTCCACCTTCGGGAACCCGAACTGCAGGGTCGTTAAAACCTTCGCCCGCTCCATCGGCATTGACAATTGTTATCGTTGCTGAAGTTGGACTTGCCACCACCTGCTGCTGAAGAGCCTCCGCCGCCAACTTGCTATAGAATAAAAAATCGTGTTCCGACATGCCGTGCCGTGCGGCGATGGTAGCCGTATTTTCTTTCCCAAAATCGTTGCGTGGAACTCTTGCACCAGTTTCAAGATTTCTCCCTAAAAAAGCATTGGCCTCTTCGATATTTGTGACGCAGGCCGTTACCGGCTCACCGCTTTCATCCAATTGCGAAAGCATCACATTTTGAGAGCCGCCTTGCAGATCGGTCAGAATTCCTCCGCTCGGTATTCTGGTTTGCTTTTTCGAACCCGTAGCCGGCCCGTCGGTCACGCGGCGGATCAAGGATGCCAGTTTTCGATCCGAATCGGCCGTTGCGGAAATCGGCGTCTTAACAACGTCACGACCTTGAGCTGACGCTCCGGAACCTTTGAAACCAATAAAGGACAGGCAGCAAACCGCTACCGCTACAAGCGACAGAAACACTTTTTTCATAGAATTTATATCCAGGCACAACCCAGACGAGTTTTTTCTGATGTTTAATGAAATCGAAGATCGGTTGGGAAGGGCTTCCCCGTACATGATACGTGGAAACACTCAATTGTAACAAATAATGTTTGTATATTACAAGAAATGTTTAACAGGTCTTATCATCAGAAACGGCAACTTAGAAAGGGTAGAGGTCGGGTTGCTGAAATACGGCGACTTATGTAGCCTTATTCATCGACGCAGTCGAAATCGTAAGTCGGTAAATTCGGACGAAAACACTAACCTTGAGCAATAGTCAGCCAATAGGTATTTTTGATTCAGGAGTTGGCGGCCTAACGGTTTATCGCGCCCTGCATGACCGTTTACCGAACGAGCATTTTGTTTATCTTGGCGATACAGCGCGTGTTCCTTACGGAACGAAATCGCTTGCCACGGTAGAGCGTTACGCGATCGAAAACTCGCAATTTCTCGCATCTCTCGGTATCAAGCTTTTGGTTGTTGCATGTAATACCGCGTCGGCCTTGGCTCTGCCGAAAATACGAGAGCGGATCGGTATAGATGTTGTCGGCGTCATCGGGCCCGGTGCCAGGAAGGCGGTCGAGATAACGAACGACGAAGCGAAGCCGAAAATTGGGGTGATAGCGACCGAGGCAACAGTTTCGAGCAACGCATATTACGAAGCAATTCGGCGTGCATCGGCAACCGCGGAAGTCGTACAGGCCGCATGTCCGCTGTTCGTCCCGCTGGCGGAAGAGAACTGGCTGCATGAGGCCGAAACGTTTGCGATAGCGGCAAAGCACCTGAAATCGATCGTCGAATTCGGGCCCGATGCACTCGTGCTTGGCTGCACACATTACCCCATTCTGCGCGATGTGATTCAACAAACGGTCGGTGCAAATGTTAAACTAATCGACTCGGGCGAGGCGACGGCTGACGAGGTAGCAAGGCTGCTGTTAGATAAAGATCTCGCGAATGCGGTACAGACGACGCGAACCCGTTCACTGTGCGACGATTTGGATCACTTTTACGTTACCGATGCGGCGGAACGATTCGCCCGCGTAGCTGAAAGGTTTTTGGGATCGCAGCCGTCAAAGCTCGAAGCGATAGAAGTTTACGGAATAGATGAACTCGTGAATCGTGAATCGTAAATCGTTAGTCGGAGGAAAGTATTCCTTCTTCACCATTTACGATTCACGATTTACGATTTACCAATTATGAGTTACGAAAGACTAGACAGCCGCACTTACGATCAGTTGCGGAACACAAAGATAACGCCCAATATTTCGCCCTACGCCGAAGGCTCGGCGCTCATCGAGGTCGGCGGGACTAAGGTAATTTGCACGGCATCGGTCGAGGACAGAGTGCCGTTTTTTCTCCGCAATAAGGGAACGGGCTGGGTAACAGCCGAATATGCAATGCTGCCGAGGGCGACGAATACGCGTACGCAACGAGAAACGCAGCGTCCCGCCGGGCGAACGCAGGAGATACAGCGGCTGATTGGGCGAAGCCTGCGGTGTGTCGTCGATACGAAATTGCTGGGGGAACGTCAGATCTTTCTCGACTGTGATGTTATTCAGGCGGATGGCGGCACGCGCTGTGCTTCGATTACAGGTGCCTACGTCGCTCTCGCCCTTGCATGCAGGAAGCTGGTCAAGCAGGGAACTGTTAAAACATCGCCAATACTGAGTGAGGTGGCCGCCGTCAGCGTCGGCATTGTTGAGGGAACGCCCGTGCTCGATCTCGCCTACGCTGAAGATTCGAACGCCGACGTCGATATGAATGTCGTCTGTACCGGAGCCGGGAAATATATCGAGCTGCAGGGAACCGCCGAACGCGAGCCGTTCAACCGCGATCAAATGAACGAAATGCTGGCCCTGGCTGAGATCGGAATGGCGAAGCTTTTTGAGATTCAGCGGAATGCGTTGAATATCTAAGATTTAGCCGATTTTTGTGATAAATTTGAGTTAATGGGACTGGCTTTAAAAAAAGAGAGATTATTTTCGCCTGAAGAGTACCTCGAATTCGAGCGGGCGGCTGGCGCGCGGCATGAATATCTGGATGGTGAAATATATGAGATGGCCGGTGAAAGCCTCGCGCACAGCCAGATTTGTGCGAACATTCTCGGCGAAATGAGACAGGCCCTAAAAGGGACAAAATGTCAGGCGTTGTCGCCGAATATGAAAGTTCGTGCGGAGACAAAAGGGTTATTTGCCTATCCTGACCTTTCCGTAGTTTGCGGGGATCCCGAATTTCACGATCAAAAGCGGGACGTGCTGCTGAATCCAAAGGTAATTGTAGAGGTCTTATCGCCATCCACTCAGCGATATGACCAAACTAAAAAGTTTTTCCGTTACCGAAAAGAGATTCCCAGCCTTACGGATTATGTGCTGATCTACCAGGATATTGCGTTTATCGAACATTACGAGAAAATACCTGATGGAAACTGGACATTTAATGTCTTTGAAGGCCTGGACGGCGGGTTTACTTTGCGGTCGATTGAATGCGAAATTCCCATGGCCGAGATATATGATCGTGTAGAAGTTTCGACTCCGATGGACCCAAACGATGGCGAGCCGCTCCTTGGAGTTCAGCTTTAGTTCCGACGCAATATCGCTCCCGGCAAATTGCCCGTTACTTTTCCCTTGTCCCAAACCCGCACGCCGTTAACGAAAACGGTTTTGACGCCTTCTGAAAACAGCTGCGGCTCGGCAAACGTCGCCCGGTCGATAACGCTGTTTGCGTCGAATAAAACGAGGTCGGCTTTCATGCCTTTTTTGATCAAACCGCGATCTTTTAATCCCAAACGTGCAGCAGGCATCGCGGACATTTTGCGAACCGCCTCTTCAAGGCTGAACCACTTATTCTCGCGGACAAATCGGCCCAGTACACGCGTAAATGTTCCCGTGCCGCGTGGATGGCGGCTGCCGATGCCGCCGTCGCTCGAGGCCATCACCCATGACTGTGTGTAAAAGGCCTTCACGTCTGCTTCGTTCATTGAATTGCAGACAACGCCCGCACCTCCGTCCTTCACGATCTGAATGTAGATATCGACCGGCGATGTTCTCTGGGAAACGGCGATCTGCTCCAGTGTTTTTCCTTCATAATCACGGTGGGCCGGGCAGTTTGTGATCAGCACCTTATCAGCGCCGCCGACATCGCTCAGACCGTCTTCGATCTCTTCCCGGTCCTCGTGTTTTCGGCTCGACACGAGCACTGTAATGGTTGATGCCCACGCGGTGTAGGGATAAGCGTCAGCGGTTATGTCAAAACCTGATTTGCGGGTTTCCTCGATCAACGCAATAGCCTCGGCTGACTTGCCCCAGACGTTGCGATTGCCCATTTTAATGTGCGATATCTGTACGGGCAATTTAGCTTCGCGGCCGATCCTAATCGATTCGCGAATCGCATCAACCATGCCTTCTTCCTCGTCACGCATATGCGTCATATATATGCCGTGATGTTTCGCGGCAGGACGCGACAGAGCGATCAACTCTTCTGTCGAGGCCGAGAAGCCTACGTCGTACTCAAGCCCCGATGAAAGGCCAAACGCTCCTTCTTTCATGGCTTGCTCAACCAAGCCGGCCATGTTGGCGATCTCGGCGTCGGTCGCTTTCCTCGTGTAATCATTCTTCATCACCTGCTCGCGAACCGTTGCATGGCCGATAAAGGCACCAACGTTGACGGCTATCTTGCCTTCGAGTCTTGCGAAATAATCCTTGATCGGAAAAGGCGATCCGCCATCGGGTCCGACGATCACGGTCGTAATACCCTGCGAAACCTGATTCGCCGCTGTTCCTTCTCGAAGCAGCCCAGATTCGGAATGATTGTGGATATCGATAAAACCCGGAGCCAGCACAAGGCCGCTTGCGTCGCCGACCTCATCGCCGGCTGTCGCTTTGATCGTTCCGATCTTTGCAATCTTGCCGTCCTTGATGCGAACATCGCCGCGAAATGAAGGCTTGCCGGTGCCGTCTATGATCGTTGCGTTTTTGACCAGAATTGATCCTTCTTGAGCATTTCCCGTCAGGACAAAGATTTGGAGAAAACAAATGGAGAAAATGAGACATAGTGAAATGATGCGACGCATAACTATTATTCAATGGACAGAAATTCTAACTGAAATACTCTTTCGCGGGAATTACTTCGAGCCTTGGCATAACGCGCTGCAAAAGAGAATAATCGCGTATGTTGTCCGTTACGACAAAGCATTTGTGTGTAAATGAACTCCGTGCTATCAAGGCATCGTTTTGCAGCGTTGTTGGCGAGAGATTTTTGTCGATAAGTTTAAGGTGCCGCAAGCGTCGTACAGCCCGTGCGCACTCAAACCAATCCCTCGTGTCGGTGTGATCAACCTATTGGATTTGATAGACTCCGCTTCCCAGGAAGCGTATTTTTTTAATGTTGATTCATCAACCAACGAGGCGATAAGTTCATAGAAAACCACGCTTGAAAAATGAAGAGAACCGATTTGCTCATCGATTTGTTTTTTGTAGGTTGAAAATACGGACGTGTCAAGCAAAGGTCGTTCCATATTTCTTTTGTTCTTCTTCCAACGCATCCAAAAACTCACGAAATGCCTTTTGTTCGGCCTTTTGCTGCGGCGTCGGATTTTTTAGTTTTGGAAGATTCTTCTGACGCGGCAGATGCGAAAAGTCACGTAAGCCGTATTCGTTTCCGTTTTGCGATTGTGTGGTTTCTTTCTTCTTCGGCATAACCTTAACCTCAATTTGATTATATCAAATATCCGATTTGCGTAAAGCTTTGAATAGTCCGGCAAACAATCTTATAATTTGCGCATTATGACGGATGTTTACATAAGTAGAGGATTGATTTGAGCGAAAAACAATTTGAAGGAAGATCGGCCATCGTGACCGGCGGTACGCGGGGTATTGGCAAGGCAATTGTGATGGAGTTGGCGCGGCGCGGGGCGAACGTGGCGTTTAATTATTCAAAGAGCGCCGACGAGGCGGCAACATTGAAGGCCGAGGTCGGAGGGCTGGGCGTTAAAGCTTTGGCGGCGCAGTGCGACGTGGCGAATACGGCGGCGTCGGCTGAATTTGTCGTACAGGTTAAGGAAGCATTTGGAACCGTGGATTTTTTGGTCAATAACGCGGGCATCGCGCGCGACCAGCTTATTTTGCGGATGAAAGAGGAAGACTGGGATGCAGTGATCGACACCAACCTGAAAGGTGCGTGGAACTTTTCGAAAGCGGTGCTACGACCAATGATGCGGAATGAGAACGGAGGGTCGATCGTGAATATGTCGTCGATCAGCGGCGTTGTAGGGATGCTCGGCCAATCGAATTACTCGGCATCGAAGGCGGGCATGATAGGCCTGACGAAATCGCTGGCAAAAGAGGTTGCGAGCCGAAAGATCACGGTCAACGCCCTTGCCCTCGGGCTTGTCGAGACCGAAATGGCGTCCGAAATGAATGCTGAGTTCCGCGAAAAGATACTCGCCCAGATACCGCTTGCCCGGCTTGGCAATGTTCAGGAAGCTGCCGAAATTGTCTGCTTTTTGCTTTCCGATTCGGCGGCTTATATCACCGGACAAGTTATTCAAGCCGACGGCGGCCTTGCGATGTAGGGTCGTTAATTTATGTCATTTAAATACGAAGGCGAAGCGGACGAGAATCCACCTGAAACGGAAATAGAAGCGGCCGCGATTGCTCCGACGCCGATACCGGTTTATACGATCACGCTGCTTGCGTGCATCATTGCCGTCATGGCGTCGGAATTGTATCGCGGGCTTGAACCTGCGATCCGGGATGCTGGCTTTTCTAAACCTGATTTTATCTTCAGGCACGAATATTGGCGCATCTTAACCGGTGCCGCCGTACACGGCAGCCTGCTTCACGTTGCGATGAACGGCTATGCGCTTTATAGCTTCGGTCGGCTATTCGAAATGCTGTCAAGCCGGGCACATCTCGCGATCGTTTTTCTGCTTTCCGCGATTGGCGGCGGCGTGCTTGGATTGATAATGTCGCCGGAGGGAATTTCCGTTGGTGCTTCGGGCGGGATAGTCGGGCTTGTATCGTATCTGGCCGTCTATTCGTTTCGTCGTCGGAAATTTATCTCTCCTGAGTTTCGAAAAAACCTTCTAATAAATATCGGGTTTATTCTTATCTTCGGGCTTGTGCTTTATCAAATTGTCGACAATTACGCACATATAGGCGGGCTGATCGTCGGTGCCGTATACGGATTTATTCAGATACCGTCGGATGAATATGTAGATCCTAGAGAATCAGGATCCGTGACCCAAGTATTGGGCATTTTTGCGATTGGAACGTATATAGCTACATCGCTTTTCAGTATCTATTTGATTTTGAAATAGTGCCGATCCCACAATAATGGCCCGAGTCCGAGTTCACCAACACGTTAATCCGCTCTCGCCTTATTACCGGCAAACGCCCGTGCCGATCGATCCGGCAGCGGTGTTTGCCGACCCGACGCTGCCTATTCATTTGGACATCGGCTGCGCCCGCGGGCGGTTTGTTTTGAAGATGGCGGAGGCTGAACCTGGCTGGAATTTCCTGGGTGTTGAGATACGCGAGCCGCTTGTTGAAGAAGCCAACAGGCTCGCCGATGAGGCCGATCTATCGAACGTACACTACGTTTTCTGCAATGCGATGCTCTGGCTCGGAACGCTGGTTAAAGAAATTCCAGACGGTCTGCTGCAAGCGGGGACGATCCAATTCCCCGACCCGTGGTTCAAGAAAAAACACGCTAAGCGGCGGATGGTCAATAAGGAGATGGTTAATACCGTGGCCGAGAAACTTTCACCCGGCGGGCTAATTTTTATCCAAACGGACATCCAATTTTTAGCACGGGAAATGTTTGAACTCTTTCGCCGGAATCGCAGTTTGAACGAAAGCAGGATCGATGCAAATCCCTTTCAGGTTAAAACTGAGAGGGAAATCTCGGTGGAAAATCGAGAAATCCCCGTCTATCGCGCGATGTTTGTTAGAGACAATATTTAATTGTCGATGTAAGGGTAAACCAGCGTTCCGCGCATTTTCTGTGCGACACCCTTGTAGCTGTAAGGACGAAATTTCGATCTGCGTGCTGCCGCAATAATCTCGACATAATCCTTTGCTGATGGGTCGATAATTTTCGCGTCCGTCACGTTTCCTTCTTCGTCGACTAAAATATTGACTCCAACCTGTTTGATACGAACCCGGCCGCCCATCGGCATACCGCTATTAGGGTAGGAAAGCGAAGAATAAGGATTATCAAATGCATCTGCCACGGTAAAGCGTTTGATTTTGACTCTCTCTATTTTCCTGCCTCTCAGGGCCAGGCTAGGACTTGTTGGCGGAATATCTTCCGCCTTTCCGGTAATTGATGAAATACGTTTAACGAGTTCTCCCGCCTCATTTTGGCGGTCGGTTATGACCATGAGTTCAGCCATGCCGCGCAGTGCGGGAACAAGAGATTTACTGTTTAAGCCGTCAATTTTCTCAATCGTTGAAATGTAACGCTCGTAAAACGGGAGGGCTTTTTCGAAATTTATCCAACGCATGTAGAAATTACCAAAATCGAGAACTGATTTGAGAGCGGGGCCGGAATCAGCGCCTCCTGATTTTTCCCGTGCAAGCAAGGCCTCTGTAAAAAGCTTCTCGGCTTCATCGATTCGTGCCCTCGGCCCGCCGTTTGTCGGTAAAGCTACATTATTGTGCAGGACCCATCCGAGTTCATCTTTAAGCGAGGCAGGCAAAAGGTTTTCGTTTTGGCCCAGCTTCGTATAAATGGCTAACGATCGACGAAATGAATCTTCGGCGTTTTTAGTATCGTCGTTAACTTTTTCGTTAAACGCACTTAATTCTTCAAACTTTACGGAGCTTCGCCTTTTTTGCAGATTCCGCATCCGCTCTTTGTAAAGCATGCCCAAATTCATCAGGGCGATTGCGTGGGTTTCGGAACCTTCGCCGGCCTTCTTCTCAATTTCAACTACGCGCTTTCCCACCGGGATTGCATCATCAAATTTTCCCTGTTGATAGAGCGATGCGATCTGCTGATTGAGGGTTTGTAATCGGTTGTAGGTGGTTGGGCGGCTACCTCGATAGAGGAATAGATTAACACTAAGAACAGAAATGCAGTGAATTTCATATAACCTCCGAGCTTATCATTTCCAGCTCTTTTCTTTTTTAAACTTTTTAACCAGCATATCCCGCCGAAGCTTTGGCAGGTGGTCAATGAAAAGCGTGCCGTTGCAGTGGTCGGTTTCGTGCATGAAGGCACGGGCGGCGTAGCCGTCGGCTTCCTGTTCGAACCACTCGCCTTTTTCGTTCTGAGCTTTTAATCGGGCCTTCATAGGGCGGACGACCACAGCCGGGACCTTGCCGACTGACAGGCAGCCTTCCGGGCTCGATTGCTCGCCGTCGGTATCGATGATTTCCGGATTAGCGGCGATCAGCTTGATGCCCTCGCAGTCCATTACGAACAGGCGCAAATTAAGGCCGATCTGAGGAGCGGCCAGCCCAACGCCCTCAGCGTCGTACATCGTCTCGAACATATCGGCACAAAGGTCCTTCAGCTCTTTATCGAAGGCGGTTACCGGCTTGCCGACCTCGCCGAGGACCTTTTCAGGATATTCTGTGATCTTTCTTACGGCCATAAGATTTGTGTCAGTAGCCCGACCGTTAGGAAGGGCGTACGCTTCCCGGCAGCCCTCCCTAACGGTCGGGCTACTGACACGAAATTATCTGGGAATGTATCCACTTCGGGCGCCGCGGCGGAAGTCGCGTTTTGCGTTAAAGCCTTTTTCTTCCCTCGACTGACATTCCCAGCAAACGACCTTCATTTCGTTATCCGCACTCAGGAACTTATTGTAGTGGTCCATTTCGCGGTCGCATTCGGTGCAGCGCACAGCGGCTTTTTGGATGATTTTTGGGTCGGTTGATTCGATCATGATGATTGAGGTGTCAATTCTCTGCCACGATAGTGTAGTTCCGGTGGAACATTTTTGCCAATGGCCTAACGTCCAAGGTTTTCCGGCAACACTATTTTACTTGTTTTTTATACTCTAGTTGAACTATCGTATTCGAAATACTCTCCGTTGTCTTTGTTCCTTTTCTTGGAGTACCTAATGAAAAAATCTTTACTCGTATTCATATTGTCGACACAGTTTGCGATTATTGTCGCGGCCCAGCAAACGTCCCCGACACCGCCAAAAAGCGACGATGCCGTCGTAAAAATCTCGACAAATCTTATCCAAATCGACGTGACGGTGACGGACAAAAACGGCAAAGTTGTCACCGGCCTGCGGGCTGAAGATTTTGAAGTGTTTGAGAATGGAGAACGGCAAAGTATTTCGAATTTTTCGTTTGAGGGCCGATCCGTTGGTGGAGCTTCAATCGGCGGCGAAGCACGTCCAAACGAATCCGCGACAGTTCCGACGGGCATTGCGCCCTTAAATCCGGCTTCGATACGCAGAAGTGTCGCTATCGTCGTCGACGACCTCAACCTGTCATTCGGGAGCATTTACTACACAAGAAAGGCCCTAAAAAGATTTGTAGACCAACAGATGCTGCCCGACGATCTGGTCGCAATCATTCGGACAGGCGGCGGCGTTGGAGCGTTGCAGCAGTTTACATCCGATAAGCGCGTGCTTCACGCGGCTATCGACAAGCTCCGATGGAACCCGTTCGGGGGCAGTTTCGACTCGCTCTCGTCAGTCGGCCAGAATGATACTGAAATGACCGACCGATTTACGCGCGAAACCGCAGATATCTCCTCAGGAGCTCCGAAGCAGAGGACGACAATACTTCACCGTGACAATATCTCGGACAAGAAAGCGACGGACTATAACGTAACCAAGAATGCCGCGGCACAGGAGGACGGGATTTACGCACAAACGTCGCTGGGAGCTATGAGATACGTCATCAACGGAATGAGCAAACTGCCGGGGCGAAAGGCGATGATGCTGTTCTCGGACGGAATATCAATTGGGAATGATTCTAATAAATCTAGAGGGTCAAGCGTTTTCGACTATTTGCAAGATGTCGCCGATCTTGCAAACCGGTCGTCGGTGATCGTTTACACATTCGACACAAAGGGCATGAGATCGATGTCGATCGGGGCGTCGGACAATACGTACGAGATCATCGACGGCCATCGCGGCTCTAAGGAGCGTGAGCGGACGCGGGATTTCAAGGACAGTCAGGACGGCCTCGTCTATTTCGCAAGCCAAACGGGCGGAAAGGCATTGCTCAACAGCGACGATCTGAATGGCGGGATACAGCGGGCTTTGGACGAACAGGCCGGATATTATCTATTAGCATACGTGCCGGACGCGGAAACATTCGACCCGGCGAAGCGAAAGTTCAATAAACTTGAGGTTAAGGTGACACAGCCGGGCCTGAAGGTCAGCCACCGGAGCGGCTTTTTCAACAACAACGGCACCGGAACTCCGGTACAGCCTCAGCTCACCGCCGAACGGCAGATGGCGGAGGCGCTGATGTCGCCATTTGCTCAAAGCGACATTGCTCTAAATATCAATGCTCTTTATGCGGACGATCCGGCAGATGGCGGATATATACGCTCGTTCCTGCATATCGACGCCCGCAACCTGACCTTTACCGACAATGCCGAAGGCTGGAAAACATCGACGTTCGATGTAGCAGCGGTGACGTTTGGCGATAACGGAATGCCGGTTGAGAATATCGAATCAAAGTACACGATAAAAGCGAAAGGTGCGACGTACGACGCGATGCTCAGGAACGGCTTCGTATATGTGCTGATAATGCCGGTCAAAAAGCCGGGGTTGTACCAATATCGGGTTGCATTGCGAGACACGGGATCGGGCAAGGTCGGCTCGGCGGCACAGGTGGTCGATGTTCCGAATCTTACAAAACAGAAGCTGACCGTTTCGAGCCTCGCCGTTGAAGACGTAAGCATGTCAACGTGGCAGAACATCACACAGGGCAAGGTAGGAAATAATCCCGGACAGGTAAAGGTCGCGTCTACTTTGCTGTACGATACGGTGCTGAAACAGTTTCCGGCCGGAACTGTGCTGCGATACGGCTTCGAGGTTTATAACGCGAAGATAGGCAAAGACTCGCTTCCGCAGTTACAAACGCAGGCTCGGATATTGCAGAACGAAAAGGTGGTGGTGTCGGGAAATCCGATAAAAGTAGATTCAAAGGGCCAACGTAGTCTGGATCACTTACAGGTTAGCGGAGCGATAATGTTGGGTGATACGTTGCTCGAGGGCGATTACGTCCTACAGATCACGGCAACCGATACGGCTTCCAAACAGGTCGCGTACCAGATATTTCCGTTTACTATCATCAAATAGGCAACTAAAAGGGCGGGCAAGCCCGCCTCTAAACGATCGAAATGTGGTTTTGGTTATTCCGGCTGTCCCTTGCAGTCAGAGCCGAACAACGCAGGCTGTTTCGTGCTGATGATCGGGTAATTTTCGGCTTCCTTGTTTATTTCCAACCAGTTCATATATTCCGGCGGTATCGACATGTCCGAGAAGATGGCTTCGACCGGGCATTCCGGTATGCAGGCGTCACAATCGATACAGGTGTCGGGGTTGATCAGAAGTTTATCGGGTAATTCGTGGAACGCCTCTACCGGGCAAACCGCGGCGCAATCGGTGTATTTGCAATCTATACATGGCTCGGCAACAATATAGGTCATCTAATTAACGCTCATCTCCTGTCAGGCACTTAAAAAGGCAAACTAAAACCCTAATACCCACAGCTTAACTTGTCAAATCAGGTTAGACAAGTGGTAGAATGCCATCAAATATCAAATCTCATTTAGTTCGTAAATCTAAGGAAAAACAGATGAAAGACATCAAAGCGGAGCGCGAATTATCACTCGATTTTCTGCGCGTCACGGAAGCAGCTGCCATTGAATCGGCAAGGACAATGGGCCAGGGCGACCGGAAGCATTCGGACCACGTCGCCGTCGAGGCAATGCGGGAGGTAATGGACACGGTCCCGATGCGCGGGCGGATCGTGATCGGCGAAGGCGAACGCGACGAAGCACCGATGCTGTATATCGGCGAGGAGGTCGGCGGCGGAATATTTTCCGACGAGGCACGGCTCGAATTTCCCGAGGTGGATATTGCCGTCGACCCGCTCGAAGGAACAAATTTATGTGCTCTCGGTGCAAACAACGCCATTGCGGTTCTCGCGGCGGCGGAACGAGGCGGCCTGCTGTATGCACCCGATATCTACATGGACAAGATCATCGTCGGGCCATCGTGTCGAGGTTCTGTCGATATTGACGCGCCGGTCGCCGACAACCTCAAGAATATCGCGCGACGGCTTGGCCGCGACGTCGATGACCTCACCGTTATGTGCCTCGATCGCGGGCGGCATAAGCAGCTTATTGCCGACGTTCGGGCAACCGGAGCGAGGATCAGGCTGATCTCCGACGGCGATCTGTCGGCCGGCATCTCTGCTGCGGTGGCGGGCACAAATATCCACGCCCTGATGGGTATCGGCGGAGCGCCCGAAGGGGTGATAACGGCCGCTGCGATGAAGTGTCTGAACGGTGAGATTCAGGCACGGCTCGTTTTTGACCATGACAAACTCGGCGTCGATAAATCAAAGGTCCCACCGCCGGAACAGGTCAAGGAAAGGCTCAAGGATATGGGCATAAACGATCCCGACAAGGTTTACGATACGAACGACCTCGCACCCGGCAAAAAGATAATTTTTGCGGCCACCGGCGTTACAGACGGTGCATTACTGCGCGGCGTACGCTTTTTCGGAGCTGGAAAGCGCACGCACTCGGTTGTTATGACCACAGATACAAAGGCCATTCGCTTCGTCGATACCGTCCACGTCGAAGGCGGGCCGGATGCTGTTATCCGCTTTTAGCCTCTAAGGCGGAAACACGACCGGTAGGGAGTGTGTTCTGATTCGTGAGAGTACACACTCCCTACGGGTCGTGTTTCCGCCCTTATTTTTATGACCGAAACAAAACCATACGTTCTAGATTTTAGTCAGGTTGGCAATGGCGACGTGGCGCTTGTCGGCGGGAAATGCGCGAGCCTGGGCGAATTGTTTCGCGAACTTACGATTCAGGGCGTGCGTGCGGTCGATGGATTTTCGACGACTAGCCATGCCTATGAGCTGCTTCTAGAAACCAACGGACTACGCAAAAAGCTGCAAAAACTTCTCAAAGGGCTCGATGTAAACGATCTCAACGAACTGGCACGGGTCGGCAGCGAAGCCCGTGCTCTGATGCTCGAAACGCCTTTTCCGGCTGATGTCGAAGCAGCCATTCACGCTTCGTATAAAACGTTAGGTGACCGGATCGGTAAACGAACATTCGAAGTTGCCGTACGTTCGTCAGCAACCGCCGAAGACCTTCCCGATGCGTCATTTGCCGGCCAGCAGGACACGATTCTAAACGTCCGCGGAGAACAGCGTCTTATCGAGGCGTGCCACGAATGTTATGCGTCGCTGTGGACTGACCGGGCAATTTCATATAGAACAGCCAAAGGCTTCGATCATTTCGACGTTGCCCTTTCGATCGGAATTCAGCCGATGGTGCGTTCTGACATCGCGTGTTCGGGCGTGATGTTCACACTCGATACCGAGAGCGGTTTTCGAGAGGCGGTCGTTATTAACGGAGCCTGGGGATTAGGCGAGGCAGTTGTGCAGGGCATGGCAACGCCGGACGAATGGATTATTTTCAAACCGACGCTGAAGCTCGGCTTTCGCCCTATCGTCACCCGAAAGCTTGGTGTTAAAGAAGTGAAAATGGTTTTTGCTGACGACGGTACAGGAACGCAGGTCCGCGATGTCGTCGAGACGCAGCGAAACCGGATGTGCCTCGCGGGTTTTGAAGTGCTGCAGCTCGCTCAGTGGGCGTGTGCTATCGAAGACCACTATTCGAAGCTCGCCGGGCATCCTCAGCCGATGGATATCGAATGGGCAAAGGACGGCATCACGGGCGAATTGTTCATACTCCAGGCCCGTCCCGAAACGGTTCACACGCAGAAGGACCAGAATTTTATTGAGACGTATCGGTTGACCGGAAATCACGGTGCGCCGCTTGCGACGGGTGTCGCGGTGGGCGAAAAGATAGGGCAGGGGAAGGCTCACGTCTTGCTCGATTCGGCAAAACTGACCAGTTTCAAAGAAGGCGAGATTCTCGTCACGACGATGACCGACCCGGCGTGGGAGCCGATCATGAAGCGTGCGTCAGCGATCGTCACGGAACGCGGCGGCCGGACCTGTCACAGTGCGATCATTAGCCGTGAACTCGGCATCCCGTGCATTGTGGGAACCGGAAACGCGACCGAGGCTGTGAAAAGTGGAACGCAGATCACGGTCTCGTGTGCGGAGGGCGACCGCGGGAATATCTATTACGGCGACATCGAATTCGAGATAGACAAACGCGAGATTACAGATAATGAGCGGCCTAACACCAAGGTGATGATGAACGTCGGCGATCCCGACCATGCATTTGCCGTGTCGCGTCTGCCGAATGACGGCGTCGGGTTGGCCCGGCTCGAATTTATTATAAATAACCACATCGGCATTCATCCGATGGCCCTCGTTAATTATCCGAATCTGAAAAAGCCGACCGATATTGAAACGATCTCGAAACGAATTCTCGAAGAAGACCCGAAAGAATTCTTTGTGCGAGCGGTAGCCGAAGGCGTCGGGCGGATCGCGGCGGCATTCTATCCGAAGCCGGTAATTGTTCGCATGTCAGACTTTAAGTCGAACGAATACGCGATGCTTATCGGCGGCAAGGAATTTGAGCCGATCGAAGAAAACCCGATGATAGGCTTCCGTGGTGCATCACGCTATTACGATGACCGTTATAAAGCCGGCTTTAAGCTCGAATGCCAGGCACTTTGCCGCGTCCGGGACGATATGGGCCTGACGAACGTAACGCCGATGATACCGTTTTGCCGGACGGTCGAAGAAGGCAAAAAGGTCATAGCTCTGATGGCCGAATACGGACTTGTGCAGGGCGACAACGGGCTTGAGATCTATGCGATGTGCGAACTGCCCGCCAATGTCGTGTTTGCCGACGAGTTTTTACAGGTTTTCGATGGCTACTCTATCGGTTCCAACGACCTGACACAGCTTGCTCTCGGCCTTGACCGCGACTCCGAAATGGTCGCTCACCTTTTTGACGAACGTAATGGAGCGGTCGAAAAAATGGTTGCAATGGCCATCGACGCCGCGAAACGCTGCGGCAAAAAGATCGGCATCTGCGGCCAGGCCCCGTCTGATTACCCCGAATTTGCCGAGTTCCTCGTCAAACGCGGGATAAACTCGATCTCACTAAACCCGGACACGGTTATCCAAACCACGCATCATATATTAGAGACTGAAAAACTGCTTAGCCGATCCGCAACGCAAGAACTCCCGCCCGCAAAAGCGTGAGACGTCTCGGGTTCCTAAGAACTGTGGATGTTATAATCCACTAACGGAGGAAAAAGAAATGCCAATGGTTACAGAAGCTGAAACTGTAGAGCAGGCACTTAGATTGCCCGACTCCAGCCGTGCAAAGCTGGCGGAAAAGCTCATCGCGTCGTTGCCTTCACCTTTTGTTGATGCCGATGACGATTGGGTAGAGGAGGCGATGCGACGAAGCCGCGAAATGGATGAGAACCCGGAGATGTCGCTATCGCATGAGGAGTTCATGGCGTCGTTTGACGAGTACCGCCGCAAATGAGGATTCGTTATCACGCGCTCGCACGAAAAGACATTACCGAAATCCTGCAATACTACAAGACGGAAGCAGGACATAACGTGGCGGTCGAATTCTTCGAGGAGCTTCATAAAAACATTAGGAAGATCGCCGCTAGCCCTCAATCGTTCCCAATCGTTCGAGGCTTGATCAGGCGTTGTTTGCTCATTCGATTTCCACATCAGATCAATTACGAGATAGTCGGCACGACGGAAATAAAAATCCTTGCTGTTAAGCATCAACGTCGCGATCCTGACTTCGGCCTTGATCGTTAGAATGAAGGCTATGACGGAACCGGCCGAAAGCTACATTCCATCGGATATTTCACGCCATTTTCGCTCTCAGGCGTTTCGGGTCTGGGGTGTCACGGTGGGCGTTGTTTTTCTATGGGTTTTTGCGATCGTGTTGGCTCCGGTCGCGCTGGAAAACGGCTGGATCGCAGTGTCCTCGCCGCTTTATACATTCTTTAGCTATATCTGCCACCAGCTCTCCGACCGTTCGCTCCACCTTGACGGACATCCGTTGGCCGTTTGTTCGCGTTGTTTCGGCGTCTATTTCGGACTCTTCGCCGGACTACTCGCGTATCCACTGTGGCGAACGATTGAGGAGGTTGAACCGCTAGCCCGCTTTTGGCTGTTTTTGTCGCTCGTGCCAATGGGTATCGACTGGTCGCTGACGGTCTTTGGTATTTGGGAAAATACGCATCTGTCCCGATTCATCACCGGCCTCATACTCGGCGCCGCCTGCGCCACCTACATCGTGCCGGCCATTGTCGAAATCCGCAGAAACCTTAGTCTCCGGCGCCGAATGGCCGGATAGTCGTGTTGCATCTACAAAACGATTGACAATCCATGCAACGCATGCGATCATTCCAGAGAGTTTTTGGTCTTTGAAAGAATTAAATCGGCCAGTGCTTCAGAGATGTCGTCGGAGGTTGCGTCAAATCGCCTTATTTATGCGTAAGTGCTACAAACAAAGCGGATAGCGGAAATCGTTCCACTTGACGCTTGTCTTGTCCTGAAATAGGTTTACACATAAAGTGGGACAGAGTGGGACAAGATGGCAAGTAAAAAGATCAGGCAGAAGATGATAAAGGAATACGTCGGCGGAGGGGGGAGTTATCGGGAGTTGGAGG
>JANNST010000085.1:0-98154 GCA_031402865.1 Chloracidobacterium sp. | reverse complement strand
ATCGTGTATCCAGCAACCTCCGTATTAAAAACACCCGGCTCGATTGGCGATTCAAGCTTGTAAAGCGCGGTCTGTAAGGCTACCTGGCGGACAATGCCGGCGGCGATCGGCACACCTTTTAGATTGATGAAGAACGCAAATATCGAAAGCAGAATGCCGAGCACAATAATCGGGGCCGTGATTTGAAAATTCCCCACTCCGGCCGCCCGGATCGCAACCAGCTCACTGTCGCCCTGCATTTTGGTCAGGCCGATTATGACCCCGACCAGCACGGCCATCGGGCATGTAAACGCGATCACGTTCGGCACAAGTGCGAACGTGAGCTGCCAGACGAGATTCGTAGGAATATTGACGCTAAAAAAGATGTCGGAAAAGCGGCTCGCCTGCTGCACAAACAAAATTACGCTGAGCAGCAGCCACGAAAATATGAAGTACGGCAAAACCGCACCTATCAGGTATCTGGAAATTGTCCAGCTAAATCGCATTTCCCTGCTAAGAGTTTACCGCTAACGTCCGTTCATTCATAAGGTCGCGACCGACGACCTGCACAATGATTCGCCGTAGAATTGCCGACAGTTCGATGACCGTATCGGTGCGGGCGTTTGTTAGCTCGAGAAATCTCGGCGGGGGGACTTTTTGCACACTGTGGAAAACTTCAAGATGGACGGGCGAAATCGGCGAAAGTCTGCGTGTTTTCCGGCAGTTGTCGCAAATCAGGTGAAAGTCGAGCCTCAGCGAGGCCGATTCGTTAACAGCCAGGCTTCGTTCGCATTCGTCGCAGCGGCTCCAATCGGGCAGATATCCGCCAAGCCGCAGCATCCACAATTCGAAATAAAGCCGGATAGCGTCAAGCCTGTCTGTGCTTTCCAACGCGGCGTCAAGACAGGCCTTCGTCATGCGATAAAGTGTTTCGTTGGGATCGTGCGGCGGGACGAATGCCATCAAAAGATCGGCGAGGTAGGAAAATGTGTGCAGGAATTCGGGATCACCGGCAGCCGAAAAGCAAGAGTGGACAAGTTCTACCTGTTGCAGCGAAACAAGCTCGCGGTCTTCCTTTTGGAAATAAGAAAGCTGAACTGTAGAAAAGATCTCCAGCGTACTTCCGAACCGGCTGTTAAGCCGCTTTGCTCCCTTCGCAACGCCACGGACAATGCCATGATCGCGTGTAAAAAAAACAACGATCCGGTCGGCCTCGGCCAGGTTATAGCTTTTCAAGACAAGGCTCTCGGTTTCAAATAGAGGCATTAGATCATGGGATAAAATAAAGGACCCAGGCGATAAGCAGGCTTATGCCGACAAACTGTAGGAAGGTTTTGCCGCCGTACCACAGGCGCTCCTTTGTAGTACCGGGGGCGAAAACGCCGAAGCAGATCGATACAAAGAAGGCGAAGCCGACGAGGTAGAGAAAATGGATCATTTCTTCCTCCCAAAGTGAATGTCGAGAGCATCCATAACGGCGAGGTAATTCAAGAGGCCAGCCGTTTCAAGAAAACGGCCACCGTATTCGAAGGTTGCCAAGGCCGCGACATTGGGCTGTGGCTCAACAGAGGCGAGAAAACTAACGACAGCACCAAGGCCGTTGCCTGCTTTTGCGAACATGTTCAGCAGGAAAAGCAGTGAACCGTCCTTGAATTCAAAGCCTGGGTAATACGCACCACCGCTAAGGACGGCAATTATAAACATCGTCCATATCGACGCCGAGATTATCAGGCCGCGTTTGGTCCGTTTCTGTACAAAGTGCCCGGCCCCGGGAAAAAACCAGGCAATTAAGCCTATAACTACAGGATTATTCATCAAAAAACGCCTCGTTTTGTATTCGAAATAACTTTAACTGTCTGTGTTCCGACAGTTGCTCAACCACTTAGGCCGAAGCACGTAAATAGTTGCGAAAACTTGCCTTATACAGCATCGAAACAACCTTTAACTTGTCACCTCACGATCTCGCCGGACGGCTGAAGAGTTCATAGGACAAATCACGTAACTTTCGTCCGTCCTTCGACTTAAGTGCAAATGTCTTACGTATCTTACGTTCTCACCGAAGTTTTTACCGCACCCTCTTGGCGACCAACGCAATGTTCAACAAAACGGTCGAATATCTCTTTTGATAATACGTCTGTTTTCCACGATAGTTCAGGGTGCCACTGAACCCCAAAAACAAAACGGCCTTGCCGGTTATCTTCGATGCATTCGATGACGCCGTCATTTGCCCATGCCGTCGCCACCAAATTCTCGCCTAAGGCGCGAATAGCCTGATGATGCGAAGAATTCACCTTAGCTTCGGCTGACTGCCCTGAACCATCAAGCGACGCCAAAATACCATGTTCTGCCATGGTAATGCGATGCGAATTGCGGTCGGCAGGCTTTCCCTGCTCGTGCTTAATGCAATTCTCGACCTGCGATTCGATATCCTGGATCAGGCTTCCGCCACGGGAGACGTTCAGCGACTGCATTCCATAGCAGATCGCAAGCACAGGCAGACCAAGTTTTTCGGCTTCGGCAAGTACCAAAAGGTCTGTCTCATCCTTTTCCGACACAACTCGTCCCAACTTTGGATGCGGGTCTTCGCCGTAATACGAAGGATCGATATCTGTGTCGCTGCCGGGCAACAAAATTCCGTCTAAACCGGTAAGAGCCTCGCCAATATAGTCGGCTTTGGGAATTAGCGAAAGGTGTACCGGCACCGCGCCGGACGCTTCGAGAGCTTCGCTGTAATCGCGGCCGAGATAGAAACGCCGTGTCTCAAGCTCAAGACGCATCGTCAGCCCTATTCTCGGTCGGTATGCCATAAGCTATACAATGTTCAACCAAATTGAAGGCGTCTGTCAATTTGAGCATTTGAAATTAAAGCCTTATCATTTTGATTGATTGCTAAAGCCAGTTCATTGAATGCAGAAGGCCTTACTCAGTAGGGGCGCAAGTTATCGCAGTAGCCCGCACGTTAGTAAAGGAATAACGAAGGGTTGCAGTAGGCGCACGTTCAGCGCCTTTCTTTGTGGTAAAGAGAAATTATTTATGGAAACCAAAACTGAAAAAGAAGTGCGTTACTTGAAAATCTACGCTGTCATTAGCACACTGTTTTTTGCAGTATTTCTTCTTTCAGCTTTCACCATTGGAAACAAGAAGAAGTTTGAGGAAATAGATGTCGAGCGCATCAATATCGTTGAAAAAGACGGCAAGCTGAAAATGGTTATTTCAAATAAGGTGCGTCAGCATCCCGGCACTATGGACGGGAAATACTACAAAGAACGAGAAGGACAGCGATCAGCCGGAATGATTTTTTTCAGCGAAAAAGGCGACGAGATCGGCGGTCTGGGTTTCGACGGAGATACCGGTAAGGGACAGGTCGGCTCACTTACATTCGACAAGTTTCGCGGTGACCAAACGGTTCAATTCATCCACCAGGAAGATCCTGATGGTAAATACTTCGCGGGCTTGCGAATGAATGACCAAACCGTGCCGATGGTTGATGTTGCAAAGATGAATAACATGGAACGGAAAGCCGTCGGTAACGATATCATGCGCCTCAAAATTGGTCGAGATCGCGATAAATCGTCAATTATCCAGCTTAATGATGCAAAAGGCAGATCGCGGATCGTAATATCAGTCGCTGCAGACGGCAACCCGAGACTCAACTTCATTGATGAAAATGGCAAGGTTATTTACAGCTTGCCTGATGAGGGCAAAGTAGTTAAAAAATAAAGATATGTGTTGTCATCTACGTGCCATCGGACGATCCGATGGCCGTTAGGCAAAAACAGCGACGTTGAATGGTTGTAAAGTCTCGTGTGGTTTTGCCCTCGCATTATGTTGAACCGAAAAACATCACATCCCATACGCTCAACAACGGTATTGCTGATACAGCGGAACGGTGCGGTCGCGATGGCCGGAGACGGACAGGTGACGCTCGGCGAAACTGTGATCAAAGGCAATGCCCGCAAAGTCCGACGACTGCTGAACGGCGAAATCCTGGCGGGTTTTGCCGGAGCCACCGCCGACGCGTTCTCGCTTCTCAGCCGCTTTGAAACAAAGCTTGGCGAATTTCAGGGCCAGCTTGAGCGGGCCGCGATCGAGCTTAGCAAAGATTGGCGGACGGACAAATATCTGCGGCATCTGGAAGCTCTGCTCATCGTTGCCGACAAGAATGACGCATTTCTGATATCAGGCAAGGGAGACGTAATCTCGTCGGACGAGGGGCTGTTGTCCGTCGGTTCCGGCAGTATGTACGCGTTGGCCGCGGCTCGGGCGTTGATAAAACATACGGAGCTTTCGGCAAGGGAAATTGCTGAAGAAGCTTTGCGTATCGCGAGCGAGATCTGTATCTATACGAATTCGGACATTATTGTTGAAGAGCTTTGATTTGCCTTTGCGACTTTGCGTCTTTGCGGGAACCGGATTTTTTTTTCCCGCAAAGACGCAAAGGGGCAAAGAAGAAGCGTTAAAAGTTTTCTTGGTTTTGAAATGGCTATTTATCTGGGCGGCGAAGTAAAACAAGTGATGGAGAAACGAAATCTGGACGACCTGACTCCGCGTCAGATCGTTGAGGAGTTGGATAAGTACGTCGTTGGCCAGAACGCCGCAAAAAAAGCCGTCGCTGTCGCCCTGAGGAACCGTATTCGTCGGCAGAAGCTCCCGGAAGAGATCGCCCAGGACGTGTTGCCAAAAAACATCTTGATGATCGGCTCGACCGGCGTAGGGAAAACCGAGATCGCACGTCGGCTTGCACGCATCGCCGATTCGCCTTTTATAAAGATCGAGGCGTCGAAGTTTACCGAAGTCGGCTACGTCGGCCGCGATGTGGAAAGCATGATCCGCGAGCTGACCGAAATTGCGGTCGAGATGTCGAAACAGGCGGCCTACGTCGAAGTCTTGCCAACCGCGGAAGAAAATACCGAAGAAAAGCTGCTTGACCTGCTGCTCCCACCGACGAGTTTGCATTATCAGACGCCCGATTCCGATGAAATAGACGTTTCCGATCCGCCGCACAATCGAACGCGCGAAAAGCTCCGCGGCCAGTTGCGAAAGGGCGATCTGGACGACCGCCTTATAGAGATCGATACGCAGGACCGTGGCAACACGACCATCGACTTCGTTGGCGGACAGGGAATGGAGGAAATGGGCGTGAACCTCAAGGACATGTTCGGCAACCTCTTCCCGACGAAAACCGTCCGCCGCAAGATGAAGGTTGGCGATGCGAAGGCCTACATTCTTCGCGACGAGCAGGAGAATCTGGTTGATATGGAACAGATCGTCCGTGCGGCGATCAAAAGGACTGAAAATTCGGGCATTATATTCCTCGACGAGATCGACAAGATCGCCGGACGCGAATCAGGAGGGAACCCGGACGTTTCCCGCGAAGGCGTCCAGCGGGACCTTCTGCCGATAGTCGAAGGCACAAACGTCAACACAAAATATGGCATGGTCAACACCGAACACATTTTGTTTATTGCCGCCGGTGCCTTTCACGTTTCAAAGCCATCGGACCTAATACCTGAGCTGCAAGGGAGATTTCCTATCCGGGTCGAGCTCGAGTCTTTAACCATCGACGATCTTAAGCGTATCCTTACGCAGCCCAAAAATTCGTTGATTAAGCAGTACCAAGCACTCTTAAACACAGAAGGCATACAGCTTGAGTTTACGGAAGACGCGATCACCAAGCTCGCCGAAATGACTGCGGAGATCAACAAAAGTACTGAAAACATTGGGGCCCGGCGCCTTCACACACTGCTCGAGAAGCTTTTGGAGGAAATCAGCTTTCTGGGTAACGAGCTGGAGGAAAAGCTTCAGCTGATCGACGCGGCGTTTGTCGAGAACCGGCTTGGCGGATTGATCCAGGACCAGAATCTCCGGCAGTACATTTTGTGATATTAATACCGTTTAGAAGCGGGCTTGCCCGCCCCGAGTATTTTGCAAACCGGCGGGCAAGCCCGCTTATAAACGAGTGCTTAGAAAAGTAAGTTTTTTAGATTAAGCAGATGTTAACAAAACTCTCGGTCAAGTTTTCGGGATTAAACAACTACATTAAGCACAAAAATGTTAAAGCACCGTTAGCACTTTTAGCGCTTGTGGTGCTTAGCGGTTTAAGCTGTGGTAAGCGGAAGCCGCCTGTGCCGCCCGCCGGCCGCGTCATGCAGCGGGCCGAAGCGACCGGGTTTCAACGAGGAAGTCAGGTTATCCTCTCCTGGAAGATGCCCGCGCGAAACGCGGCCAACAATAACGTCCAGAACATCAAGCGTGTAGATGTATACCGACTGGCCGAACCGCTGAGTTCCCCGCGGACGCTTTCCGAAGAAGAATTTGCCGCACGAAGCGTTTTGATCGCAACGGTACCGGTGACGGATGCGGATTTTGCGCTAAAAACATTGTCCTACACAGACACGCTCGAGCTCGCGGGACAGCCTTCGCGGCTGCGGTACGCTATCAGATTCGTGAACGCATCGGGCCAAAAGGCTGCGTTCTCGAACTTTATGCTGATCGAACCGGCTGCAAAGGTTGCCGCGGCACCGACTTCCCTTTCGGCTGCCGTTTCTCAGAACGCTGTCAGTCTTGCGTGGGAAGCTCCGGCATCGAATGCAGACGGATCGACTGCGGTGAATTTGCTGGGATACAACATTTACCGTACCGATTCCAAGACGGAAGCCGGCAAAATCCTGAACAAAACACCAGTTACCGATGTAAAATTCCCGGACCGGTTCTTCGAATTCGAGAAAGAGTATTTCTATTTCGTACGTGCCGTTTCCGTCGGAACCGGCGGCGTGCCGATTGAAAGTGGCGAATCGAACATCGTCACAATCAAACCTAAAGACACCTTTGCACCGAGCGCACCGGCGTCGATCACACTCGCCGCTACGCCGACGTCGATCTCTATTTTCTTCCCGACAAATCCCGAAGACGATGTCACCGGCTATAAAATCTATCGTTCCGAAGACGCCAGCCTTGATAAAGCAACCTGGAAGCTATTGACTCCTAACTTATTAGATACAAACACGTTTCAGGATAACGATGTCGTCTCGGGCAAGACGTATCATTATTACCTGACAGCTACGGATAAATTCGGCAACGTGAGCGAGCCGTCTGAGGCCGTGTCAGAGACTGTGCCGTAAATCATGAAAATTTGTCGGTTCAGCAAAAACGGAAGTGTCCGCATCGGGATGGTTGAGGGCGACGAGATCTGGGTATGCGATACGGAACTGCGAAAGACTCAGGAGCTTTGGTACACGGACGAGGTAGAGATACTCGCTCCGGCCAATCCCTCAAAGATCGTCTGTGTTGGTCGCAATTACGCGGAACATGCCGCAGAGCTTGGGAACGAGGTACCTAAGGAGCCGCTTTTGTTTTTAAAGGCGCCATCAGCGCTTATCGCGAACGGCGCGGCGATCGTGATTCCCTCTCAATCGGAACAGGTCGAGCATGAAGGTGAACTCGCCGTCGTTATCGGACGCGTATGCAAATCGATTCCAGACGATGACGATCCATTCAAGTATGTTCTCGGCTACACGTGTCTAAACGATGTGACCGCACGAGATGTACAACGCAAGGATGTCCAGTTTACGCGCGGCAAGTCGTTCGACACGTTTTGCCCGATCGGGCCGTATGTCGAGACAGAACTCGATGTCTCGGACATTCGGGTGACATGCTCGGTCAACGGTTCGATCAAACAGGACGGAAGAACTTCGCAAATGGTCTTCCCGGTCGATTTTTTGATACGATACATCTCAAATATGATGACGCTTCTGCCGGGTGACGTGATCGCGACCGGTACTCCGTCGGGAGTTTCGAAGTTAAGTAATGGCGATGTTTGTGAGGTCGAGATCAAAGGGATTGGAACGCTGAGAAACAGCGTAATTGAGAATTGAGACCCCAGAACGGAGACTGATACGCATCTTTACCGAGAGTTGACTGAAAAAAGGAGAGCATTGCCAGATGAGCAGTGTGCAGTGTAATTATGAAATTTTTTATTGATACGGCTAATTTGGACGAGATCCGCGAGGCGAATGAACTTGGGATGATCGACGGGGTGACGACCAATCCTACGCTGGTCGCAAAAGAAGGCGACATCGATTTTAAGGAGCATATCGCGAAGATATGTTCGATGGTGAAAGGCGACGTCTCGGCGGAAGTGACGGCCCTCGACACCGAGGGAATGCTTCGCGAAGGGCGGGAGTTGGCGAAGATCGCACCGAATGTTGTCGTCAAATGCCCGCTAACGCTCGATGGTCTGAAGGCGACACGAGTATTCGCGTCGGAAGGCACGAAGGTTAATGTGACTTTGTGTTTTTCGGCCGCCCAGGCAATCTTGGCCGCAAAGGCGGGCGCCGCGTACATTTCGCCGTTTATCGGACGGCTTGACGATGTAGCGACCAACGGGATCCAGCTAATTCAGGACATCGTGCAGATATACGGCAATTACGGCTATAAAACCGAAGTTTTGGCCGCTTCGATACGGCACCCGATGCATATCGTCGATTGCGCTCTCGTCGGGGCAGATGTTGCGACAATTCCTTTTAAGGTAATAACGCAGCTTGTTAAGCATCCACTGACGGATAAGGGATTAGAAGCGTTTTTGAGCGATTGGAAAAAGAGCGGGCGGGAATAAGATGGTTCAGCCACGGATTTTCGCGGATGAAAGAGGATCGGATTTGGAACCTTCTTATCCCCGTTATCTGCGTCTATCCTCGGAAAAATCTGAATCGCGAGAAAGTGAAGAAGAATTATGCGATCTAATTGCCTGCCAGCAGACTTCTTAGCTCGCCTTGTTTTGCGGCGGCGTCGAGGTCTTGTTGCAACGCTCCCTGATATTTGGCGACGAAATCTTCGTCGGCGACGTTCATAGAAATTAGTTCGCGTAATTTCGCGAGATGCAAATCGACGGCTTCATTATCAAAGCCGTCTTTTTGTGCGAACATTTCGTCTATATCCACGATCAGCGTCGAGAACTTCCTAAGCCAGGCGAAATTCATGTCCTCAATCAGGAGATTCAAAAACTGCCCGCTCGTCACCGGACCGTGCATCCCTTCGTAAAGCGAACGTTCAAAATCAACCAGCGATTTATGCAGTGAAAGCAGCAAATTCCGTGCGGATTTAAGCAGTTCCGTGTTTGTCATGCATAAATAATACACCAGCTATTAAATTATCGATACCGCGCCAAGCTTTGATTATTAGCCCGCTAATGGTAGCTTATTAGGTAGCTAACCTTTGTATATTTGCATGCTAACGAAAGTTTACTAGCACGGTCAATGGTCAGTTAAGCGTATTAAACATAAACACTTAAGCACCGCTTATGAATTTTGAAGACACGATCAGTTTCTTGTTGGGAAAGGTCACGATCGCCCATCGCAACCTTTTGCAGAAGGCCGTGAACGAGGCTGGCCTGCATAGCGGCCAGGTCTTCGTGCTGTTCGAATTGTGGAAAACCGACGGTCAGCGTCAGATCGATCTTGCCGCGAATCTGGGGCTTTCACCGCCCACCGTTAACAAGATTCTGGGCGGACTGCTCGGAAATGATTTCGTCACGCGGGCGAAATACGAAGACGACGCCCGCTCGACGCGGATATTTTTGACGCAAAAAGGCCTTGATGTCCGGCACAGGCTCGAAGACGAATGGGAGAAGCTTGAAGCACAGACCATTGCCGGGCTGACGGACACGGAAACTTTGATGCTGCGACAGCTTTTGGTAAAACTGGCGGTCGAGATGGGTTAGAATCAGATTTTTAATTGAACAGAGGAGGTCGAGATGAAAATTCTACTTGCGACGGATGGAGGAAAGCAATGCGATGCTGCGGTCGATGCAGTTCAACGTTTGGCTCTCGGTCAAGGCGATGAGATAAAGGTGATCAGCGTCGTCGATATGGCATTGCCGATGACTATAGACATCTATGGCGGCTTTTTGCCCGACACAACCGAATTTGAGAAAACTGCGAGAGAGAACGCCGCGAAAATCATCGCCGACACGTCGGATAAACTGAAAGCGTACACCGACATGAAAAAGATCACTGTTTCTTCAGATGTTCTTTTCGGATCGCCCGACAGCCGCATTGTCGAGACGGCCGAAGAGTGGCACGCCGACCTTATTGTCGTCGGCTCACACGGATACAGCCGCTGGGAACGTCTCTTACTCGGCTCGGTCTCAGATTCCGTGGTCCATCACGCGCCGTGTTCGGTTCTTGTGGTCCGGACGTCGGCGGAAGCTAGATGAGCGGTTGCATTGTTACGATCAACTCTCGCAAATTTGATGGAGCCATCGGCAAAAGCTGGACGTGCGAGCTAACTGAACAAACCGGCGATCTGCTTGTTTTTGTCGGCGAGTTCGATAGTGAAATAAACCACGAGCACCTCGGATTGATTAAGCGCGGAACAACCTCTTACGAATATTACTGGCTTGACCGTTGGTACAATGTTTTTCGTTTTCACGAGCCCGGCGGTGCATTCCGCAATTACTACTGCAACATAAATATGCCGCCGACATTTGGAAATGGCGTGCTCGATTATGTTGATCTCGATATAGATATTCTGGTCTCGAAGGACTGGAGATATAAGATCGTTGATTCGGACGAGTTCGAGGCGAATGCTCTGAAGCACAGCTTTTCAGACGATTTGCGCACGCAGGTTAACGAGGCTACTCGTGAGCTAATAGCGATGATCGAGCAGCGTCAATTCCCTTTCGACCGATAAAATCATTGCAACAAACCGACCACTGTTACGTGTTAAGATCGTCCTCCCAAAAACTTAAAGAAAGGAATATCTGCCATGAAATTGAGACTTTGCATGTTTTCGTTCCTAGTACTAGCCGCATCTGGTTTGGCCGTGGGGCAGCAGCCGGCGACTACCAATCCGAATCAATACGACCCGCATGCCGGGAATCTGAACTATGACGTGGCACGAATCGCGGCCTCGGTCCAAACCCTGACGAAGACTTTTAAAGATTTTGTCGATAAATTTGCAAAGGTTGACGGTCTAACGCTCGGCGAAAAGCAGCAGAAACTAGTTGTCGGAATGCAGTTGCTTATACAGAACGAGCAGCGGGTTGCAACGTGGCAAAAGTTTCAGATCGAACTGGCCGAAAAGGAAAGTCAGATACGCTCGCGGCTGGCGCAGATCGACCTTGATCTGAATCCGCAAAGTATCGATAGAAGCGTGGCGTTCGAAGGTTCGACGCAAGCTCCGGAGATAAAAGAGAACAAGCGGCGTACGCTGCTAGCGGAGCGAAATAGTCTTCAACCGGTATTGCAGCAGATCCAAAACAATCTGCAAGATGCGGGCTATCAAGTGCGAGAGGCACAGGCCTTGGTGCAGCGATTGCGGCGGACGTTTTTGCCGCAGATTGAACGGGAGTTGGCCGATCAGTGATCGCTAGCAACGCGGCTGGATTCTCAATATATAGCTGCAAACCGCGGCGGTAGGCAAGTTGACCGCGCTGGTATTCTCACGCTAGGTCCACCTGAATTCATTTGCGATAAACCGCGGCAATGCCGTGTTTGAATCGACCGGAATCGAAAATTAACACTAGGAACAAAAAGCCATGAAGCTCAATCTCGCCGTTCTGCCTATATTTCTCCTTTTTGCGTGCAACTGCCTTTCCCAAGCTCAGCCACCGCCGGTTCGGCAGAATGATCCGACCGCGAGTATCGCGTATGACGTGTCAAAGATTGCCGCATCCGTCCAGACCCTGACTAAGACGCTTCAAGATTCAGTCGATAGGTCCGCCAAAGCGCAAGGCATTGTATTGTCCGACAAGTACCAAAGATATATAACCGGAATGCAAATACTTGTTCAAGCCGAACAGCGCGTCGCGGCTCTTCAAAAACAGCAACTGGAGTTGGTCGAAAAGGAAGGGCAAATGCGAAAACGGTCGGCACAGGTGGAAAGCGATCTGAATACGCAAAGCATCGACCGGAGTGTGGCATTTGAAGGATCGACGCAGACGCCGGAATTAAAAGAAATTAGGCTAAGATCCTTACAAGCGGACCGCATCGCATTCCAAACCTATTTGGCTCAGCTTCAAAGAAGCCTGTTGGAAAAGGGGCGTGAAGTTGATGAGGCTCAAGCCTTCGTTGAACGACTGCGTCGAACACTACTGCCGCAGATCGAACGGGAGTTGGCCCAACAGTAATTTTTTAGGAACGCGGCTGGATTCTTAGGACATAGCTGCAAACCGCAAGGCCAACGCCCGGATCAAGGCTGATCCTTTGTCCAGGAGGCAGTTCGTAGTTGTTTATGGCGGCGGCGTTTCGGCCTTCATTTACAACCCAGTATTTTCCATTTCCATCAGTCACGATCGTCAAATGACGGCGGCTGATTTCCGGATCACCCGCAAGAGCAATATCGACCGGCTTCGATTTCGAACCGCGGCCGATAGCTATCTCGTTCTGAAAGATCGGCACCACATTTTGCCGCACACCGTTCAGCCAGATCTCCAGTCTATAGAGTTCAGTGGCACGCTTGCGGACGTTCGTCATCTGCTCTAATTCGCCCGAATTGATCGGAACTGCCTGGTCTATGCTGACATGCGGGATAGTCTGCGGAACGCTCTGGCGTGCAGGCGGCGTATAATCCGCCGGTTTTGGCGCGGACCCGCGAAAGTTCGGGCTGGTCGGAATCGCAGCGGGCCTTTTCTGTACCGGCTCAGGCAGCGGAACGGATTTTGGACGGGCGAGCACGCCGGTCTTGTTGCTCGACGAATCTTCCCAGCTATGCTGAACGCGGAGATCGCCTTTTTCCAGGGTTCCGTCAACACGCAGTTCGATCACGAACGATTTTGTCTCAAGCTTTTTCTTTCCGGCGATCTCCTTCGCCCGTTCGGCAAGAATGTGGTACAGGCCTTGTTCCAGCCCGCGGCGTTTTACGCCCTGCCATTCCTTGTCGTCGCCGTCGCTCAAAAAGATGGTGTATTCGCTTGGAATTATGGTGGTTCCCTGCGGCAGCGGAACCATTTCACGCTGCATCACGCCCTCAACAGCACGGGCGATCTTGACGATGAATTCCTCGGCCTGACTGCGCGGTTTTACCTGAGCGTCACGGGCCGCGTCTTCCAAAACGCCTTCGGCCGATTCGCCATCGATCCATTTTCTGACTTTATCAAGTACGCTCAAATTCAGCTCCCTAGCAATTATTCCAACATGATATACAGAATACAAAGGATTATTTCTATTACTGAGTAAATTGACCTTTCCAGCACATGGAATCGTCAAAAATAAATCCTGCTCATTCTGTTAATCCTGTTAAAAAACCTTTACCTAATCCAAATCCACATATTTCCCGTTCAGCCATCCCCGATTGGTTTCGAGAGGGTTATTCGGCGTCCGTCCCTGCTCTATCACATCAACTTGATACCAGTTATTCTGCGATTTGACAATACGGACCCGCGAATTCTTCGTCACTAATCCAATCGGATCATTGTTTACGTTTGGCGACGGTCTTAAATTAATGTCTGTATTCGCGCGGCCGGTTTGTGAATTGAACAGCGTCGAAAGGTCGGGCAGAATTCCGGCGTTCCTCAAGAAGGCGTGTGTCGCAAACAAGGCACCGGCAAATAGAGCCAGAAACACCGCTAGGGTCGCAAGGCGTCGCACAAACTTATGTTTCCGCTTAGGTTTAGGCGTTATTTCCTGACCGTCTTGTTGATAGATTTCTATTTCAAGCTTCTGATGATCGGATTCCTGCGTCGGCCAGTGATTTTCTACACGCTCGGTCGGCTGCATCGCCGGATGGCGCGGCGAAGGCGTTTGCTCAAGATCTACTTTCGGCACTGAAACCGCCGGGCCAAACTGGTGCCTCATTTTCAGTTCACGCGAGGTGTCGAAGCGCGGCTGCTGCGGTGCAAGCGGCGTGTAACCACGGGCGACATGCGGCTGCGGCGCCGTTTGAAATTTTGCACGAACGTGTGTGGAGGTTTCGTATTCATCGGCGATCCGGCGCACGCCTTCAAGGTCCTGCCAGAATTCATCGACGCTCTGGTGACGCATCGATGGCTCCCGGCTTGTCGCTTTAGCCAGAACCCGTTTCAACTCAGTGGCCCAATCCTGCCCACGTGCCGAAAGCGGAAGCTCGGTAATCTGCTGATTAGCAAAAAAACGCGGAGTTTCGCATGTGATAAGCGTGTAAACGGATTTAGCAAGCGAGTAGAGGTCGGCAGCCGGTGTCAGTACCGGAACCGTCATTACGTTATCGCCGCCGGAATCGAGCGGACTGTGCTCGGGAGCGGCATAAATGTTGGTCCCGACACGCGTGATCGGCGCGTCGGACGTGTTCATCCGCGCAACGCCGAAGTCGGCAATTTTAACGGTTTGCCGGTCTTGTGTGAGCAATAGATTCTGCGGCTTTATGTCGCGGTGAATAACGCCGTGGCGGTGTGCATGCCGGAGCCCCGCACAAACCTGCTCGATATACTTCAATGAGTTTTTCAGTCCAAGGCTTTTTTCGCGGCACGCCTTCTGCAGGTCACCTCCTTCCAGATACTCAAGCACGAGATAATGAAAAACCATTCCCCGCAGATCGCGGGCCGTGCCGTGGCCAAGACGGCTGATTATGTTTGGATGGCGGACGCGATCGAGCGCAACAGCTTCGTTCTGAAAATTTTCTACGAGCGTCCGTTCCAGATCAGGGTCAAGATCGTCCTGTAAAAAGACGTTGAGCGCCTTTATAGCGACGTGGCTGTGCGGTGACTGCGGCGAGGCCAGCGTATCGCGGGCAACAAATATCTCGGCATAGCTGCCGCGGCCGAGTTCGGCGTACACGTCATAGCGTTTGTCGAGTCTGCTGTTTTTAAGCGAAAGCTCTCTCATCGATTAAGATCGACAAACTAAAGTTTGTCTGACGGTGTCTACTTCAATACGTCATTATAGATTCAAAGTTCGGAAAACACACAAACGAAAAGGCCTGCCTGACCGATGAAACGTGGCCAGGCAGGCTATTATCGTCAGCGGAGAAGACGGCATGACGATTTTCGATTTAGGGTGTCTTAGACCGGGCGGAAACGAAGATCGAGTCTCCGCCCGTCAGATGTTAATTGGTCGCACGCTCAAATCCAGTCGTCTGAACGTACTGGAAAAACGGTGTTCCCGGCGGAATGCGGCCCGGATCGAGGAACGTGGCGTCAAACACCCAGTTACGGATCGGAGGATCGTAAACCGTGTTGCAGCATTTGAACGAACCGTTGTTGTTCTTGGAGTTGAACAGGTTGATCAGCGATCCGGAATAATCCAGCCGGTTGCCCGTCCATCTCTCAAGAAACCGCTTGAAGTTATGAACGCCGCCGTTCAATCGAGGCGAAATACCGCCCTGATTTGGCGTCGCACTCCTGCTGGCAATCGTATCGCCTGAGATCATCGCAAACCGCATTTGCGTCGTCGTGCCTATGCGGTTCCCTTCGTTGTAAGGCGACCGAAAACTTTTAGAGTCATCCCAACCGTTCGAAAGGATGGTAACCGCATCCGCGACAATTGAAGCCGGGATATGGTTAACCGTATTTTGCGGCAGGTAATTCAGGTGCGGCGAGTTTACATTTCCCGCCGGATTAACCGTCAGGCCCGTGGTATTGTAATTTCCCTGAACGTAAACGCCGTTTTCCGATGAGACAGTAAAGCCTCTAGTATTTGCAGGAGTTGCGGCAACGTAGATTCCCGGCAAAGTTGCGCCGTTAATCAGCCGGACGCCGCGACGATAGTATTTGTGATCGATTACAGCTGCCAGGTCAGGAACCCAATTATCCTGGAATCTAGCGGCTTCGCAGTTAGGGGCTCCGAATAAGCAGGCGAGACTATTAGCCGCCGGATTGATGTATTTCGCATCCAGAACAGCGTTCCGGTTTACATCTTCACCTAATTGTTCGAATCCTCCAGTATTTCCCGGCGCAGCGGAATAGATGTCCTCCATGTCATATTCGCCGTCGAAATCGCCGTCTCCTCGTCGATCGGAAACATAGAAAACCCAGCCTTCCTTCTGCGGAACGTCGGATGCCACAGCAGTTGTCCATGAAGCCGCTAATCCGCTTCCCTTGGTAATGGCGAAGGGAGTGTTAAGCGGAAAACGGCCGTTAAAATCGCCTCTCAAAAATCGTCTGAGATTGGCTATGTCAATGTCGATCAAGCTCATCACACCGTTTCGGGAAACTGTACCCGCTGGAGAACTGGCGATATCGTCGAAGTATTCTCCTTCGCGTGTATCGAACATCTGGATCGGAAACGGCACAACGGCTTGGGTCCCCGACATTTTGAGGTGCCCGTATCTTTCATTTTGACCAAGGATTAGATCAGGTGGAATCCCGTTCGACGGGGTGCAGGCTGCGGGCGGACCCGCGACAGTCGGACAGCCAGCCGCAATATTCGCCGCAGCTGTGAAACGTCGCACATAATTATAGTCGTTCGGAGCCGCACCACCGTTGTGGGTTAAATAGGGACCTGGTGCGCCCGACAGAGGAGTAATCGGGCCGCCCCGGATTGCAAACCGCTGCAACTTTATTACGGATCTGCTGTCGGCACAAGTCAAGGGAGCTTGTGGAACAGTCGCGAGCAAATTGCCACTTGGAGCACTGAACGTGCCGTTGTTTTGATCGGCTCGTGTGCAGCCTACAGTCGGAATAAGCGTCGATGGTGCTTCCTCGGTTACACCCAGGCTAAGGATATCTTCTGTGATATCGCTAGTTACGATAGCTCCGGTTGCGTCATTTGTCTGAACGGTTTCGACTTTTATCCAGACCTCGCGGCCCATGAACAGACGCTCACCGTTTACGCGTGTCGCCTGATAGCCGTCCGTCATCTGCCTCGGCATATAACCCCGCGATGCAAGCGTGACATCGTTAAAAGGTGGTGCTGCTGCTACGACCGGTGTCGGGATTGCCGTATTATTATCGCCAGTCCTGTGTCCGTCGAGCCTGACCCCGCATCGAGCCGGAGCCACCAGGGCAACGGGTGCCGTTCCGACGCCCGACGCGCATCCCGGCAGTTTCGCCTGGCTGTCTGCCAAACTTACGCGAATACCCGTTTTATTTGCGAACCGCTCCGATCTCAGGATGTCACTGTCAACTTCCCCGACGGCAGCCGTAACCGGAGCAAGATTTCCTAAATTGTTTGTGAACAAGTCGCCGCCGGCTGCGACCGCGACTTCCTTGCCTCGTTTTACTAAATCGGAAAGGTCGGCATTTGCGTTCCCCACTTTCAGAGGAAGTTTGAGTTCCTTGGCCTCGGCCTGCAAGTTGCCGTCGAAGATCGAGCTTTGCGTATCGAAGCTGGTGTTTATCCTGCTCGATGGTAGGTCGGGATCTACCCACGGAATTGCTCCGAATACATTAGGGGTGCCGTTGAGCACGCTTCCCATGGTTGGTAAAAGCTGCTGGTCGACGCCCGACGCGTTTTTGATAAAGGTCTGGTTGTTGTTAATGTCGCTTGTGTTGCCGTTACGCCACGATTGGGTGACGATGTGGCCGTGAGCTGTCACACGCGAATCGAAGAAAACGCCTTCCGCTCCCGGCGACATGAAAAAGTGGCGGTTCGAATGAACGCGGCCTCCGAAACTGAATCGCGGCGGACGGAAAAGCTCGAGGTCGTCGTCATAGAATATACCGAACTGAAAGATCGGAATACGGTTATTCAAAATATTGCGTACTAATTCAATCTCCGTCCCGCTGCCATCTTTAGCTTTCGTTCTAAGCCGCCAGTTATCGCGGATCGCGTAGAGCCCCGCATAATCCCTGTCCGTTAAAAACGCAACCGTATTTTCAGAGGTTCGGTCAAGTTCCTGATCAAACTCAAACTGCGGCTCGAGGCCCGGAACGATGCCGGTTTCAACTGCTGTAAGATCGGTTGTCGAAGGGTTTAACTTTCGTTCGAAAATCTTGTTGAAATTTCGGGTCATCGTTTCAAGGCTGCCCTGTGCGGCATACATTGTACGAGCTTCAGACGTTTCGTTTCCGACAGCGGACGCCTCTGCCGCCGTTCTGGACAGCGCCAACGCGACGAAAACACTTATTAGGGCCAAAACAAACAGCGCGATAACAAGAGCCGAGCCGCGCTGATCGGAATTGCTTTTGCTCCCGATAGAATCTGTTCTCATAATTTCCGGTGTATTCATTTTGATTTGCCTCATTTGTCAATTAATTCGCGTCGTAGCCGAGATTTCGCGTGCTAAACGTTGATGTCATATTCTCCCGCTGCAATTCGCCGCGAGAGTTTCTTTCGGTCGTCCTTGCGCTGACGGTATATCTGATCTGGCGTACGGCCTCAAGACGTGCCTGATCATCGTCGGGAGTTCCGGCTATACCGTCTACACCCGCACTCGGGTTATCAACAAGGGTTCCGTTATCCATTACATACTTGATTTGGAAATCTTCCACGCCATAGACCAAAGGCTCGTCAACGCTGGCAACCGTCGGAGTGGGTGGCGGAACATTGGCGAATTCGCGCCGAGTTAGGGTTCCGTCCGCCGTCACGAAATAAGTGACCATTTTTACCTTGTACATACTGACGGGATTTATGAAACGCAGCTCATTGGCCGCTCCCGGGTTGTTGAATCCAAGTACGTCCGCGTTGGCAAAGCGAACTACATTGCCTGCTATGCTGGTTGCCATGCCAAGCGTGTAACCGCCGTTGCTTCCCAAAATGAGGTAAAGGTCATTGACAGCACATTTTGCGCCGTCGCTGACGGTCAGCTCATCGGCGGTCGGGGTGACGGCGGTTATAGTCAACGGTTGCGAAACTTCCCGTCCGGCGATTGTTCCGACGAGGTTAAACGTCGAATCCTTAAACAGAAACGTGACTTGGTCTGTTCGGATGCTAGGTGTTTCGTTAAATGTGTTGAGAGTAATGTTGTTGCCCGCGATGATAGGCGGCACAGTGTCCCGACCCGCATTCGTGTCCGCGGGGACACCGAGCCTAACGGCGATGCGATTGTCACCAAGAATTACCGCGTTTTCCAGCGGATAGGCGTAACCGGCGCTATACGTGTCACGGCCGACGAGATTGAGCCCCAGACGCACATTCTTTGTCAATTGAACCTGACTGCTGACCGTCGAACGGCTTTGCTGCGCCACCTGAAGGACACCATAGACGGAACCCGTGACTATCGTAAATATAACCAGCGATACAACGAGTTCGACGATCGTAAAGCCTTTCTCACTCGAGAGCATTTTACCGGTTGTTTCATTTTGCAAGCTTAGCTCTTTAGACATAATTCTTCCTTATTCGGTGATATCGTAGTCCGTTAAAACGGTAGTCAACACTTCCTGTCGTCGAATCTGTCCGACGAAATATCTTATGGTGACCGCGACAGTTCTTATTCTGACGGCGGAGGCTCCGGGTGTCGGACAATTTGGTGACGGCCGGTCCGGATCGCATTGGTCTGTAATAACGATTTCGCGGGTCATACCCGGGATCGTGGCACCCGTGTCGTCGGCTGTGCCGATAACCTCGTCCGGCCCGGCGTTAGCCCTTACCGTTTGTTCGCCGTTTACAAATATGCCGCGAAAGGAATTGGTTGCCGCCTCGAAATTACTGTTTACGTTGCCGATCGTGATCCAACCTAGCCGATCATCTTCGGATGTTTCCTTGACCGACATGATCGATTCCATCGTCGATGCCGCGATCTGTTTTGCGTTCAGTTGGTTTTCCTGGCCTTTGGACATAAGCACTGCCCCGGACATTCCGGAAAGCAGAGCCAGTATCCCGACCATCAGGACCACGATAGCGATCATCACATCGATGTACGAAAAGCCTGCCGATGATTTGTCTGTCATATATTTTCCTGCCTCTACTGACTTGCGACGAAAGCGGTGCCGTTGTGTTTCCAATAACGAATCGCCCCACTGCCTCCGAAAACCGTTATTGCTCGTACCTCAGGTGAACTTCTCGGTTCCAGATTCGAAGGGCTGTACGGAACCACCTTGGGCGGCCAAAGCAGCAGCGTTCCGCTGACTGGAACAATGCCGGCGGCATTTACCACGGAACCGTCACTTCTAAAGTTGAGCACCCAGACGCCTCCATTCGTAGCAAATGGGGCCAGTGTATAATTCGGCGGCGTTGGAACCGCGATGCCGAGCGGAGCGACATCCATTCTCACCTCTTTGAAGGGTTCAAGCGGGATCGTTTTGGCAAGCACGTCGGTTGCGCCACTATTGTCCGTTAAGCTAATTACTGGAGCAGATGGATTTGAGACGTTTATCACAACCGTGATGGTTCTACGCTTCGTGAGGGCCAATTGGGCCGCTTCGCGCATCAGATCCATCATCTTGATCGCCTGATCTTCGGTCTTGTAAAGCTTCTGAAAGTTATAAATGTATGGAATTGAGATCGCGGTAAGTATTGCGAGCACAACGCAAACGACGATAAGCTCGATCATTGAAAATCCGCTCATTCGCTTTCGCCGCGTCGTGTCGATACGGCCACTCTCGATATCACTGTGTGACATAATCATGGTAATTATTCGTCTATGCATTCAGCTCCGCTGATGACGCGAACGCTGAGGTCTTGTGATGGGTTACCCGTTATATTGGGAACTTATAGGATAGAAATGACAAAGGGAAAACAAATTCCAATAAAATTTTACAATGTTCAACGTTGAAAATCAATATAATTGTTACTTCTCTTTGCTAATTATTTCGGATAGAATGGCAACAAATCTGTTTCGTTCAGCGTAAGACCGCTCTTGGATGTCCGAAAAACCCACATCTCCAAAAAGACAAATTTCGCCGGATTGGCTGGTTCAGGGAATTCTCACAAAGATCGGGGATACCTTTGACCGGCTTACCGGACGCGGATGGAAACCTTCGAGCAGCCTTGCAACAAGTGAGCTGATCGAGCGGCTGAAAAAACTTGTCGACAGCGAGGTTCGCGAAGAAGGAAAACGAAGATTTGTTCCGCATAACATCAAACTGAAGGTGCAGTGGGACAAATTCTCAACCGATTCGGAAGATTCGCTGCGAAAACTTGAAACTGAACTTCTCACCGCCCTTGTCGATCACATTAACGACAAACTTTATTATACCTATGCTCCAATTACGCTTGAGGTTAAGCCCGATTACTTCACAAGCGGCGTGAAGCTTTTCGCCGGTTTTGAGAAGTCGGAAGAGGATCGCGAGACGGCGATCGACGTTTCCATGCCGGGATTCAAGGATGAAGTATTGGCTCATTCGCCCGAAGCTCAGGTGACGCCCGGCCGTGCCGATGCCGTTGTGCGGTTCGAAATACAGGGGCAAACTATTCAAAAGAACTTGCGGCTTGAAGTCGGCCAACGGCTTTCGATTGGACGCACCAAGGAGAACGATCTTGCTGTAGATGATACGAGCGTTTCCAAAATGCACGCATCTCTTATGCTGAACGCCGACGGGCAGCTTGTCGTGGCCGACACCGGCTCGACCAACGGAACTTTTGTAGACGGCGAGCGTATTTCGTACGGAAAGGCAGTGATGTTTTCGGCCGGTCAGAAATTGAAGCTGGGTACCGTAGAACTTGCATTTGAGATCACTGAACCGTTGATAGTAGTGGAGGCTGAGCCGAAGCCTGAATTGGCGAAAACTGAAGCTTATGCAGTCGGGGAATTTGAGTTCACGAGAAAGATCTCTGAACCAGACGAGCCGAAATCGACGCCACCGGCTGAAACAGTAGCGAGCATCCCGATGCCTGAGAGTTTACTAAAACCGGCTGCCGTTGAAGCTCCGAAACCGACGGAGCCAAGCATCGATCTGAATTTACGCGAGGACGAACAGGCAATTTCTAAATGAATCTAGGCTTTCTGCTGCAAATAGATTGGAACAAATACCGCCCCGAAAATCTTTTTGGCGGACAGGTTCTTGAACGCACACCGGCCGGGCTAAGCATCGTTTTCATTATCGGCATTGGCGTCCTGATCGGATTTTTGATCCTTACATTCTTCGACAATTTTAGCCGTCCAAAGTTCATCTTCGAACAAAACCTGCCGCGTGAAGTCAAGCGAAAGCTAACGCAGACAATAGCAAACCGCAGCATCCGCGTTTGGCAGTTCGTCTTTATTTTACTTGCTTTTTCGGTCTTCGGCTTCCAGGTTTACTGGACGTATTACGCCGACGACTCCAACGAACAGTTTCAAGCTCTCGCGTACAAGGATCTTCGCAACCGCCGGACGACAGCAGCTTCCCTTCGCGGATGGATGCTTGACCGGACGGGAAAACTCGGTGCATCGCTTGCCTACTATAAGGTAAACGGCAAAGGCGAGATCGACCGGACATTTGCTCTCGAAAGAGAGATGGCCCATTTGCTTGGGACCGAACGCGGGACACCCGGGCTTGAGAGAACGCTTTACACGATGGACGCCGACCCAATGCCGGAAGCCTGGGAAATTCTCACAAAGTACAAGAAACCCGAACCTGAGAAAAAAGACGTTCGAATAACGATCGACCGTGACCTGCAGGCTTTTGTCGCAAAACAGTTGGAAGGTAAAAAAGGCGGAATCGTGGTGATAAACCCGCAGACTGGCGATGTACTCGCGATGTACTCAAACCCGTCATATAATCTGACCGAGGCCGGAACGCTCGAAGGCTATCTGAAGCTCGAAGCCGATAAGGAAAACAAACCGCTTCTGAACAGGGCCACCCGCGAATTTTATATTCCGGGCTCGACATTTAAGACTTTTACGATGATCGCGGCATTTCGTGCGGGGAGGACCGATCTGACATTTCCCGGCCGGCCTGCTCCCGACTGTTACACACCATTCAGAGGTTCTAAACCGATCTGCGACGCTGGCGGAAGCTGCCATGCCTGTTCCGAGAACATTCCGTTGAGAGAAGCTTATAAGGTTTCCAGCAACCAATTTTTTGCCCAGCTCGCTAACGGCTTGGGACGCGACAGGATGGCTGAAACTGCGCGAATCTTGGGCATCACGCCGACCGAAACGCCCGAAGAAGCACTTACTCAAGGATATTTTGCCGACTTCTGGAATGCCAGCAACCGGCGAATTGCAAATTCAATTTCGCCCGCCCGATCCACAATCGTGACCGGCAAACAGCTTACACTTTTCGATTTCGGCCAGGAAGGTATGGGCCAGGGAATGGCCGGGCAAATGACTCCTTTTCAGATGGCGTTGATTGCGGCCGCCCCGGCAAATATGCAGGGAAGGCTGATGAAGCCAAAGATCGAAGCTGATGTATCGCCGCAGATGTTCTCGCAGGTCCTGACGCCCCAGCAAGCTGCCGCAATGCGGGAGATCATGTCAACCGTGACCGAGGAAAGCGGCGGAACCGGCGGCAGGGTAAAGGCAAAACTGGCCGGAACCGGTATTGTCAGCGGCGGAAAGACGGGCACGGCGGAGAAAGACAATGTGCCGACTTACGACAAAAGCGGGAAACGCGTCACCCTAAAGAAAAGGAAGAAAGGCGAGAACGGCGAGTGGATCGAATACCAAGAAACGGTCATGCGGCGGAGAACGGACGGCTGGTTTATATCCATCGCTCCGATTGAGAATCCGCAACTGGCGATCGCGGTTGTGATCGAAGATATCGGCGGTGGATACGGAGGCACGACTGCAGCCCCCATCGCCGCTGATGTAATTTTGAAGGCGCGGGAATTGGGGCTTTTGGGTGAAAGATACAGACCGAAAGCCGCTCCCGCTCCGGCACCAAAGAGACGGCCGAGGTAGGAGTCGGGCGAACCATGGGACGAGAGAACCACCCAATCATACGGAGCGACTGTACCCCTCACCACCCCGGCCGCAAAGACGGCCACCCCTCCTAAGACAGGAGGGGAGTTAGAGGCGGAGCTTAAGAAATTGAAGAATCGCACGTCATCACATTTTTTTATTTTGGTTTTGATCGTCTTTTTGGCGGCCGTCTCTCACTACGCGATCTATTACGGCGGCTTGATTCGAGGTTACGAGACCTCGTGGTTTACGGCGGTGCGAAATATCGGGCTGCTGAGCCTCCTCGCGATCCTGCCAATTTTCTTAAAGAGGTTTGCGAGGTTTGAGGGAAACTGGACCGTCTATACCTGCGCTGTTTTGTTGTTTTCTGTTGGCTTAACGGTTCAATACAGGCTGTTTAGCGATCCGGAATATATCTCTCGAAAGGACAAGGCAGAGGCTCGACAGCAAAAGATAAAGACGCTTCAGCTTCATTATATTCAGGAAAATTATTCGGCTGAGAAGAAACAGATGATGGGGCTACCTCCGTCTCCGCCGTCGCCGGTCGATCTCTCAAGCGAAACGCCGACACCGTCAGCCGAGGAGCTCGGAAGCGTTCTCGCATCTGGAAAAACCGTAAATCCGATCCTCGGCATCCTCGGCCTGATCGGCGCTTTCCTGCTGTTGAAAAGAGACAGAGTTCTAGAACTGCTGCAAAAGAACGGTTTTCTTATTGTATTGCTGACACTTGTGCCGCTGTTCGTCGCGGCCATATGGTCGCGTGCCGGAAAGTTCGGTGGGAATTTGACGCCCTGGGAACTCGCGAAGATCCCGTTTTTGATAGGCTTTGCGGCTATCTTGGCCGCTCTCTACAAGAATCTCGCGAAAACATACTGGGGCATCCCGCGGGCAAAGGACGTCGTTCCGCTGGTTTTCATGGCAATACTTCCCTTCCTGCCGTTTTTTGTGTTGAAGGACTTCGGTCAGATGATGGTGTTCAGCGGGGTCTACGCCACACTCTACCTGATCGCTGTCAGGCGGTTTTCGCAACGGTTCGTACTTGTCGGAAGCGTATTGTTCATGGTTGGAATACTCGTGGTCGGAGCATTGCCCGAAAAGACGCAGGAGAAGATACCGCTCCTTCCAACTCTTGCCTCGCCCGTGAAACAGGTTTTGCCTAACCGTATTCAGCAGCGATTCCATCTATGGCTTGACGGGTTTAATCCTCCGACGCCTGAAACCAAATGGTGGAAAGAGGATTACGACGAATATTATCGAAAACTTGTCGAGAAAGACCCGAATCTGCCGCAGATGATCGAAGAAGACCCGAATCTTCAACGAACGATCAACGTCGATGCATGGTTTGACGTGCTCGCCTTCCAACCCGCACAAGCGACATTTGGGCTCGCATCGGGTGGAACGACAGGCCGTGGTTTGGGTCTCGGGTACCCCGAATTAATACCGGTTGCGGACTCCGATTATATTTTCGCTGCACTCGCCGAGGAACTTGGACTTTTCGGCGGTTTGTTGTTAACCTTTGCCCTAATTGTGTTTGTGAGCGCGGGCGTGCGGACCGCACTGGATTCCAGAGACATGTTCAGCAAGCTGTGCTGCATCGGTTTGGCTTCCTTTATCGGCTTCCAAGCCCTTGTAAATATCGGCGGTATAACGCGCGCGTTGCCTATGACGGGAATCACATTACCGTTTGTAAGCCACGGCGGTTTTTCGCTGATCACCAGCTTCGTAATGCTCGGTATGCTGATGGCCTTTTCGCACCGAAATGCGATAGACCGGCGGCAGGATAACGTTCAGGCATTACCGTAACCCTTATCTTGGAACACATTGAATTTATACCTCTTTAGTGTCACTGCCGTTCGTAACGGATGGGAGAACATATGATGATGATCGGCCTTCAGTTTAAATCGGCGGCGGTAAGCGATAGAGGGCTTAACCCGACTAGGCCGCAGAACGAAGATTCGTACCTTGAGTTGCAGAATCACGGGGTTTTTGTCGTTGCCGACGGCGTCGGCGGAGCTCAGGCCGGCGAAGTCGCCTCACAAATGGCAGTCGAAATACTCGGCGAAGCATTCATTAATATAGACGACGACGCTGACCCGGAAGATACGATGCGGATCGCGATTGAACGGGCAAACGGTGCGATCTTTCAGATGTCGCAAGACCTTCCGCAACTGGCCTCGATGGCGACAACCGTTGTTGCCCTGCACGTCGCCGGCGACATAGCGACGCTTGCCCATGTCGGCGATTCGCGCATCTATCGCGTCGATGCAAACGGCCGTCTGTTTCGCGAGACCGACGACCATTCTGTTGTCGAAGAAGAGGTTAGGGCTGGACGAATGACGCCCGAGCAGGCACTGAATCATCCGAGCCGCAACGTGATCAGCCGTGCGTTAGGGGCCGAAGACACGGTCGATCCCGACATAAAAATGCTCATCGTACACCCGGCGACAACATTCCTTCTCTGTTCTGACGGGATTACCCGGCACATCGTCGATTCAGAAATAGAAGCACTTCTGGCATCGGAAAGCGATCCGTCCGAAATATGCGAAAAAATGAAGGCGCTTTGCTTCGAGCGCGGTGCCGAAGACAATTTGACGGCGGTAATTATTAAGTTTGCCGGGGAAAAACAGGTAACGGTTGAGGATGTCGATACTGACCCAGAGCAAGTCACCATCGCAGCCGCACGGTCACCGTTCGAGTCGGTCGCCGAAAAAGACGAAGCGAGCGAAATACCGCACGATACGATAAATATTGCCGAAGAGCTTGAAAATGCTGAGGTTGAACTGGAGGTACCCGAAAACACGACGGCATTCGCCGAACCTGTTGACAATGATGACGGAGCAGATCTGCTTGAGCATCCGGAAGAAATTTACGCGGACGAGCCGGTGGAATCGGCCTCGGACACTTATCATTCGGAAAGCGTGTTTATTCCCGCCCAGGAAGAACCAACCGCCGATCCCGAGCCAAGCCGGACGGTCTCGAGCTACGAGTCCGACAGCCCTGAAACAAGCAAAGGATTTTTGAGCAAGGCCGCTTCGGCGATCGCGTTGCTGATCGCGGGTGCTGTGATAGGTTCGGCCGCAGTTTATTTCCTGCTTGGGAAAGAAATGCCCCCCCAGCCCTCGGAAACGCCTATCATTACCGAACAAAAAAGCAACAATATTCCGCTTACTTCTTTTGAAGAAGGCCGGCGTCAAGTTGATTCAGATCCGCTAAAATATTTGACGGCCAATTCCGCAAGCGCAGATGTTGCCGAAGATTATTTTCTTCTGGGGCGTGCCTTTTTGCTAACAGGTAAATATTGGGAAGCAAAGCGCTCATTCGGTGAAGCAAAGAACCGCCTGTCACAAGTCGAGGCTTCGAATGCCAAAACTCTCTCGGCCGAGATCGCAATGGCCGTTGCGATTATCGACAGTCCGCAGGCGTCGCAGGAATTTGCGAAGGAGATTGCCGCTGGAGCCTCGGCACCTGTCGCAAACACTAACTCCGGCGTAAACTCGGCGGTCAACACAGGCCAACCGATCCGCTAATTTATACGTTAGAGAGATTTTTTCCGAACGGCTTCGAAGAGAATGATTCCGACTGAGACGGCGAGATTCAGGCTTTCGACGCCGTTTTGCATTGGGATTTTCATCGTTTCATCAAGGGCTTCCAAAACTGCCGGGCTGAGACCACGTGCTTCCGATCCAAAAACGATCAGACGCGGCTGTTTCCAGTCAATATCAGTGTATGCGGCCTCGGCAGCGATATCCGCCGCTGTTGTTGTAAGGCCGTTAGTTCGCGACCACGAAATTACCTCGGACAAATCGGCATTTTCCCAAACCGGAATTCGAAGACTTGACCCCATTGCCGCACGCAGGCCTTTTGGCGAAAATACATCGGCAGAATTCTTCGACACGACTATTCCGGCGACTCCAGCGGCTTCTGCCGTCCGAAAGACGGCGCCTAGGTTTGACGGGTCGTTTACCTCACTAAGAAACACGACGATTGCCGATTTTTCTGATCCAATATTCTTTTCGATTCCGGCAAGGCCGCCGAGGGGACGAACGGCGATCACAACTACTCCCTGCGAGTTTTTAGTGTCCGCGATCGACCGAAACAAGCTTTCGGCGACTTCGTAAATGGGGAGATTTTCGGCGTGAAGCATGTCGATCAAGGCCCTGCCGCGTTCCGTCTCCACGAACGCAGGGGTAACGAAACAATCCCTAACCGTCAGGGTCGATCGCAATGCTTCCTCCGCCAAACGCACGCCTTCGATGAAAATCAGATCTTCAATCTTACCTTCACGGACCTTTCGGGCTGAAACGAGTTTTGCGTTGTCGCGGCTCGAAATTTTCGTTATCTCTCGCATGTGAACGGTTGTATTAACATTTGCCACGGTTTACGCTAAAATGTCGTTACATTTATGAAACCTGAAACCCGCGTAAAAAACAAACTTGAGCGTTTGAAAGAAAGATCGCTGCTTGCGGAAGAAGGCGGCGGGAAAGCCCGGATTGAAAAGCAAAAAGCATCGGGCAAGATGACGGCCCGCGAGCGGATCGATTTCTTTCTGGACGAAAGCAGTTTTGAAGAATTCGACAAGTTCGTCGTTCACCGCTCGACCGACTTCGGGCTTGAAGAACAGAAATTCCCTGGTGACGGCGTGGTTACGGGCCACGGGTTGGTCGATGGACGCGAGGTATTTGTGTTTGCGCAGGACTTCACGGTATTCGGTGGTTCACTGTCCGAAACTCACGCAAAGAAGATCTGCAAGATAATGGACATGGCGATGAAAACCGGTGCGCCGGTCGTCGGGCTGAATGATTCCGGCGGTGCGAGGATTCAGGAAGGCGTTGTATCTCTCGGCGGTTACGCGGACATTTTTCTTCGCAATACGCTGGCAAGCGGCGTCATCCCGCAGATCAGCTGTATCTTGGGGCCTTGTGCAGGCGGTGCGGTTTATTCACCGGCGATCACCGACTTTAACGTGATGGTCAAAGACACATCGTACATGTTCATCACCGGCCCGGACGTGATAAAGACGGTTACGCACGAAGAGGTGACAAAGGACGAGCTTGGCGGTGCGATGACGCACAACGCAAAATCAGGTGTTGCTCATTTTGCCGCCGATTCGGACGAACATGCTTTGCGGATCACGCGAGAATTACTTTCGTTCATGCCGTCCAATAACATGGACGACCCGCCGTTTGTTCCGACAAACGATCCTTCCGATCGAGCTGATGTTGCGTTAAATTCGATGGTCCCCGAATCTTCGAATCAGCCATACGACATCCGCGACATTATTCACAATATTGCCGACGACGGCTATTTCTTTGAGGTTCAGCAGCATTACGCGCAGAATATTGTTATCGGATTTGCTAGATTGGGCGGGTTTTCGGTCGGTATCGTCGCGAACCAGCCTGCATTTCTCGCCGGTGTTCTCGACATCGATGCTTCGGTGAAAGCCGCGAGGTTCGTGCGTTTCTGCGACTGCTTTAACATTCCTCTGATAACTTTCGAAGACGTTCCCGGATTTCTGCCGGGCGTCAATCAGGAGCATCTCGGCATTATCCGTCACGGAGCAAAGCTGTTGTATGCGTTTGCCGAGGCGACTGTGCCGAAGATTACGGTGATTACGCGAAAAGCCTACGGCGGGGCGTATTGCGTAATGGCTTCCAAACATATACGAACCGATATTAACTTCGCCTACCCGACCGCAGAGATCGCCGTTATGGGTGCGGAAGGAGCAGTCGGTGTTCTGTATCGAAAGGAATTGGCCGACACGACCAATCCGGAAGAAAACCGGCAAAGGATCGTTAACGAATTCTCCGAAAAATTCGCCAATCCGTATATTGCGGCGGAACACGGTTTTATTGACGAAGTTATTGAGCCGTCACAAACGCGTCCGAAGCTGATTCGTGCGCTCTCACTGCTCCAAAACAAAGTCGATACTAACCCGCCGAAGAAGCACGGCAACATACCGCTCTAGAATTTACTTTAAGTGTCGCGATACAGACAGTTAAAGTAATACTTTTAGTTCGACGTACGTCGATTTATTAAACCCGAAAATGTCCGAGCGAACTTTACATCGACCGACCTGGGCCGAGATAGATTTGGAGAATCTCTCATTCAATTTAGATTCCGTGCGCAAATTTATCGGCCAAGATATTGGGTGTCTGGCTGTCGTCAAGGCAAACGGGTACGGCCACGGCGCGGTCGAATGCGCAATAAGGCTTGAAGCCGACGGCGTCGATTGGTTCGGTGTCGCGCTGCCGGAAGAAGGTGTTGAACTACGAAACGCGGGAATTCGGAAGCCTATTCTTTGTCTCGGCAGCTTCTGGCAAGGTCAGGAGGAATTGCTGCTTGATTACGATCTGACGCCGGTTATCTACCGTCTCGATCAAGCCGAATGGTTGAACGCCGCGGCTAAACGAAAAGGGCTGACGGCCAACATACATATCAAAGTGGACACAGGCATGGGACGGATCGGTGTTCGATTTGAAGAGATTGATGCATTTGCCGAACAGGTTAAATCCTTTACTAGTTTGAACGTTGAAGGAATAATGACGCACTTTGCGGTGGCCGACGATCTCTCCGAAAACGAATTTACCGGCGAGCAAATTCGAAAGCTCAACGAGTCCGTCGACATCTTTCGCGATAACGGGTTCCGACCCAAATATGTGGATATGGCGAACTCGCCCGGGGCTATCGCTCATCCCGAATCGAGGGGCAATATGGTCCGGCTCGGCGGCGTGCTGTATGGCCTAGGCGGCGATGTTCTTCCCAAAGACATCGAAAAGCCTGTGTTAAAACCCGTGCTTTCCCTCGTCACGCACATCGCTCACCTGAAACGCGTACCGCCCGGCAGCAGCTTTGGTTACGGACGAACATTTGTCACTGAACGGGATTCGCTCATCGCTACGGTTCCGATCGGCTATCAGGACGGGATCCCCCGCGTGCTTTCAAATCGCGGACGGGCGATTATTAACGGCGCTTTCGCCCCGATCGTCGGACGCATATCGATGGACTGGACGATCATCGATGTCACCGACGTGCCGGGCGTACGAGTCGATGATCGCGTCGTGCTGATCGGCGAGCAAAACGGCTTATCGATCACAGCCGAAGATCTTGCGGCCGCAACCGACACTATCTCTTACGAGACAACCTGCGGCATCGACCGACGAGTGCCGCGGCGTTACAGTTAGCGTGCTCGATAACTCCGCAGACCTATTTGCCGGACCACAAATGCGTTAGAATACTGATGTTGTAATCGAACACCATAGAGCGAGGAAAAAAGTTGAATTATCCAATCGAGTTATCGTTCAAGCTTCTTGCAATTGCGAGCCAGATCTACATTCGCGGCGCCGACGGGCAACTACTCGGATACGTAAAGCAGAAGCTCTTCAAGCTAAAAGAAGACATCAATATTTTTGCGGACGAGAGCCAGACGCAGCATCTTTACAACATAAAAGCCGACCGCGTTTTAGATTTTTCGGCAAAGTATAACTTTACCGATTCGGCCGGCAATCAGCTCGGTTCGATCAAGCGGCAGGGCATGCGTTCGATTTGGCGTGCGAATTATGAGATTCACGACCAGACCGCAAATGGCGTAATGAAGATCAATGAGGAAAATGGCTGGATCAAGGTCGTTGATTCGCTGGTCGGCGAGATTCCTGTGTTAGGAATGTTCACGGGATATTTCTTTAATCCGTCTTATATTATCTCGCGAATCGACGGAACGCCGATAGCGCGGCTGCAGAAGCAGCCCGCGTTTTTTGAAGGCAAATTTCACTTGACGCTGCTCACCCAGTTGTCTGAGAGCGAGGAAGAGCGGGTTTTATTAAGCGCATTGTCGATGACGCTGCTTGAACGCTCGCGAGGGTAGAATCCAAAGCGGCGGTTCGAAGTGACGAGCGAGGGGATGGGTCAAATGCAGTTGTTCACCAAAGACCAATGGAAGTCTTTCTTCCGCAAGCTCTATTTGAAAGTGGATTCCTCGGATCTCTTCAATCGAGCCGCTCAGATTGCCTTTTATTTTTCATTCGCCTTCTTCCCACTCCTATTGTTTTTGGTTACGCTCGCCGGTCTGGTTCTGGAAAGCACTGTGAGCCTGAAGCGTGAGCTTTACGGTTATCTTTTTCAAATAATGCCGCCGTCTGCGTTCGACCTAGTCCACAAAACGCTGGACGAGATAGTTGAAAATAGTTCAGGTGGTAAATTAACTATTGGCATTTTCGTCACGCTGTGGTCGGCGTCCGCCGGTATTGACAGTATTCGGAGTTCATTAAATGCGGTTTACGATCTGAAAGAGGCCCGCTCGTGGTGGAATACCAAACTGCAGTCGCTGGTATTGACCCTGCTTTTCATCGTTTTGCTGGGGATTGCGCTTGTTGTAGTCTCATCGGGTTGGGAAATATTCCAGTATTTGTTGAGCTTACTAGGGTTTAGGGTTACATCGCCGCTTGTTTTGGTCGGTATTCAGTGGATTTCTCTAATGGCCGTTCTTTTGTTTGCTACTGAGATAATCTACAGTTGGGTACCGTGTTTCGATAAATTCAGATGGGTCTGGATCACACCCGGCGCACTGGTCGCGATGATGTTGTGGTTAATGTTTACCGGTGGTTTTCGGCTGTATTTGCAGTATTTCAACACCTACAATCGAGCATATGGTTCGCTCGGGGCGGTTATAATATTGATGTTGTGGATGTTTCTGACGGGAACCGCGATATTGATTGGCGGCGCGATAAACTCGGTTTTGACCGAGATGGCCGAGGACAAGGAGGAGGAGGAGGAGCAGCTTGTTGCGGCTGATGGAGACGTACATGACAATCCGACACCCTAAACCTCCCCACCACAATACTTAAAGTAAGTACCTAAAGATAGTTGAGCTAAAAACTTTAAAATTATGTCATTAATGCTTAAAGAGATCGCGGAACAGCCGGAGATTTTGCAGCGAACGATCGACGGTGAACGCGAAAAAGTTACAAAGCTCGGCGATTTTTTACGAAAGAAAGATATTGACCTGATTGTTCTTGTCGCCCGCGGCAGCTCGGATAATGCGGCCCTGTTCGGCCGGTATCTGCTTGAGGTGACTACCGGAATACCCGTTTCCCTTTCGGCCCCGTCCGTTTTTACCCTTTACGACGCAAAGGTGCGGCTTAATCGAGCGTTGGTGATCGGCGTTTCCCAGTCGGGCGAGGGTGTAGATATCAATCTTGTTCTTGAACGGGCAAAGGAATCGGGAGCTTATACGCTTGGCATTACGAATGAATCGGATTCGACCATGGCAAAGATCGCCGACGAGACCCTGCTCATCCACGCCGGCCGTGAGAAATCGGTCGCCGCAACAAAGACATACACCGGCCAGATGCTGCACTTTTATATGCTAGCGGCCGCGCTGGGGAATCAACGGCTCGACTATCACAAAATCCCCGAATATGCGGCACAAGCCCTCAAACTCCAGCCGGAAGTTGAGCAACTTGTTCAGCGGTATGCATTTATGGAAAACTGCGTTGTCGTCGGGCGCGGTATGAATTACGGAAATTCGTACGAGCTGGCGTTAAAGCTGATGGAGACGTGTTACGTCGTCGCCGAGAGATTTTCGTCGGCTGATTTTTTCCACGGGCCGCTGGCAATTGTCGAAAGGCGATTTCCTGTCGTTTTGTTCGCGCCCATCGGCGTTACGCAGCAAAGCAGTCTCGATCTGTTGGGGCGCCTTCACGAGCTTCATGCCGACTGTCTTTCGATCACAAACGACAGCAAGATCGCAGGTTCGTCATCGCGCAGTTTGATGCTGTCGAGCGAGATCGACGAGTTCCTTTCACCAATTCCCTTCATTATTCCTGCACAATTATTTGCCGCTTATTTATCCGAAACAAAAGGATTGGACCCAGACGCTCCGCGTTCGCTGACAAAGGTTACAAAGACCATGTAAGACTTTATGGGCAGAAACGCGAACGGGCGTGCGATTTCGTAATGATGACGCACGCTCATTCACGTTCGCGTTTCCGCCTTATAGACTCAATCGCGGGGCAAGCCCCGCTCTAAACGGTGAGATAGAAATTAGACGCTGGAAACGGCTCGCAACAATGCTTCGCGCATTTCACCAGCCGTCCGCCAACGAAGTTCGACTTGCTTTGCAAGGGCCGTTTCGAAAACGGCGGCGACGCGTAATGGAACCTCCGGAACACGGTTTCCGATTGGAATTATGGGTTTTTCGAAGATAGCCTTGACCGTCTCGGAAATGCCGGCCTTTGGGCTTATGTCGAGGGCATGGGCTCCTGTCAGAAGACTGTAAGCGGTCATCCCGACCGCGTAAATATCCGATGGCGGACGCACCTCCTTAAAATCTCGCACCTGTTCCGGCGGCATATAAGCGATAGTGCCCGCGACGTCCCCGACCATCGTCACGCCGCTCATGCCGGTTTGTTTATAGCTTTTTGACAGGCCGAAGTCGGTCAATTTCGCCAGATAGTTCGGGAAATTCCCGTCAACCAATATGTTCTGCTCTTTAATATCGCGGTGGACAAACCCTTTGCCGTGGGCGAAATCGAGGGCCAACAGCGTCTGCTCGATGATCTTTACGACTTCCTTGTAGCTAAGCTTGCCGCCGCGATGTTTGGCGAGCTTTGACGCATCCATTCCGCTGACATACTCGGTAACAAGATATACGATCCCATTGTGCGAGCCATGTTCGATATAGCTGACGATGTTGGGGTGCTGAAGCGACGATGAGACTTCGATTTCACGCATAAACCGCTTTAGCGATTGTTCGCTGACAGCGACTTCGGGCAAGAGAGTCTTGATGGCGACAGCACTTCCGTCACGCTCCGAGCGGGCAAGCATAACGCTGCCCATTCCGCCCTGGCCGAGGACACGCATCATCTGATAGCCCGGTATCGGCTGCGGATTTTTACGAAGTTTTTCACGACAATCGTCGCAAACAAATGAAAGCTTGGCGTCGGGCCGCGAAGCCTCGGCATTTGACGGAACGCTGCAATTGAGGCAGAGAACCGTGATCAGCGACGGCTCGGTTTTTTCGCCGATCCCGGGGAAACCGGGCGAATACTCACTTTGATCCGCTGCCACCTCGACCTCAAGAACGGTTTCCCCTCCCTGAATGCGATCGCCGTGTTTCAGATGAGCAGTTTCGACGCGAATGCCGTTGACGAATGTTCCGTTTGTCGAGCTTAGATCGCGAAGAAAGCACTGTGGCGGAGCTATCTCCAAAATGCAGTGATGACGGGAAAAAAAACGGTCGTGCGGCAAGCAAAACTGTGCGTCTTCGCTTCGCCCTATCATAAAGGTGTCGTGCTGTTCAAATTTGAAATCGCGTCCGGTCTGCGGCCCGGCAACGACATGTAGGGTTACACGCATTCAGCTAAATAAATACCTATACCAAAGGCATCTTCAGGGAAAGTTATCGAATTGTGGTTGCAAATTGCTACCTATGAGAGCAATGCCATCAGTATTATAAACAATAAATACAACAGATAGCACGCCAGGAAAATCGAACCCACGACCATTCCCCCAATTGCGAAGCCACGGCCTCCCTTGGTCTGCGGGTTCTTTTTGATCTGTGACAATGAGATAAACCCGATGATAATTGCGGCAGGTGCAAGGACTAGGCCGAGCGAACAGCACCAGCCGACAGTCATACTTCCGACCCCCAATCCCAGCGATACGATCGCTAAAGTCTGATCAGGTGAAACATTCATCGGATACTGGCTAAAAATAGGCTGGGCGTCCTGCTGAGGGCTTTGATATTGGATCGGTGATGCGTGCGGCGGCCAGTTGGTCTCGCTCGTGACGCGGGCCCGATCGAGAAACTCAGTCGGCGGCGAATCGTCAGTAAAGCTAAGCGGTGCGTTCTGCAGTACGGTTTTCGGTGCGTCATCCGCAAGGTAACTGAGCAACTCACCGTCGTTCAGACAGAAGTTTATCGCACTTTCAGTGTAGGTTTGTCCGCACCTTGGACATTTCTTCATATCGATTCAGACAAGATTCGCGGGCTCTACCTGGCGATCTCCAGCTTTTTGAAGCCAACTTTAGCGGCATCGCCCGTGTAAAGTCCGACAACGCCGCCCTTGTACCCGTAGGTGTTTTTAATGGAAGTGACCATTTCGCCGTTGATGTAGAGCTCTACGCGGTCGGGTTTGTCGCGAACCTCAAGCGTGTTTTCGCCAGAGCCGTCTTTTATTGCGGAGGAACTGGTCCAGTTAATCACATCGATCTCTTTTCCGGGTGCGTGCCGGACAACGCGATATCTTTGTTTTTTTGAATCTATAACTAACGCATAACCCTGCTCAAGCGGTGTTGGATTGCTGTGAAAAACAATCCCATACCCGAGGCTTGAGTCCGCGCCGTTAACGTTTCGGAGAACAACCGTCGTACTGGCCGATTCTGTCTTATAGTCGGCCGGCGCCGCAACAACGTAATAGTAGCCTTTCTGTTTGGAGCTCATAAAAAACTCGCCGTCGGTGAATTCCGTGTTTCCGAATTTCGACGTTTTGCTTACCCATTTGGAAAGATCGATGGCCGTCACGTCGGTTCTTTCAAACGGCGGCTGAGTTGGCGTTGCCCGAACCGGGGTTGGCGTAGGGCTTGATCCGGCTGGACCGGTGTTCCTATCCGTCTCGAATGACGCGAAATAAAGCAAACCGGCAACACCGCCCCCGCCGCATATCAAAACCAGAATACCCAGAATTCCAACTACCCAAATCCAGGTCTTCGACGATTTTTTCGGCTGCATCGAATGCCCAGCTTGATTGCCGTATGACGATTGAATGCCCGGTGTGTTACCGATCCCCGTATTCGGGTCAGTAAACCTCGGCTGATTCATCATCATCGTTTCAGGTAACACACCGCCGCTGATTGTGAGAACCGAGCCGTCGTCAAGACAGAAATTCAGTCCATCGTCGGAATAGGTTTTGCGGCAGGTTGGGCAAATTTTCATCGTCGCGTTCCTTTATGTCTCAATCGACACATCTCGGACTTGGACATTATACGCATTTGCCCCGCGAAACGCGACTGTTAAGCCTGAGATCGCGGCTACACGAGACTGTAACCGCAGCGGCCGCAGAATTTGATGTGTGGAGGATAGGAGCCGTTGCACCGGCGGCAGATGCGTTCGGCTTGCTGTGGGGTAAAACTCGCCGGATTTGTCGCAAAACTCTTTGGTTGATTAAAGCCGGACGTCGTACCGGTGCCGATACTCAATCCGCACCGGCCGCAAAAACGCGAGAATTCCGGCAGCAGGTTTGAGCATCTCGGACAAGGAAACGAACCGGGCGATTCGCCGGGGCTGACCATAATGAACGACCGGTTTCCGCACCGTCCGCAGAACTTAACGCCTTCCGCAAATCGGGAATTACAATTTGAGCAGGCAACGATTCCGGGCATTACGCTCGAATGAATGCCGCCGCTGCTGCTTCCCTGCGAAGGCGAAGGATGGCTGCCGGCCTCCTTTGGCGATTTCAGCGTCGCCTGAATGACCTGCTCGTTTGCACCTTCGCGGATCTCGATAACTCGCTCGTCGTCGCGTTCGCCTGCCCTTGAAACACGCAAAATATGTTGTCCCGCCGGAATGTCGCTCAAAACAACACGGCCAGAGCTGCCGACGCTTCCCTTACGCTCGTCGTCGATGTAAACCTCTGCGGCAACCGGCGCAAGGACGATGAGCCTCGATATACCGGCTCGCTGAGCTTCGTCAACGCCCTCCGCTGCCTGTTCGAGCTTTGTTATCCATTCGGAAACGGATTCCGGCCGATCTTTCGCCTCCATTTCGAGCGACTGCATTATCACTTGTTCTACCGCAGCGGGAATATCGGTTCGGATGGACGACAGCGGCGGAGCCTTATGCATTATCTTCTGCATAACAAGCTGCATCATGTCACCCGTGAAAGGCGTGCGCCCGCCAAGCATCAAGTATGCGATGGTCCCGAGCGCGTATAGGTCTGCCCGGCCGTCGACACCGACTTCGGGCTGCATTTGCTCGGGCGACATAAACTCCGGCGTGCCGATTATTCCGCGTGAAGACGGCGTAGCGTTGGAGCTGAAATCGGTCACCGTCTGGTTGATGATCTTGGCGAGGCCAAAATCGCCGACCTTTATGAACCCGTCGCCGCCTTTTCCCTTCTGCATCAGAAAGATATTCGCGGGCTTCAGATCGCGGTGAAGAATATTGAGGTCGTGAGCTGCGTCCACACCGTCGGCGATTTGACGCAACAGGCGAACGGCTCGCTTAACCGGCAGAGTTCCCTCGCGGCGGAGGAGTTTGTGAAGCGTCTCGCCCTCGACGTACTCCATCACGAGATAAAAGATGCCGTCACCCGATTCGCCGAAATCGGTGACGCTGACGGTGTTCGGGTGCTGGATCGAGGCTGCCGACTGAGCCTCACGTTCGAAACGGGCAATCGCCTCGCCTTCCTGCAGGTCTTCGCTGTTTAGTATGTCCTGCCTGACGGTTTTTACGGCAACTTTACGGGCGGCAAACTTAGTGTCGTTTGCAAGATAGACCTGCCCCATCGCACCGCGTCCGAGGCGGCGTTCGAGAAAGTAGCGGCCCGCCAAAAGCTGCCCACCCGGCAGCGAAAATCGTGTCGCTGTCTGATCGTTCGGACAGAAGCCTACTTCATCCGCGAGACACATCTCGCATTTTGGACATTCTTTCATTAGCGGTAGTCAGTTGTCGGTTGTCAGTGGCCGGTCGATTCCGCCTTCTTTTTGTAGCACAGAATAAGTTTAATGAGAAGAACGGTTGCCCGTTGACAAGCTTGAAACCGACTACTGGCAACTGACCGCCGACAACTGCTCCCGGTTTGGACTTTGAATTTCTTTGTTGCTATAATTGCGGAGTTTTGGGTCGATAGCTCAGTTGGCAGAGCAGCGGACTCTTAATCCGCGGGTCGCAGGTTCAATCCCTGCTCGGCCTACCATTAAACGCAAACAGGAGCGAACTTTTCAAGGTTGGCTCCTGTTTTTTGCGCTCGACGGCAGCTAATGAGGTGGTGGTACAAAGTCAATCTTTCCAGATAGCGCCTTTTCCGGCATCCCAAAGTATTTTATTCATTGCCGGGATATCGGTATCGAGAATTTCGTTACCTCGAGCTCTTAGTTTGGACCATTCACCATTCAATTGTTTCAACAAGTCCAACGACGGTTGATTAACTCTTGGAAGGTCGCTTTCGGTTTGGTTGATCAGAAACATGTAATTCGCAGTAAATTTATTTGGAAAATTCTCCACGTCATCATAAGCCTTTGATTTTCGCTGGGCCATTTCCTCGTCCCAGGCCTTTAATTTTTTCATCAATGCCTCACCTTCTTTCTTTACAGCATTAAATTTTTCGCCTTCCGGCAATGAAACCAGCAACGATTCAAGCTGTTTTTGATTTTCAAAAAGCCTGTTCACCATTCGGTGCATGGAGGTTAATTCGGCTTCCATACCCGACATGAGCTGATCGTATTCCTGATAGGCCGAGACGGTTGTCGGGTAAAGGGGGTTAGCAAGAATCTCGAATTCGGTCGAAACCTTTTGTTCACCCATTCTCACCGCGAGGCTGTACTTTCCGGGTGAGGCCTTATGTCCCGCAAAGCTGCTCTCGATATAAACGTTCGCAACGCCCGGCATTGTCGGGTATCGCATGTCCCAAACAAACCGATTCAATCCCTTCGATTTCGATAAAAGCGGTTCGGGCTTCGGACCACCGTCGTATTCCAGGAATTTCTCATCCCCTTTTGAGGTAAAACTGCGAACGACTTTCCCTCCGGCATCTTTGATTTCCATCGAAATATGTTCAGTCTTTTTCAACTCAGGCAAATTGTAATAGACAACGACGCCGTTGGCTGGATTGACACCTCGAAGTGGGTTGGCTCCGGTAAAGTCTTCATCTGATTTATCCAATTCACTCGAACCGTTAACAAGATATGGATTTGAGGGCTGGTAGATCGAGAAAGGAGCGATACCTTTTTTGTATTGCCGAATCAAACTCAGGTCATCCAATACCCAAAACGATCTTCCGGACGTGGAGGCGATAAGATTCCCTTTGTGAACACGCAGATCCGTGATCGGCGTGATCGGCAGATTCAATTGAAATGGCGACCAATTGATACCGCCGTTCCATGAAATAAATAACCCAAGCTCGGTGCCCGCAAACAACAGATCTTTTCGCACTTCATCTTCTCTGACAACACGTGTAAACGCATTTGAGGGAATTCCAGTATCAATTTTAGTCCAGGAATTTCCATAGTCGGTGGTTTTGTATAAGCCGGGCGTGTGATCGTTGAATTTGAAACGAGTCGTCGCGATATAGGCAGTTCCTTTATCAAATGGGGAGATCTCGATCGCATTTATCAGGCATTCCGCCAGGCCCTTTGGCGTGACGTTCTTCCAGGTGGCACCTCCATCTTTGGTCAATTGGACAAGTCCATCATCGCTTCCAGTCCAGATAACTCCTTTCTCGTGTGGCGATTCCACGACGTACGCAAGCGTTCCGTAATTTTCCGCACCAACTGCTTCATTCGTATATGGCCCGCCGCCCTTTCCCTGCTTTTCTTTTTCGTTGCGGGTAAGGTCGGGCGAAACCTCTTTCCACGATTTCCCGAGATCGCTTGTTTTCAGCAGGTACTGTGAGCCGTGATAAAACGTGTTGGGTTCGTGTTTGCTCCAGATGATCGGAGCATTCCAGTTATAGCGATACTTAATGTCTTTCGCATCCCGGCCAAGATATTGGATCGGCGCCGCCATAATATTCGTACCCGCCTTTGCGTTCACGTCAACAACTTCGATCGTGCCCTGGTAACTTCCACCCAGAACAAATTTCGGATTGTCCGGATCGAAAGCGAGAAACGCACTCTCGCCGCCCGCAGAGGCCGTCCAGCTCGCCGGAGTGATGCCGCCGCTTCCAGCCTCGCGGCTGGCAATTGAAACTGATGAATTATCCTGCTGTCCGCCGTAAATTCTATATGGAAACTGATTATCGACATTGATGCGATAGAACTGCGCCGTTGGCATATTGCTCTGTGTGCTCCACGTTTTTCCCTTATTAAACGTGATCGCGGCTCCGCCATCGTTTGAAATTACCATGTTGTTCGAATTGCCGGGATTGATCCACAGATCGTGATAATCGCCGTGAGTGCCTGATAGAGTTTCCCAAGTTTTGCCGCCATCATTCGACCGCAACGCTGGCGCACTCAAGACGTAAATCGTGTTCTCATTGTTTGGATCAATAAATAATTCAATGTAATACCAGGCTCTTTGTGTCAGTCTGTTGTCGTCCGACACTCGGCTCCATTTTTTCCCGGCGTTGTTCGAAACGAACAAGCCACCTGCGTCCTTCTCAGAGTCGCTTTCGATCAACGCGTAGACCTTTTCCGAATTCGAGGAACTAACCGCAATCGCCATTTTGCCCAATTCCTCCGGCAATCCCTCTTTCATCTTCTCCCAGCTTTCGCCGCTATCTGTAGTTTTATAAAGACCGCTGCCCGGCCCGCCGCTTATCACTTTCCAAGGAAGGCGCCCGTGTTCCCACATCGCCGCGTAAAGTATTCTTGGGTTGGACGCGTCAATCGACAATTCAGCCGCACCGGTTTTGTCGTCAACATAAAGAATATTCCTCCAAGTCACGCCGCCATCAGTTGATTTAAACAGCCCACGTTCTTTCGATTTGCTGTATAACGCACCTTGCGCCGCAACATAAACGACATCCGGATTCTTCGGGTCGACAATGATTCGTGACACATGCTGGGTCAGATCAAGTCCGATCTTTTTCCAACTTTTCCCCGCGTCTGTGGATTTATAAACACCGTCGCCGCCGTGTGTCATCACACCTCTGACGGCGTGCTCGCCCATTCCCACATACACGACATTCGAATCGCTTTGCGCGACGGCGATCGCACCAATCGATCCGGTCTTGAAAAATCCGTCCGATATATTCCGCCAGCTCGTTCCCATGTCCTCAGTTTTCCAAAGGCCGCCGCCGGTCGTGCCCATATAGTAGGTCTTAGGGTCTCCCAAGACACCACACGAGGCAACCGAACGACCGCCGCGGAATGGCCCGATCGATCGCCACTTCATAGGTTTGAAATAACTGTTGTCATCCGTAACAGGATTTTGTGGTACCTGTGCGAATGAAAAGAAAACGCCGAAACAGAAAATGAATAGTAGAAGTAGTTTTTTTGACATGGAAAAATCTCTAATTAGCAATAGTTCGTACAAAGTGCCGCTAGCAGGCGGTTACAAAAGGATTCCAGATGAAAGCGAAATGGTTGATTTGTTATCTCGTGTGTGTCGCTGCTATCGCATCTGGTCGTTCTCTATTAAACCTTATCGCGCCATTTCAAAACTTCTTCGCGCAAGATCGGATTCTGCTGGAAGCTTCCAGTCTGGCCCTGCGCGGCAGTCGCTCGCTGGATGTGCCAATAGCTAAGGCCGAGTTTACCCATCGCCCGGAGATAGCGGCTTCGCGGAAGGAATTTACCGCTGAACAAACCGCTGATAAGCCAGCCTGTGCTCTTGAATGCGGAAACAGCCGTGTCGCCGTGCTCTTTCGGGATCAAGCCACGGGCGATGTCGATGGCCAGCATCTCCTTGAGGATCTTTCCTTGCCGCCACATCACGTAAAAGCAGAACCCGACGAAAATCAGGAAGAATGGTATTTCGATCACGACATAGCCAATGAGAAACCCGCCGAGGCCGCCCAGAGCGCTCAGGAAAACGGCCATACCGTTCCATATTGCATGAAGGAGAACGGCCCCGAAATAGCCAAGTACCGGCATGATGATCTTGACGAACGAGTTATGTGATTCGCGGGACAGGCCGCAGCCAATGCCGGTCATCGCGGTAAAAGTCACATGCGCGAACGGCGAAAGAATTCCTCGTAAGACAAAAAGCAGCAATAGCGAATCGAATCCGCCCTGTCCAATAGCTCTTCCGTAATAAAGCACATTCTCAACGGTGGCAAATCCCAAAGCGATGACGCCGGCGAAGACGATTCCGTCGAGGATGTCGTCGAAATAGCGCCGAAAGAAGATTAATAGTATAAGGACGCCGATTCCCTTCGATGCTTCTTCCACGACGGGAGCGGAAACCACCGCGCCTATAATGTCGCCCAGCATTGCTCCTTCCGGTCCCCCGACCGCAATTTGCACTCCAACCCCTACACCCGTATTAATAATAAACGACACGATCACAGCCACCAGTCCGCCCCATGCGAACGCAAGCGCAAGCAGCCAAACGGGTTCCGGGTCATAGCGGTCGATCCATATAAGCGGCAAAACGTAGATAAGTGCAGGGATAAAGGCCACGACCGAAGCAATTATGGCCGGTATGATGCCGACGCTGGTGAACATTATCAGCCCGACGATCATGCTCATGAATATGATCGCAACAATCGTGACGCCGATCCCGATGTAAAGCTTTGTCTTGCTCGGCTCTGGCTCAACGCTCACTGCCGGCATGCTGCCGAGACCAATATTGGACATCGAGTTCTGAAAATTATCCGGCTGATGCTGGGCGATCTGATTGAACTGCTGGATCTGAGCCTCACGAAATTGCTCGGGTGCCTGAAACGGAGCGGTGTCGATTTGCTGTATTGTAACTGTCGCCGTGACGCCGTTTTTGCCGAACTGAATAGAATCGCCTGAATTGAGTTTCGATTTTTGAATGCGATCGCCGTTAAGTAACGTGCCGTTTGTGCTCTCGTTATCCGTCAGATAATAACCGTCGGCCTTTGCCTCGATAAATGCGTGCTGTTTGGATGCGATGCGTTCCATTGCCGGATCGAAACGAACGCTGCAGTTTTCGCCCCTGCCAATCGTCAAAAAACCGGTCTCCAATTCAAAGATCCGGCTGGCTAAAGTACCGCTGGTTATCGTCAGAAGTAATTTCATACAGCAATCATAAAAACAAAAAGCCCAAAGTCAAGTTGCTGCCTGACTTCGGGCCGGTTAAAAAATATTTGATTTACTGGGGTTGTGCCGACATTGGCAATGGCCGTGCAGTAAAATTTTGAAACACGTTATAGTACCCGTAGAAAACGCCAGAAACAAATCCGCCATCGGAACTATTGAGGCGATACCATGTCTTGGTCGAGGGCCTATACACCGAGACATCGGATTGGCCATCGCCATCGTAATCGGCCGGAACCGGAATATCGCCGGCTACGCCGAAAACATATGTGCGGTATAGGCCGGTAAATGGATTGAATATATACCAAGTGTTGTTCGAGGGCCGAAGAACGGTTAGGTCTGCCCGGCCGTCGCCATTAAAGTCGGCCAGTAAGGGCTTGTCATCTTGCTGCCCCCATCCTATTTGTACAGGTATGCTCGATGAACTCGGGATAATGTACCAGTTGCCATTCGATGGTCGCCAGATGACAATATCGTCCTTGCCGTCGCCGTCATAGTCGCCGCCAAAGGCCTTATCTCCCGCGACGCCCCACTGCTGTGTTCTTACGCCCAGCGTACTTTGAATGAGGTACCAAAGCCCGGTTGATGGACGCCACACCGCAATATCCGTTTTCCCGTCAGCATCATAATCTCCCGTTACCGGGACATCGCCTTCAACGCCCCACTGGACGAACCGGTAACCGGCGGAACTCTGATTCAAATACCATGTTCCATTCGAACCGCGCCAAACCGCGACATCAGACCGTCCATCACCATCAAAGTCGCCGTTGATCAGTTTGTCGGCGTCCCCACCCCAGGCATAGTATTCGTAAACACTATCCGAGCTCCGTTGTATAGACCAGAGATTGGTGCTGTCAAAACTGCCCTGCTCAACGTCAGAAAGATCTGTCTTACCATCACCGTCGAAGTCTGACACCTTATTTCTTGGCGGATTGCCGACGCCGCTGGCATCAAGAATTAAAAGGCCGCTTGAAAGATCGCCGGCGAGAATCTTGTTCTGCCCCAGAAACGGAAACACTGCCCAATTACCGTCATAGGTACTCGGAAGTGCATTTTGTCTGTACTGGCTGCCGCAGACCATGTCCCACGGCTCGGCATCCAAAAATGCCTGTCTCTCTTGATCGGGTGGTGCAAAGGCCGCCTGAAACGTATCGTATTGCCCAACACGCTGCGGATTGGCCGGATTCGAAATATCGAAAACCTGCACGCCCGCCTGATACCACGAAACGTAAAGATAATTGCCTGACACCACTGGATTGTGCGGCGTAACTGCGTTTAGTCCCAACTGGGCCATCGATATGCTGTTTACGAGAAGCGGCACGGCGGGATTTGTGATGTTGTAAACACGAATGTCGCCGGTGCCATTGCTGGTTTCGCGTGCACTGTAAAGATAGTTGCCGTCCTCACTCGACCAACTGCTGTGCATGCTGTTGCCGGCGGTGATGCTTGTCGGGTCTTCGATAAAACCCAAAAGCGTCGGAGCTTGTGTGCCTATATTGGAAATGTCGTAAATCTCAGTCCGCCCGCGGTTACCGGAATTTCCCCAACCGGACGTAAACAATCGATTGCCGCGGATATGCATCGCGTGGACCCATTGAGGCTCGGTTGGATTAAGGTCGCGGACAAAAACAGGAACAGCCGGATTCGTGACGTTTATCACTTTTAGGATCTTGCTGCTGTTGGAGCTGTTGAAATTCTCGATCAGATACCTGCCGCCGTTCTGGTCGAATACGACCATTTCGTGAATGAAATTGAATGCGTTCGCGTTGGTGGAATCGACGGTGCCCAGCAGTTGCGGGGCCGCAGGATTCGTCAAATCGACAATGTGTACTCCGCCGCTGCCCTGGCCGCTGCCGAAATAACCGCGGTTTCCGATTACGACCGCCTCTAGAAACTGCTGGTTGTTGCCCGGATTGTACCAACTGGCAAGAATCGGAGCATCCGGGTTTGAGATGTCGTAGATAAATGCTCCGCGGCAAAGGTAACTGCCCTGAACGGCTATATTTCCGTCCGCGTAGATGTCCGAGTATTTAAGATTCGGGTTGGGGCTAGCGCACTGCGGCGTTATCTGCGATCGCAGCCGGACTTTCTGTGCACTAATATCAAACGAGAAACCGGTCATTAAACCGATTAATACTGCAAGTAAAACAAAACTTCTCATGATTAAAATACGAATCGGCCGGCACCGGAAGCGAGTTCCAACAACGGTCAGTTAGGAGAATGCACTGGCCTAAGACGCGGCCTGTGAGGCTTCGCGCATGACTAAATCGAACGTGCCGGGATCGACCTTGCGAAAGCGTCGGTTTCTGTTCAACGAAACGGCTACCGAAATGGTCGGATTATTGCCTTTGAATTCCATTCCACCCGCAACGAGCAGATTGTAAAGCTGATTGACGTGCAGCGGAACTCCTGATTCGCGAAGCAGAAGCGTACACGCCTGCGTGATCGTGCGGTCGGCAAATCGTTGGCTTATCGGCTCAATGTCGTTCGTTCGGGTCGGCACACTTCGGTTCTGATTCAAATATGTGACCGAACTTCTGTTCCGGTAGCTGGAATTTGAATTATTTTGGTTCGAATTAGCTTGCGGTTTGATGCTCCGAACCTCGGGCAGCCGCGGAAATTCGTTTTCGATCGTAGTGCCTTTTAAACCTTTAACGCTCTTGCTTCCCGAACCCATCATGCCTAATAGCGTATCGATGGTCAAAGCCATCTGTTCGGCATTGTTTTCAAGCTCGGCAATTTCCTCGCGAACCAGAGCGGATTCATTTTCAAGCTCACGCAGACGCAAAAGCAAATGATTCTGCCTATCGCGATACTCTCGTAACTGAGCCTGAAGAGGTGCTATAACTTTTGGGTCTAACATGTTGGCGGAATTTGCTTTGCGGTTGCTATCGCGTCAAGCGCTTGTGTGAACAAACCGAGCCAAAACCTAGTTGTTCCGTTGGATCACAAAATTGGGAATCTCTTCCAATGCAAGAGAATACTTTGTTTGCGGCAAAACTTCAAGGTTTTTTCTGGCGCTCTCGGCGTAACCCAGAGCAATCGACCGGATCATCTCGGCGGTCTTATCGGCGTCGATCATTTCCAATATCTTTGCACGCGAACCGTTCTGATATGAATTGTCGGATATTATTTGTTTAAGTTCTACTTTAAGTTCCGGGTGCTTTTTGCAGAGCAAAATGAGAGGAAGTGTAAGCTTTCCCTCAATGATATCGGCACCGGCGGCCTTGCCCAATTCTTGTTCGTCGGCAGTGAAATCGAGCAGATCGTCGGCAAGTTGAAAAGCGATGCCAAGATTCATTCCGTAATCGCGAAGCGCGGCTTGCCGTTCAGCATTAGCGCCAGCGAGAATCCCACCTATCTCACAACACCCGGAAAAGAGATACGCTGTCTTACGGCGGACAATATCGAAATACTCTTCTTCAGTAATATCCGTGTTCCCGATCATTGTAAGCTGTATCAATTCGCCCTCGGTCATCTTTCGCGTCATACGCGTAAGGATCTCAAGTATTTCCAGAGAACGCTCTTTCAGAGAAGTCTCAAACGCCGACATATACAGCCAGTCGCCCATCAGAACGGCAATCTGATTTCCGAAACGCGAATTTACCGAGGCCTTGCTGCGGCGAATGTCCGCATTGTCGATAATATCGTCATGCACCAGCGTCGCGGTATGGAGCATTTCCATCACCGTCGCAAGACGAATGACGCCTTCAGCGGAGGCATTTCCGCCAGAAGCATAATTTGCGAGAATCAGAAGGGCTGGGCGCACCCGTTTTCCACCCGATGAGCGGACGTATTCGCCGAGATAATTTATCACCTGAACGTTTGAATTAGCCTGCCGGGCAAACTCCGCCTCGACTAGCTCCATCTCGGATCTGATCAATCCAAAGACCTTTCTCGCCTTCAACTGCGGTAGGACTTCTTTTTTGATTGTTGCGAAGGTCTGCATTCTTACATTTGATCGCGTAGCTCTTCGGTTGATAGTTCGCAGTCATTGAGAATTTTGTGAAACAATCCGACGCCGATTGTTTCCTTTGCATGAACCGGGACAACAGTTATCCTACCATCCGCATGACGGAGAAAATGATGACTGCCCTTTAGTCGCACGACCTCAAAACCAAGTCGTCCCAAAGCCCTGATAAGCTTTCGACCATCGAAACTCGGAATATTCGTCATACTTCAAGCGTGAGCCGCTGAATCCCAACGAATCTCGGCACAGGAACCGGACTTTCTTCCACTTCGAGGCATAACTCGATAGCTTCGCGAATTCGAACCATCAGTTCGTCAAGGGAATTCGCCTGCGTATGGCAACCCCGAAGTTCGGGAACCGACGCAACCAAAATTCCGTTTTCATCTTCTTCGATCAGTATGTTGAAGTCTCGCGTCATCGCACTAGTTACTCCTGTAATTATCAAAAGTCATATCGATCCCAAAGTCATTTGCTTTAAGCTTCGCCATAACATCCTGCAGCGTGTCACGGTCTTTGCCGGAGACGCGAACGGTCTCGCCCTGTATAGAGGCCTGCACCTTTAGCTTTGATTCCTTGATGAATTTGACCACCTCTTTTGCTTTTTCGATGGGAATTCCCTGCTGCACCTTGACCAGTTGGCGGACCGTTCCGCCTGCGGCCGGCTCGACCTTTTGGTAGTCAAGGGCCTTAAGCGAGATACCGCGTTTCAATATCTTGCCCTGCAAGATGTCGTTCATATTACGCAATCGCGTATCGTCTTCTGCGGTAAGCTCAAGATCTTTTTCCTTCAACTCAACCTTCGCCTTGCTGCCTTTGAAATCGAACCGTTGCGAGATCTCTTTGCTGGTTTGATTCAATGCATTGGTTAGCTCCGCATAATCAGTCTTTGAAACAATATCGAATGAATTTTCTTTTGCCATAAGTGTATATTACAACGCCGAGACGCGGAGACGCAGAGCAGATTTGAGATTTGGTTGATTACCAGGAAAAAATAATAGCAAAAATTTAGCTTTCTTCGAGTCTCTGCGTCTCGGCGTTGAATTCTATTCTGAAAAAATCTACGAAGTTTTGTGTCGTCTGTTGTGCCAGCTCTTCAAACTCAACTCCATAAAAATCCGCGAGAAACTTTGCCGTGTGAACGACATAGCTCGGCTCGTTGCGCTTGCCGCGAAAAGGTACCGGCGTTAGAAACGGGCAATCCGTCTCTACCAGCAACTTATCGAGCGGAACTACGCGAGCAGCATCACGAAGATTTTCAGCTTTTTTGAACGTGACGTTTCCAGCAAATGAGATCAGAAAACCGATCTTCATCAGGTCTTCCGCCATCTGCGGCGTACCGCCAAAGCAGTGCATTATCCCCGGAGCGGGGACACTCCTGTCCCCATCGGCGGCTCCTCCGTCGAGAGGCTGTCCGGACGCCGAAGCGGCATCCGTGGGGACAAGAGTGTCCCCACTCAGGCCGAATTCTTCAGTCAATATCTGAACCGTCTCATCATCAGCGTCGCGGCTGTGAATGATGATCGGCAGATCAAGTTCGCGGGCGGTGCGTATTTGCCGACGAAAGACCTGGATCTGCACCTCACGCGGGCTGTGATCGTAATGATAGTCCAACCCGATCTCGCCCCAGGCGATTACTTTTTTACTGGATCTTACAAGATCGACAAGGTGGCCTTCCGCCTTATCGTCATAAAGCTTTGCATCGTGAGGATGAACACCGACTGCGGCATAAACATTCTCGTACTTCTCCGCAAGCTCGACCGCCCGACGAAAAACATCGCTGTGCGGATCGCCCGTACCGATATTCAGCATCGCTACAACCCCGGCGTCCTTTGCACGCTGAACAACCTCGTCACGATCCGCATCGAACTGCTCGCCGTCAATATGGCAATGAGAGTCGATGAGCACTACGGTGTTGGCACTTCCGGATTCTGCGGTTTAGTTAGTCTGATGTATTCGCGCAGCGCCTCATTGACCGACTCTTCCGTGGGAAACTCTTCGGCTACATCCGGCTCAAGTCCAACGCGACGGACTGTCTTGTTGTATCGATCTGCGAACCTATTCTGCTTTGATTTCGAGTAATCAAAATCGTAATGCGGTCGCAGATCATCGTCTATTTCATTCATTTTCATGTTTCCGACGTTCGTCAGGATCAGCGCGTCGGGCACTGATAATTCTCATCAAATCGTCCGATCGTTCAGTGAAGCTGATAACCAGCAATCGCTCACGATCCGAATACCCAATTATTATCTCACGCTTTTCGTCAACTGAATGATCTTCATCACGAAAAATCGCGGCAAGCAGGTCACCGAATACCGTCTCGGCCTCGTCAAAGCCGACTCCGTGCTTCTTTAAATTTGAGGCCGCCTTCTGTGGATCCCAATCAAATTCCATTGAAGTTTCGTTAACCAAATCCGAACAAAAGCAATTCCCTCAAACCACGCTTCTCTAGAAAGTAACCGCATTGGTCTTTCACCTCAATTTAATTTGAAGGAAGCAAAAAAGCGATCTGTTTCTTTATTCCACTCTTTCTTGACCTTGTCGCCGATGATATGCCAGTTCGTAACATCGCTTTGAATCTCAAACACCCGTGCACCAACAATAAACACGCGAAAACGACGGAACGTGTAATCGTGAAGTGCTCTGAACTCTCGTCCTTTCCAACCGTTAACGGCAACTTCGGAGTCATTTTCAATTTTTCCGCCTTGCTTTCGAATTGCCTCCCGAATCAATCGGAAGCCTTCTTCAGAATGATCTGCAAGTCTGGCAACCTTTTCCGTAATAGCTATGGTTGAATTCGATCCTTTCCGGTAAACCCTGTAGGTCGTAATATCGGCTCCATTTGACATTCGCTTTTGCTCGGAGGGCATACCCGGAAATCGTGCGGTAAACAGCTTCGACTCGGGCGTGAATTCCTTGATATCAGTATTCAGGGGTGGCGAGTAAATCAGCGGAGCCGGCGGAGGAGCAGGAGGTCCCTGACGCGGCGATGGAGGAGGCGGTGCTTGACCTTCCACTTGAATCAGGAACGCAAAACCAAAGATCAACAGCCCGAACCACTTTCTCATATCTATTTCAACCTCGCTCCGACCTTAACATCCTCCAAAAACGTCGCGATCGCTGGCGAATCTCCTTCAGTCAGCGATGCGGCGCAAATCATGCCTTGGGATTCGAGGCCGCGCATTTTTCGGGGTTTTAGGTTTGCGACGACTACGACTTTGCGGCCGATGAGTTTTTTGGGGTCGTAGTATTCGGCGAGGCCGGCGAGGATTTGGCGTGGTTTGTCTTCACCGAGGTCGATCTCGAAACGGAGGAGTTTATCGGCGTTTGGGATTCGCTCGGCGACTTTTATCTCGCCGACGCGGAGATCGACTTTTATAAAATCGTCGATTGTGATGAAATTGTCTTCGATTTTTGGAATCGCTGCTGGCATATCAGAGGGAGAACCACCCCGTCCGCCCAAAGCGGCGTCCACCCCTCCTTCGTAAGGAGGGGAGCTTTGTACCGTCGCCTCCGCTCCGGGTTCCGGCACCGCGTCTCCGCGTCCACGGGTCTCCGTGTCACTCTTAATTTCACTCATAACTTTATTCTTATCGATTCGCGGGAAAACCCCCACCGTCTCGCCGATCTTGGTTCCCGGCTCTAATTCGCCCCATTTCAATTCGGCCGGATCAAGCTTTTCGATATCCTCTCCGAGACCGATCTGAGCGTAAATATTCTTCGCCGCTTCCGGCATTACCGGATAGAGCAGTACGCTAAGCCAGCGCAGCGTCTCAGTTGCCCGATACAAGACGGCATTCAGCGTTTCGGCTTGATTTTCGTCCTTAATCAAAACCCAAGGCTTGCAGTCCGATATCATTTTGTCGATGCGGGCGATTACGGTCCACAAAACTTCGAGGCCGAGGCTAAACTCAAAGCTATCGAAACGCCGCAAAAATTCGTCACGGGCGTGCTCCAATACGGAAACGATCTCGCCGCCGTCGGGTTCGAGACCGGCCCTTCTTGCTCGAATGTAATTAGTCTCGGCAATCTTACCGCTTGGGACAAGGCCGTCGCGGTATTTCGTTATCATCGAGAACGTGCGGCTTGCGAGATTGCCTAACCCGCTCGCAAGGTCGGCGTTGGCCCGCTCGATCAGATTTTCGTAGCCAAACTTTCCATCCTGGCCGAAAACCATCTCGCGAAGCAAAAAGTAGCGAATGGCATCGACCGAGAAATGCTCATGTAATACATCAACTTCTATCACGTTACCCAATGTTTTGCCCATCTTCCGGCCATGGACATCGAGCCACATGCCGTGGGCGAATACCGCTTTCGGCAAGTCCAACCCGGCAGCCGTCAGAAACGCAAACCAGTAGACCGTGTGGAACCGCAGGATGTCCTTACCGACAAGGTGCATCGCATTCTGCCAGTATGTTTTGATACCAAGATCTCCGCGTTCAGAATTTCCATAACCGATGGCGGTGATATAGTTCGAAAGCGCATCCAGCCAAACGTACATCACGTGGTTCTCATCCTCCGGCACCGGAACTCCCCACGAAACGGACGTTTTCTGTCGGCTGATCGAAAGGTCCTGCAGCCCGCCTTTGACGAACGCCACTACCTCATTACGACGGGATTCGGGGCGGACAAGGCCCGGATCGGATTCGATCAGATCGATCAGAAACTCGCCGTAATCCGAAAGCCGGAAGAAATAGCTTTCCTCCGATACCTTGTCTAGCGGCCTTTCGTGTATCAAACAGTACGGAATATCCGAGCCTTCGGGCGTGAAGTACTCATCCTCAGTCTTAAAGGCGGCACACGGAGCGCAGAACAGTCCCTCGTAAAAGCCTTTGAAAATATTGTCGTTTCCCTTCGGTGTCTTGTTTTTCGCGATCTCGCGCCACAGATGCTGAACGCCTTCATGGTGAAACGGCTCGGTCGTCCGCATGAAAATGTCGTAGCCTCCATTTTCGGTGTCGAGCCCGAAATCATGGAATATTCGCTTCAACTCAGCGGAAATCACATCCACTTGCTCCAGCGGCGTGCGGCCATTATTTTCTGCGGCACGTTGGATATTTATGCCGTGCTCGTCGGTTCCCGTCAAAAAATAAACGTCAAAGCCGCGTTGCTTTTTATAGCGATGTATCACGTCCGCCACGATCGTCGTGTACAGATGGCCAAGATGCGGAAGGCTGTTGGCGTAATAAATCGGCGTTGTAATGTAAAAGGTTTTGGCCATTAAGAAATGTCTCGTATCGTCAATGTATCGACCTCATAACGCTTAAAAATCGGGTCGTCCGAAATAATGGCCATATCCTCGATCTTTGACTGCGAGACCAACAATCGGTCAAATGGATCTCCGTGAATTCGAGGCAGAGCGTGGACTCCCGTGAGGTGTCTAAGATCAATTCGCAAATGGCGGTATTCGGCCTGCCTGACGCGGTCGGCGAAAAAGACTTCCGGTACTTCGGGCAATCTCAATTTTCCCAATCCGTATTTGATCGAGGCTTCCCACGCACTGACATCCGACAAAAAGAACTGATTGGTTTCGACGTCTTCGAGAAACGACCGCGCCTTTTTTGAAAAACTTGGATTGTCGGCCAACATCCAAAGGAACACATGCGTATCTATCAAAAATCTCATCGGTCGGTATCAGGCTCATCCGGGAAGATCTTTGGATCAGTCATCATTTCCAGTATATCTGCCGGTAGTTCGTCAAAATCATCGGCGATCCATATTTTGCCCGCGTCCATACCAAACCATTCTTTCTGCTTCTTTTCGTAAGGTACGAGACGAACTTCCGGCACACCATTATTGGCGATGACCACTTCTTCGCCGTTTTTTACTTTTTCAATAAGCCTACTGAGATGTGTTTTCGCTTCGTGCACGTTCATCTTCGTCATAAAATTAACACCTCAGAATTGATTATCACACACTTAGCTAACCGACGCAATCATCTTAGCTAACTCTTAAGGAATACGCTTTTTATCCGCGGTGGCAAACTCGTCGGTGTCTTTATATCGCGGCATCGAAGCAGCGTTTCCCAACTTCAATCCGATCGCCAACCCAAGCTCCGCATTCTGAATCATCGCCGACGCATCCCACCAATCATGATATTCATCCGAGGCCTGGTGATAGTACTTCGCCGTATACTCGCTAAAGAATGTAAGTGCATCACCCTTGAGCGGTGTAACGAAACTGTCTCCGTGCCGCAGCGAGATCGCCGGAACGCCGACCTTGGCAAACGGAAAATGGTCCGAACGGAAAAAGAACCCTTGCTCAGGCCGCATGTCCCCTTCCAGCTTAAGGCTGCGTTCTTTTGCAACCTCTGAAACGATAGAATCCATCGTCGAGCGCTCTGCACCAAGGGCCGAGAAATCCGAAACCTTGCCGAAGAAATTAACTCCGTCGATGTTCACATTCCCAGCCGTTTCTGCGAGAGGAACGAGCGGGTTCTGCGAATAGAACTCAGCACCGAGAAGTCCCTGCTCTTCGGCAGTCGGGAAAAGAAATAGGCTTGAACGCTTCGGCCTTTCTTTTTTCGGCATTTTAGCAATAACTTCAGCAATGCCGATCACGGATGCCACACCGGACGCATTGTCATATGCACCGTTATAGATCTTGTCGCCGCGAGCATCTGCTTCGCCGATACCTAGATGGTCCCAGTGCGAAGTATAGACGACGTATTCATTCTTCAAATTCTTGTCGCTTCCCTCGACCATCCCCACGACATTGGGCGATTCAAAGGTCTTAATTTCGCTCTTAAGATTCAATCTGATCTTCAAACCCGTATTTACCGGCTTAAATCCACGCTGTTTTGCGGCGGCGGTCAGGTCATTGATATTCAAGTTACCGGAAGTCAGGATCTTTTGGGCGGCGTCGAAGGTTACCCATGATTTGATCTTTAGGAAAGGAGTCGAGTCTGTCGCTGTCCGGGCGATCTCATAACGCCAATTGCCGTTCGACGTGCGGACGACATTCCATCCATAACCGGCCGATTCAGTGGTATGGACAAGGATCACACCCGCGGCCCCGCGACGTGCAGCCTCCTCATATTTGTATGTCCACCGTCCATAATAGGTTAGTGCCTTGCCGCCAAAAAGATTGGATTCGGCCTCGGTCGCGGGCGGATCATTCACGAGGATCATGACGATCTTCCCCTTATAGGCGTCGGGCGATCCGCTGTAATCTTTCCAGTTGTAAAGCGGGGCATCGATGCCATAACCGACAAATATCAGGTCGGTGTCAACCGAAACATCACCTGCCTGAGCACTCGTGGTTGCAACAAATTCGTCTCCAAACTTATACGAAGCCGTACCGAATCCTCCGGAAACTACGAGTTTTGTATTTGGGTCGGCCCTAACGCCGACCATCTTGACGTTCTGGAAGTAGCTTTTCCCGTTGCCCGGCCTCACACCGCTCGCTTTCATTTCGTCGGCGATATACTGAGCAGCACGCTTACCTCCCTCAGTTCCCGGCCCGCGGCCTTCGAAATCGTCGGCTGAAAGCCTTTTTACGCGTTCGACGAGCTTGCCCGCACTGAAACGGCTGGACAAGTCCTGCCCGGCGGCTATCGAGACGCTAATGACAGAGATTAAAAGTATGGTCGAGACTGTTTTCATAGTTAAAGTAATCTATCAGATGTCTAAACTCAGACAGTTAAAGTATATTATCAACGAGTCAGGATAGTGTCAGTAGCCCGCACGTCAGTAAGGGCTTTCGGTGGCAAGAAAAGGCCCTTACTTACTTGCGGGCTACTGACACTATGCTGACTGAAATCCGCTATCCTTTTATCAACGACATAGCCTCGGCACGAGTACGTGGATCTTTTCTAAAACCACCCAGCACGGCGGATGTGACTGTAATAGCACCCGGCTTTTTTACTCCACGCAGAGTCATGCATGTATGCTCGGCTTCGATCACGACCATTACTCCAAGCGGTTCAAGCTCGTCAAAAAGCGTGCTCGCTATCTGCTGCGTCAGTCGTTCCTGTACTTGCAGACGTCGCGCAAATATCTCCGCGATCCGTGCCAGCTTTGAAAGGCCGACGATACGTCCGCCCTTAGGTATATAGGCTATGTGACATTTGCCGACAAACGGAGCGAGGTGGTGTTCGCAGACTGAAGCTATTGTGATGTCTTTGACAATCACCATTTCGTCGTGTGAATCGCCCGGCAGCGGCACGATGTGTTCCTTCGGGTCCTGCCACATTCCATCGGTCAGTTCGAGGTAAAAGTCCGCAACGCGTTCGGGCGTTTTCAAAAGCCCTTCGCGGTCCGGATCCTCGCCCATCCCTTCTATCATCAGCCTTACGCCAGCCGCGATCTTATTCGGATCGACCTTTTTCTTAACTTTCTTTGCCATAAAATTACTGAGATGCCGCAGATGCGGAAATGCCCTTAAATCCGGCTACTGCCGCCGCTTGAACAACGCGAAACGGCACTCCTTTCTCAATTGCGAGATTTCGAACATGCTCATATTCGGGCATTACATTCACGATCTTAGTGCCGTATCGAGCGACTTTTACGTCAATGCTCCCATATTCCGTCGTGACTTGAACCGATTCCCTCAGCAGTGAATTCCGCTCGATATTGACAATGCGAATGCCCAGCGTCGTCGTTTCAGAATAAAGCATTTTCAAGATCGATTCCCTTTCATCGGCCGAGCAAAGGACTGACAGCATCGTGGCCGGACGATTTTTTTTCATCTGGATCGGAGTAAACCAGCAGTCCAAAGCTCCGATTTCAAGTGATCGTTCCATCACAAATCCCAGTACCTGTGATGAGATGTCGTCTAGATTCGTTTCAAGTAAGACAAGATTATCGAGCAGCGTGCCGCCGGCCACCTCCAGGGTGCCAGTTCTCGTAGGTTCACTCTCCCCGAGCATAAGCCTCAACGTATTTGGAAAGTTCTTGTACTCTCGCGTTCCGGCACCGTAAGAAGTACACTCAACCACCATCTCAGGCAATGCACCGTAACCTTCACATAATGTTGTGATTATCGCCGCACCCGTTGGCGTTATCAGTTCCCCCGTGATCTCCGTTGAATATACCGGAACACCGCTTAATAGTTCTGCAACAGCAGGCGGTGGAACGGGATATTTGCCGTGGGCCATCTCTACAAAACCGCTTCCGACGTGGATCTTCGAACAAATAAACCGCTCGATGCCGAGCATCTCGAAACCAATGCAGGAGCCAACCACATCGATGATCGCGTCCATCGCTCCGACTTCGTGGAAATGAACCTTTTCAACCGAAATTCCGTGCACTTTGGCTTCTGCCTCGGCAAGGCCTATAAATATTGCTAAAGATCGCATCTTAACCCGAGAGTCGAGGTTTGACTCGCTAATTATTCTATCTATGTCGCTTAGGTGCCTATATCTGTTTTCGGCCGGTACTTTCACGGTCGCGTGGATGGACGAAATGCCGGATCGGTCAACAGTCTTTACATCTATTGCAAAATCGACGGGAGAGAGGCCACGCAACCGCTGAACCAATTGATCTTTATCGACGCCCAACCCGATCAATCCACCAAGAATCATATTGCCGCTTGCACCGGCGAAACAGTCGAAATAGAGCGTCTTCATAGAACAAGCAGTTTAAGCTTTTTTAACCGGAAATGAAAAATGGCGGAATGTTGGCGAATGGTGTTTTGCCATTGCGGCTACGAAACCCTTATAATTTCTGTTCAATTTCGTAAGCACAAGTTTACTATCACGATGACTATTTTCGAACTTCAGGAAACATTGCGCCAAAAGGTGCGGGAAACGGCGCAGTCGGCGTTCGGCATCGATCTCGGCCAGGTCGTTTCAGAGGTTCCGCCCAAAATCGAGCTTGGCGACGCCGCCTTCCCTGCTGCCTTTGAGCTCGCAAAGCTTATCAAGCAGCAAACCGGCGAAAAAAGGAACCCACGCGAGATCGCCGAAACCTTTAAAGCGGAGCTTGAGAAGTTCGATTTCGTCGATCATATCGAGGTCGCGGGCCCGGGATACTTGAACGTATTCTATGACCGCTCGAAATTTATTGGCGAAAACGCTGATTCGCAACCACTGCCAAAGCTCTCGTTATCAGAATCTGCCGATGCTCCGAAGAAATGTGTCGAGCATACGTCAGTCAACCCTAACAAAGCGGCGCACATTGGCCATGTGAGAAATTCGGTGCTGGGCGACACCTTTCAACGAATTCTGCGGGCAACTGGCAAACGCGTCGAAGTGCAGAACTATATTGACAACACCGGTGTTCAGGTAGCAGATGTGGTTGTCGGTTTTAAATATCTGCGAAAATGGGATTTAGCGATACTGGAGAGCTTTACCAATATGTCGTCGCTTAGCAGCAGCGAGAAGCCTCAACTTATGGGCAGGGATTTCGACTACTATTGCTGGGAGCTATATGCGGAAGTCGGCGTTGCTTATCAAACCGATGAAGATCTGAAGGCAAAGCGAGCCGAAGTGCTTCACCTTATCGAAGAAGGAAATAACGAGACAGCTTTGCTTGCCGACTATGTCGCCACACGAAATGTGGAGTGCATTACGAACACAATGGATCGGCTTTCGATCCGCTACGATCTACTGCCGCGCGAATCGGAGATACTTCACCTGCATTTCTGGAGTAAGGCGTTCGAACAGATGAAAGAACGGGGAGTTATCCATCTCGCTACTGAAGGCAAGAACGCCGGATGTTGGGTGATGGCATTTGATTCGCATTCCGGCACGGATGAGCACGAATCGGACAAGATATTAGTCCGTTCGAACGGCACTGTTACATACACGGGCAAAGACATCGCCTACCAAATGTGGAAGTTGGGAATTTTGGGGATGGACTTTTTCTACAAGCCCTTCTTTACATATCCCGATGGCAAGGTGGTTTGGATCACTACCGCAAATGAATCCGAACACGTCGCCGGCGGTCCCGTTTTCGGTCACGGGGGAACGGTTTACAACGTCATCGACACGCGGCAGGCCTATCCGCAAGAGGTTGTAAAAAAAGGTGTTGCAGCTATTTACCCGGAAAAGGGCGAGGCCGCGAGTGTTCATCTTTCATATGAGATGGTGGCCCTTTCACCCGCTGCCGCAGAAGAGCTTGGATTTGAGGTAAGCGAGGAAGACAGGAAAAGGCCTTTTATCGAAATGAGCGGGCGAAAGGGCCTCGGCGTAAAGGCGGACGACCTTATCACGCGTTTGGAAACAAATGCGTTAGCGGAGGTGGAGACAAGACACGGAGATCTGCCGATCGCTGAGAAACTACAGGTGGCCCATCAACTGGCGGTCGGTGCGTTGCGATACTTTCTGCTGAAATTTACTCGTACGACGATCATCGTTTTCGACTTCAAGGAGGCTCTCTCATTCGAAGGTGAGACCGGGGCCTTTTGCCAGTACTCGGCGGTGCGGGCCAACTCGATCTTTAGAAAGCTTGACGAACGTAACGAACCGATCGAAAACTTCCGATCGAAGCTCGGTGATGCGGATGAGGTATCGAAAGTACTTGATGGCGAACAAGGTAACGATATCTGGTCGTTGATAACTCTCGCGTCCCGGCTTGAAGAGACAATTCAGCAGGCAGCAGTGCAAAACGAGCCCGCGATCCTGGCCAAGTATACTTTTACTTTGGCAAAGGCATTTAACCTCTTCTATCACAATCATAAGATCCTGATCGAGGAGGACGCCGTCAAACAAGCTGTTTTGGTCATAACGGCCGACATGGCTAGAAATGCCCTGACTGCCGCTCTGCAAACAATGGGTATCGAAGTTCCGGAAAGAATGTAATTGACACAGCGAATCTTATTTTGATACAAGTTGTACAGATGAAAGCGACTTTGGGATTAAAATTGACGTCCGACAGTTGGCGATGGGCCTGGAGCCGGCAGCCTTTGAGCTGCTGTGCGGTGCCCTGTCAAAATGTGGAAGTCAGCTTTGGCCTGTAGGCTTTGTCGAGATTTCTAAATTTGTGAGGTTGCCGCCTGATTTTTGAGGGCGGCATTTTTGTTTCTTGTTGGACCGGATTACGGACTAGCGTTAAATGTGGTTCTAAAATCGACCACCGTTTAGAAGCGGTCTCTGACCGTCCGTGAGTTATACGAAAGCAACGGCGGTCAAAGGCCGCCTCTAAATGAAGGTTTATTTTATTAGCTTATTTCTATCCAGTACTCGCTGAACACGATGACTTTTGACGAATTTTTGATCAAAACCGAACGGGCAAATGTTGTCCCGGTGATAGAAACGCTGCCCGCGGATCTTTTGACGCCGCTGAGCGTCTATCTGAAGCTTTCAGAAGGACAGTCGAACTCATATCTTCTCGAGTCAGTCGAAGGCGGCGAGAGCTTGGCTCGTTATTCCTTTATCGGCGTCGATCCGCGAATGGTCGTAAGCGGAGATGAACATTCCGTCGTACTTGACGGTGAGGCCGCGGTCGATATCTCGATGTGGAGGTATTTACGGCAGCATTTTCACAAGTATACCGTTTTGCAGGACAGCGACATGCCATCATTCGTTGGCGGCGCGATCGGATATTTCGGCTTCTCGTGCTCTGGGTGGTTTGAGCCGTCGGTAAAAAGGACCGAAACCGATAACCAACCGCCCGAATCAACTTTCATGTTCTTTCGTTCGATAGTCGCGTTTGACCACGCCAAACAATCGATCAAGATCATCAGCCTGGTATTCACGGATGAAGGCGATCGCGGAACAGACGGACTCCGAAAGCTTTTCGATCAGGCAGTGTCAGCTAACACGACGATTAAAAATATTCTTGAGAATCGATCTATTTCGGTCCCCGGTGCGAATACAAGTATTGAGAGCGGCGAGGTTCGGTCAAACTGGACTCAGCCGGAATTTGAAAATGCCGTCCGCGAGATCAAGGAACTGATCGCCGCCGGCGAATGTTACCAGGTCGTAATATCACAGTGCTTTACAAAACCGACCGGAGCTTCGGCGGTCTCAATATACAGGGCGATGAGGTCGCTAAACCCGTCGCCCTATATGTTCCTGCTTCAGATCGGCGGGCGCTCGATCATCGGTGCGTCGCCGGAAATGCTTGTTCGAAGCCGGGGGAAACAGCTTGAATACAGGCCGATCGCCGGCACGCGTCCGCGTGGCAAAGCGGACGACGAGGACGCGAAGTTGGCTGAAGAAATGCGTGCCGACATTAAAGAGGTCGCGGAACACCAGATGTTGGTAGATCTCGGTCGAAACGATCTCGGCCGGGTCGCCAAATACGGCAGTGTCAAGGTTTCGGGGCTGATGAGCGTTGAAAAATATTCGCATGTCCAGCATCTGGTAAGTTACCTTTCGGCGGAGCTTCAAGATGGTTACGACCGGTTTGACGCCCTGGCCGCTTGCTTCCCTGCCGGAACAGTTTCGGGTGCGCCAAAGGTTCGGGCGATTGAGGTAATTCAAAAGCTCGAGCCGACACCTCGCGGTGTTTACGCCGGAGCGGTCGGATACTTCGATTACGCCGGAAATATGGATACATGTATCGCGATCCGTACGATGGTGCTTGAGAATGGTGAAGCAAAGGTTCAGGCCGGTGCGGGAATTGTTGCGGATTCCGTGCCGGCACTTGAATTTGAGGAGACCGTAAATAAAGCCCGGGCGTTGCTGAAAGCCATCGAGATCGCGGAGGCCAAGGCCGTTTAGAATGGATATTTTGCACGACATTCTCCGTTCGTTTCGACTACGTAAAGAGCTTATCGACGGAGAGGCCGAGCCTTTTTTTGATGCGCTGATCGCAGAAACCGACGAGAAACTTTTGTCGGATGTGCTGACGGCGTGGGAAGAAAAAGGAACAACCGAGGATGAACTGTTCGCACTCGCCTCGATAATGCGAAAACGCTGCATACGAGTCAGCACAAGACATGAGGCCTTCGTCGACGCCGTCGGTACAGGCGGAAGCAAGGCAAAAACGTTCAATGTTTCAACCGCCGCAGCGTTTGTAGCCGCCGGAGCCGGAATTCCAGTTGCGAAACATGGCAACCGAGCCGCAACGAGTAATTCGGGCAGTGCCGATGTTCTGTCCGCGTTGGGCGTCAATCCGTCGGTCGATGCTGCGAAAGCAGCAGAGTGCCTTGACGAGATCGGCATATGTTTTATGTTCGCTCCGAATTTTCATTCGCTGTCGCCTACACTCGCCAAAGTCCGACGAGGACTCGGGTTCCCGACGATCTTTAACAATCTTGGGCCGTTATGCAACCCGGCAAACGCTCCGCATCAGTTGATCGGAGTATGGAATGATGATCTTGTCGGCAAAACGGCGAGTGTGCTTGCGCGTCTTGGTACGGAGAAATCCTGGATTGTGCACGGGAGTGACGGACTGGACGAGATAACGCTGAACGGTACCACGAAAGTAGCGGAGATCGACGGCGGTCTGGTAAGAACTTTTGAGGTATCGGCGTCTGATTTTGGCACAGAGCAATCCGATCTGCGGAATGTTCGCGTATCAACCTCGGAGCAAAGTGCGGTTTTGATCCGCGATGTATTGAGCGGAAAATCTGACAACCGCGAAGCAATCAATTTGGTCGCCATCAATGCTGCGGCAGCGATTCATGTGGCAACGGAGAATTCAGATATGGTAGCAGCGTTCGCAAAAGCAAACGAATCGATCGAGAGCGGCTCGGCTCTTGAGAAACTCTCACAGTTGGCGGAATTTACCAACAAATGAGCGAAACGATCCTGGACAAAATATTTGCCGCCAAGAAGCTTCGCTTAGATGCGGCAAAACGTTCGGTCAGCCTTGAACAGCTAAAGGAATTGGCGGTCGAGAGACGTGCCTCTGCTGAGAATCATCGACTGCGGTCTGCGCTGGAAATGCGAGACCGTCTAAATATCATAGCCGAATTCAAACGTGCCTCGCCTTCAAAGGGTGTGATCAATGATGATTTAGATCCGGCGACGGTGGGACTTGCATACAAAAATGGTGGGGCCGCGGCAATTTCGGTTTTAACCGAGGAAGATTTTTTCAAGGGATCGCTTGATGATCTGCGGGCGATACGAACTACGGTCGATCTGCCGATCTTGCGAAAGGATTTTATTTTCGAGCCTTTTCAGATTTACGAAGCAGCCGGGGCCGGGGCCGACGCCATACTGCTTATTTCCGCGATGCTAAAAGATGAAGCTCTTGTAGAACTCCACAATCTGGCTGAAGTCACTCTTGGACTTGATGCGTTGGTTGAAGTTCATACTTTAATGGAACTGGAACGAGTAAGAGATGTGGGTGCACGGCTAATCGGCGTGAACAATCGCGATCTAGCAACATTCAATACGTCGCTTGATGTTTCGCGTGAATTGATAAATTACGGGCCGAAAGGTGCGGTCATGATCGCGGAAAGCGGACTTAAAACACGCGCCGATCTAATGGAACTGCAGGAACTTGGCTATTCTGGGTTCCTCATCGGCGAAACGTTGATGAGGAGCGGCGATCCTGAGGCGGAATTGAGAATATTATCCGGAAAGTAAACTCTTTGATGTGTGCCTCTGTGGCAAATTGTTTTTATGACAAGCGTTAAGATATGTGGCATTACAAATCTAGAAGACGCTCTTCTTTCTGCGGAGCTTGGCGCCGATGCCCTCGGATTCAACTTTTATCCGCCAAGCCCGCGATATGTAAGACAGGAACAGATTCGTGCGATACTTGAAGAGTTGCCTGCAAACATTTTGACAATTGGGGTTTTTGTCGATGCGGATCTTGATTTTGTGGAACATGTCGTGCGAACGACGGGACTCACCGCAGTCCAGCTTCACGGTTCGGAAAGTGCTGAATTTGCTCGGAAGCTCAAACAAAATACTAATGCTGCGGTTATCAAAGCCTTTCGAATTTCAGACGCGTTTAACGCGGAACACTTTTTACAATTCGACGTCGATGCGATTTTGCTCGATGCGTATTCGCCGAAGATGTACGGCGGAACGGGTGAAACGTTCGACTGGGAAGTCGCAAGACAAGTCCGTAGTGTCTTCCCAAAGATGTATCTCGCAGGCGGCCTTTCTCCGGCCAACGTTAAGCGAGCAATTACTGAAGTGGACCCGTTCGGCGTCGATGTCTGCAGTTCGGTCGAATCTTTTCCCGGAAAGAAGAATCCAGAATTATTAAAGAGGTTTATTGCTGAAGCAAAACACAATGGTTAGTTTTGATCCAAACGAAAAGGGTTATTGGGGCGAGTTCGGCGGGCGATTCGTACCAGAGACACTCGTGTCGCCGCTAGATGAATTGACCGAAGCGTATTATTCAACAAGGGACGATTTTGGGTTTCAGAATGAATTTCAAACCCTTTTGAAGGATTTTGTCGGCCGTCCGTCGCCGCTTTTTCACGCTGCACGGCTGAGCAAAAACCTGGGCGGAGCAAAGATTTTTCTAAAACGCGAAGACCTAAACCACACTGGAGCGCACAAGATAAACAACTGTATCGGCCAGATACTGCTTGCCCGCCGGATGGGGAAAAAACGAATAATTGCCGAGACAGGGGCCGGCCAGCACGGCGTTGCTACCGCCACCGTCTGCGCGCTATTCGGTTTAGAATGTGTTGTTTACATGGGTACCGAGGACATGCGGCGACAAGAAGTTAATGTCTTCCGAATGAGGCTTCTCGGTGCCGAGGTTCGTGGCGTCGATTCCGGTTCGCGGACGCTGAAAGATGCAATAAATGAGGCTTTACGAGATTGGGTAACGAATGTCGATACGACCTATTATTTACTCGGCTCCGCACTCGGGCCGCATCCTTATCCGCTGATGGTTCGCGATTTTCAAAGTATTATTGGCAAAGAAGCGCGGCAGCAAATATTAGAAAAAGAAGGCCGACTTCCCGACTATTTGATTGCTTGTGTGGGAGGCGGCTCAAATTCAATAGGTCTTTTTCACGAATTTTTGAACGACGAAAGCGTAAAGATGATAGGTGTCGAAGCAGGCGGACGAGGCAGCGGTTTGGGTGAACATGCGGCAAGATTTATGAACAGCGGTAAGGTCGGTGTTCTGCAAGGCACGAAGAGTTACTTATTGCAGGACAACGACGGTCAGATAGCGTTGACTCACTCGGTCTCCGCTGGATTGGATTACGCATCAATCGGGCCGGAACACGCACATCTGCATGACATCGGGCGCGTCGAATACGTCTCGGCGTCGGATGACGAAGCCTTAGACGCGTTCAAAACGCTTTCGCAAACCGAAGGAATTATGCCCGCACTCGAGTCTTCCCATGCGATCGCTCACGCAGTCAAGATCGGGCCTGGCATGAGCAACGACCAAATTCTGCTGGTCAATCTTTCCGGCCGCGGAGATAAAGACGTAAATACAGTTCGAGAAGAGATGGCAAGAAAGAAGGATTTTAGCTCCACAATAGAAGTCGGAACCCTTGAAGACGCGACGAACCGGAGGCAGAGTGAATAGATTCATACTATCAATTTTGGTTTTGTTTGTTTTTGTCGGTTCGAACTTTTCGCAAGAGGTGCGGGCCAAGAAACACCAGAGTTTCGACAGCATAGTCAAGACGATGCGTACCCTTGTTAAATTAAAAAAGAATCGCACTCCTCGTAATACCATCTACATATCCAACGTTTTAAAGGAGGATGGTCGCGAATTTGCGTACGCATATTGGAAAGAAGACAAATCAATTACGATCCTTCATTTACCGCTTAGCTTGCCTTTAAAGTCGGGTTCCCCGGACTACTATTGGCTGACCATTAAAGCGCGGATAGATCTTATAAGCGGTGTCGTCCCAACGGCGGATGACATCAAAGGCAGTTCATTTCTGGTTGACCGGCCCTGGGTCAATAAAATAAAGCGGAATTGTCTGAACGGTGTTCGACTCCGATTTTAGTGATATCGAGGATACAAGCGCTCTCAGCAAAAACGAATCTATGAGCCGAATCTCTGCCAGATTTGATGACATGACTCGTCTTGGGCGAAAGGGTTTTATCCCGTTCGTTACGGTGGGCGATCCGGACTTGGAAACGTCCCTGTCGATAGTCCAAAAGCTGGCTGAAATGGGAGCAGACGTGATCGAACTCGGTGTTCCCTTCAGCGATCCGATGGCGGACGGGCCGACGATACAGCGGTCGTCGGAGCGGGCGTTGCAGGGCAGGACTACTTTGGCGGATGTGCTGGCGTTGGCTAAACGTTTTCGGGCGGTGTCGGACGTTCCGGTCGTGTTGTTTAGCTATTTCAACCCGATAATGCGTTTTGGGATCGACGAGTTTATTTGCTCAGCGGAAGTTTCGGGTGTTAACGGCGTACTGCTTACCGATGTTGTCGGGGATGAGGCACAGGCGATATCGGACCGATTTGCTGCTGCCGGGATCGATCTGATCTCCCTTGTGGCTCCGACGACTACGGACGAGCGGCTTGAGAAAATATGCCGGAATGCACTGGGATTTATCTACGCGGTTTCGAGGGCAGGCGTAACAGGAACACAGAATGAGACGAGTTCATCGGCAGAAGTTCTCGTTAACCGTGCCCGGGAATTCACCGATCTTCCAATCGCGGTCGGTTTTGGGATCTCTACGGCGGGACAGATCGCTGAGGTTTGGCAATATGCCGATGCGGCAGTCGTCGGGTCGGCTATCGTCGCAGAGATAGAACAAGCCGATCCCGGCGACGCCGTCAAGGCGGTCGAAAAGTTTATCGCCAAGATACTGCCATCGTTTGCAAAAGACGGTGCCAAAATTTAGAGTTGAAGTTTGTAATTGTAAGAGGTTAAAGCAGATATGTTGATTGTAATGAAACCCGATGCGACGCCGGCAAACATTGACCGGGTCATTGAAGTAATCGAAGCTCTCGGCCTTCGCGGACACACATTGCCTGGCGAGAACCGCACGGCTATCGGCATCACAGGAAATAAAGGCTCGGTCGATCCGGCCCATTTTGAAAATCTTCCCGGCGTTGCCGACGCGATTCGGGTCACAAAGCCTTACAAATTGATTTCGAAGGAACTGCGGCCCGAAAAATCGATTATAGGGGTCGGAAATGCTTTTATCGGAGGTGCAGAACTCGCCATAATAGCCGGGCCTTGTGCCGTCGAAAATGCCGATCAGGTCTTTAAGGTCGCCGAAGAGGTCGCCCAATCAGGTGCAAAATTCTTTCGCGGCGGAGCATTTAAACCGAGGACCTCGCCCTACGCGTTTCAGGGAATGGGCGAGGACGGATTGAAAATTCTCGCACAGGTTCGCGATCAATTCGGGCTGAATATAGTCACCGAGGCGATGGACGAGCACGGCATCGACCTTGTTGAGAAATACGGCGACTGCATCCAGATCGGTGCCCGCAATATGCAGAATTTTTCGCTGCTGAAATACGCCGGACGGACGCGAAAACCCATTTTGCTAAAACGTGGTCTCTCGGCAACACTCGATGAATTTCTCTTGGCTGCCGAATACATAATGGCCGAGGGCAATTACGATGTAATCCTCTGTGAACGCGGCATCCGCACGTTCGCCACCCATGCCCGCAATACTCTCGATCTATCAATTGTGCCCGCGATCCAGCGTCTGACGCATCTGCCGGTCATCGTCGATCCTTCGCACGGAACCGGCCATAATTATATGGTTAACCCGCTTGCCCGAGCCGGCGTCGCCGTCGGAGCGGATGGGTTGATTATCGAGGTGCATCCATGTCCCGAAGAAGCTCTGTGCGATGGAGCTCAAGCCTTAACGCCAAAACAATACATTGATTTAGTTGAGCAGGTTCAGAAGATTTACGATCTTGTTAACGAAAATGCATTTTCAGTCGTTTGATAGTTCGGCTAATCTTCGGGTAACGGATAAAGCCTTTCACGAAACCAGGCCGCGAGATCGTCTTCGGAGATCGAACCTTCCGCAAGTTGGAGAAATCTTGTGTATGTTTGTTCGCCCGGAGCTTCAAAATCAAGTCCGTTCAGATTAAGGAACGCAACGGCAACAACAAGTGCGGTTCGTTTGTTTCCATCTAAAAACGGATGGTTTTTTGCAACCCCGAATGCGTAACTCGCAGCCAACGCTGCCAGGTCAACATCTTCACCGTATGCATGGAGATTTTCCGGACGTGCGAGTGCAGATAAAAGAAGTCCCTCATCGCGGACTCCTTCCTTGCCGCCGTGCTCAGCGATTTGGCGTTTATGCATCGCCAAAACAGCATTCGGTTCAATCCATTCAATATTCATACTACTCCGCAAGTTTGCGAAGCACATCACGATGTTTTCGCATTACTTTTTCCGCAACTTCCATCTGCCGGGCGAATTTGGCGTCGTAAGGTGTGAGTTCGATTCCATTCGGCGTTTCGATCGCGAAGATGATATCCCCCTTCGAAGCCCGAAGTTTTTCCAAAATATCTTTCGGCAATATTATGCCCGTAGAATTGCCGATAGTTGTCAGTTTTAGTGTAGTTGTCATAAATCCCTCCGGAAATTAGTATAACATAAGTTATAACAGACCTTAAAATAAAAAATCCGTGCATACTCCAGATGTACGCACGAATCTGCTTTTCGCTCGGCGCCTTTTGCCTATTTGGCCAAACGAAATCTCAATAGGCTGTAGAATTGAATATAACAGCTTATCATCGCGGCAAAGATCAGAAGTGTCAACGGTAAAAACCGGAACATATCGGGCAGAACAACGCCGAGAGCCTGCCTGAAGATCGCACCGAGAAGTATCGCAAAGGCAGTTATGACCACTCGGCCAAACAGCCATCGTTCAAAATCCGGTTTCTCGCCTTGAAACGGCAAAAAATAAGGCAGGACAACGAACATCGCAAGCGTCACCGCCGAGAACATTCCGTCGATCCCAAACGTAAACCGCTGACCGCAGTCAACGGCCAAAAAGAAGAGAACGAATGTCGTATCGACCGCAAAACTCCGACGCTCCGACTCCCAAACACGCGTTTGCTGTAATTCCATCATAAGTTTGTCTATTTTGACGACACACAGGCCGCATCAAGCGGTATGATCCTTCAACATTATTTCCAACGCCCTCTCGAATTTGTTTCTTCTTATTCATCCTTGTTCTTCCCCTTTCGTGGTCGGATTCTAAATCTTCACCACCGAACGAGCGGAATAAGAAGGAACAGGAGGAACTCCGGTAAAGTGTTATTTCTTGCCCGACTTACTGAATTGCTTATAGGCAACGCGAAAAAGCTCCGACAAAGCTTTTGCCGTTTCCGGCGTCAGCTTTTTATCGGCACGAAGATGAGCCTCGACGATCTCGGGCGTCGCTTCGTGCGGATAATAGATCACCGGCTCGACGTTGCCTTCGGTCTGCTTGTTCATCACGCGGTCGATTGGCATATCAAGCCAGCCGGTTAACCGTGCAATATTGTCAGCATCCGGTTTGCCGGTTCCGTTCTCGATCCGCGAAAGCGTCGATGCCGAAACATTGGTTACGTCAGCCACATCTCTAAGGCTAAGGCTTAGCTCTTCCCTTCTGCGTTTTATCGCCTGGCCGAGCTCAACCGTGTTGATAAAGTTGTCATTCTTAAATGCCATATTCTCCTCCTACATCCATGATCCGAATAGTGTCATAGGTGCCAATTGCATTTCACGGATAAAACATAACACATCATTTTTTTAAATGCAACACGAAGTTTCACTCTTGCAACATATAATATTTACTGATACACTGTTGCACGGATGACACTGTCGTGTTTATTAATTGAAATACCAATAGCTGAGTCGCGAGAGTCTGACGCGCGGCGAACAGGAGCTGGTTTGCACAACGATATGTTCCGGAGATCAGACACCGGAACGAAAGGTCGGTGTGAATCGGTTGGGTCAAACCAATAGGAGAAATAGAAATGAAGCAGATTAAGACGAACGATCGAATGGCTGCCGTGGAGGAAACGGCGACGGACAATGTTTTGGATTTTGGCAGTACGCTGCGCGAATTACGAAAGAACGTCGACCCGAATTTGGTCCGCCAACGCGAAGGCTGGCGTGACCGGAACGGGAATGTTCAGATGGTCGAGTATGTCGAATGGCACACGGTCGCCGACATTCTTGATGAAACGGCACCGAACTGGGCCCACACCGTCAAAGACATACGACAGGTTGGCGACATCATGACCGTAACGGTTGCGATAAGCATTGACGGCGTCACACGCGAAGGCATCGGCACTGGAGCTGCCCACAGCGAGATGGGAATAAAGAAGGCAGAGCATGACGCGTTGAAGCGTGCGGCTGTTAAGTTCGGCATCGCCCGCGATCTGTACAAACGCGAGTTCGATGCGATCGAGCGTGAAGCGGCATCGCCTTCAAACGCACATGACGAATTCCCTGCCGACCCGGTGGCCGCAAGCCTTTCCGATCTCGTTACCGCGAAACAGCTCGGCATGATCCGTGCGATCTCCCGCGAGATCGGCTTCGATGCAGACCAGGAGTGCAGCTCACTCGTGAAATGCAAGACCGGCGAACTGTCCAAAAAAGCCGCCTCGGCGTTTATCCAACACCTGCAGGATATGCAGAAACAGACAGATGCTGTAGCTGTACCGCTCCGAAGGGTTAGCTAATTTCAGGTTCCACCCAAAAGTTTTGAGTTGCGGTCTCCTGCGGAAATGTCCCGTTAAAACAGTCCCAAACACCCGCAACTCAAAACGCCCTCTTTGATCATTATTGCAAAAGCCCGCACGAAGTAAGGGCGATATGCTCACCTTGAATGTATCGCCCTTACTTCGTGCGGGCTTTTGCATTTGTTGGGCAAATCCGAAATGAGGTGATATTCTTCTTTTTTTCAGGAGAAAGAATATGAGCATAAATGAAGACCTTGCAAAATATGCCGGCTCGTGGAGCGGCACAAACAAGCTCCATGTAACGTGGATGCCCGAACCTTTGAAAGAATCGGAATCGAAACTACAGATTTCCTTAAAGGCAAACCGGCAGTTTGTCGCATTTGAATACACGTGGGCGTATGAAGGCGAACCTCAGGAAGGTTTGATACTGCTCGGCTGCGATACAAAATCGAATGCGGTGCAAACGGTCTGGACCGATTCATGGCACAGCAGCCATACGTTCATGCTCTCGGACGGAACGGTTGAGGACGACGGTTCTATCTCGGTCAAAGGCCATTACAAAGTTAAAGATCATCCCGATTGGGGATGGCGAACGGACATAATTCCAGGCGATGATTCGCTTCGAATAGTAATGTATAATGTTTCTCCCGACGGCGAAGAAGAAATTGCGGTGGAGACGGATTTCACGAGAATCTGAGCAAATATTGAGCGCGGCCGCCGTCAAATTTTGGGAGAGGCGGCAAATGGTAACAGCGAAATACATCGCGGTCGTTTTGGTGACGCTTTCCGCGCACGCTTTCGCCCAACTCAGCCGCCCGCCCGACAGGACGGACGATCGAACCGAAATAATGAATTCGATAGCAGAGATATCGAGCGCTTACGTGGCCCGCAATCCTGAACCATTCGAACGAATCTATCTCGAAAATTACGTCAGCATCCGCGGCAAGCCGGTTTACAATACGCGAGAACAGCTCATCGCAATGATGAAGGCCGACTCGGGGCCGGTCAGAGCGGGAAAAAAGCTCGACTATGAAACGCTCTCGTACGAAAGCGAGAATCCACAGTTTCATTTCTACGGCCAAACCGCGATCGTCAATATACTTAAAAAGAACTTCTGGCAATATCGGGGAATCAAGTGTATGACCAGGACGCAGGCGACCGAGCTATGGTCAAAACGCGACGGAACGTGGCAAATCGCCGCCGGGCATGTAACTACGTTTCAATGCGAAGCGAAACCGTTTCACCCGATCCATCCCGCGGCTGCGGCAATTCCATCGTTAACGAAAGCACCACCTAATTCTGATCCGGAGGCCGAAAGTCAGATTCGGGCGGTTGTTGGTGAGATCGCAAATGCACGTTTGTCAGGATCGGTCAGCTTTGCCGCCGCTTTGGAAAAAAACAGTGTGAAGGATTTTGTGGCAACCAATATCAATGGCGAAGTCCTGCGCGACCGTTCGCTTCTCACGTCGCTGCCACAGCCGACATCGGGCCGCATCCCCGGCTTGCGAAATCAGGACGACGCGATTCAAATTTTTGGCGACGCGGCAATCCTCACCTTTCGGGTCAAGGCTGCGGCACCGAAACCGGGAACCGCTCCCGAATCGCCGCAGCAATGCACTATAATTCTTGTTAATGCACAGGGCAAATGGCTGATCGCCGCAACGCACGTCAGCAAGATCGCAGGCGACTGATATCGCACCGTTCAATCAAGCCAAATCTTCACGTTTGGAAGGGGCTCTGACTGCCCGTGAAGTCGTGCAAAAATGCGCCAGCGGTCAAAGACCGCCTCTAAACGCACAGAAGGTGACCCTAACCTTTTGTACCGGTAAACGTCAGCGAATCGGGAATAATAGGTGCGGCGATCGTGCCCGACATAATGCCGTCCGTAATGGTACCGTTTATGACGAACTCAACGTCCTGACCTTGTATTCCTGTGTTTGCGGTGGCCGAAAACTTGTTACCGCGAACCGAACCATCGGTGATATCCCCGTTGCCCAGAACCGTTTCAAGCCGTCCGGTGAGCGCATCCCCGTTTTGCACAAGCGTCAACGATACGGGAACCTGCTGCCCCTGGAAATCGACGGTCAGTTTCCACGAACCGCCAAAGTCGGCCGCCTCAGACGGGGTTTGTCCATAAGAAGACAGATCTCGCTTGTGTCCATCGGTGTCAAATATTTCTATCCTTTCCGAGTACGGCTTGGCTTGCGGCAATATTTCTTCGGCATCGCCAACGATAACAATCGCCACCCTGTCGGGATTTATATATTTGTTTGCTACCCGTAGAACTTCGTCAACGGTAACGGCGTTAACGTCATTTCGGTACGTTTGCAGGTAATCGCTCGGCAGATTATATAGCTCCTGCGAAACGATCAAATTCGTCAGCCCTTCCTGCGTTTCGGCACGGATCGGGAACACGCCGGTGAGGAAATTCTTCGCGTCGGCCAGTTCGTCATCTGATACTTTTTCATCGCGGATTCGATTTAGCTCGTAGAAAAATTCCTTCAGCGAATCACCGGTCACTGCCGTCCGCACCTCGGCTGTTGCTTCGAAATCACCAGCGAGCTTCTTTGCGTCAACACGCGTGTACGCACCGTACGTGTAGCCTTTTTCTTCGCGCAGGTTCATAAATACGCGAGACGACGCTCCGGCTCCTAGAACCTGGTTCATCACGAGCACCGCAAAATAGTCCGGGTCGTTGCGATTGAGCGCAAGATTCGCAAGCACAATGTTGGATTGGGCTGAACCCTGGCGATCGACGATCGTCAGCGTCGTCTTGTCGCGAGACGGCGGAACAGGAAATGTAGCTTCGGGTGCCGTGCCTTGTCCCCAATCGCCAAAATACTCCTCAATTTCTTTCAACAGCGAATCACGTTCGACATCGCCGACCGCGATCAATACAGCGTTGTTCGGAATAAATCTGTGATTGTGAAACCGCGATAAGGCTTCCGATGAAAGTGTCTCGACATCCGCCGCCGACGGCGAAACGCGTGAATATGGATGTTCTCCGTAGAGAAGCCGGGCAGTTTGCTCGTTCGCAAGAAAGTTCGGCTGCGAGCGCTGAAATTTCAGATTCTCTATCGTGTTGCGTTTATACAGATCCAATTCGTCGGCTGGAAAAACCGGTCTGAAAACGATTTCCGACATTAGATGTAAAATTTCCGAGTTGTATAATGCCAGTGCAGATGCGGCGATAATAGTAAAATCATCCGACGAACTCGCCGAAATACTTGCACCAAGCCGCTCGATCTTCTCGGCCAAAGCAAGGCTAGTGTAATTTTCAGTGCCTTCAGTGAGCATCGAAGCCATCGCCGATGTCAGCCCGATAGAATCTGTCGGATCATTGACATCGCCCGACATAAACGCCAGCCGGTAGCTGACGAGCGGCAACCGGCGGTCTTCGAAGATCACAACTCTAAGTCCGTTATCCAGAGTCGTTTGGTATGCCTGCGGAATATTGAACGGAACCGGAGCCAGACCTTCGGGCGCCGTTTTACGAGATGCTTTCATAATAATTTCCAAAGAGTTTCACCGCCGAGACGCAGAGACCCAGAAAAAATGGAGAATTGAGAATGGAAAGTGGAGAATGCCGAATCTAATTTTCCATTTTCCGTTTTCAATTTTCCATTTTCAATTGTTCCTTCCCAGTGTCTCTGTGGTTAATTCACCCTTTCCCCGCCGGAACGACATCCAGCAACGCCCGGTTATCGTTGTTCAGAAATTCGTCCACGGCGTTTTTTATCTGTTCGGGCGAGATCGCCATCAAGGTTTCGAGTTCAGTGTTTATCAGCGTCGGGTCGCCGTCATAGAGTGCGTATTCGGCGATGCCTTGTGCTCTGCTCTGCGACGACTGCCGCATTCTGACCGTGTCGTTTATCAACTGATTTTCAAGTTTTTGCATTTCGTCAGCCGTCGGTCCATAGGTGGCGATTTGCACGATCTCATTCATTATGGTTTCGCGGATCTTGCCAAGATCTTTCTCCGGCTTCGGTATGGCACCAACAAAAATGCTGGACGGGCCGCGGCGCTCGTCGGTAAAACCGAATAGCTGAATGATGGATTCCTCACCTTTTACAAGCTTTTGATAAAGCCGCGAACTTTCTCCGTCATAAAGCAGTTTACCCGCCAAATAAAGCGCATTGAATTCAGGCGTCCGTCGCGCCGGGATCTTCCACCCGAGCAAAAACGCCGGAAACGGGGCGAGTTTGTCTTCCCATTCCTTATAATTCACCGCGACTTCCGCCGGTTCGCTGACATCGAGCGATGGCGGCAGCGGCTGTGAAGGAATATCGCCAAAATACGTCTCGATCAACTGTTTCGCCGTCTCCGGATCGAACGCGCCGGAGAGAACAAGCACAGCGTTGTTCGGTGCGTAATAGATGCGGAAGAATTCCTGAACATCCTCGACCGAAGCGTCGTCCAAATGCTCCATTGATCCGATCGTAGAGTGTGCGTTGGCAAAATTCTTATAGATCATCTCCGCGATCAGGTCGAATATCTGACCGTAGGGCTGGTTATCGTACCGCAGCCGTTTTTCTTCTTTCACAGCCTCGCGTTGGTTGTCCAGGTTCTCCTGCGTCACCGCCAGCGACCGCATCCGGTCCGATTCCAGCCACAGTGCCAGAGGCAGTTCGCTTGCCGGAAGCGTTTCGAAATAATTCGTACGCTCGCTCGACGTCGTGCCGTTCATCGTCCCGCCGGCCTTCATAATGTATTGAAAATGCTCGGCCTTCTTTACGTTTTCCGAGCCCTGGAACATCATATGCTCGAACAGATGGGCGAAACCCGTCCGGTCGGCCCGCTCGTTACGCGATCCGACGTCATAATAGACCGCGAGTGCGACAACAGGCACTGCATCGTCGCGATTCAACACGACACGCAGACCATTTTCCAGTTTGTATTGCTCAATATGGAGCTGAGTAAGTTTAAATTGTTCCGACATATTCCATTTAGTATCCTTCGCACACGTTCCTCAGGCCTAGCGGGTGGTCCAGCTTATTTTTATCAAACCACTTTGCCCTCTAAAATGCAAAACCAGCGGCCTTGCGTCTTTTCCATGTTTTTTTTAGGCGTCGCTACTGTTCTTAAAGAGGGCGGTTCCGGTGGATTTGCAAGAAAAAAAGGAGGCCAGTAAATGGTCCTCCTTCATATTTGCGGCAAAAAAATAGGTGGGAGCCTATTATTTCCACGCAAACCTGTTAAATTAACATCACGCACCTTTGGCCGCGCAAACTAAACCAAAGATTCATATTGCCGCTGTAAAGAGTGGAATTATGTATATACCGAACTGATACAGCCAACTTAATGAGCGAACTCCCGGTTAACTTAACAGTTTCTGACCGTGATGTATGTTAGTAACCTCACTCAAATCGAACTTGTTAAGTTTGTTTGATTGTAGTAAGTAGTAAGTTCATTATTATTCGGACGGTTTGTGAATCATTAAATTCCACGTTCATTTGCGATTTGATTTGTGGGAGGGAAAGATTTCGATGCCGGCACCCAAACCAACAAATAGTGCTCTGGACAATCGACTCCTGGCCGCGCTGCCGAACAAAGAATTCCAGAAGATAAATTCGTCACTTGAAGAAATTGTCTTTAAGTCGGGCGACGTGCTTTGGGAAGCCGACGAAAAGGCACTCCATCTGTATTTTCCAACAACCACGCTGATTTCGATGCTCCATGAAACGGAAGGTGGAATATCAGCGGGAATCGCGGCGATCGGCCGTGAAGGTGTCGCCGGTGCGGGCGTCGTATTGGGAGACGTCCGAACACCCGATAGAGCAATTGTGCAGCAGGATGGCACCGCATTTCGAATGAAGACGACTGACGTTAAGGAAGAATTTGCCGAGTGCGGTGATTTTCAACATATGCTGATGGGCTACACGCAGGCTTTATTAACACAGATATCACAGAACGCGATTTGTAATCGGCTCCACACTGTCGAACAGCAGATCTGCCGCTGGCTTCTGGTTAATTACGATCACAAGAAAAACACTACTTTTTTAATGACCCAGGATCAGATCGCCGGCGTTCTCGGTGTCCGTCGCGAAACTGTGTCTCTCGCGGCGGCCCAGTTGCAAAAACGACATCTTATCAAGACATCACGCGGTAAAATAGAGGTTCCCAAAATCGATCGCATTCAAGCCGCCGTCTGCGAATGTTACGGCGTCATTAAGGATGAATACAATCGCATACTGAAAAACTACGTGACCAAACACGGTTGAAAATCCGCTCCGACAATCCCCGCAAAACTGCATCTGTTTTAGGTTCCGCAACGACCTTCTCGAGACTAAACAACAAGGGCCAGTGCCTCTTTTTTTTTCAGAAAATGCTCACGCAATCAATCATTGCGCCGGTTGCCTTGATTCTCTTTCGCAATCGAATACAGTGCGGATTTTACTTGGAAAGGCGTCATTTCGGGATGTTTTTCCAGCAATAATGCGATGACACCGACGATGTGCGGGCACGCGAAGCTGTTGCCGGTCAGATTTCGATGACCGCCGTCGAGCCACGCGGTGCGGACGTTAACGCCGGGAGCCGTAAGTTCGATGACCTCACCGAAACGAAAGCCGAAATTCAGGGGATCGGTTTCCTCGCTCTTGATCACAGAGATCAGGGATGACGAAAAAACCGACGGGAAGCTTGGATGCGGAAGATTGTTCGCGGCCGCGACGACGATGCAGCCGGCCTGATAAGCACGGTCGAGAAGGTCATGTAGCGGTGAAAAGAATTGCGGTTTCGTCGTACCGAGACTCAGGTTAATGACGCGATGCCGCTTTTTGATCGCATATTCCAGACCGGCGAGAAACGCCTGACCGTCGCCCAATCCGGCCGAGCCAAGCACCTTGATACTGTAAAGCTCTGCGTCACCAGCTATGTTGGCGATGATTCCCGCACACGCGGTTCCGTGTCCGGCGGAATCACCGGTATCGGACGGGTCGAAAATGATACGTTTATTATCGACACGAGCTTCGACCGATTCAAAGACACGTCCATGAAGATCAGGATGGGCGGCATCGATCCCGCTATCTACTATCGCTACGCTCACGCCTCTACCAGTCGCTGAACGCCAGTCATCGTCCAGCCTCAAATAGCTGGGGTACGGGGCATACGGATTTGGTTCGATTCCGGTAACCAGCGTCATATATTAAAGGCTTAGGTAACTCGTTTCGGTTTTGCAGTCAGAGAAACGTACGATGGATTCGAGAAGCTCCCGGCAGATGACGCGCTCGGCCTCGCCGCGACTCGCAAGTTCGCGCATCAGGATTGCAAGGTCCATCATCTCGCGGTGCTCGGCCGAATCACGCACGCCGCTGAGCCAGCTTCTCAGCTCACCGATATCCTCGGTATTCTGCCCCGTCAAAACCTTTTCGCCCATATCGCGGAAGAGCTTGGCCGATTCGTAGGCATTGACCAGCGAAGCCACGGCTTCGGCAAAAAACGCCGCACGATCCATCTCAAGCGGGGTAAACGGCTCGAACGGCGGTTCGCCACGACGGTTGATGTATTCGAGGACGCCAATGACCGCGCCATTATGGGTCAACGGCGTTGCAAGTATCATCTGCGTCGAATAACCGGTGGTTTTGTCGACCTCGGAATAAAACGACGACTCTTCGCCGACATCCGAAACGGCCATCGGCTGACCGGATGAAAGAACGAACCCCGCGATTCCCTTCCCTGCCGGAACCTTCAGGTTTATCAACTGCTCCGCCACCTTTCCGATAGCAGAAAGAAAACGCAGATCGCCTTCGTCGCCGTCGCGGATCAGAACCGACGCTTCCTCTGAATTTATCTCCGCAGCCGATATTTCCAACAGCTTCGCGATCGATTGCGTGAGCGGTTCGGTCAGTATATTCGCGATATCTATCGTCTCTATCAAACGCTGCAGCTTTGCCGGTAGATCATTGGAATTCGCTTCGGTCATATTTAGATTTTCACTCAATTTCCAGCGTTTATCAACCAACATGACGGAAGTTAATTTTATCAGTGGAATAACGGCCTGATTCGGTATTTTCAAAGGCAAAGAAATCGATCGGGAAGAGTGGTTTGTAAATCACTGTCCGACAAACTTTAGTTTGTCGATGCCTGAAGTATGCAGACTCGGCAAACCAAAGTTTACCGATTTAGGTGCCAACCGCGGAGAACCTTATGACGTTGAGGAAATTGCTGTGTTTTGTAAGTTTGCTCTGTGTTTTGGCCCCCGTACCCGTTTACACACAGGACACAAGGATCACTCAGATCCCGCGATCGACCGACACTGATCCCTTCAGGCTCACTACCGGCAGTTCCTTTTTCGCATCCGGTTCCGGCGGCTCAAGACCGTCAACCGCGACATCGAAAGAGACCGTTGCAACGGATTTCGAGGCCGCACTCGAAACGATTCGGAATAACCATGCCGACGGGCCTAAGCTCAATACAGAAACTCTTACAAGCTCGGCCATTACGTCGATGCTGAAGACGCTTGATCCGCATTCGAATTATTATAGAGCCAACGACTATCAGGACCTGCTCGGTGAGCATGAAAGCGAGTATTCCGGCACCGGTTCTTCGATAGCCGGCTTTTTCCGAAACGGGTCAGTCGAAACCTATATTGTTTCGACCTTTCCGGGCTCACCGGCGGCGAAGGCGAATTTACGTTTCGGCGACCGCATTACTGCCGTTAACGGGCAAAGCGTTGGCGGCCTGCTGCCGGACGCGGTTCGGGATAAAGTGCGCGGAAAACGCGGCACGATGGTCCGTTTGACCATTGAACGGGCCGACAACAAAGCTATCGAAACCGTCGAACTGAAACGCGACCGTGTGCATGAGCCCGCCGTTCCCATCGGTTATCTGCTAAAGCCGGGCGTCGGGTATGTCGATCTGACCGGCGGTTTTAGTTACGCCACTGTAAGCGAGCTTGAAACCGCTCTGAAAGCCCTGCACGACCAGGGAATGTCCTCGCTTGTGCTGGATATTCGCGGTAACGGCGGCGGCATCTTGGATCAAGCCGTTAAGGTAGCCGAGAAGTTTCTGCCCGCCGGGAGTACGATTGTTTCCCAACGCGGACGATACCCCGACGACACGCGGATATGGAAAGCAGGAAAATCGCGTTACGAAAGTATGCCGTTGGTTCTGCTCGTCGATGAAAGCAGCGCGTCCGCATCCGAAGTGCTTGCCGGAGCGTTTCAGGATAACGATCGGGCAATCATCGTCGGCTCGAAAACATTCGGTAAGGGACTGGTTCAGAGCGTGCTCAGCCTTCCCTTCGGTTCGGGCCTGACGCTAACGGCGGCACGATATTACACGCCTTCGGGACGTTCCATCCAGCGTGACTACGCAGATGTCGGTTTGTACGACTATTTCAATCACCGAAACGGACCTGTCGAGATCGAACGTTCGGTGTATGCGGCAAAGACGATAACAAACCGCGTCGTTTACGGCGGCGACGGCATTGCGCCGGACGAGCTTTCTGGCGATGATACGCTAACCCCGGCACAAATTTCGCTGCTTGATCCGCTATTTTTCTTCGCACGCGAATTCGCTAACGGCCGCATCACAAAGATTGATGACAGCGGCTTGACCGGGAACGAGCAGATACGCCAGCAGATCGTGTTCGGCCAACAGACCGTTTCCAACGAAATGATCAGTCTCTTTACGGAATTTGTCACGAAGGAAAATTCGTGGAAAGTCTCGCCAAAATCGTTGGCCCGCGAGCAGACGTTTATCAAGGACATGCTCCGGTACAACCTCGCGATGGCCGCGTTTGGCATTGATTCGGCCAACAGGGCGAGAATCGAAACCGATAGGCAAGTCCGCCAGGCCATCGACGCCCTGCCAAAAGCCGCCCGCCTTATGATCGCCGCGAGTAAGGCACGTTCAACTCAGATGATGCAATCGAAATTGATCAAGTAATTGTTATCATTGTTTAGAGGCGGTCTTTGACCGCCGTTGCTTTTAATAACTTACGGGCGGTCAGAGACCGCTTCTAAACGGCAGTCAATTCTTAGAATCGCCGTAAATCCCATCGCGTAATTCGGGTTCCAACCTCTTCAAAAGAAAAAAGCTCGTTGAGTCTTGTTCTCAACGAGCAAAGGTAGAAACAGGAGGAATTAGAAAGACTGCCCACCGCAGCACTTGCAAAAACTTCGGCGCCGACTTTCTGACCCAATTAGAGTGATGCGCGACAAACACCACCGGTTGCTTCATCCTCAAAAAAATTCTCCGCACTTATTTCAAATGCGGAGATTCGAAGATCTAAACATTCCCGAAGGATCAGAAATTGATCTTGCCCGATATCTGAATACGCCGGGCATTATTTGTAACATCAGCATTAATACGCCCGAAAAGCGAGTTGCCGAAAGGATTGGTCGGTGTAACGTCCAAAGCTGCCGGCAGCACAGCCGAAGGAGCCGCAAAGTTCACGGTATTCAACAGATTTTTGGCATCAACACGAATGTCGAAGTTAAGCCGTTCGGTAACCTTAAACTTCTTCGAGAGCGATAGGTCGGTCTCCGCATACCTCGGTCCGATGAAAAAGTTTCGGCCCGTGTTGCCGACCTCACCGGGATTTGGCTGCGAGAACAGACCGCGTGCTGCCGGGTCGAGCCACCAATTGCGAAGCAATGGATTGGCAATGTTGTCGAAATTGCCCTGAACAACGCCCCCGATGTCCCGTTGACAGCCACTGCAGTCCGCAAACGAACCGCTCGTCTGGCTCAAGGTATTGAGACCGGAGAAAACAGTGAACGGCCTTCCCGTCGTTATCCTTAGCGTACCGGCAACCTGCCAACCACCGACAATATAGTTAAGCACCGGGTGCATGTCGGAGCCGAACTGCCTTCCGCGGCCGAACGGAAGTTCGTAGACGTACGTGCCTAGCAACGAATGCCGGCGGTCGAAATCTGACCACGCATAGTTGGCCTTGCGGTCAAAGTTATTCTGAGGGGTGTTTGCCGCCGCCTGTCCAGTACCGCCTTGTACCGCCGTGAATACTGGGTCAAAGGACCGAGTGTCCTTCGACAGGGCCCACGTGTAACCTATCTGGAAGCTCAAGCCCTGCTTCATCCTTCGTTTGAACGTGAACTCAAGGCCGTTGTAGAAGGAAAAATCGTTGCTGTCGACCACATTCAGCCCGCCTGTAAACTGAGAGAACGGCTGGAAGAAGGCATCTCGTCCACGCAGGCCGAGAATTCTCTGGCCCGCCTGCGCTGCTGTGCAAAGCCCGGCAGTCACATCATTGGTTGTGCCGGTCGTAACACAAGTTTTTTGAGACGCGGCGAGAGCAAGCGTCGCAACGCTGCCCTGGGTTATGCCCGTTGTGTTGAGGGCTATAAATCTCTGAGTACCGCCTGCATTCATGGGATCGCCCGTGAACAAGAGGTTAATAAAGGTGTCATTCGTAGAGCCTGCCCTTACCCTATTAAAGGCATCAAGAAAAGTGCCGCTGACACCAGGGAGCGTTCCACCAAGGCTTACCTGATTTACATTGTACCCGCCGAACAAATTGGTTGCTTTTTTGCCGATGTAGTTGACCTCGAGAACATTTCCGCCGAACATCTCACGCTGGAAGCTAAAGCTCCAGTTGTGGATCGCCGGGAACTTGATATCCGGATCGATCACGGTGGTAGCGTTGGTGGTAAACGGATTCGGGGTTCGAAGCGAGTCGGGTGTTCCGGACGGACTTAATGTCGGCAGCCCCTGCCGCAGCAATCCGCCACTTGCGCCAAACGTATTGTTTGAAGCTAAAGTATTGTTGCCGGGCGTGCTCTGGAAAATAAACGAGCTGAAAAGGAACGTCGAGAACCTGTCAGAGGCCTTACGATAGTTGGCCCTTACAGAGGTCTTGCCGTCACCGTACGGGTCCCACGCCAACCCTATAGTTGGCAGGAAAAGCCCGTAATTGTCGTCAAATAGACTGCCTTCGGTCCACCTGATCGCGTTCGAAGGGGCTGAACCGAGCGTAACCGAACGGTCCGGAACAAGTATCGGCCTTCCTCCCGCAGCGCTTGGTGCCAGCCTGATCTCCCATCTAACGCCGAGATCGAAGACCAGATTTTGTCGCAGCCGCCAGTTATCCTGAACGTAAAAGTCGAGTTCAGGATGCTCCGCATCGAAAAGCCACCGTGTTCCCGGTGACGCAAAAGCTCCCGGATTTGCGGGATCATTTACAAACGCCCGAGTTATATTCCCAACGCGTCCGAGGACATCGTTGATCGTGTTCTCGAGTCGAGTCCGATCGGCCGAGTTTATAGCGGTGCCCGTCGGCAGCGGCGTTGGAAACGCGAAATTATTGTTCACGAGTCGATTGAAATTGTAAGCAATCTCAATCGCTCCTCCCGCAACACTCGACCGATCATCCGTACTCTTGCCTAATCTCAAATTTGTACCGGCTTTAATTACGTGCGGCGAGAAATCGAAAGTCATGTTATCAACGAACTGCCAGGTGCGGAAACTGCGTGCGTTATAAGAAAAATTCGTATTGATGTCGGTCGGCAGGTTAAAGACGAATGCGTACGCGGGGTCGGGTTCGGGCGTAAGGAAGGTGAACCCGAATTTGCTGTAACCGACAATGAACTCATTCACGAATTTAGAGGACAGAGTGCTTCTCCAGTTAACTGCTATGTTCTTTGGTGTGCGAAAAGTATCCACAAAATTCGGTGAATCCGGAAATCTGGGGCGGCCACCGTTTCCTGCGTCGCCAAAAGTATTCTGCTCTCCCTGCGCCCACCGGACGTAGAAATTATTCGCGTCGTTCAGTTTGTAATCAAACTTCGTCACGAAATCATATTGCTTTTCGGTTTGGGGGGAGTTAAAAAGGAATCCTGCCGTGTTCAAGCCATCGATAGTCGTCGGAGAGCTAAAACTGTTTGGCAAAGGCATCGCGTTGATATATGCCATTAGCGTAGGATCGAGAGAAATCCCTGTGCCGGTTGGAATGTTGTACGAATCTATACAGGCCGTAGTTACAGTTGCACTACAGACGGGGGCGATTGGAGTACCGTTAGCGTTTACTGAACCGGTACCGTTTACACCTCCACGCACCCAACGAAAGATACCTTGCCGGGCAGCCTGCGTGTAAACCGTCCTTGTTTGAAGCAGGGAGTCGTTCGCCCGCAAAAGCTGAAGGTTCACGAAAAAGAAAACCTTATCCTTCACGATAGGGCCGCCAAAGCTTCCCCCAAAAATATGCTGTCTGAATTGCTCTTTCGGAGTAGCATTCACATTGGCGGCATAGCTGCGGGCCATGAACTCCTTTGTCTGATAATACTCAAAAAGGTTTCCTCGAAAGCTATTCGTGCCCGAACGCGTAACAAAGGTAACCTGGGCCCCGCTGCTTCTTCCAAGTTCGGCGGTGAACCCGCCGGTAACGATCTGAAACTCCTGTATCGAATCCGGGTTCGGCCTAAGCGGCGTAAAGTTCGATCCGCCCGCAGTAGATTCGTTAATGTCGATCCCGTCAAGCGTAAAATTGAAAGCCCGGTCACGCGATCCGTTAACGTGAACGCCACCGCCGGCGTTCGCTCCATTCGCAACTCCGGGTTGGAAATTGAGTATATCCAATGGATTGCGGCCGCGAGTACCAACAATCGGAAGGCTTTCGATCGTTCGCTGTTCGACCGTACCGCCCAGGTTTCCTGAACTGCTGGTCTGAACCTGCTCAGCCGACCCTTCAACCGAAACGCTGGCTGAAACGTCGCCGATCTCCATCGCCGCGTTAACCGTTGCGGGCTGATTGACCAGCACTACGTTGTTGCTCGATATAAATTTCTTGAAGCCTTGTTTTTCGACCGTGACAGTGTACCTGCCCGGCTGGATCAGATCGAATACATACGATCCGCCGTCGCTCGTTTGGGTTGTGATGCTGGCGTTTGTGCCTTCGCTAGTGAGCGTTACCGTGGCGCCCGAAACTGAGGCCCCGGACGAATCGGTAACCGTGCCGGTTACTCGCGAGGTAGTTCCCTGAGCGGAAACCGGGCGGTCAAACGAAAGCAGCAAAGCTAGTAGAACCAATGCGATCGCAAAAGGTTTGTTACTCATTTTAACTCCTCCAAACAAATTGTAATATAACGATCCCTGATGAAAACGGGACTATCGAGTAGAAATAATGATGTAACATATCACAACTTTCCCAAAGTGTTAATGGAAAAGTCAGATTTTCGAGCAAAAGGAGGAGTTTATTTTAAATATTCGAGGATAAGGCCGCCGGCGCCGACCGCCCAGCCGTATTTCTTGACCATATAAAGGCCGTAGAGGTCGTCGGTGGTAGTACTTTCCTGCTTGACCCACGTCCGCCCTTTGTCCGAGGAACGCAGGATCGCTCCCTTATGCCCGACGATCCAACCGTTCTTATCGTCTGCAAAATCGACGCGTTTGAAGGTTTCGACAAATCGAGTCGTGATCTTCTCCCAATTTCGGCCTCCGTCTTCCGTGCGAAGTATAGTCCCGCCGCCACCGACCGCAAAACCGAAATCGTCATCGCGAAAATCGACGTTAAAAAGCGCCCTTACTACGTTCGACCTCTGGACATCCCAGGTCAGGCCGCCGTTAACCGTCGCAAGTATCAGCCCCTTGTCGCCGACGATCCAACCATGAGAGTTGCCGTTAAAATCCAGATGAAACAACTCGATCTTTGAAGGAACGCTGATCCGCTTCCAAGTCTCCCCGCCGTCATCGGTTCGCATAACGAGAGAGTCCAAAACCAGATCACCCTTGCGGCTTAGCACGGAACCAACGATCACGCCCAGCTTCTTGTCGGCAAATCTAATGCTGAGAAACTCCGGCGTGCCGTTTTTGAAATCGTTCGCGTTAAAGATCACCGTCTCGCGCCAGGATTCTCCGCCGTCGCTAGTAATGAAAAGCTTTTTGCCCGCAACAAGATAGCCATTCTTTTCGTTGCGAAAATATATCTCGTTGATGTTTTCAGTCGTTTTGAGCGGATACTTCAGCCAGGTTCTGCCGCCATCAGTGGTCGATGCCAGATACCCGGCGTCACCAGCAACGAATCCTTTTGAAGAAGAGGTGAAATAGATTGCGACAAGATCGCCCTTGATTTCGGTCGAATGAGCCTTCCAGCCAATTTGGGCGTGGACAAACCCGGTGGCAAAAACGAGGACCAAACAAAAACTTAGAATCGGCCTTAAATGCAGCACTTAATAACCCTCCCTGGCAATGTAAAAGGTGACTGTAACGAAAAGAGTAACCTTTTTCCCGTTACAAATCACCTTTTACTGACGTATATTACGCCGACTTTTGCTTAACGATTTGCTACTTCGTGACACGGTAAACCTGATTTTTCCATACCACTACGACCTCTTCACCAAGCGAGAAATACCTCGCAAGTTCCCGATCAGCCGCCGCGAGTTTGAAATATTCTTCGCTCGCAAACTTCAATTTAATCTCAGGCAACTTGGCATCGGCGGAAAACTCGGAATCGACCCAAACATTGCCTTGATTAAAGAAATTCTTGTTCGCGAAAAACTGGTTGTTCTGGGAGTCGTCAACCAATACCCGCTCCTTTGCAGCTTTCTTTTTATCTTTCGAGATCGTGGTATTCGTCTGCATCGAGTTTTGCTGAACGCTCATCTGGACGGCGTCCGCTCCGCTTCGTTCAGCCATTTTGGCCGGTGCTGACATCAAAAGCCCTCGAGCCCTTCCATCGCTGAGTGAAACGTTATTGACGCTGCCGTCCGTTGCGAGATATGACGTGTAAGGCGTGACGATTCCATAACGTGTTCCAAGGTCGACCACTTCATCTCTCAATTCTTTGGTTTCGCCATTGAGCCGGATCTGTTCGATCAGCCACCCGACACGCCGGCTTGCCCACAGACGCGGCAGAAATTCGTTATCCTCGCTGCGCAGCGGAAAGTCCAGGTCGGCGTAGCTAAAACTTCTCGATTCCTTACCGTTCTTGCCGCGCAAAAGAATTGAAATGTTTTTAAGATCGCCCGCGTTTTTGTATCGGCCAATCATTGCGATCTGCATTCCTTTAAAAAGATCACCGGGTTTTCTAGGGTACATAAATTCCGTTTCAAGCGGGCCCATGTCTAGATCAAGATCGGACAAAACGGGCGAACTGACACGAGCGAAAAAATTAGAGACCTTTATTTCAAGATCTTCCTTCGGCTGCACGTAATCGGAAATTCCCGAATTTTCCGAACCTAATTTATCTAACAGAGCGGTATTCACGTCATAGCCAAACCCAAACGGAAAAATGCGTACATCAACGCTTTTAGACGCTTTAAGATTTGAAATTATTTTATCGACGTTCGTTTCGCCGACCGTCGGCAAACCGTCGGTCATAAAAACAAGCATCTTGGGGCGGTCGCTCTTGTCGAACTGCTTCATCGAGGCGATCAGCGAATCGTTGATGTTGGTGCCGCCGGTCGGCCGAAGCTTTGCGATAAATTCTTCGGCCCGCTTTTTGCCGGATGCGTTTGCTGTTATCAGTTCTCGTTCCATCAGCCGCTCTTCGCCCGCGAAACTGATGACGTTAAATTTATCGCCGTCGCGTAGGGTTCTGATCCCAAACAGAAGTGCCGCACGTGCCTTTTCCATCTTCCCTTCCTCTGCCATCGAGCCGCTCGTGTCAAGCACAAAGACAATGTCCTTGTTAACCAGTTCGCGCTCGGATACATCGTCCTTCGGCGAGAGCATGAGCATAAAGTAGCCATCCTTCCCCGGTTCACGGTACGTGACGAGCGACATACCGAAATCTTCGTTCGAAAGCCCGAAGAATAGTTGAAAATCGTTGTCGTTATCACGTGTCTCAAACGAAACGGAAGCTGTGCGTTCGGAAACATTCTTGACATCGATGCTGTGCGAAGGCGAATACACATTTCGAAGCGCCTGTTTGCCGACGATCTCGATCTTCCCTGATACGGTACCGAATTTCTGCGGTACGCCGTTGCGGATAATTTCCGCGTTCTGCGGCCCGCGTCCCCACAAGTTTCTTCCGGTGCCGAGCGGATACCTATAACTTACAGTTCCGGAATCCGCCTTCAATATCTGCGAATAAGTCAGCTCAAGTTTTTTGTCGGAGTTTGGCGGAATCGGAAATATCGAAGCCTGGAAAAGGTCTTTACCTGCATACTCGAGAAGGCCGGGATCTCGTTGTCGACGGACGATCTCGTCATAGATTCTCCGCGCTTCCTCGCGGGACCTCACCTCGCCGACCAGCTTTTTGCCGTTTTCCCAGATCGCAAAATCGATGATCGATGCGTTATCCGGGATCGGAAAAAAATACGTGCCTTCCAGCGTGTACGGTGTGTCGTTGCGGAAAACCTGCTCGACGTGGGTCGTTGCAACTTGACCGTTTATCTTTGTATCAAGCTGGATCGATTTAACCGGAAGCGCATTGGGGAGCGGTATCGGGCGAGGTATCGGACGCGGCCTGCAAGGCCGGAAGTCGCAAATTATCGGGACGATCACACCTTGTGTCCGAACCGGAATAGCAGAAATAAATCCACCTAGAGCAACGCCCAAAACGAGCGCGAAATGCCTGATTTTCATACTTCTCTCCCCAAATGTTGTATTAGCGTGAATGGACTACGCTTGATATGACACCTAAGGAACGTCCGGCGTTGCATTTACTTGCAAGATATTTGCAACAGAATGGTGTTACTGCGGTTGGGATAGGGAGTAAGATTACGTGCGGTTCTGAAATTGCAGAACGTTTAGAAGCGGTCTCTGACCGCGAGTAGGTTTATAAACAGCGGCGGCGGTCAAAGACCGCCTCTAAACGACGCCCGTATTTTGTTTAATTGTTTCTGGCACACAACCTGTGACCCTGCGGAAATTAAGGCTTTAACGGGTCGTCCGTCAAAGCGTCGTCGATTTCTTTTTCAAGTTTCACTCTTAGTTTGTCGACCAAAATATCGGCCTTCTGCACCGTCTGATCGATGTTCGACTTTGATTTCTGAACTTCAACAAGCAGCGATTGGAGATTGGTCCGCTCGACCTCGAGATTCTTTTTTCGCATGTTCCTGAGATCTTCAGGACGGAGGGTTCCGGCAAACGCGATCTCGCGATCGATCGCTTCCGGGCGTATGCTGATCTCTATCAGGTCCAATTTTGTTCTTATCGTGCTTTCCTTTTCGATCATTTCAAAAAGCCGTTTGCGTAAAGACTCGGCGCGTTGTTCCGCCTTCGTGAGAATATCCAGGTTCATCAAAAGCCGCTTTTGCTTTTGGTCCTGGTCATCCTTCTTGCCCGTTTCGAGACTCTTTACACGATTTCTGAGTTCTTCAAGATTTCTTGAGTTTTCGTCCGGCACCTTCGATTCGTCCTCAATTTTGCGTTCCGGGGTGGAGAGAACGAGAGGTGTTCCGGTATCCGGAAAATCCTGGGCGCGGCTGATGATCTGCGGCTCCGAATTCTGGGTGACCGGAACTGTTCGGGCGGTTGTCGTCGGAGTTCTTTTTCGTCTCGTGCCCTGCGCGTTTACTTCGGCGACACTGACAAATAACCCGACCGCCATTAACGCAACAATAGCGATTTTATCCGATCCGAAGATATTGATTTTCATACGATCATTTACCTCTTTTGCCAACATCCTTATCGGCTAAAAAATCTCCGCGAAAAAGCTCAACGGCATTTTTCGCCAATCCGACAAAAGGTATCGCGTCGAGGCCGGAATTAACCAATCCATTCACGACACCTTTCTGTTTAATGTCGCTGCCGACTAACAGAACGGCTATTGCCGTGCCGCCGAACGGCACCATTTTCGCTACGCGCTTTGCAACCTGCCACCCGCCGGCGTGTAAAACCTTTCGCCCAATTCCGTGTTTTTTTTCTGCCATCGTCATAAAAAGTCTATACTTGCTTTCTTGGGATGACAACAGCATACTTTTGTTTGCACGTTCAATTGGGTCCAAAAGTTCCATAATTAGCTTCGATATGTCGCTCAAGGCTTCAAACCTCTCAAAGCTTTACGGTCAAAAATGGGTTCTCCGGGATGTCTCGTTCGAAGTAGAACGAGGTGAGATATTCGGGCTTTTCGGTGCTTCAGGCTCGGGCAAAACGACCGTTCTGAACATTCTCGCGGGCATCGAAAAATCGAACTGCGGATCAGTACATTTCGATTCGATCGACCTGACGGCTCAAACACCAGCGACGCGGGGCTTCACCTTTGCTGAACCAACGTCAGAGCCGTCGTGGAAGGGATTTTTCGGCACGGGCAAGCCTTCGCCGCCTTCGGGAGCACTACAAACCAATGCCATAAAAAAAGCGGCGGAGTCGGCAACCGGCGTTTTGCTGATCGACGATGGTTTTTCATCAATGGACAGCGATCAAAAGCGGGAAAGCTGCAAGCTTTTGCGTGGAGCCGTCAAAGAGAAAAATCTTGCGGTCGTATTTTCCGCAGGCAGTTTCGAAGATGTTCTGCTTCTTTGCGACAAAGTAGCCGTCATCGCTGACACTGAGATCAAGCAGATCGGCACTCCTCAGCAAGTTTACCTCGAACCGCGCTCGCACAGCGTCGCACGCGTAACGGGCCGGAATAATCTTTTCGAAGCGAGGCGGACGACATCGAGCAAAGCCGACATTCCTCAGTTCCAGACCATCGACGGCTCGCATAAACTTACTATACAAAGGATCGAAAAGAGTTCGCTCGGAGCTCTCAATCAAAACGTGACGCTCGGCATCCGGCCCGAGCACATTTCCATCTCATTCGGTGCCTCGTTTCCAGAAGACAATTTAATAAAAGCAACGATTACAGGCATACAGTTTCTAGGGGCGACGACGCTGGTCGAGCTTGATGCGGGTGGATTGAGGTTAAGCGCTGTGGTGCTGCGGCTTGTGGGTTTGAATGCCGGCGACGAGTGCATGCTCGGACTGCCGCCCGACAGGATCGCTATTTACAAAGACTAAAACTCCCTCACGGAGCATTGCTGGCCGATGTAAGGTCGAGATTAGCGAGGTTACTGTTCACGGAGACAGTTTGCTGCTGGAAAGTATAACGCTTCGATGTAACCGCAATCGTGTGCGTCTGTCCACCCGCCACATTAGTGAATGTGAAAAAGCCGGAATGGGTTGAAATTGTCTCACGCACCACACTCTGCGCGTCGGTAATTCTCACCTTCGCCATACCGATACCACGGCCGCTCGCCGAACGCAGCTTTCCTGAAATCGTATAAAAACTCGGTGCAACTTGCGGTGAATAGTTATAGGCCACAATCGAGTAATTCTGATCGGTGGTGTCACCGTTTCCAAGAATACCGTCCCAGTTTAATCCCGTTGGAATCACCTGCACCGTAAACGAAGTTCCCACCGGAATTCCGGCCGGGAGAAAGACATTCTCAACGTTGTTTCTCGTGTCCGGCGAACCGCCCGTAACCGATACTCCGTTTGAAAACACATTTCCTTTATAAACATTTCCGCCTACCGTCACAATGAGATCGAGATTATTCATGAGCGCCGGTTCGGCCACACCCGGAGGATCGGTCCAGACGAGCGTAACACGGACAGGCTTGGTGGAATCAGCGACGGAGCCCGAAAACGTGGCGAACGCGTCACCGGTATCCGACAGCGGAACCTCTTCATCGATATATTTCATACCGACACCGGTGTTGAGCATCAGTTTCATGTTTGCTCGGCCCCAGCCTTCGTTACGGTTCGGAACGGAGGCTCCGGAAAGATTGCCGTTCATATCGCGGCCGGTGTTTATGATGGCGGCCTTTAGCAAGGCTGGGCTCGGCCTGTCGCCGAAACGACTAGCTTTCCAGTAATCAGTAAACAACGCCGCCATGCCCGAGATCTGCGGGGCCGCATGAGATGTTCCGTTGCTCCAGCGATGATTCACGTCGATATTGCCGAAAAGAGAGTCGGTGCCCGAACGTCCGCCGGTAATTCCGATCCCCGGTGCCGTAATATCGGGCTTAATGCGTGAATCGGTCGGGCCCCAACTCGACGTCGTACTCATGTCGTCGATGTTATTTGCCGCGAGTCCTGCAAGTTCGGTCCTAAGGCTCTCGGAACTGGCCACCGCGATTACGTTCTTCGCCATTTTTGGCCGCGTAAGCCCGGCTGAACCTTCGTTTCCGGCTGAAAAAATTATGCAGATCGGGTCGATGCCCGGATCCGAAAAAGTCGCGTCGCGAACAAAGCCGTCATACTGAGCTTCGAGTGCTCCGTACGTGTTGCCGTTGAGGCCGTCGCCCCAGCTATTATTGCTTATCGTCGCGTGTACACCATTCGGCCCCGGGGTTAGGACGCTGTCATTATAATGGTCGGCGTCGGTTCCGTTATAACCAACGCGGAGCATCGGAATATTAACTATATTCGCTTTTGGAGCGACGCCTGAACCATAGTTGTAGCCCGACGGGTCCAGCCCGGGAAACGTCAGAGCCGCACCCGCGATAATCGACGCATTCAGATGCCCGTGGCCGAAAGCTCCTGATGACGCCCCGCGCAGCGGCCCGTTGACCGCATTGGCCGATGTAATATAAAAAACTCCGTCACCCGGAATGCCGACGCCATCGTCCGCAACCGATACCGTGACGTTGGTGCCATCGACGCCAAACTGCGAGAGCGGATTATAGCCCGGCCCGTTGACGGCGGTCACGCTTGCATAATTTCCCGCCAGTATCTGCGATGCCCGTTCGTCTTCCCGCTTCGGTTTAATATAAACGTCAACGCTGAAAACGTCCGGCATAGCCGCAACTTCTTCAACCTTGTCGACGGCTAACTCGACGCGAATAACATTGAAAAAATTGTGCTGTAGACGGCTTATCTTGAGTGTTGCGGGAGCGTACGCATTGCGCAGTTGATCGGCGACCGCGTCAATATCGGCCCGTGCAAAAACCGCGACATCGAAAACGGCTGTTCCTTTCGCGGTTCGTTCAAGTGGAGAAACATCCCTCCGAAGAGCGGTCCCGTTCTTTGCCGCCGCAATCTGGTCCAGGACAACCCGCGAAAGCTTCTGGTCAGCGGTGTAGCTTCCTATCCAGCGTACTCTCGAATGATCCGCGGCCCTTGCGATAGCCTCGCCTTCACCATACACAAAATACGCTTGGTGCGGCACATACTGCAAAATTTCGACGCCGACTTCCTGTAAGCTTGCGAGCCATTCATCCTTCGCGGTGCCGCCGAACTGAACAATGTAGTAGCCCTTGCCGTTCGATGTTGCGGAGCGTCCGAGACGAAGCGAGTTCGCCGGCGAATCGCCAACCGGTTCGAAGTTTGCACCGGGCAGGTTTATCGAGGTTTCTACAGCTTGTGTGTCAAGTCCTGATTGGGCGAGATCGGAGCTTTTTTGCTTTGCGAGTAGAACAAAAGATCCGTAATCTCCGACGATGCGGCCATATGTAGCCGCCTTTTCGCGGTCCTGCAGATTTGCAACCTTAACGCGTGCAAAATCCTTCGACTCGCTGCGGATATCGTCCGTTATCCGGTCGCTGCCCGCGAATTTTGCGAAAGACGAAGCCCTTTGATCAGCCGTCTTCCTCTGTGCAAGCTGCCGGTTTTCTCCAAAGGTGATGTAAAGCGCAAGTGCCGCCAGGACCAAAACGATGACCGTGAAAACTCGCTTGCCATTAACAAAACTGCTCATTAAGACTGCTCTCCTGCCGCCTGGGTTAAATACAGAACACCTAAAGAAAGAACAATTTAGCACAAATTTCCAACATTACCCAAAATTCCAGGCAAAGTTGACCATTAATTATTATAGGTGTGAAAAAAACTCCCGTCTGTATCTCGGAATACCGAAAAACCGACGGGAGCCAATCCCTGACAATGATTGATAATTGACTTCTAAATGTTCGGAACCAGTATAAGCTGAACGCGTCGATTTTTTGCACGGCTCGCATTCGTCGTGTTCGCGGCGACCGGTATGCCGGCGGCCAAACCTTTAGCTTCGATCCGTGACTCGGCCACTCCGAATCCGGTTAACCGCTGGCCAATCGCCTGCGAACGCTGCTGCGTGAGGCCCGTCAACTCTTCGTCAGTGCCCCGATTGTCCGTGTGCGATTCGATAATCACGCGATAATCGGCATTTTCCGAAAGAATCTGGGCCAATGACGAGAGTTTCGCATCGGCAGCCGGAGCAAAAGCTGTTGAACGTATGGCCGACCAGAAATTTTCCGAAATGGTCACAACAATACCACGTTCGGTCTTGGCGACCGTGCCGAATTGGCGTAATGACAGCATCAGCGGCCCTTGAGCAGCAGTCAGGCCGTCCACCCGGTCTTGCTTCGCGCGCAACTCCTCAGACGTTCGCCGCTCGTTCTCGACCGTCTCCAATCTTGCCTTTGCGTTGTCCGCCTCGACGCGGGCACGTCCGAGTTCTTCGCGAAGCCGGCCGTTTTCTGCCCGCAACTCCTTTATCTGCAGTGAATAATTGATACCGTCGCGCTCGACAAGCTCTTTACTGCGTGTTTCACTGGCAAGTTCGGCCTTCAAAGATTCGATCTGATCTAACGCGTCCTGATATTTATTCTCGGCCTGGCGTGTTTCGGCGTCGGAGCGGGTTTTCTCATTCCGTTTTTCACGCGCATCTTTTCTTAAAACGGCCATAGATTCGGCCTTTACCGCCGCACTGATAGCCTGACGAGCCGATATATCGACCGTTTCTTCAGGCCGTTCCGCTTTCCACGAATTTTCCGCGTTGGCTAATAAGGATTCGGCTTCCTGAAACTCGCTCGTCGCGTCGCGTTCCGCACCCGCGTACCTTGCGAGAGCAACAGCCTGTTTAGCCTGAAGAATCGTCGAAGGCGTTTTTGAATAATCAAGCTCGGCGATTTCCGGCGTCCGCGAATCGCGGAAATAATCGCTCGAATTGCCAAAATACTGTATCGAAGGCGTAGTCACGATAACCTTGCCCGTCGCCGTGTACGGGCTAAGATTCTCAAGCATTATCTCCTGACTCGGGCGGTTAACCAAAAAATGCGGTTCGGCGGTAATTATCAAGGCGAACGTCTGCAGTTTTGTCGTCACGCTCATTTTTGAGTCGAACTCAAAGAACCCGCGCCGCTTTATCTCACCGAGATTATCGACCTGGCCTTCCGGTGAAATAGCCCAAAGGACGTAGGTTGCATAACCCGCACCAAGTTCGAACGGCCGCGGCATTTTCGACACCGAAAGGTCGATCTCGCTTCCGTTTCGGCTGGTTCGCTTTATCTTCGCTTCGCCCTTCATCCGTGGAAACCGTGTCGTCCCGCGAAACTGCACAAAAACCAGATCGTCAAGCGGATAAGTTATCGCCGTCGTACGCCGCGCAACGTCAACCTGTGCAAACGATGTAACCGCCGACGTGAATACAAGAAGGAGAGCTAATGTGATAATAATTGCCCTAGAGTTGTTCATTTATTGTTCTCCGAAACCGAAATCCTTTGAAAAAGATGCCATATTCTAAAGGCACGTTGCAAACTAAGCATTTTGGACATCTTTAACTGAACTTTAGTATATTCAGTTTTTGCATTCTGATGAATGAATTCGCGCGGCTCTTACAATATGTCCGCCCTCATTGGGTGACCTTCCTTTTTGCGGTGATCGCGATGGTGGTGGGCGCCGTCTTTGAAACAGCCACAGGAGCCCTTCTTGTTCCGATATTCGACCAGTTTTTGCAGGTTCCGGGTCAGCAGTCGCGGACGCTTTTTAATCTTCAGCGATTTATCCCTCAAGATGACTGGTACCGCGCCTGGATGACAATATCGGCGATGCTGCTAAGTTTTACCGTCGTCAAAGGTATTGCGGAATATTTTTCATCATACTTGATGGCAAGGATCGGCCAGACAGTTGTGTTCGACCTGCGAAAACAGCTTTACGATCACCTCTTGGGCCAGTCAAATTCGTTCTTTGAAAAGCACCGCACTAACTTCCTCGTATCCCGGCTGGTCGTCAGTTGCTCGGCAATCGAACTTGCCGTTTCGTCCAATCTGCGCGACGTGCTTCGCGAAAGCTTTATGCTGGTGGCATTTCTGAGTGCGGCGTTTTATTACAACTGGCGGCTAATGCTGGGGGCGATGATAATAGCTCCAATAATCGGCATCCTGACGACCAAGTTTAGCAAATCACTTCGCCGGCTTGCTGAAGAATCCTTCGAAGGAAATAAGCTGCTCACCGATACGGCCCAGGAAACGCTTGCCAACCAGACGATAGTGAAGGCTTACGCTGCGGAACCGCGCGAAAGGGCACGTTTCGCGGTCGTTGCCGCCATAATTGCAAAAGCAAACCTTCGCTCCGGCCGCATAGCCGCCATTTCACCCCCGACGATTGATATAATTGGAATGATTTCCATTCTTACGCTATTGTTTTTCGGCCTGCGTTCTATCAATGCCGAACAGATGGCGGCCGGCGAGTTTTTTGCGTTCCTTTTCTTCCTGTTTAGGAGCTATGACCCGCTGCGGCGTATTTCACGACAGCATAACGAGATTTCCAAAGCCTTTGCGGCCGCAAAAGACGTCTGGAACATCCTCGACGAAAGCGAGGTCATGCCCGAGAAAGCCGATGCCGTAGACCTTGCTGCACTGTCGGACAAGATCGAGCTTCGCGAAGTATCATTTAAATACGACAACGACCCGCATAAACAGATTCTCGATAAAGTCAGCCTTGAAATCCCAAAAGGATCGATGGTCGCGCTGGTAGGCGAAAGCGGCGGCGGCAAATCGTCACTCATCAAGCTGATTCAAAGGCTTTACGATCCAACGTCAGGATCGATCATGTGGGACGCGATCGACCTTCGCGATGCAAAACTGTTGAGCCTGAAAAAACAGATCGCACTCGTCACACAGGAGACCGTACTGTTCAACGAGTCGATCAAATACAACATCTCGTATGGCAACCCTGACGCGAGCGACGAGGACGTTGCCGAAGCCGCCCGCATCGCCTTTGCAGACGATTTTATCAGCGAACTGCCGCAAAAATACGACACTCTGGTCGGCGAACGCGGAATTTTGCTTTCCGGCGGCCAGCGCCAACGAATCGCAATTGCCCGGGCAGTCCTCCTAGACGCACCGGTGTTGATTTTGGACGAAGCGACATCCGCCCTCGACGCCGAATCGGAACGACTTGTACAAAAAGCTCTTGCGAATCTTATGCAGAACAAAACCTCGATCGTTATCGCCCATCGCCTTTCAACTATTCGAAAAGCCGATACGATAGTCGTCATGGAACGCGGAAGAATAATTCAAACGGGCACGCACAAAGAGCTGCTCGAAAGCGGCGGCAAGTACAAACGTCTATATGAATTACAGTTTGCCGACGAGGAGTCGCTTTAGCCGACCCCATTCCGTTTAGAGGCGGGCTTGCCCGCCCCGCTTCGGCTGACGGAGCCGCGTGAGACGCAGCGGACAGATGTAAGAAAAAATAAAAAGTATGAGATCAATGACTGGCTTCGGCCGCGGTTCTATTACAGAACAATCATTCGCCGTTACGGTCGAACTAAAAACCGTCAACAACCGCTTTCTGGACGTCGCGTTAAAACTGAGCGGCGAGATGCAGCCGCTCGAAGCGACCATCAAACGCGCCATTAGCCACCGACTCTCCCGTGGCCGCGTTGATGTCAACCTGCAATACGACCGCACGAACGAGATCAATTATGAACTCAACCGGCCGCTTATCACGGGTTTTCTCGCAGCAATGAAGGAAATGCAGGAAGAGTTTTCACTGACCGGCGAACCCGATCTCAATGTTGTCGCCCGTTTGCCGAATGTTCTACTTCCAAAAAAGGACGATATCGGTGAAGAATTTGTCGCTGGCGTCGAAAAGGCTCTGACCGCCGCTCTCGACGATCTTGAACGCATGCGCGAAAACGAAGGCCGCATGCTCAAGGATGAGCTTGCCGGGCGGCTGAACGAGATCGAACGCCGTTTGCCCGCGATCGAAACCGAGTCGGCCACGATCGGCGACGAATACCAACAACGCCTAACAAAACGCATCGGTGAAATGCTTGCCAAAAGCGATTCGCAGATCGAGATCGATCAGGCCCGCCTTGCCCAGGAGATCGCCTACATCGCCGAAAGAGCCGACATTTCCGAAGAAATTGCCCGACTGACCGCCCACATCGAACATTTCCGCACGATCATGAACGAAGACAAAGAGGTCGGCAAACGCCTCGACTTTCTGACGCAGGAACTAAACCGCGAAGCCAACACGATCACCTCAAAAACAAACAACATGATCGTCAAGGAAAACGCGTTGCAGATCAAAAGCGAGATTGAGAAAATCCGCGAACAAGTTCAGAATGTGGAGTAAAACAATGAGCAGAGAGACCGATCGTTTAGAAGCGGGCTCGCCCGCTCGTCGACAATTTTTGTCGGGCGGGCAAGCCCGCATCTAAACGGTTCAAGTATTGTTAAGTGGCTATGTCATTTTTTGCCATTTCAATTATGAAAGGAAATCTCATTATCATCAGTTCCCCGTCCGGCGGCGGTAAAGGAACGCTTATCAAGGAGATACTTCGCACCGTGCCTGACATCGGCTATTCCGTGTCGCTGACGACGCGCCCGCGGCGTGCCGGTGAAGTGGACGGCAAGCACTACAATTTCGTTTCACGGGATGAGTTCGAAGCGTTTCGTGCCGACGGCGGATTTCTCGAATGGGCGGAAGTTCACGATAATTTCTACGGAACCTCCAGAGCATTGACGGAAAAAATGACTGCTGAAGGCAGTGACGTTATCCTGGAGATCGACGTTCAGGGGGCCGCATGGGTGCTTACAAGGGTTCCGGATGCGGTAAGCATTTTCATCATGCCGCCGTCGTTTGAGGCGTTGACGCATCGTTTGACGGCGCGCGCAACCGAAACCCCCGAGCAGTTGTCGCTTCGGCTTCGCAATTCATTCGACGAGATGAATGGTTACACGAACTTTGAATACGTAGTCGTCAATGATGACGTTCTTACTGCAGCCGGCCGCCTGAAATCGATAATTCTCGGAGAAAGGCAGAAGCGAATTCGACAAACCGAGGCGATAAAGGATATTCTAAGTAGTTTCGACGTATCGAAACACAAAGGCATCGGGGAATAGGACGAATTATGGCAAAGAAAGAAGAAGAAATCGAAGAAGTTGAACAGATCGAAGAAGAAATAATCGATCCACCGGAAATCGATTCGAAATATCGAATGATAATTCTGGCCGCCCAGCGGAGCAAACAGCTTCAGCGCGGTGCAACGTCGCGGACAGATATCGATATTCGCAAGAGCAAACCGACGCGTGTTGCGATGCGGGAACTTAGTGAAAAGAAAGTGAATTTTGAGATATTGGAACCGATGAAATAGGCGGCTTAGGGTAATCGTATGAATTAAAAAAAGCCGTCTTAACGACGGCCTTTTTTATTTGCGCTAATTTGGATTACGCGTTTGAAATAATGTCAGCGTCGTTT
>JANNST010000084.1:0-34009 GCA_031402865.1 Chloracidobacterium sp. | reverse complement strand
AGGCAGAAAACTTGTAACCGATCTCGTCAAAGGCTACGGCAAGCTTCACCCTGTAGGGCGGCTCGATTACAACACCGAAGGACTAATAATCCTCACCAACGACGGCGATTTTACGAATGTCATTGCTTCGTCAAAGCGAATCCCAAAGGTCTATGAGGTCAAGGTAAAGGGTCTGCCGACCAGCGTGGCGATCAATAAACTACGGCGCGGTGTTCGCCTTGAAGACGGTTTTAAGACCGCTCCCGCAGACATTCAGGAACTGCAGGCTACCGACAAGAACGGTTGGTACGAGGTGACACTCCATGAAGGTCACAACCAACAGATCCGTAAGATGTTCGATTCGATCGGACATTCGGTCGTAAAGCTCCGCAGAATTGCGATCGGCAATATCCGCGATAATAATTCGCTCGCCGGCACCGCCCGCAAGCTCGATGAGGACGAGGTCAAAGGATTGTTTGAATTTAAGAAGCCGGTCGCAAAATCGGCCGCATCACCGCCGAAAGACGCCGCGTCGAAAAAACCAAGGCGTCCTACCAGAGTAGTGAAAGCCAGAAAACCAAAGCGACATTTAATTAAAAGGCCTAATTAGCGTTCGGTGTTCAACCATCAGGCAAAGGTCCTGCACAACCTTAATTCCCGCCCGGGCAAACATCTCCGCCGCCTCGTCATTCCTTATCCCTAATTGAAACCATACCGACGCGGGCTTTTTCGCAAGTATCTCGACGGTATGCTTGCTGATGTCGTTAGGGCGCCGAAAGACATTTACCATATCGATGTCGCCCGGGATGTCGGTCAAACTCCGGTAAACCTGCTGCCCCAGAATTTCCGTGACTTCCGGATAATAAACGGGAACAGGAATGATATCGTAGCCGGCATCGGCCATGTATTTCGAAACATAAAACGCCGGTTGAGCAGCGTGCGATTCGGGCTTTATGCCGAGAACCGCAATGCGCTTAACCGCGGCAAGCAGATCCCTCACCTGCTCATCGGTCGTCAGAATATTGTCGGCCCACTTCATACAACTAGCTTACCAATAAATTTAGACAACAGAAATCATCAATAATCGACCGTTTAGAAGCGGGCTTGCCCGCCCGTTCAAATTGCGGGGCAAGCCCCGCTCTAAACGAGAGCCGGAACACATCGAACTAATCGGGCAGCCAAATGCTTGAATTGAGTATGGGATTATGACAGTATAATCTCTAGTTATACTGAAACAATTATGAATTTTGAATTAACCGAGGAACAACAGCAGATCAAATTCAGCGTACGAGAATTTGCGGAAAGCGAGATCAAACCGCACGTGATGGAATGGGACGAAGCACAGCATTTCCCGGTCGAGCTTCGGCCTAAACTGGCCGAACTTGGCCTTTTGGGTGTGCTTTTTCCAGAGGAATATGGCGGTGCGGGGATGGGTTATGTGGAATACGCAACGATCATCGAGGAGCTTGGGCGCGTTTGCGGTTCGGTCGGGCTTTCCGTCGCGGCGCATAACTCGCTTTGCTCAAACCATATTTATACGTTCGGCAGTGAGGAACAGAAGCAAAAATATCTGGTTCCGCTTGCAAAGGGTGAATCGTTTGGCGCATGGGGATTGACTGAATCTCAGGCTGGTTCCGACGCTTCGGGAACACGGACGAACGCTGTCCGCTCGAATGGCTCCTGGAAGGTTAACGGATCGAAGAATTTCATTACGCATGCCATTGCCTGCGAAACCCTTGTCGCGGTGGCGGTTACAGATAAGGAAAAAGGAAATCGCGGGATATCCGCTTTTATTTTCGATAAATCCATGGAAGGCTTCCGGTCCGACAAAAAGGAAAACAAGGTCGGGATGCGTGCATCGGAAACGGCCTCGGTGGTGTTTGAAGACTGCTACGTTCCGGACGAGAACCGTCTCGGAAATGAGGGCGAAGGGTTTTTGCAGGCGATGAAGGTCCTCGATGGCGGCCGTATCTCGATCGCGGCGCTTTCAGTCGGTATAGCCCAGGGTGCATACGAGGCTGCGATAAAATATTCGAACGAGCGTAAACAGTTCGGAAAGCCTATATCCGATTTTCAGGCGATACAGTTCAAGCTTGCGGATATGGCAACGCAGATCGAATGTTCACGCCTGCTCACCCTGCAGGCCGCAGCCATGAAGGACGCCGGCAAGCCGGTAACGCAGAAATCAGCGATGGCAAAGCTGTTTGCATCCGAGACGGCGGTCCGCGTTTCCGAAGAATCCGTCCAGATCCACGGCGGATACGGCTATACCAAGGATTATCCGGCCGAGAAATACTGGCGCGACTCAAAGCTTTGCACCATCGGCGAAGGCACGTCGGAAATACAGCGAATGGTTATTGCAAAGCACGTGCTCAAGGCGTAATATCGCACCGAAAGATTTTCCACTATCTGATGCTACGTTTGTGTGTTTCATGTTGCATCGATGCAACAATTTTGTTATGATGTTTGCCCTGATATCAAACCAAAATTAAGGAGACTATATTTATGAGTTCAAGTGCCGCAATTAGTTCAAACAACATCGCATCAGCATTTATCGCTGAATTGGAGCAGGAAGCCGTCGTCGCAAGAAAATGTCTGGAACGCGTCCCGGCCGATAAATTCGACTGGAAACCACATGAAAAGTCGATGACGTTCGGAAAGCTTGCTTCGCATATAGCGGAAATGTTCGGCTGGACGCCCGTAACTCTTCAACAACCCGAGCTGGATTTCTCAAAATTCGACTACAAACCGATCGAACCGGCAACTACCGCCGATCTCGTCGAATCTCTCGATAAGAACGTCGCCGAAGCGATTGATACGCTCAGAAACACGCCCGATGAAGTATTCATGGAAAACTGGACGATGCGAAACGCCGAAACGGTTTACTTCACCATGCCGAAGATCGCCGTAATGCGTTCGTTTGTGATGAATCACATTGTTCACCACCGCGGACAGCTTTCTGTTTATTTGCGTTTGAATGACATTCCGGTTCCAGCATTGTACGGTCCGTCAGCCGACGAAGGTCAGATGTAAATTCGGCAACTTTTTTGATCTTATGGCGGGTCGCGACTGGCCCGCCTTTTTTGTTTTTGTTGATAAAAATGAGAGAATTACGGATTACGAAAACGAGTGGGGCAGGCTTTACTTTGATCGTTTTGTACGAGTAGAAGAATAATCGCCTTCGATTGTTAAAATTTGTCAGACAAGTATCGAATTAGATTGTGGACAGCGAATTTATTCAAAGGCTTCTAGACGGCGACCCGCGCACGGTCGCTCGGGCCATTACCAAAATAGAGAATTCGCTGTCAGATTCGGGCGAATTGATGAAGGCCGTTTTTCCGCTTACTGGAAGGGCTTTGATTGTTGGCATTACGGGTGCCCCGGGCGCGGGCAAATCGTCGCTTGTCGATAAACTTGCATTGTATTACAAGAATGCCGGACACAAGGTCGGCATAGTCTGCGTTGACCCTTCAAGCCCCTTTTCAGGCGGGGCGATCCTCGGCGACCGCATACGCATGGCGACGCTTGGATTAGACAAAAATGTCTTTATTCGGTCGATGGCGACGCGCGGAAATCTAGGCGGAATATCGCGTGCAACAGTAGATGCGGTTGCGATTTTGGACGCGGCCGGGTTCGATATAGTCATAGTGGAGACGGTCGGTGTCGGCCAGGACGAGGTTGAGATCGTAAAGACGGCTGATGTATCCGTTGTTGTTCTCGTTCCGGGGATGGGCGACGACATTCAGGCAATTAAGGCCGGAATCATGGAGATCGGCGACGTTTTCGTAATAAACAAAGCCGATCGCGATGGTGTGCTGAGAACGCGGAAAGAATTGGAATCCCTGTTAAGTCTGGCACACCGTCCGGATATGTGGAATCCGCCCATTGTTCCGACCACCGCTACTGAAAACAAAGGCATCGAAGATCTTGCAAAAGCCATCGAAAGCTACAATGTATTGCAAAAGCAGGGCGACGCGAGCCTTGAACGAAAAAAGGCGATTGCCAAATGGCGGTTATTGGAACTGTTGCAGGAAAGGCTACTGGCCGATTTGATGAGCCAAAACGGCACAAACGAAAAACTGGACAAACTCGCACTCGAGATCGCTAAGAAGAAAAGCGATCCATATTCAGCGGTTGAGGAAATAATGCATAAGCCCGCACGTAAGTAAGGGCGTAATTTGCACTTAGTGTTGAGCGTTACGCCCTTGTTCGCACGCGGGCTTCAGCAAAGTTATGAAAATCAACCATCTCGGCATCGCAACAAAGGGTATTGAAGAAGCTCTGAAATTCTGGGGTGATGCCCTCGGCTTAGAAAACGTACATACCGAAGTCGTCGAAGATCAAAAGGTTCGGGTGGCGATGCTGCCGCTTGGCGAAAGCCGCATCGAACTGCTTGAACCGACAAGCGAAGATTCGCCGATATCGAAATTTCTGGAAAAACGCGGCGGTGGAATTCATCATATTGCAGTCGAAGTTGAAGATATTGAAGCATCGCTCGCGAAACTTAAATCACAGGGGATTCGTTTAATTGACGAGGCCCCGCGGATCGGAGCCGAAGGCTGTTTGGTCGCATTTGTCCATCCGAGCGCGTCGAACGGTGTTTTGTTGGAATTAGTGCAGACGAAACATTAGAGCGCCGTAACTAGCCCTTTTTATCGGGTTTTGGTACTATGTCTGTTTGGCATTTTGGCCGAAAGGTATCTGGAAAGATTTATCACAAGTGAGGATTTATAAATTGAGTAATTTAACAAAAGGGCTAATTCTATTATTGGTCATCCTTGGAATCGGAGCGGGGCTTGTTGTTTGGAAGAACAAGGTCGGCGGCACCCACGCCGCTGGCTCGTACAACAGCATCAGTAAGGCAGAGGTCGAAATGCTTCTTGGTGACCTGGCAAAGGTGAACCCGATGGTCCTGAAGCGATTTGAGCAGGATCCGGCGGAGAAGAAGAAACAGCTCGACAATCTGAAGCAGCTTCTCGCTTTTGCAAGCCAGGCTCAGAAAGATGGCCTTACAAACGATCCGACCACCCGGCAAGAGCTTGAGAATATCCGGGCGGAAGTGGTGGCGCTTAATTACGACAAGGAGATCAACAAAGATAAAGGCCCGATGCCGCCATTCGGTTTTATTTCAGAAGAGCAGGTAAATGCATTTTGGGGACAGGGCGAACCGGCCGCGAAAGGTTTTTTCGCCTCGTTTAAAGACAAGATTGGCCTCGGCGAAGAAGATCGCGAAGTGGCGTTTCAAAAGTTTCTCGATTCCAAGATCAGCGTTCTTAAGAGCGGCAACCCTCAGATGAAGGATAAGGAAATCTCCGAAGAAGAGAAAACGCAGGCCAGAGACTTTTTTGCAAAGATCGAGATCTATGAAAAAGAGTTCGACGACAAAGCGGGATCAAGTGAACTTCCGAAAGAATTCGTCGACAAAACAAATCTACAGGTAAAGCTGCAGCAGGCTCAGTTTTTGGCAAAGCTTTTCTCAGAAAAATTGGTTGATAAGGTAAAAGTAACCGACGAAGACATCGCAAAGTATGTTGCGGAACACCCGGAACTCAATAGTTCGGAAACGAAAGCTAAAGCGGAGGAAGTCCTGAATCGGGCAAAAGCCGGTGATGACTTTGCGGCGTTGGCAAACGAATTCACCCAAGATCCGGGCAATAAGGACGCCAAGGGTGAAGGCCAGGGCGGGATATACAAAGACGTGACAAAAGGCAAGATGGTCAAGCCTTTTGAAGAAGCTGCTCTTGCCCTTGAACCCGGCCAAGTTTCGCCGAATCTGGTTGAAACGGACTTCGGTTATCACATCATCAAGCTGGAAAAGAAGGGTGAAGGCAAAGATGTTGCGGGTCAGCCGAGCGAGACGTACGACGTCAGGCACATTCTTTTTTCGACCAATTATAAGGACCCCGCTGATCCGCAGGGACGCGAAATGCCGGTAAAAGCTTATGTTCGAACGAAGCTTGAGACGGAAAAGGAAAAGCAGTTGCTTGACGAAATAGTCAAAAATAATAACGTTCAGGTACCGGAAGACTTTACAGTACCTGCGGTCTCCGACGAGCAGATTCAGGAGATGCAAAAGAAACAGCAACAACAGAATCAGATGCCGCAGCTTCCACCGGACGGTGAACCAATGCCGCCTCCGGGACCGCCGAAAAAGGTAGACGCGAAACCGTCTCCGAAAAAGGGCAAGTAATCTGTTTCCTTCTGATGATTTCCTTCGGATTTGAGGGGCGACGTTCATAGTCGTCCCTCGAACTCTTTAATGTCAGATGCGTACGAGATGTGCTGAAAGCGAATGGAACAAGTAAACATAGGAATCATCGGGGGGAGCGGGCTGTACCAAATGCCTGAGCTGCAGAATGTCAGGGAGATTGTGGTCGATACCCCGTTCGGAAAGCCTTCGGATGCGTTTATCGTTGGTGAACTGGAAGGTGTCAAAGTGGCTTTTCTGCCGCGTCATGCTCGCGGGCATAAGTTTTTGCCGACCGAAGTTCCCTACCGGGCCAATATCTATGCGATGAAATTGCTCGGGATCGAGTATATTTTGTCGGTTTCGGCGGTCGGGTCGCTGCAGGAACAATATGCCCCGACGGATATGGTCATTCCCGATCAGTTTTTTGATCGCACCCGAGCGAGGGCTAAGGAATCGACGTTTTTTGGCGACGGCATTGTCGGGCATGTGACGTTCGCTCATCCGGTTTGCAGCGAGTTAGGCGATATTTTAGAAGAAGCCTGCAAAACCGTCGGTGTCACGACGCATCGCGGCGGGACTTACATTTGCATGGAAGGCCCGGCGTTTTCGACCAAAGCCGAGTCAAATGTCTATCGCCAATGGGGAATGGACATCATCGGGATGACGAATCTTCAAGAGGCTAAACTCGCCCGCGAAGCCGAGATCGCCTACGCAACGCTCGCCCTCGTCACAGATTACGACTGCTGGTACGAAGGCCACGACGACGTAACCGTCGATATGGTCATCGAATATTTGAACAAGAATGTCCGCAACGCCCAGTTGATTTTGAAGGACGCCGTGAAAAGGGTGGCTGCAAAGGAAACGCCGAATCAATACCGCGACGCGATCAAGAACGCGATCTTTACATCGCCCGAACACTGGCCCGCGAAAACCGCGAAAAAGCTTGACGCGATCATCGGAAAATATGCATCATAGGTCAGCTACTTAACGAGGTGAAAAATGAGTTACGTGATAAATCAGGAACTTTCTAAGGCAAAACAATTGTCCTATTCGCGCAAAATCGATGCCTTATTGGCGAGGATCGATGAGAACATACGTGCGACGAAGGAGATAAACAAGGAGAACGATCGACTGAAGAAGTTGAATGACCAGTCCATGCGACGTCTTAAAAAATCGATCGACTCTCTCGCTTCGTACTAGCGTATGTGGGAAAAAGTTTTAAAGGCGCTTGGAAATATCGCATTTCTTGGCGAACAGTCACGTCGAAACGCCGAAGATGTTCGCGAGTTGCGTAATCGCATCGAGGAGATCGTCCATGACCTTGACCGTCTGAAATCTGAAGTGCAACGTACCCGCGAGGGCGAGGAGCACAAACGAACGGAGTTTCTTCTGCGAATAGAGAACAAGCTGCTTCTCTCCGAAAAGCGTTCCGACAAAAAGGCCAAGTGACAACCTTCGCATTCCTCCAAAGCATCTGAACTGATACGTATGCAAAAATTAACGATATTATTTTCCGTGGCCTTTGTAATAATATGCACGAGTACGCTCGTCGCCCAGCGTAACGTGACGCCGGCGATAGATAAAGATCCGATTCTCGAGCTTGACGCAAAGCACAATCTAGACGTAGCTTGGCAGGCATTTCGATTAAAAAAGGCGTACAAGGGCGTAATCATGCGGTTTGAGGAAACCTATGCGGCCTACCCAATGTTCTCGAAGATGGAGGAGTTCTTTTACGTTGCCGGAATGAGCAGCTATTACCTCTCCAAGAACCAGGGCAAGCAAAAGGTCAACTTGAAACTGGAAAAGGAAAAGGAAAAGTTTGCACCCGCAAAGCTGCGTGAGGACGCGACAGCATACCTTTCGCTGATGCTTGAGAAAAATCCGCAAAGCCAATACAAGGACGAAGCCGAAAAGATTCTGACGGAACTGAAAAGCTTAAGATAGAAAAGTTTTCCTTTGCGAGCTTTGCGGGCTTCCCTTTGCGAGCTTTGCGTTAAAGTCTCTCTTTTTAAACGCAAAGAACACAAAGGTTTTCGCAAAGTTCGCTAAGAGGTAATGAATCTTAATCAGGTCACAATCTACTCCGAAAAACCCGTCGAGACGGTCGAGTTTTTTCAAAAGCTCGGCCTGAACATAATTGTCGATTCTCTCCCGCGATACGCTCGCCTCGAATGCCCCGATGGCGAATCAACGCTTTCAGTTCACATAGCCGATGACATTGTTGTGACCAACAACATCGTTCTTTATTTCGATTGCAAATATCTCGACGCCACGGTTGCCGAACTCAAATCGAAAGGCCTCGTCTTCGACGAAGACCCGACCGACCGCGAATGGCTCTGGCGCCAAGCCTACTTGAAAGACCCGAACGGAAACAAGATCTGCCTGTTTTACGCCGCCGACAATCGCAAAAATCCGCCCTGGCGTGTAAGATCATAAGTAGTCAGAAGCAAGAAGACAGAAGCCAGCTTTTAAAGGCGTAATCTGCCTTCTGGATTCTGGATTCTGACTTCTTATATTCTATAAATTATGTCATTAACAGTAGTTGGATCAGTCGCGTTCGACGCTCTTGAAACGCCGTTTGGTAAGCGCGACAAAGTTCTTGGCGGTGCGGCGACGCACTTTGGGCTTTCGGCAAGTTTTTTCACGCAGGTAAACGCGGTCGGCGTTGTCGGCGGCGATTTTGGCGATGACGAATGGGCCGTTTTTAAGCGTCACGCGATAAACATTGGCGATATCGAGATCGTGCCGGAAGGCAAGACTTTTTTCTGGAGCGGCCGTTACGATTACGATATGAACACGGCCCACACGCTCGACACACAGTTGAACGTGTTCGAGACGTTTGACCCGAAACTCTCCGATAATTCCAAAAACGCAAAGCTTTTATTCCTCGCGAACATTCTACCAATGCTGCAGAAGCAGGTGCGCGAGCAGTGTAAAAATGCTGAATTCGTCGCGATGGACACGATGAATTTTTGGATCACGTCGATGAAGGAAGCAGTTATCGAGACGATCAAGGTCGTCGATTGCGTGATTATCAACGACGCAGAAGCACGACAGCTGACTGACGAGCCGAACATTCACAAAGCCGCCCGAGCGATCATGGCTTACGGCCTAAAAGCCGTTGTGATCAAACGCGGAGAATACGGTGCGACACTTTTCACGAAGGATTCTTACTTTTCGACGCCGGCTTATCCGCTCGAGAGCGTTTTCGACCCGACGGGTGCCGGCGACACTTTTGCCGGCGGATTTATGGGTTATCTTGCCGCGCAAAAGGAAATCACGAACGAAACGCTTCGCCGGGCCATGGTTTACGGCTCTGTGATGGCGTCGTTTAACGTCGAAAAATTTGGTACGGAACGCGTCGATGAGCTTGAGCACGCTGAGATCAACCAGCGATTCAAGGACTTCAAGCAAATGACGCATTTTGACGACATTCCATTCGAACGATCGACGACAGCAGGCTAAGGCTAAATTGGCAAAACAGATCGAAACATCGTTTGAGACGTTCGCGCGGAAGGAATCGGCCATTCCAACGGTGGTTCTTTCGTCGATAGCTGTGCTCAGCCTCTCGGTTGGATTCATATTGGCACTCGCCGCAAAAAACTGGCTTTTCGTCGGGCTGCTGGTTGTTTCGCTGGTCGTTGTCGCGACTTTTGCCGTAAATACTTTTCTTCAGTCGCGAAAGCTTTTGGCGGCAGCCGATCAAAAGCGAATCGATTGGGAGACTGCGCAGCCGGAAATTCAGAGGCAAAATCTGAACATCGAGGTTCTCGAACTTTCCAAGATCCTGGAGGTCGAATCGGGTCAGATCAGCGATCTCCAGTCAGCCTATATTGTCGCGGAAGACCTTGCACTGCGGCAGATACAGCAGGAAGAAAATGTCCCGCTGATGCGGCATGTTACGCTCGGGAAGGCTCCGTTCGACGCGGTTTTGGTTAAGAACGATGTAATTAGCTGCATTGAGGTCGCGTTCCTGGTGTCGCCGGACCTGCGGCAGGAAAAGGTCGACGCCATGATGCGGAAGATGGCGCTCGTCAAGAAAACTTTCGGCGAGATGAATATCCGCTTGAAGGTCCGGCTGATGATGGTGCTTGTGACGCAGCTGACGCCGGAGGACGAGGATCAACTCCGATCGGTGCTGAATGCAAAGCGGTTTGCGGAAATGCCCGTTGATTTCGTTATTTGCTTTCTGGATTTTGAGTCTTTGCAAAGGATTTACGTTACGGACTAGTCAGAACCGGAAGCGGTAGCGACCGGCCTCCCGAGCCTCGGGAATAAGAGACCCGTCGCTACCGCTCAGGGTTCTGACATGAGGAATATGCTTAAAGATAAGGTAGGAATGATCTTTGGTGTCGCGAATAAACGCTCGATCGCTTGGGCGTGCGCGTCCGCATGTGCCGCACACGGAGCGAAGATGGCCTTTACTTTTCAGGGTGAGCGGCTGAAAGAAAATGTCGAAAAACTGGCGGCGGAACTGCCGGATTCGCTTGTCGTTCCGTGCGACGTGACGAATCAGGCGGAGGTCGATGCGGCGTTTGCGTCTGTCGGCGAGAAATACGGAAAGCTCGATTTTGTCATCCACTCGATCGCGTTCGCACCAAAGGAAGCTCTCGAAGGCGAGTTCGTCACCACGACCCGCGAGGCCTTTACGACCGCGCTTGAGATAAGTGCGTTTTCGCTAACGCAGATCGCCCTCGCCGCCTCTCCGCTGATGTCAGAGGGTGGCAGTATTGTCACAATGAGCTATTACGGAGCCGAAAAGGTCGTGATGAATTACAACGTCATGGGCGTCGCAAAGGCGGCTCTCGAGGCGTCAACGCGGTATTTGGCGGCGGACCTCGGCAAACAGAATATCCGTGTAAACGCGATCAGTGCGGGCCCGATCAATACGCTATCTGCACGAGGCGTAAAGGGAATGGGTTCGCTGCTCGGCTACGTCGCCGAACGATCTCCGCTAAAGCGAAACGTACAGGCGAGCGAGGTCGGCAACACGGCCCTATTCCTCGTCAGCGATCTCGCCAGCGGCATCACCGGCGAAACGATCTATGTAGATTGCGGATATAACATCATGGGAGTCTAGAAATTTTCGATTTGGGATTTGCGATTTTCGATTGGAAGAGCCACTTTACGGTACGAACAATCGCAAATCGGCAATCGCAAATCGCAAATCTAAAAAATGGCTGAAACCGACGCGAACAAACCTACTAAGAAGAAAGATAAACTGAAGCCGACCGAGCCGAAAACGGTGGCCGAGGCGAAAGAGCTCGAAAAGGTGCCTGATTATTGGCAGCTTACCGACGACGAAGTTTTGCTGCGCTCGCCCGCGCCGGAAGATGAATACAAGACGTCGGATTCGTGGCGTGTTTTTCGTATTTTGGGGGAATTTGTCGGTGGTTTTGACGATCTTGCGACGATAACGCGCGGCGTGTCGATCTTCGGCTCGGCCCGCACGAATCCTGACGATCCGATGTACCTCGCCGCCGAAGAAACCGCGAGACTGCTGGCGGAGGACGGCTTTGAGATCATCACCGGCGGCGGCCCGGGAATAATGGAAGCGGCAAACAAGGGAGCGTTTGAGGCCGGGAAGGTTTCGGTCGGCTGCAACATAGAGCTGCCGTTCGAGCAAATCCCGAACCCTTACCTGACAAAATCGCTGACGTTCAAGTATTTCATGGTGCGGAAGACGATGTTCATCAAATACAGCAATGCGTACATCATCTTCCCCGGCGGTTTTGGAACAATGGACGAGCTGTTCGAGGCGCTGACGCTGATCCAAACGCGCAAGATAAGAAACTTCCCCGTCGTCCTGTTCGGCTCACAATATTGGCGCGGCCTTCTCTCCTGGATCACTTCGACAATGCTCAACGAAAAGAATATCAACACCGAAGATCTCGGCCTTATGCACCTCACCGACTCGCCCAAGGACGCCGTCGATTTTATTATAAAGACTTCAAGTGCGGGCTAGGTAGCTTGATATCGAATTCGCGGCGTCGTTTAGAGGCGGTCTCTGACCGCCCGTATAGTTATGAGATAGAAACGGCGGTCAGTGACCGCCTCTAAACAACGCAAATAATTTGTTTAATTTATTTCTAACGCATAATCTGGTTTAACCACTGAATCGGGGAACGAAGAAGGAACGATGGATCATCTTAAAGATTCCTTCATCCAATCAAGATACTCGTCCGAAACCATCTCGGACGGGATCGCGACGATCTCCGGCACCGTGTAGCTGTGATTCGCCTTTATAAATGCCTCCATCTCGTCGTATTTCTCCGGCAGTGTCTTTATCAGCAGAAGATGTTCCGCCTCGCTCCGAACCTCGCCATCCCAGAAATAGACCGACGTTATCTGCGGCAGTATCTGCACGCACGCCGCGAGCTTTTCGCGGACTAGTTTTTCAGCTAGATTCCCGGCTTCGACGTTGGACGCAACTGTTGTCAATACGATTATCATATTTTGAGAACACTATATAACATTCGAAACCCGCGCTTACTGTTAACACGAATCAGTCTCAACAGTGATTCGTAAAAGGTTGACATACTGTATAGCCTCACTATACAGTAGAGTTGGTGATAAAGAGTTTCCGGCACAACGGAACCGACCGGTTTTTTAGAAATGGTTCGAAAGCCGGTATCCAGCCAAAGCACGCCGATAAGCTGAGCATTCAGCTTTTTGCTCTAGATAACGCTACTGGCGCCCAGGATATGAATGCTCCAGGCTGGAGGTTGCATCAGCTGCGAGGCTCACTTGCGGGCCATTGGTCCGTTGATGTTAGCGGCAATTGGCGCCTCACGTTTGCTTTTGAAGGAACCGACGCCATTTTAATTGACTATCAGGATTATCACTGAGGGATATTTATGCGGATGTTCGATCCACCCCATCCAGGAATCGTATTAAAAGATTATCTGGGCGAAATTTCGGTGACCGCTGCTGCAAGCCATTTGGGGGTTACGCGTGCCACGCTTTCGCGGATTCTTAACGGCAACGCAGGAATCTCAGCCGAGATGGCTTTGCGGCTCTCCGATGCCTTAGCCACGAGTCCGGAACTCTGGATAGGAATGCAGGCGCAGTACGATCTTTGGCAGGCCTCAACGAAGCAGCGTCGAAAACTCGCTCGCATTCCAGTGGCATAATCTTACTCTACGCCGTTTCTAAGCCTTCTTCATCAAATCCGCGTACTGGCCGGTATCGACCCATTCGAGAATTTCAGCGACTCGCCAAACGGGCAGTGGATGCGACATTCCGGCATTGATAATATTCGCCCAGAATTTGTCGAGAGCCTTTTCGTCATAGTTTTTCTGGAATTCGCGGCCCTGTTCGAGAAATAGGTCGTAGTCGATCTTCGAGGCAAAGGTGCCGCCTGCGAGCTTCATCATCGTCCGCCCGACGGCGTGCGGGTCCTGCGTTACGAGTAAGGCCGCCCGGTCGCAGGAAAGCTCAGCACGACGTGCCCACGCCAGCAACGCGCTGCCGATGCCCATTTGTATGATCAATTTGACGATCTCCGAGCCCGGCAACAGCTTGGCGACAGAGGCGTTCATTAGAAGCTCCAAAATCCTCGCCGCCGTCAGATACAGAACGTGTTCGGCGTGTATGTGGCCGACCTCATGAGCGATCACGGCCAGCGTTTCATCCTCGCTCAGCCGTTCGAGCAGGCCGGAATGCAGCACGATGACCGGCTTTTTAACGCCCGTCGTGAATGCGTTGACTATCGGGTTTTGCTGAATAAACATATCGGGCATATCGACGGCGAGCGTCGTACACGCGATCTGCAGCTTTGCGTGAAGGTCCGGGCACTGCTTTGCCGTCACCTGAACGGAACCAGCCATCAGCATCACCCTTACCGCCGATTCACCCGTTACTTCGATGAGCTTTTTCAGCGCGCTGTCTATTCCCGGGATCGCACGCAAGGCAGCGAGGGCCTTGCTGTCGAGCGGATGAATATACTCATGCTTGCTCAGATCCGCAAACTTTTTGTGCGGCTCGTTCGACAGCGGCATCTTGCACTTGCCGCAATTCGCCGAATTATTTTTATAATCGACTTTTACCGCATTTTTCTGCCCGCAATAGCGGCAGCGAACGAAATGTCCCTTTTCAACTGCGGTCGATTCACCCTCTTCGTCACCTTTTTTCTTTGCCATAAGTTAAGTTTAGAAAGATATTGAAATTTGTACAAATATCTGATGAATTAAACGAGTGCGCCTGTTAAAAGTTTCGATGCGTTTAGAAGCGGGCTTGCCCGCCACGTTCTTTATCTGAATGAACAAGCGACTAAGATTTGCGTATAATCCGGGAGAAGTTCCGCTGGAAACGGATTATGACGTTATTGGAGCAAAAAACGGGCGGGCAAGCCCGCCTCTAAACGGGCTTGAGTTCTAACCGAACCACCGTTTCAACGTGATGCGTCTGCGGGAAAAGATCGAGGGCCGTAATCGATGCGATCGCGTATCCGCCGTCCAGCAATCGCCGCAGATCGCGGGCGAGCATTGACGGATCGCAGGCGATATATGAAACCTCGCGTGGCTTTAGCTGTACAATCCGGTCGATGACATTCTTTTCCGTGCCGGTCCGCGGCGGATCAAGCAGCACGAAATCCGTTCCTTCAAGTTCATGGCCGGTAAGAAACTCGGCAACTCCTTCCGCCACGAAGTTTACATTTTCCATTCGGGCGCTCGCGGCATTGCGTTTCGCAAACTCGACCGCCCGCTCGTTGCCTTCGACGCCGATTACCTGTTCAAAACTCTTGGCCAGGGGAACCGTGAATAGCCCAACACCGCAGTAAAGATCAAGGGCGCGTTTGCCGCCCGCTCCAGTTAGTGCGGTTTCCAGAAGCTGAGGTATCAGAAATTGATTGCCTTGAAAGAAGCTTTGCGCTGAGTAAAAATATTTGTTATCGCCCGAAACGAATGATATGTCGTCGGTCGGCTCCATGATCTCCGGCGAATAGAGTGAAACGCTGCCGTCGGAGCCGCAAGCCGCTTCGATCTCGGCACGATTCGCCCAAAAACCGTCCCAGTTCAGAGTATTGCGTAGATCTTTAAGAGTGTTGTCGAGCGCCGGGTCGAGTATCGGACAATGTTCGATGTCGATAATATCGTGCGAATTGCGCTTGAAATATCCGATCTTCTTTTGCCGCGTCTCGAGATGCCACTGAGCCCGCGAACGGTATTCGAACGGCTTCGGGCTCGCGATCATCGGAATTTCGGCCTCATAATCTATCTTTCCGATACGCTTGAGCGAATCGCGGATCATATCCAATTTGGCGGAAAGTTGGGCGTCGTAACCCATCTGCTGAAAGTCGCAGCCGCCGCATTTTCCGAAATACGGGCAAGGCGCTTCGATCCGTACAGGTGATGCTTCGATGACCGACTCGATCTCCGCAAACGCCGTCTTCCCTTTCACCTGAAAGATCTTGACGGTCAATTTGTCGCCGGCGGCCGACAGCGGCACGAATACGGTCAGGTTTTCGGCAAATGCGAGCCCGAGGCCTTGGGGAACTATCTTCTGGATCGTGACCTCCAAGCGGTCGCCGATCTTATATTCTGATTTCAAGTAACGTTCTCGACTTAATCTTATTTCGCGTCCGCGGCGGCTTACTTCAACGAGAAATTCCCCTCGGACAATATCTGTTTCATCGTCTGCAGATCGCCGCTGCTGTTGTAGGATAGCGTGAATAGTATCGCATAACCGTTCCTGACGGTCGCGTAGAGGCGCTTCTTTCCGGCCTTGCTTGATGTGTCGAGATAAGCGAACTGCTTTCGCCCAAGCTGCTCGGCTTGGGTTTCGGAGTAGGTGAATTCTGGCGGCAGATTCATGGCCTTAAACTGGCTTCGCATTAAATCGAAGTAATCAACCGCGTCTCGCACTGCCGGCACGGCGCTCAAGTTTTCTCGCGAAACCCGGATCAATGCGCTTTCCTCAGTCGTGAACGTCGGCCGATAAGCGGTAACGAGTATCGAAACACGGTCAAGTGCCTTGTTTATCTGGAGTTTGTTTACTTTGCTCAGATCATCGGGGGCTTTTAAAGCGAGGTCGAGTCCTTCTTCGTTTATTTTCCGTATGAATTCGCCGTCAGCGATTAACCAGGGCTTGGGAAAGGTGATTTCGAATTTTAACTCTGCATTCGTATATTTTTGGCCGATTGATTTTGTCTCGCTGCCAACCTTTTCGGGGATACTCTTGATTGGAACGGTAGAGCCGCTGGATTTTTTGACTTGACCGAAACCGGCCGATACTGAAAGAAGCGAGACGATTAAACCGCAAAATATCTTCTTCATAGGTAAAACAAGCTCAGGCGGGGAATGCCTTCATCCTCACGCAAACGCTTCAGAATCATCAGGTCGAACGTCTTTTTGTAAACGTCCGCCTCCATTCCCGCCTTGTAGGCCTTTAGCTGACCGTTAATTTCCTTCTCCAAAGTCTTTAGATGCAAATTATCAGAATTTGTCAGCAATGCCTTATCGAGAAATGTTTCGATGTCCGAGAGGGTTTTATCGACGAGTTCGAAATCTTCGCTGAAATTGGCAAGAAGTTCTTCGAGCCGGGCGATCGCGCGATCGAAGTCGTCCCGCATGCTCTCGTTTGGGGAGTTTTTGAGATATTCGATGATAGAGTGAATATGTGCCGACACAGTTTCGCTTGAAAACGAATCTGCCGCAGCACTTTCCGAAGTTTCGCCCGCCTTCCCTGTTTGCGAACGCAGCCATTCTTCGTATTGCGCTTCTATCTCTTCGCGGCAATAAAGCAGGCCTTTTATCGTTCGCGGGCCGGGCTTTTTATCGAATCCGTCGAATACGTTTTCGATCGCCCGCAGCGCAACATGCAGCGGAATCCCGCGTTCCTGCCAGCTTTCTATCATCGCCCAATCGATCGGACTCAACAGCAGGTTTTTCCCCCGGCGGCGAACGAAAGTTTCTTCGATCTCGGTGTAGTAATTGTAGTAATTCAATTGTGAAGGTTATTCAAAAAGAATCTTCATCCGCTGGAGCGTCCGCAGGTCTTCGTCGCTCAATTCCAATTCGAAGCCGCCGTCGTCGTCGGGGTCGGCGGGCCTTGTTCGCGAGAGTTCGAGTCGAAGCGTCAGGTTCGGCTCGAAGCCCATCTCGCGAAGCTGGTCGATAGCGTCTCGAACGCGGATGCTCGATTCCAATGCAGCATTTAAGGCATCTCCAAGCTCGCGTGCAGCACTTTTTGCTTTGTCGTCAAGTTCCATTTTGCCTATCAAAATGCTACGCAAGGATCCGCGGTAAGTCAAAAATCGTCGACGGATATGTTAATCTATCGGCATTATGGCAGATGAGCGACGTGAGAAGTTTCTGACATCCTCGGGAATAGAGTTGCCGAACGACTTCAATCCAAATAACACAAAACAGATCGATTACGCCGCCGACCTTGGCGATCCGGGCGATTTTCCGTATACGCGCGGCGTCCGTCGAAATGCGTACCGGGGAAAGTTTTGGACAATGCGTCAATACGCAGGCTTTGCCACCGCTCAGGAATCGAACGAGCGCTATAAATATCTGCTTTCGCAAGGCACAACCGGCCTTAGCGTGGCATTTGACCTGCCGACGCAGATCGGTCTCGATTCGGACGACCCGCTTGCGCTGGGTGAGGTCGGAAAGGTCGGCGTGGCCATCGACAGCATCGACGATATGCTGGCTCTTCTGGACGGTATCCCGCTCAATAAAGTTTCGACGTCGATGACGATAAACGCAACGGCGTCAACACTTTTGTGTCTGTATCTGGCGGTTGCGCGAAAGCAGGGTGTGCCGTTCGACAAAGTTAGCGGGACTATTCAGAACGATATTTTGAAGGAATACATAGCCCGCGGCACATACATTTATCCGCCCAAACCGAGCCTGCGCCTGATCACCGACACGTTCGCTTTTTGTGCCGCCGAGGTGCCGAATTGGAACACCATCTCGATCTCCGGCTACCACATCCGCGAGGCCGGTTCGACGGCCGCACAGGAACTTGCCTTTACCCTTGCGGACGCGATCTGCTACGTCCAGTCGGCGATCGATGTCGGGATGGATGTGGACAAGTTTGCTCCTCGGTTGTCGTTTTTCTTCAATTCGCACAACAATTTACTCGAAGAGATCGCCAAATTCCGTGCGGCCCGCAGGTTATGGGCGAAGATCATGCGCGACCGCTTTAAAGCACAAAACCCGAAGTCGCAGATGCTTCGCTTTCACACCCAAACGGCCGGTTCGACACTTACGGCGCAACAGCCGGAGGTGAACATAGTTCGCACGACAATTCAGGCCTTGGCGGCTGTCCTAGGCGGAACGCAGAGCCTGCATACAAACTCGATGGACGAAGCCCTTTCGCTCCCCACCGAATCGGCCGCGCGCATCGCCCTCCGCACACAGCAGGTCATCGCACATGAATCGGGCGTCGCCGATACAGTTGACCCATTCGCCGGAAGTTATGCAATAGAAGAGCTTACGAGCCGTTTGGAAGAGATGGCTGAGGATTACATAGCAAAGATCGACGACATGGGCGGAATGTTAAAAGCAATCGAAACCGGCTACGTTCAACGCGAGATCCAGGAAGCTGCTTACGAATACCAACGGGCCGTGGAGACGAACGACGCGATCGTCGTTGGCGTCAATAAATTTCAGAGTGACGAAGAAGGAACGATCCCGATCATGCGTATCGACGCCCAAATCGAAAAGAATCAGGTCGAACGCCTTCAGGCTTTGCGCTCACGCCGCAACGCTGGAAACGCTGAAAGCAGCCTAAACGCTCTGGAAAATGCGGCGAAAGGCACTGAAAACCTACTTCCCAAAATCCTCGAATGCGTCGAAAGCGATGTAACCGTTGGCGAAATAAGCAACCGGCTGAGAACGGTCTGGGGCGAGTATCGTGAAGCCGTAACGGTTTAATACGAGGCGTTCAGTGAAGTTTTGTCTGAGATTTTTTTTTGCCGACTCCTTTGCTTTGCGACCTTTGCGAGATTTCCTCTGCGGACTTTGCGTTAAATCAGCGAACTCCGCGTCCCGCTTTGCGTCCTCTGCATTGAAAAACCGTCAACAAATATTCAACGCTGAGGGCGCCGAGGTTGTCGCGGAGGCCAGAGAGAAGAATTCCAATCCAACTGAGGCAGCACCACACCACTAAATATAGTGACAAACATTGTTTACTAGTGCTATCATCTATGTTGAGCATTTCTCCGCTACGCTCACCGATCCCTCTGAAATCTCGCCTTCCCGATCAAAGCTATGGACAAGTTAAACGAATACCTGCAAGAACTCATATCCACATCCAGTTACGAGCTTCACCTTGAGCCCAACGCAAATCCTTATATCGTCTCCGCCAATGGCAATACGGATGTCGCCAACGCACCTCTTCTTGGGTCGCAGATCAGCATGATGGTTTTCCCTTTGATTCCGGCGGATATAAAACAGGATTTGCCCAATCAGCCCGCGATACAGTTTGTCCACCCGAGCAATATGGGCGATTTCAGCTTCACGGTCCAAAAATCCCCGGCGGGTTTCAACGTCACCATCAAGCCGGTTGCGGGAAGTTCTCCAACCGTTGATCGCGCGGATCTTCCCGCATCGGAAATGCCGGTGGATAATATGCCGCCGATCGATCTACAACCGATCGAAGATGTTATGTTTTCAAGCTCAGACGCGATGACCGATCTGCAAAACGATCTTGTTTACAATGATTTGCAGGCGGGCCTGCCTGAATTTGATGTTGAGGTCGAAGGTTTGTCGACCGCTGACGCCGTTATCCAAGCATCCCTGAACGACCTAAAGCCGGCTCCCGTCTATGATCCAAACAGTTTTGACGACGCCCCGCATTTGAATGTTGAAGACGTTGCAGAATCGCTGGTTGGCGACCGGCGTACGAGTGAAAGGCCATTAAGCGGTGACGCCGTGAAGGACCGGATGGAAAGCCTTTTCTACCGGATGAATGAGGTCGGTGCGTCGGACCTCCATTTGTCGGTCGGGATGCCGCCTCTGGTACGAAAGGATGGCAAGATGCAAAAGCTCGAATCTGCCGAATCGGTGCTTACGCCCGAAACGATGAAGGAGCTGCTGACGTCCATCATGCCGCCCCGGAACCAGGAAGAATTTGCCGCGCGAAAGGACAGCGATTTCGCACACGATATTCCTGGCCTCGCCCGCTTCAGGTGCAATATCTATATGGACCGCAAGGGAATGGGTGGCGTTTTTCGAATTATTCCGGCCAAGATGACGACCGCTGAAGACCTTGGCCTTCCGGCATCAATTCTCGGCCTGTGCGAGCTTCACAAAGGCCTTGTCGTCGTCACCGGCCCGACCGGTTCGGGCAAGTCCACAACCCTGTGCGCGATGGTAAATCACATCAACACGCAGCGGGAAGACCACATTATTACCATCGAAGACCCGATCGAATTCGTCCACGAAAACCAGAAATGCCTGGTCAATCAGCGTGAGGTCCACAACCACACATCGTCGTTCAAAGACGCTCTGCGTGCCGCTCTTCGCGAAGATCCGGACATCATCCTCGTCGGCGAAATGCGCGACCTCGAGACCATCGCTATCGCCATCGAAACCGCCGAAACAGGCCATCTCGTTTTCGGAACGCTCCATACAACGACAGCTCCGTCCACGGTTGACCGTATTATCGATCAGTTCCCGGCCGACCGCCAGCAGCAGATCCGCGTGATGCTAAGTGAATCGTTAAAAGGAGTTGTCGCACAAACGCTGCTGCCCAGAATCGGCGGCGGACGCGTCGCGGCTCTCGAAGTTCTAATCATCACACCGGCCATCAGCAATCTTATCCGCGAAGGCAAAACCTTCCAGATCGCCTCTGCGATGCAAACCGGGAAGTCTCACGGAATGATGCTGTTAAATGATTCACTCTTCGATCTGGTGCAGAAAGGCATTGTCGAACCCCGCGATGCCTACCTAAAAGCAGTCGATAAAACAAGCTTCGAAACAATGCTCACCCGCGGCGGATTTAAGATCTAAGATTAGCTGGTCTGCCTTACGAAGGAGGGATGGGTCATTTTCTGGCTCCCCAAAGAGCTTTTATTTATTAGCAGACGAGATTCTGCGGACGAGAAGAGGCCGGTCACTACCGCTCACGGTTCTGACAAAATTATTTAAAGAAGCGCGAGACGTTCTTGTTGATAGTTAGATCGCGGTTGCCGGTGGTTGAGACGGTGACGTTGTTGGCGGATAAAGTCGTACCGGTTGAACGTTGGAATTCCGAGATGGCTTTGTTGAGGTCGGTTTGCGCCTGAAGTTCGCGGCTGCGTGCGGCGAGGAGTTCGTTCTGGCGTTGGAGAACGAGATAGAGAGTTGTCGTGCCGGCACGGAACTGACGCTGTTCGCTTTCGGAAAGCTGCTCGGCAGCAGTGCGGGCGGCGAGCGCCGACGCTAGCCGGGCTTCTGCGGAACGCAATGCCTGCAGCGAATTTCGCACCTCGGATTCGATCACATTTTCGGCCTGCGCCCGAAGATTCGCGATGCGTGAAGATTCAACCAAAGTACGGCCGAGATTCGCTTTGGCGGTCGTGTTGCCCCAAGGCAGAGATACGACAACTCCGACGCGATATGTCGGATAATCCTGGCCTAGCAGGTTGCCAAGCGAATTGAAATATCCGCCCACGAGATTTGGCGGAACAGTGCTGGTGGTCGTTCCGGTCGGCAGAGCATCGAGCCCGGCTAGCAGCGACAGATCGTTGACTCGTGTTGTCAATGCAGACGGTGTCGTTGTCCGCGGAGCAGTCGCCGCACCGGCAAGACCGGCGGCCGTGTACGCACCGACGAGGTCGATCTGCGGCTTGGTCTGGTCGCGGTAATATCGCTGGTCGATCTTGTTTATCTCGTCATTTGCGGTGAGCTGCGTCAATTCGGGGCGATTTTTGAGAGCTTCGGCAACGGCGATCTCTAGGCCGATACGCGGCGGATCGAGGCTGATCGGTGAAACGGGCGTGATCGGCTGGCTCCACAGCCCAGCGGTCCGGTCTGCGAGCAGCATCGTTTTCAAAGTGTTTTCGGCCCTCGTTACGTCTTCCTGCACCGTGTAAACACCCTGCTCGAAAGTCGCGATCTGCGCGGTTGCCGCCACGACATCTATCGGTGCGAGTACGCCTTTTTCAACAAGCCGCTGGTTGCTTTCGAGCTGTAGACGAGCCTGTTTTACCGCATCGATCTGCACCTGTAGATTGCGAAGTGCAAAGGCGAGGTTCCAATATGACTGCTCAACCATCGCGATGATCTCGATCGCTCGCTGGCGAAATTGCGAATCGGTCAGACTCAGATTCTTGCGTGCGATCTCGATATTCCGGCGGTTGAGGTCAAAGCGGCGGCCGCGTAACAGCGGCTGGGTGTAGCGAAACGTAAAATCGGTCGGGTACTGGGGATTGAGCGTCGCATTAAGATTCGACGTGTTCGTTCGCGAATTTGTAAAACCGGCCGAATAATTTCCACCCTGAAACGGAGAAAATCCGGTCACTCCTGCATTGCCGAAGAACTGACTTTGGGTGACTGAGCCGTTCGTCGCTCCGCCGATGGTCGAAGCGGTTGGTGTCGTCCGACTTTCGTAGTAGCTTTCCGCACCGATGATCGGATCGTAAATGCCGCGCGCTCCGCGGAAATTGAACTCGGCGATCTGCACATCATTTCGCGACGTATCGATGTCGTTATTATTTTTCAACGCCATCTCAACTGCTTCTTCCAGCGTCAGACTTAATTGATTGGCAAGATCCACGCCGACACGCTCGGAGCTAGGCAGCGGACGCACTGGGGCCTGAAAATTAGGAGCGATCGGCGGTGGCTCGGTCGGTAATTGGGCTCCGTTATCGGGGATAAACGGCGACGGCAACGGAACCGGCGTCGCGGCGGGAGTCGGTGTCGGATCCTGCGCGCGCACAATAATGACGCCGGAAAGCGCTAGTAAGACGGTAAAAAATAAAACTTTTCTCATCTAAAATCTCATTGGTTTGAGCCGTATCGTCCGCCAAAAAAGCGGTCCGCCTTCACCCTCGTATCGTGGTTACGAGCCTGGCTCCAAACTTTCGGCCTCGCCGCGATTCAAATCGGTTTCGGTCTTTCCGCGACCCTTAAAGAATCGGATCACGCTCGTCTTAACGTTCTCGATCCTGCCGCTCAAGCCACGCATCAATGACGATTCCGATGCGTCATCGAACAGCGAATAAAATACCGGCACCGCCAATAGCGTCAGCAGCAGACACATCGACTGGCCGCCAACCACAAGTATGCCGATCGAGCGGTTTGTCGCCGCACCGGCACCGCTGCCAAGGATAAGCGGTATCATCCCGGCTACGAGAGCAAGCGTCGTCATCAGGATCGGCCGCAGGCGGTCGCGATTTGCCTGGATGATCGCATCATAGCGATTCATGCCGCGTGAGCGAAGCGTATTTGTGTGATCGATCTGCAAAATGGCGTTTTTCTTTACGATTCCAAAAAGCAGCAAAATACCCAGTGCAGAAAAGATATTCAGCGTTTGGCCCGCGATGGCCGTCGAAAGCAGTGCGAACGGAACCGCCAACGGAAGTGTCAGCAAGATCGTCACCGGGTGGATGAACGATTCGAACTGCGCGGCCAGGATCAGATACATGAACACGAATGACAACAGGAATGCGTAGAGGAACGATTCGTAAGCCTTCTGCAATTCCTTCGATTGGCCCGTGACGCCTGTCACATATTCGGCCGGCATCTTCAATTCTGCGGCATACGCCTCCAGCTTGGACAGAGCATCGGATTCGGATGTGTTCGGCGGCAAGCCGGCGGAAATCGTCACTTGACGCTGACGGTTGAGACGGTTGATCGACGACGGGGCAACGCCCTCGCTGATCTTGACCACGCGTTCCAGATCGACCGTGCCGCCATTTGACGATGCTACCGTGAAGAATTTGAAATTGCTGCGATCGCGTCGATATTCTTCTTCGGCCCGCACCACAACGTCGAATTGCTCGGAGCCTTCGTTATAAGTCGAAACTATCTGTCCGGCCGAGAGAATATTTAGGGCCTGTGCCACATCGCCCGCTCTCACGCCAAGATCGGCCGCCTTTGTTCGGTCGATGACAACGCGAATCTCCGGGTTGCCGACTTCTATGGATGTGTCCGGATCACGATACAACTCTGGATTCTGTTTAAGTTTTTCGACTAATGCGTTGGCGTACTCGGTCAGCTTGCCCATATCGGGCCCGGCAATATAAAACCCGACGCCTGAGCCGCCGCGGCCGAGCCCGATGCTTCCGGCGATGGAGGACGACGCCGAAACCGTTACCTGATAGTCTTTTGAAGAATATTTTTTTGCTATACCGCGCGTCTGATTGATAAGGTCGCTCTGTGATTTTTCCCGCTCGCCTACCGGCTGCAGCGCAACGTTGATAAACCCGTTATTCGGCCCCGAGCCGCGCCCGAAACCGGCAAGCACGAGGGTATTTTTGACACCGGGAACCTCGGCCCGAATGTCGCGGGCGATGCGGTCAAGTATAGACTGCGTTGCCGAAAGCGACGTACCCTGCGGCCCGCGAACATTTACCTGAAACAGCGATTCGTCTTCATCAGGCAAGAATGCCATACCGACGAACTTGTACAATGGAACGATCGAAGCGACGGTCAGCACACAAATGAGCACAACCGCCCATCGGAATCGCATCGCAAGTTTCAACAGCCATGTGTATGAGCCATCGATCCTTCGATAAAACCAGGTGGCCTTCGAATCAGAGTTCAAGGTTTCAGGTTCAAGGTTTAACGTCTCCGGCTGTTGGTTTTCATCCGAATCCAAGTATTCCGCGTCGAGCCTTTCGACTTCCTCGTCACCTTGAACTTTGAACTTTGAACTTTCAACCTTCTTCCGTTTTATCCATCTCGCCGCCAACATCGGCGTCAGAGTGAAAGAAACGATCAATGAGACGGCGATCGCGGCGGCGGCAGTCAAGCCAAAAGAAGACATGAATCGGCCAACAATTCCGGTCATAAATCCGACGGGAATAAAAACGGCGAGAAGCGAAAGCGTGGTCGCAAGAACAGCCAGCCCAATCTCCCGTGTGCCCTCCACTGCAGCCTGAAACGGGTCCATTCCCTTTTCTTCAACAAACCGATATATGTTTTCGAGCACCACGATGGCGTCGTCGATAACGATGCCGACCATCAGCGTCAGAGCAAGCATCGTCATCTGGTTCAATGAATAACCAAGGGCGGCGATGGCGGCAAACGCTGCGATGATCGAAACCGGGATCGCAAGTGCAGCGATGATAGTTGAACGGAAATTCCAAAGGAAAAAGAAAACGACGATGGCGGCGAACAATCCGCCCAAAACCAAATGCTCTTCGATGGCGTGCAGCGAATTTTCGATAAATTCGGACTGATCGCGAATAACGGCGACCTTCATGTCCGCCGGCAGATTCGGTTGAATGACTGCCATCCGCTCTTTGACGTTGTTGATTACGGCGATCGTATTCGCACCGGCCTGCTTGCGGACGCCGACGGAAACGGACTGTACACCGTCAAGCGACGCCGCCGAACTCGGCTCGCCGCCCTTCTTTTCAACAAGTCCGATGTCCTTGATCTTTATCGGAAAACCATTGCGGGTTGCGATGACGATGTCGTTGAACTGCTCGACCTCAGTCAGCTTGCTCATTGTTCGAACGCCAAGCGTCCGCTGGCCTTCGATGAGATTGCCGCCCGGTAGTTCCTGATTCTGGCCGCGGATAGCGGCGGAAACTTCGGTGACCGCAATATTGTAGGCGCGGAGCCGGTCGGGGTTGACGCTGACCAAAACCTGCGGCGTCCGAGATCCCCACAAGAAAACCTCGCCCACTCCATCGGCCGATTCGATACGCTCTTGAATTAGATTTTCGACCTGTTCGGTCAATTCCATCACGTCGCGCGGAGCGCTGACCGTGTACATCAGGATCGGCTGCGAATCGGGGTCGCTCTTCTGTGCCGAAGGCGGATCGGCCGTCTCGGGAAGGCGGCCAAGTACGTTGCTCAGCTTTTGCTGTATCTCCTGGAATGCAACGTCGGGGTCTTTTTCAAGATTGAAGGTCAGCGTAACATTCGAACGTCCGCGTGATGAACTCGACCTCATCTCCTCGACGCCCGGAACGGTGTTCAACGCTCCTTCTATCACATCCGTGATCTCTGTCTCTATCTCTTCGGGAGCCGCTCCGGGATTACTGGTTCCGACGGAGATGGTCGGCAGATCGATCTTCGGGAAACGGTCGACGCCAAGCGTAAAGAAGCTGAATCCACCGACGACGGTCAGAAACAGCACGATGACGGTCGCGAAAACGGGTCGATGTACACAAATTTCAGCTAGCCATTGCATAACTTCTTAAGTCGAGAGTCTGGAGTCGAGAGTCGAGAGTCGAAAGCGGATCGAAAGATTTCCTCTCGACTCTCGACTTTTGACTCTCGACTAAATCGCCACTTTAGCTCCCTCGTAAAGCTGATCCAAATTACTGGTCGCAACGGTTTCGTCCGCTTCGAGGCCCGAAAGTATTTGCTGGTACTCGCCCTCTTCCGTGCCGAGTTGTAGAACGCGAAGCTTAGCGACTCCGTCTATAATTACGAATGCCCGGTAAGACTGCGTCGCTTGATCGTTGTAGATTGCCGTCTTGGGGATGAAGATCCCCGTTCCGCCTCCTTCCTTATTGATTCGAGCAGTCGCGAACATCCCCGAACGCAATGCATTGTCGCCGTTCTCAATCGACGCTTCTACGATGGCGGCACGCGATGTCGCGTCGATCGACGGGTTTACGGATGTAACCGTTCCCGAAAACCGCCGGTCCTTGTAGGCATCTACCTCGAGCGTCACCCCGCGGCCGATGCTGACGGTCGGCACATCGGCTTCGGCAACCCGAATTTGAATCTTCATCGGGTTGGAGCGAAGAATCGTGACAATTATCGATGCCGAAGAAACGTACTCACCGACCGCTGTCGGCCGGTCGCTGATAAAACCCGAGAATGGCGCACGAATAACGGTATCGGTGAGGGCCTGCTGAGCCGTTCCGACTTGAGTTCGAGCCGCTTCGACTGCTGCCTGAGCGCTTGCGATCGCCTGATTGCTCTGTTTCGCCGTGTTTACGGCGGCGTCAAGCTGCTCTTTTGCACTGTTCGCTCTCGCCCGGGCTGTATCCCTTGTAGTTCTGAAAGTCTCATAAGTCACCATCGGCACGTCGCCGGTTTCGACGAGTTCCCGATAACGTTTTTCGTTGGCGTCGGCCTGGCGAAGCTCGGCAAGATTCTGCTGATAAATGGCGTTTGCCGAACGGACTTCCGGGATTGTGGAGGCGTTGAATGTTCCGTTTGGCCCAAGTCCAAGACGGGCTTCAGCCTGGCGCACCGAGGCGACCGCTTGCTTTACACCGGCTTGAGCCGATGCAAGCTGCAGCCGCGCGTCCCGGTCATCGATACGCGCAATCTCGCTGCCTTGTGCCACAAATTGCCCGACGTTCGCCGTTACATTAGCGATCTTGCCAGCCACCTTTGGGGCAACGTTAGACGTTTCATCAGCCAATAGACTGCCGGTCGCCTGGATAAAAGCTGGAACGTTACGAGCCTGAGTTTTGCCGACCGTGATCGCGATCAACGGTGCGGGCTGATTGTCACCGCTCCCAGAATTTGCCGGCCTCGCATCCGCGGAACCGCCCTTTCCGCACGACGTACAGAGAGCCAAGGCTACAACGGCCAGTGTGAATATTAACGGCGCGGCGCCGTGAGATAGTTTAAGATTCCGCATAAGAACTTTGTTAAGATGCTAATTTTACAACACTTGCCTTGCCGCCATAACGAAGACTTTGTAAATTTTTGTAAACATCGCGTCCGTCAAACTTTAGCCTGTTGTAATTTCTACGTCTTCCGCAAGGTAAAGTTTGCCGGCCTATCTCTCGACTTCAAGCTCGTATTCGCCTAAAATACCGGTATACGAAGGTCAAGGACTAGAATAGGAAGATTAAATGATAGAAGAGATTTCAGCTACAAATCTAAAAGCGCGTCTGGATGCAGGCGATGATATTCAATTAATAGACGTGCGTCAGCCGGACGAATACGCGTTTGCGAAGATTGAAGGGGCAAAGCTGATCCCGCTTGGCGATGTGCTGAAAAGAATGGGCGAGATCGACACCAGCCGCGAAACCGTCATTCACTGCAAAATGGGCGGCCGAAGCGCTAAAGCAATTGAGATGATGAGACAGGCCGGATTTACAGGCGAATTGAAAAATCTAAAAGGCGGAATCACGGCGTGGTCGAATGAGGTCGATCCGAAGGTGCCGAAGTACTAGATTTTCGAAATTCGAACTTGCGCCGCCGGCCCGGCATTACAAGAGCATTCTTATCTTTTTCAGTGTGATGTAGAGATGGAGCCTCTCGTCGGACAACTCGGAAAACCCAAATTTTAAATAGAAGTCGCGAGCAGTTTCGGTAAGGGCATGGACTTCGACGGCGTAAATTCCTAGCTGACCGGCAATTTGGACTGCTCGGGTTAATGCATCAGCGAGCAGAGCTTTTCCGAGCCGTTGCCCCTGAAATGCCTCGTCGACCGCCAATCGGCCCAAATGCATAACCGGGATTGGATAACGAGGCAAGTTTTCGGGAATTGTATCGAAGCTGATCGAACCGCTTGAAACAGTGTAATAGCCGCACACGTGCGGATTACCTGGCTGCACGGCTACGTAAGTTCGGCCTAGTCCTTTTTCGTTATTTTGCCTGGCGAACCGCCTGAGACAATCATTTAGACTCTCGATGCCGCAGTTGAATTGGTCCCTTTTATGATTCGCTGTGAGCGGTTCAATAATAAATGGCTTTATCACTTCCCGATCAATTCGCGATGTGCAGAGAAAGCACCTTTCAACGCTTCATTCGGTTTATCGTCAGCATCGAGCATGGCGAGAAAAATATCGCGGTCGCGATCAGTCAATCTCCGGGAATGCTGCCGCTCTAAAACTTCGTCCGCAGTATTAACGAGTGCGAGGACGGCAAAATCGGTCACGTTCAACCCGGACGCAACGGCGGCGCGCTCAATCTTCTCTTTTGCGTCTGACGGCAACCGGAAATTTATTCGCGATACCGTATTTTTGTGTTCGGATGTTGTCGGCATAGTTGACACCTCATTTACTTAAACATCATATCACAATATGTGGCTAGTTGCCACACAATTGCCGCGATTGCTTTTCTTGCAAACTAGATCGTCAACTCCGCTGCGATCTCGTCGCTCATCCTTACTATTTCCATCCCCTCAAACACATCGGTTCGACAAGCCATGACGGCTTTCTCCTTTTCGCCATTTTTCACCCAGACCTGACAGTTGAGACACTCCCCGTTCCAGCAAAAGTCGCCATATGAGATGCCTTCGACGTCGAGATATTGCAACCCGCGAAGGATGGTGTTGTTTTCGGGAACCTCCCGGGTCACGCCGCAGAGTTCGATCTTTACCAGCCGTTCGTAGGGCTCGAACATTTCGTCGTTAATGATTAATTTTGGCTCGGGCATTTTACGTGGATCTGTTGTTTGGAACTTGCGTCTGACTCCGTTAAAATATCTTACAGAAAGGAGTGTGTTCAAACAATGTCTTTAGTAATATACGGCAAGCCCGACTGTCCATACTGTGCGCAGGCTAGGGCTCACTACAACGAGAACGGTATTGAATTCATCGAATACGATGCGCAGCATGACAAGCAGCGCCAGCGTGAAATGCTTGCGTACACGGACGGCGATCTGGTCGTGCCCGCGATAGTCGAAAACGGTGTATATATAGGTTCGGGGTGGGGCAATCCGCGCCGCGGCTGAACGATCATACCCGATTGACCGGCAGTTTGCCGGCCCCGACAATTTGAGATTTTGGATTTGCGGTTTACGATTTTACCGGTTATCTCGACGGCGTAGCTTTACTTCGAACCGCATCCATCTTACGATTAAGTTTCAACGTTGAAAGAATTAGCGATCTAAAATTGCAAATCGCAAATCGCAAATTTCTTTATGATTGGTTCGCAGATCAACCAGTACAAAATTCAGGAAAAAATCGGCTCAGGCGGACAAGGCACGGTTTATAAGGCTCTCGACACCAAGCTCAACCGTACGGTTGTCATCAAGATCCTGCCGCCTGAACTGACCGTAAAGACGGCAAACTTCAAACGCTTCGAACGCGAAGCCCAGCTCTGTTCCCAACTCGACCATCCCAACATCTGCACAATTTACGATTTCCACGAGGCAAACGGCGTTTTCTATATCGCCATGCAATGGGTCGAAGGGAAAAATGTGCGGCAGCTCGTTTCCGGGCGGCCGCTTGAATTGAAAAGCGCTTTATCAGTGGCCATTCAGGTTACGGACGCTCTGTCGTACGCTCATTCGAAAAGCATAATCCACCGCGACATCAAAGCTGGAAATATAATGGTTTCGTCGAACGGACAGGCTAAGATACTGGACTTTGGATTGGCTAAACTGCTCGAAGACGAACAGGTCGAAGAGAATAAAGGCCAGGACAGAACGCAGATAACGGAGCTTGGAATTCCATACGGAACCGCAACCTATGCCGCGCCGGAACAGGCCAAGGGTGAACGCGCCGATGCACGCTCGGACATTTTCTCTACCGGCGTTCTGATTTACGAAATGCTGACCGGTATATGGGCGTTTCAGGGCAAGACCGTTATCGACGTACGTCACCAAGTGCTGTACGGAACGCCAAAACCGCTCGAACAGGTGCGTCAGGAACCGCTGCCGCCCGCGCTGCAGCAGATCGTCGATAAGGCACTTGCGAAAGAGCCGAAGGATCGCTATCAGTCCATCGCAAAAATGCGCGACGATCTCCGAGCCGTGCTTCAGGAAGTGGCCGGAGCGCAGCTTATGACCGGCGACACTTTCATACCGAGCCACGTCGACAGCGGTGTCTTCAAGCGTGCCTTAAACTGGTTTACCGGCAAATCAGTGCCCGAGATGACTTCCGGCAAATCGCCGTCGGTTTCGAATCCGCCGTCGTATATGCCGGATGTTAATCTGACCGCCACGGGCCAGGAGAAAAAGAGCGTCGCGATTCTGCCGTTCAAGAACCTCGTTGAAGACGAGTCGGCAAATTTTTATGAATTCGCTTTGGCCGACGCCGTTATCACCGAGCTTGCACAGATCCGGTCAATCATCGTAAGGCCAAGTTCGGTAATCGCAAAATATCACGGGAAAGACATCGATCCGCGCGAAGCCGGGCGAGAGCTTCGCGTACACGCGGTGCTCTCGGCTGGATTTTTGCGTGGCGGCGATAAATTGCGCGTGACGGCACAGCTTTTGGATGTTTTGACCGGCGATATTTTATGGAGCGACCGCATCGACGCTGAGGGCTCGGATATTCTGGCCATTCAGGACAGCATCGCACAACGGATTCTCGAAGGACTGAGGCTTGAACTGTCCGACAGCGAACAGGAGAAACTACAGCGACGGGCCACCGACAATACTGAGGCATGGGAAGAATACTTGCGCGGACGCGATAATTTTGGCCGGTTTATTTTTCGAACGCTGGACCAGGAAGACTGTGACGCAGCAATCCATAATTTTAAGAATGCCATCGATCTTGACTCACATTTCGCCTTGGCATACAGCGGACTCGGAGCATGCTATTGTAATCGCTTTTTCAAAGGTATGGGCGAGCCCGAAGACTATACCCACGCCGAAACCGCGTTTACCAAGGCCTTCTTCTACGACCCGAACGTTGTAGAGGCCCGCGTACTGATGGCAATGATCTACATGGCCCGCGGCGAAAAGAAAAAGGCGCGTGCCGAGATCGACATTCTGCAAAAGCAATTTCCGAATGAGGCTCCGCTTTATTTTGTAAAGGGCGTGATGCACCGTCTGGATGGCGAGTACGATGAGTCGCTAAAGGCGTTCGAAAAGCTGTCACGACTCGATCCGGCGGCGCGTGCCGTTTCAGCGTACAATCGGTCACGCATCTTTATTTATAAGGCTGACTACGTTAGCGCGATCCGCGAGATCGAACGCGGCGAGAAGGCCGAGCCGAATCACCCGATGCTGAAAATCTTCCGGTCGGCAGTTTATTACTATCGCGGAGATCATCAGGACGCTATTGATTTGATGTCAAAGGTTTTGGATGAGCATCCTGAAATGGATGGTATCAGGCCGCTGTACGCCATTTATCTCGCCGGTGTGGGCCGCCGCGATGAGGCGATCAAACAGCTTTCCGACGAGTCTCTTGCACTTTCGCGGGCCGATCATGACATGGCGTATTGGGTCGGCTCAACCTACGCAATCCTCGGCGACAAAGACCTCGCCTTCAAATGGCTCAACCGCGCCATCAAGCTCGGCAACCAAAACTGGCCCCATTTCGAACACGACAAGAGCCTCAACCCTCTGCGGGACGATCCGCGTTTTGCGGAACTGCTGCTAAAGGTCCATGACGGCAACTGACCTGTCCTCGGACTGGCGCCTTTCTCCTATCGGCTTCGCAGCTCGCTGAGCAGAAAAGCTCTGCTTTTCCGGAAGCAAGGGCGGGCTTATACTGCGACCTGTTCCTTTTCTTCAGTCAGAATCTCGCGAACCTTGCGTTTTAGGGCTTTTTCGAATTGGCGGGCTTCGTTGACGCCGTCGAATGAAAGCTGTTGCAGGTTTGCTTCGATGCGTTTGCGGTAATCGGAGACGAGCGAATCGGACACGCCGAGCATTTCAGCGACTTCCAACTGCGTTCCGCTGTCCGAGATCAAGTAGCAATACCACAACACGTTTATCATCCGGTCGTATTGTTTGACCTTTCCCCGCACCGATTTATTCAAGCTGACAAGAAAATTATCGACAAAACCGGCGGCACCGACCTCAGCTTCATGACGAAGCAGATCTTCTTCCGGTGTTTCGCGGGTGTCGGGGATCTCAAAGTGCATTTTGTCGTCGTCGTCGCTGTCGCCCGAGCCGCCGACCGGCACCAGGTGAATGTCCATTATCGGCAGACGCGACATAACGAACGAACGAAGCGAACGCACATCGACCGGCGAATCGATAGCTTTGAAGACACGAATAATAAGTTTTTCAAGCTCGACGTTGCTGATGACGATCTGAGCGTCGCCGGTGCAGCCGACCATGCGCGTGTCGCGGCTATGAAAAGAAACGACCTTCACGCGTTCGTGCATTTCCTGCACATCGCGTCTCATTTTTGCGATCTTCCACTCCGTCAGGCCATATAAACGGTCGGCAAGACGGCGATGGGCTTCGGGATTATTTACATTGTCAAAACGTTTGAATGTTGCGCTCGATTGAATGAGCGTCGAAATTCGGCGTGCGAGGCGGTAGGATTCGGGATAACGCTTGCGAAGTTCGGCCGTCAGCATGTTTGTCAGCTCGATCTGGCTGATCTCGGCCTCGACCTCCGCATCCGACATTTCGGTGTCGATGTAATGCTGAAAACGTTCTTTGCTGAGCAGGGCGACAAAAAGCTCCTGGGTCAAATCGGTATAGGCGTTGTACTTCCCTTCTTCAACCAGAAACCCGGCACGTTTCGATGCCCGCACCAGAGGGTGTGAGGACACGATCCTGTGCAGCTCGATCCAGATCTGGTTGACATCCGACGAACGAAGGCTTTCGTTCCATTTGCCAACCTTGTGCTGCCGTGTCTGGACCGGTTTGGGCAGGGTTTCCTGCTGTTTAAGTGGCTTCATAATTGAACCTTAAGCGTGTGAGTTTATAATGTTGGTGCCACCCACATCATTGCTTTCCCAGGCAAACGAAAATGTTTACCGGTTCCCGCATAGAGCAGGATCCGAATAGTTGAGTATTCATTCGGTGGGCTTCACTGTCGGCAATGTCCGGGCGGCACCAACATTATAAACTCACACGCTTAAGGTTCAATTATGAAGCCACTTAAACAGCAGGAAACCCT
>JANNST010000083.1:0-30314 GCA_031402865.1 Chloracidobacterium sp. | reverse complement strand
GAGATTCCCTGATTGGCGTTTATCCTCCGGGCACGCACATCCTGACGCAGGCAGCTTTATAATCTGGTCGAACGGCAAATACCTGACCGGGGATTCGGGCTATGCGGGAATTCCGCTGACAGAACATCATAATACGGTCGTGTTTGACGGAAAAGGCCAGGCTAAGGAGGGAAAGGGGCACGATGTTTTCGCAGGCGTGTCCTACGATCGCCACAATCAGATTCGATTGTCGGACGTAAAACTCGGGGCAAAAACGGTGTCGATCACGGCCGATCTAACGGCCGCCTATGAACCGGAGATAGGTGTTCGCAAATTCGTTCGCACCTTTGAATTTACTGCACCGAATAGTTTTAGTGTTGCAGATTCCGTCGAAACCGAAAGGCCGCAGACGATCACATCCTTTTTGCACGCCGACAATCTGATCAACAAAACGTCCGACGGCCTATTTACTTTTGAACCAAACGGAACGAACGTGACCGTCGCGATAGATTCAGCCGAGACCTTTGAAATCAAAATCGAAAAAAACATTCTCACCGCACCGGGTCGCCCCGGTTCAGTCGATAAAGGAGAACGGGAAGAACGCGGCGTGCGGTTGGCTATCTCCACGCGTGAAAAAGTTAGTTCGATGACGATTCGTTTTAGTCTAAAGATTAACCGGTAAGCAGTGTCTTAATTCTGTGTTGTCGAAAAAACAGGCTGTTTTCCTTCTTGATCTTTGTGTTCCCCGGTTGGTGATCTCAGTGATAAAACTCTTTCCTTGACACAAAGATCACAAAGTTTTGCACAAAGAACACGGAGACATCCTTCAGCTACACCATTTTGGCCACTACCAATCGGTTATATTAGTGGTCCTTACTAATTGAACGGATTTTGAAGGCATCGTCGTGATGTCTTTTTTATTTTGAAGCTCACTTGAATCTGTAATGGTTCAATGATCGAAACGATAGTTTATAACGAGTGAAAAATATTAAGAAAGAGAATCTCCCTCAGAAAATCTGCGTATATTGTGCACGTCCGTTTAACTGGCGAAAGAAATGGGAGAAGGATTGGAATTCGGTTAAATATTGTAGCAACGCATGCAGAAAAGCCAGGAAGTGAAGGAAGCGGTTATCGTCTTTCCGTTTCAGCTATTTGATCCGCATCCTGCATTGGAGAAAGCTACGGAGTTTTTTCTGGTGGAGGAGTGGCTGCTTTTTCACCAATTCCCTTTTCACAAGCAGAAACTCGTTCTCCATCGGGCATCCATGCAAGCTTATGCGATAAGAATGCGTGAGCGGGATTATCGCGTTAATTACGTACCGGCAACAGAAAAGCTCTGTGATGTACGACTATTGATAGACTCGTTAGCAGATGACGGCTTTAATACGCTGCGATATGTAGATGTTGTTGATGATTGGCTCGAAAGGCGTATTTCAACCGCCTGTAATCAAGACGGAATTAGAACCTTGGTTATGCCAACGCCTTATTTCCTGAACGAGAAAAAGGAAACCGATCAATATTTCGATGGGAGAAAGAGATATTTTCAGACGGATTTTTACATAGACCAGCGAAAGAAGCGGCAAATTTTAATTGATGAATGGCAAAAGCCGGTCGGCGGGTCATGGACTTATGATGTCGATAATCGAAAGAAGATTCCCAAAGAGATGGCAATTCCCGCAGCTAGACCTCCCCGCGAAAACAGGTTCGTAAAGGAAGCGAAGGCTTATGTCGAAGCAAATTTCTCCGCTAACTATGGATCGGCCGGGAATTTTTCCTACGCGACCACGCACGAAGAAGCTGAAAAGCAGATGAAATATTTCTTCGCCGAGCGGTATGAGAAGTTCGGTGTTTATCAGGATGCAATCGTTCGAGATGAAGCGATATTGTTCCATAGCGTCCTTTCGCCGTATCTCAACACAGGTTTGTTGACGCCACAGCACGTTCTCGACGCCGCTCTGAATGCGGGTAGCGTGCATAAAATTCCACAGAATTCTCTCGAAGGATTTATCCGACAAATTGTTGGCTGGCGTGAATTCATGAGGTGCGTTTACGAACGCGAAGGCGGAAAGCAGCGAACTTTAAACTTCTGGAAATTCTCGCGCAGCATCCCGAAATCGTTCTATGACGGCACGACGGGAATAGACCCGTTGGATGACTGTATAAGGAAGGCGTTGAGCTCCGGCTATCTGCATCACATCGAGAGGCTGATGATCGTGGGAAATTTTATGCTGCTTTGCGAATTTGATCCGGATGATGTTTATCAGTGGTTCATGGAACTATTCGTTGACGCCTACGATTGGGTGATGGTGCCGAACGTCTATGCCATGAGCCAATTTGGGGACGGCGGGATGGTCACAACAAAGCCTTACATCAGCGGCAGCAGCTACATCATTAAGATGAGCAATTACAAAAAAGGAGAGTGGTCGGAAATTTGGGATGCTCTATTTTGGAGATTTATGGATCGGCACCGCGATTTTTTCTCACGCAACCCGCGTCTCGGAATGCTTGTTAGAACCTTCGATAAAATGCTGCCCGAAAAACGCGTTGCACTATTGACGCGAGCCGAGGAATATTTAGCAACACTAAACAAATAAATGATTAAGCGAATTGTAATAGTTGGGGCAAGTAAGGGTATCGGAAACGCTCTTGCCCGGAATCTGTCGAATGGCGGACATTCGATTGTCGCGTTGAGCCGGACAGCAGGTGATCTTGCGTCGCTTGAGAATTTGGATTATCACGCTTTCGACGCCGCTGAGGCTGGCGAATTTCCTGAGATCAACGGTGCGGTCGATGGCGTCGTATACTGTCCGGGTACAATAAATCTCAAGCCGTTTAACCGTCTGACTGAAAAAGATTTCGTTGAAGATTTCAATGTCAATGTACTCGGTGCGGTAAAGACGATTCAGAAGCTTCTTCCGAATTTAAAAGAGGCGAAGAACCCGTCGATAGTTCTATTCGGTAGTGTCTCAGTTTGAAATTAGAAAATCTTGAGACTAGGACTTAGCGTGTTATAATACCTCATGCCAGCAAGACCACGCAATCCATCTGAATTAGCCAAGCAAGTCTTTGATATTGGTATCGGAGACGCTGAGGATACCGTAAGTGACTTAAAACGTCACCCCGCTAAACAACGCAAGGGTGGCCTGAAAGGTGGGGCAGCTAGAGCGAAGGCTTTAACCTCTGAGGAACGTAGCGCAATCGCACGGAAGGCCGCTCAGGCACGTTGGGGAAAAGATTAGTTTGGGCGTTTGCTCAAAAATGCAGCGGCAGCAAACTCATGATCGTCTGCCGGACATGGAAAGCCGGAACGCTCTGAGATTTGCCGCCGTTCTCGCATCCCCTAACGCGCTAGGGAATCTTGTTCAAAAAAGGTCGTTGTCAGTTTCCGGAGTTTTCTCCGGCTCGACAGTCTTAATTTTCTTTCGGTAACGTGTGCCGCCGTAACCCTTTCCTGTGGACTCGATTTCGTGTGCCGCCGCCATCTTACTCAAGATACGCTTCATTCTGTCCGTGTCTCTGATGTGTGTCAGCTCACGAGCCTCTTTATTCTTGATCGTCTCGTGTGTCTCCAGATACTTCAGAATCGCGGTTTCCGGAGATGCTAGCGGCTCATGCCGAATAATCACGCGCAGATCGCTATCCCGTTCATCAAACTCAGGCTCTTTTAGGCCCATCTCTCGCATCTTGTCCGCCGCCGTATTAAGGCCCTCGCCAACATCGCGATTCGGCGGGTCGGGGAATTTATTAAGTAGTCGAACGATTGCGCCGTTTCGCGCAAACCGTTCATCGTATAGATTGTTAATATTGACGTGAGCCGGTAGCCGCCCCGGACTCTGGACCTCGATGCGATTATCGAAAATCCGGATATGTATATCGTCGGCGATGCTGTAGTCGCGATGTATGACCGCGTTCGCAATGATCTCATGCAAGGCTTCCGGCGGGTACTTGATGTACTCAAGCCCCCTTTCCGGATTCAGATATTGAATCCCCTCAGTAATCTCAATTGTTTGTCTAACCGCCTCCCGAATCTGGCTGTAGATGTCGCCCTCAACCGTTATTGGCACGAAAGTTAGCACGTCGCGGAAACCCTCAGCTTCTTGCGTCTCGTAGCGATAGACCTTAATGCCGCAACGCTTAGGCAACTGTGCTTGAGGCTCTTCCGAAAACAACAATAACCCCGCAACTGTGGGTTTATCGTCAACGATCAATGATTGTTTACGTAACCATGATTCGGGTAGTGCTTGCGGCACAACGTACTCCATGAATGACCGGGTAACTGGCGAATCAATGATTACTTCCGGCGCTGCCTGTACCGGGTGGGTTTCAAACGAAGTTACGCCCTTTGAATATTCCAGCCGTCTAATTTCTTCCGTAGTCTTTTGCGGCAGGCTCTGCGCTGCGCGACGAAGATACCGCGTACCGTCGGTCGCCATTACGATTTCCGGTGTTCTACTTACCTGAACGTGCAGAACAAGGCCGGGTTTACTCAGGCACTGCAAAAATTCATATTGAAAATTCCTGCCGAGCGGAAGTACCTTTTCAAAAGCTTGAACATGTCCGTTTGCCGCCTCAACGTTGGTAAAGCCCTGCCACTCGCGCTTCTTAATATTGCCACCAAGTTGTCGTTCTGCAATGCCGATATAGAGTTCGCCGCCGTCCGTATTGGCAAATGCTGATATTGTCTGGCTCAGTCGCCCCGGACTGACTTGTATTGCCTTTACCTCGGAAAACGAACCTTCAGCGACATTCATAATTAGTTCAGCTTGAGCATCGTTAATTAAGATTGCCTCCGGATTTATTTCCGGCTGTAGCTCAAAGAGGGTGTTTTGTGAATTATCCATTTCGAACCTTTCGGAACATGATATACTCTCGTTTCCGGAAAGGCAAGGATTATTTGCCGAATGAAACTGAATTATATGCTTGACAAATAGATATATTAAGCCTAAACTTTATTTATGAATCGACTTTCAATTAAAAAACGGGCAAGCATTCTGGGGATGCTTGTTGAGGGAAACAGTCTGCGGTCCTGCTCGCGCATGGCGGACGTGTCCGTCAATACCGTTATGAAATTGGTGGTCGATTTTGGACTAGCCGCCGAAGAGTTTCACAACGAACGGGTCAATAACATTCGTGTTCGTCGCCTACAATGCGATGAAATATGGTCGTTCGTCGGATCGAAGCAAAAGAATACCACTCCGGAAATGAAGGCCGAAGGATGGGGCGACGTTTGGACATGGATCGGGCTAGATGCCGACACAAAGCTCTGTGTTAGCTACCTTGTGGGCGGACGTGACGCGACTTGGGCGAACGAATTTATGCAAGATTGCGCAAGCCGAATTAAGGGCCGTGTTCAGCTAACAACGGACGGGCATAAAGCATATCTTGAAGCGGTCGAAGGAGCGTTTGGCTGTGACATTGATTATGCGAGACTTATTAAGGTATACGGCAAGTCTCAGGAAGAAGCTCGTTATAGTCCGGCCGAATGTATTGGATGTGAAACTAAATGGGTCGCGGGGCGTCCAGACCCGGAGCATATCTCAACCAGTTTTGTAGAACGATACAATCTTACAATGCGTATGGGAATGCGAAGGTTCACGCGGCTAACAAACGGGTTTTCTAAGAAGTTCCGGAATCATGCCGCAATGGTCGCACTTCACTCCGCTCACTATAATTTTGTCCGGATACATAAAACACTGCGATGCACCCCGGCTATGGCGGCAAATCTTACTGAGTGTCTTTGGAGTCTGGAAGAACTTGTTGAGGCTCTGGATAAATACATCACGACACCGGGCGAGCGCGGACCTTACAAAAAGATAAATTCAAACTGAGACACTACCTTCTATTCAGCACTGTTGCGGTCCAAACAGGGATGGGATTTCACGCGTCGGTGGCGGCGGCAAAAGGCGCGGTCGAAGGGCTGACAAGATCACTTGCCTCCGAGTTCGCCCCCAATATTCGTGTTAACTGTATTGCACCTTCCCTGACGGATACCCCGCTCACTGAAAAGCTTCTGAATACTCCCGAGAAGCGTGAGGCTTCAGCGGATCGTAATCCGTTAAGAAAAGTCGGAACATCGGACGAAGTCGCTTCAATGGCTGAATTCTTACTAACCGGAAATTCGTTGTGGATCACCGGCCAGATTTTTCACGTCGACGGCGGCATGGGATCCATTCGCTAAATCCTTCTTAAATGTCGGGTACCCAGAATCTCCGTCCGTCTCCGGCAGCGATGAGTTTCAAGCCAAGACCTGTAAGTTCCGATTCCGGCAGACCGAGATATGTAAAGTGAGGCTCGTCCGAAGTAACAGTCTGATACCAGCCGTGTTTGGCCAGGATCGCACGAACAGCGTTCTTATTGTGCTCCACAACATCAAAGGCGAGCATCGACAGATGTTGAGATGTGCCGGGCGGGGCTACGGAGTAAATGATCGATTTCTGCAGATCCTTGGAGAACCAAATGCTTTTCGCCTCAAGTTTAAAAATTTCGGGAAGCTGTTCGTATGGCGACAGTGCCTTGATCCGATCCGCGTCGGCCTGCGTTATTTTCCCCCGGCCTACCCAATGTTTCAATGCCGGATCGACACGGCTAGCCCACAGCTCGATCGTTTCGTCGTAACTGCGTTTCGCGGCGTCCTTGTCCCGCGGTGTGATGGACAAGTTTTGAGCCTTCGCTTCGAGAATCGCGTCCTTTAGAGCTTTCATTGCCGGCGCCTGTAGTTCGAGCTGAAAACGGCCGATAGATTCGGTCGTGGTCGATAGAGTCGACTGAAATGCCGAGACATCTGCCGCATCTTTGAAAACGACTTTCTTAGGCGGAATCGCACCGCCGCGAGCAACAAAAACAGATCCGTATTCCTTAAACAAGGTTGTTGCCGCTTCATCCGTCGGTTTCTGAAAGCCGTCCGGTAAATTTGATGTGAAACCAGTTTTACTTTCTGTCATTTTAGTATTCGATTCAGACAAATTCGCGTTCGACGAATTGGTTTTCGCTATGGCCGGCGTTCGGCTTGGGCTTGAAGAGTAATCACCGGTGTTGGTGTTCGCAGGGCTAGTTGACGCCGAACTCCAACAGCTAGTGAACAAGGTAACGGCAATCAAAAAAACGATAAGATGTTGGAAATTCATGTTCGGTCAGCCTCTGGCCTTTTCTTCAAGCTCGCGGTCGGCCGCTTCCGCCAGTTCAAGATATTCTTCTCTAATTTTGTTTAGCTGTTTCTCATCCATCTCTTCGAGGTTCATAACCTGATTGCGCGCGCCTTCAATCGAACGGATCAACTCATCCAGTTTGATCTGCACGGCCTCGCCATCGCGGTTCTGGGTGTTCTGGATCAGGAAGACCATCAAGAATGTAATAATCGTCGTCCCCGTATTAATCACCAACTGCCACGTATCACTGAAACGGAAGAACGGACCGAGAAACGCCCACGCCACGATTATCAACACGGCACAGACAAACGTCGCCGGTTTTCCGGTGATCGTCGCGGCATGTTTTGCAAATCTAGTAAAGAAAGAGCTTTTTGAGTCGGACATTGTCATTTTTCGGCTGCTCCCGAAAGGCTGAATTTTGTGACGATGCCGGCGATCGCATCCAAATGCGTTTTCATATACTCGTCACGTTCGATGAATGGAACTTGCTGCCTAATCTCATCATAAATCGCCCGTGTGCCGGCGCCGAGTTTCTTATCCGTACCGATCTGCTTTCGTCTAAAGTCAACGCCCTGAGCGGCGCAAAATAACTCGATGGACAAAATATCGGCCAAATTTGCAGCCACCTGCCTCAATTTGACCGCCGCCGTCGCTCCCATCGAAACGTGGTCTTCGACATTTGCGGAACTCGGGATCGTATCGACGCTGGCCGGGTGAGAAAGGATCTTGTTCTCGGTGCAAAGCGAAGCGGCCGTATACTGGACGATCATAAAGCCCGAATTCAGTCCGCCATTTTCGGTTAGAAACGCCGGGAGGACGTGTGCATTTGAGGCTTCATCCGTAAGGCGCATAATGCGGCGTTCCGATATATTTCCAAGTTCGGTCAGCGCGATGGCAAGGTAATCGAACGCAAGAGCGAGCGGTTCACCGTGGAAATTTCCGCCGCTAAGCACTTCAATCGACGCGGTGTTAGAGAGACGCGGGGACGCGGAGAGAACCGCCCCGTCAGCCGAAGCGGCATCCACCCAACTCCCCTCCTGTCTTAGGAGGGGTGGCGGCGTTTCGCCGACGGGGTGGTCGTAAGGAGGGGAGCTTTTCTCCGCGTCTCCGCGTCTCCCCATCTCCATGTTGTCTTTTCCGACCGTCTCCCCGTCATTCACAAATATCAACGGATTATCCGTGACCGAATTTAGCTCAAGCTTTAAAAGCCATTCCGCATACGCTACGGCGTCCCGACACGCTCCGTGAACCTGCGGCATGCATCGCAAAGTGTATGCATCCTGAACGTTTGTCGGGTCGAAGTCGCGCACGAAATCGCTCTCAGCCAGGATGCTGCGGAGGTTGGCCGCGCATTCCATCTGCCGCGGATGCGGCCTCAATGCGTGAATGCGTTCGTCAAATGCCAAAACCGTCCCATGCAAAGCTTCGAGGCTTAGACATCCGGCCACATCCGCTAATTCCGCAAGCCGGATCGCCTTTGCCGTTTCGAGCAATCCAACCGCGGTCATTACGGTCGTTCCATTAGTTAGAGCGAGGCCTTCCTTCGCCGCGAGCGTTATAGGTTCTAAATCGGCCCGGTTAAGAACGTCTTTACCGGTTAAGATTTCGCCTTGATACTCGGCCTTTCCTTCGCCGATCAGCACGCAAGCAAAATGCGCCAGCGGAGCGAGATCGCCGCTGGCACCGAGACTTCCCTTTTCAGGAATCTCAGGATGCACACCGCGATTGAGAAATTCGAGAATCAACTCGAGCGTTTCAAGCCGAATGCCTGAATACCCGCGAGCGAGAGTGTTTGCCCGGATCAGCATGATCGCACGCACGGTCGGAATGTCGAACGGCTTCCCGACTCCAACAGCATGGCTGACGACGATATTCCGCTGAAGCTGCCTAACCTCTTCGCGGCTGATTATCTTGTCCTTAAAAGCACCAAAACCGGTCGTGATGCCATACGCGATCTCACCGCGCTCAAGCAATGTCTCGACCGCCTGCGACGAGCGGTTCACATTCGTCTTCGCCGCGTCGGACAAAACAACGCGCGGTTCATTCGGCTGTCCATATGCGACGGCAATTACCTCTTGGAATGTCAGACTTTCGCCGTTAAGAATTACTTCGTTCATTTACGTAAAACACTTCATTCCCCGATTTGACTATCCGACTGACAACGGCCGAGCCAAATTCATACGCACACTGACGGTAATCATCTGTATCGAGAATCAAAAAATCGGCCTGCTTCCCGACCTCTATCGAGCCGACCCGATCACCTAAGCCGATCGCATACGCCGCATTTATCGTAGCCGCATTCATTGCCTCGGATGGCAATAGTTTCTGATATCGACACGCGATTGCCATTGCCATCGGCTGTGATGGGCATGGAGCAGAACCGGGATTGTAATCGGTCGAAAGCGCGACGGCGCAGCCGGAATCGATCAGCTTTCTGGCATCCGCAAAATGAGTGCTTCCAAAATTGAAATTTACAGTCGGAGTGACGATGCCGATGGTTTCGGACTCCGCGAGCCGAGCGATCTCGTCATCGGATATCGCGTCCAAATGGTCTATTGAACATGCGCCCATTTCTATCGCCAGCCGCGAGCCGCCGAGATTCGTAAACTCGTCAACGTGCGCTTTCAGACCGAACCAAAGGGCTTTCGCGGTCCGCAAGATGCGCTCGGATTGGTGGAGGTCGAACGCGTTCTTCTCACAGAACACATCGGCGAAAAACGGCGTCTTCTTGGCCGGAAAATGCGTCGTCTGATACCAATCCCAGGCCTTTGGCAGCATCTCGCCGCAGATCAGATCGACATACGCATCACTGTTTTCGCGATATTCAATGGGTATCGCATGGGCGCCGAGAAAAGTTGGGACAAGATCGACAGGATGCCCTCGATCAAGCTCGGCAATCGCTTGCAGCATCTTCAATTCGGTTTCCGTATCGAGGCCGTAGCCTGTCTTTACCTCGGCGGTCGTCGTACCGCAAGCGAGCATCTTGTTGAGGCGTCCCAGGCTTTGAACGACAAGTTCCTCCAGCGTCGCCTCTCGCGTCTGATTCACCGTCGAAATGATGCCGCCGCCGTTCGCAAGTATCTCCAGATAATCCGCGACTTTGATCTTTAGCTCGAATTCATTCAGCCTGTCACCCGCAAAGACAATATGCGTGTGCGGATCTACGAAACCGGGACAGACCGCTTTGCCGTCAGCATCGATGGTGAATTCAGCCTCATATTTATCGGCTATATCAGCAGCCGGCCCGCAATCGGCGATCTTGCCGTCAATTATAGCGACAGCTGCGCCTTCGATAATACCGACATCCTGCATAGCAGACCCGCGTTTCGGCTTCCCGCGCGATGCACAGGTTAAGAGCTGCCCGATATTTGAAATAAGAAGATCTGCCTTCATTGGAATTTTTGGAACGCCGACAAATTGACCCGCAACGAAGATACTACCACGATAAAAAATCGGATTAAATTCGCGAAGCGAGTCCGTGTAGATCTCGGTAGCGCATCAGTTTGAAGATTTAGGTGGTCCAGCGAGTTCTCAGCGAACTCCGCGTCCCGCTTTGCGTCCTCTGCGTTAAAAAACCCTCAACAAATATTCAACGCTGAGGTCGCCGAGGTTGTCGCGGAGACCGGAGAGAAGAATGCCAATCCAAACTTTAGCAGCACCTAAATCTCCGAAGAGTTGCGAATCTGATTGATTTGTAATATTTTTCAGAGAATTCTAAAAAGGAGATACCTATGCAGCAACCCGCACCTGTATTGCCCGATCTGATCTTTTACACCCTGACCGGATTTCATCGCTCTGCGGCGCTCAAGACGGGTATCGACCTCGACATATTTACAAGAATCGGCGGCGGCACGACAACGTCCGTAAATCTCGCTGCTTCAACCAATGCGGCTGAACGCGGGGTGCGAATACTCTGTGATTCGTTGACAGCGATGGGATTTCTGACCAAGGATGGCAGTGAATACGGGCTTACTGATATTGCGGCACAATTCCTCGATAAAAATTCACGTGCGTATCTAGGCGGGGCCGCCGAATTTCTGATGTCCGACGCGCAAAAGCGTGGATTCGATGATCTCACCAACGCCGTCGTCAATGGCGGTTCGTCAGTGACGGGAGAAGCGTCGATGGACCCGGACAGCGAAATGTGGGTAAAATTTGCCCGCGGCATGATGCCGATGATGTATCCGGCAGCGGAAATGACGGCAAATCACCTCGGCTATCAAATCGACCAACCAATAAAAGTTTTGGATATCGCGGCCGGGCATGGAATTTTTGGCATTATGACTGCGTTAAAATATCCGAATGCGCAAATATTTGCGGCGGATTGGCCAAATGTCTTGACGGTGGCAAGCGAAAACGCGGTAAAGTTTGGCGTCGCGGACCGATTTCATACCATTCCCGGCAACGCCTTTGAATCGGAGCTCGGAAAGGAATACGACGTTATACTACTGCCAAATTTCCTGCACCATTTTGATCGGGAAACATGCACCAAGTTTTTACGCGATCTAAATGGCTGTCTAGCAGACGGCGGAAAGGTCGCGACCGTCGAATTCATGCCCAACGACGATCGCGTGTCACCGCCGATGTCCGCAATGTTCCCTCTTGTGATGCTCGCCGCGACCCCGGCCGGCGATGCCTACACGTTCGTGGAGCTAAAAGAAATGTGTGAGTCGGTAGGTTTTTCGCACAACGAACTTATTTCGCTCGAACCGTCGCCATCGCACCTAATGATATCGACAAACTAGAGATCAAGGGCTTTTTTTGGCGATCTTTTTGTGTATCTCAGGCGTTGCCATTAACGAAGCGGAACCATACCAGGGCGTCATATCCGCGATCAATATACCGGATTTGACGGCGGGGTCGGTTTCGACAATTTTCTGAGCTTCTTCGACCGTCGCGACATTAAATATATATAGCCCGCGAAAGCCCTTATCGTTCTTTCCAAACGGCCCGGCTACCGCCAGCTTGCCCGCGTCCGCAAGTTTGCCAATATTCGCCATGTGACCGCTGAATATGTCCTCGCGTTCTTTACCTTTTACGACGGCGTCATTGGGCCCGGTCTTTAGAATCACAAAAACATAACTCTTCATTCCGTTCTCATTACCGCCAAGCTTTTTAGCAAGCTCAGCGTCGTACGCGGGTGCTTTGGGCTTTTCCACCGTCTGTGAGCAGACAGAAATTCCGGAGAACGCGAGAAGAGCAAAAACGGAAGCAATATGGTTTATTGATCTCATAATTCTATTTCTACGAAGGTTTTGCGAGAAAGTTCTAGAGATGTTGATCTTCATTCGAACTGACTTTGAAAATAAGTGTCTTGTACTTGGTATATAGAAACGATACGATCAGAAACAAAATACCAAGCGAAACAAACAGAATAGCCTTGGGTATCGTGTCGAGGTCGGCAACGTCGTAAAGAAACAGTTTGGCAAGCGTGACGGCAAGCAGCACGATCGCACCGATCCGAAGGTGCTGTTTATTCTTTGCGATACCGATGACGACCAGCAGCAATGCATATGTTCCCCACAGAATACTCAGACCAAGCTTGTAGGCGTCTGGAACATAAAACTGGCTCATCAGGTTGACCAATTCACAGCTGGCAACGATCAATACAGTCCCATAAACCAAACCGTCGTAAACCATCGTCAGCCTGTCTTGCGGTATCGAATCGGTCAGCATTTCGTTGCGGCTGTAATTGTAAAGTGTATACAACAAAACTGCCGCGAATACATACGAAATATACCGGATCGAAATGTTCATCGGCCCGGCCGCATTCAGCATGTAATCTTGCCGCATTTCGTGAAAGAACTGCATTCCGACCGATACAAATATCAATAGCGTAAAGAGGCTAACGGCAATCCCAGCGTAAGCAAGAACGGCGGATCGCACCTTTCGAATATTTACCAACCACATCGCCGTCAAAAAGAACATTGTGTAGTTCAACTGCCAAAGAATATTGAACCGGAAATTGATCGTTCCGGCAAAATCGATGAGCGTACCAGAGCTTTCTACCAAGCGTTGTATGTGATGATAATTACTTATCTCCAGCCGAAATGTGTTGTAGAGGACGAGCAATCCCAACCCGGCAACGGCATACCCGAATGGTTTAACGAGATCGACATCGATCGCCGGTTGATAGCGGTCATCCCGGTTTGCAACGTATATAAAAGCAAAGGCTGCGACGAACACTAGTGCCGTAACGAAATCGCCATTCGCGATCGGCTGACGGTTAAATTCACTGACGTACATCGTTCGGGAACCATAAGCCAGGGCCCAGTCGGCAAACAGGCTTCCCGTCGCCAGAAACATGATCGGATACGAGAAATACTCGAACAGCCATATCTGCTTTACCCGCCCGAACCAGAAGAGCAACGCGGCCTCAACCGACCAAATTAACGTCACATAATTGCCGTCGAACTGAACAGGAATAGTGATTGTCGCGAACGTGACGATCAGCACGGTCAACACCTGTACAACATCAACCGCAGAAGCCTTCAATCTCGTTACCAACTGAGCAACCGCAAAATGAAAGGCTGCGTGGGCCCCTGTAAATATTCCTTCGATCCCGTGCAGGCTTTCGCGGCTGCTTATAATGCTGTAACCGACACCGTAGAAAATGAATGAATTCGTCAGAATAAGGCCTGAATTTTCGATCAAACGCTCTTCGTTAGACAGTAATCGGTAGATGATCGTAGCCGCGTAGTAAACCAAAAAGAACACGGCGGCAAATATTACGGCGAGATAAAAATGTTCCTCGACACGGTATTTGGTCAGCAGCCAGACGCCGAATATCAGCCATGTGAACGGATACGAAAGGTAGACGAGGCTGCGGCCGTAGAATCGGTACGATGTGATCAGAATAGCCAGTGACATTCCCGCCAGATAGGGAAAAAATACCGTATGGCCGCGAACGTCGGCCGTACCGTAGCTAATCGCAAAACAGAAACAATAGAAAATGAACGCTGTTCCGAATATCGCGATCAGAGTTTCCGAGGCTCCGCTTTCAGAGTGCCGAACGCCGTGAATGATCTTTGTCGCATAAAAGATCGCAAAGAATATCGCAAGAAATATTAGCGCGAGATAGAAATGCTCGGCCGGCGAATATTTGTCAACGAACCAGCCTAAGAATATGAGCCACGTAAACGCGGACGATGTGTAAAACAGCGGCTTCCAGTATTTCTTGATTGAGACCGCCAGTATCCCGCCGTTTATTATCGCCATGTAGGCGAATAGAATGAGGTAATTCCCCGAATCATTGCTCAGCAAAAAGGGTACCGCGTACGCACCGACGAGTCCGATATGGGCGATAACCTGCCGGTCATATAGCAAGGCGGCCGCGATGCTGAATACGGTGAACAACACCATCAGGGCAAACGCGGCCCCTTGCGGCATCAGTTCATACGAGGCATAGGCGAAGTACGTTACGAAATACGTTATCGCCATGCCGCCGCTGATCAGTACGGCACTAAAATTGAGATATTTCTGCTTGAGTTTGATTGCAAGGCCAACGAGGCCGAATCCAAAAATATAGGCAATAATGATCCGCGCCAGCGGACTTATCAAATTGTTGTCGATCGCGTATTTTGCACCGATGCCGACGCCGAGCACAAGGACGATGATCCCGATCTTGCTGATCAAATTTTCGCCTATGAATTTTTCGAGGTCGGCTCGGGCTGATTCCGTGTATGAAGAGACCCACTGCTCGAATGAGCTCTCGCCACCGATAGATGAACCGTCATTTGACTCATCCGGCTGCATTCCAAAACTGGGTGGAGGCACAGACCTCGCACCCTGCGATGACGGCGGCGGCATCGGCTTTTGCGGTGGCGGAGGTGCCGGTTGTTCTTTGAACTCTGGTCGCTGAAATACAGGATTAGCCGGCAAGGGTTGCGGCCCTTTTGCCGCGTTGCGGAGTCCGGCAAGTTCGCTCCTGATCCGTGTGACCTCGGTTTGGAAATCGATCTGGGTCCTGACGAGCGTATCCAGCCGTTTTTCCAACTCCGCAATTTTGAGATCAGTGTCGGTCATAAAGCTGTGGGACAGTCGACTATTTGCCAAACGATTGGGCTGATTGTAGCTTATGTGTAGATCAAACGAGAAAGCACCATTATGTCTAGAATCATAAAAGCCCCCACAGGCACGCAACTGAGCTGCAAAAACTGGCTGATCGAGGCCGCCTACCGAATGATCCAGAACAATCTCGATCCGGACGTGGCGTTCGATCCCGAGAATTTGATCGTCTACGGCGGACGCGGCAAAGCGGCCCGAAATTGGGAAAGCTTCGACGCGATCCTTCGATCTCTGCGCGATCTGAATGAAGACGAAACGCTGCTTGTTCAATCAGGCAAGCCGGTTGGTATTTTTAAGTCTCACACCGATGCTCCGCGTGTTTTGATCGCGAATACGAACATAGTTCCTCACTGGGCGACGCAGGAGCAGTTCGACAAATACGAGGCCGAAGGGCTGATGATGTACGGGCAAATGACCGCCGGTTCGTGGATATACATCGGCACGCAGGGTATTTTGCAAGGCACGTACGAAACCTTTGGCTCGCTCGCACGGCAGCATGGCTGGGGAAGCCTTGCCGGCAAACTTGTCCTGACCGCAGGTTTAGGCGAAATGGGTGGCGCTCAGGCACAGGCGATCACTTTTAACGGTGGTGTCGGCGTCCTGGTCGATGTCGATCCATGGCGGATTGAGCGGCGTCTGCAGTTGAAGCAGATCGACGTGGCGGCGAAGGATATAGACGATGCGATCGCAATCGCAGACGCAGCGGTCGAAGCTCGCGAGCCAAAGTCTGTCGCTCTTTTGGGCAATGCGGCCGAGGTTCTCTGGGAACTACTTGAACGCAACATTCTTCCCGATGTCGTCACCGACCAAACCTCCGCTCACGACGTGCTTTTTGGCTACATACCGGCCGGCTTGACGATTGAGGAGGCCAATGAGCTTCGCAAATCCGATCAGGCCGGGTATGAAAAACGTGCGATGGATTCGATGTCGCGGCATGTCGAGGCAATGCTCGAATTTAAAAGTCGCGGCTCTATCGTTTTCGATTATGGCAACAACCTGCGGCAGCGTGCCTTCGACAACGGCGTCGAAAACGCGTTTGATTATCCCGGCTTCGTACCGGCGTATATCCGCCCGCTCTTTTGCGAAGGCAAAGGACCGTTTCGCTGGGTGGCTCTTTCCGGCGACAAAGAAGATATTTACAAGACGGACGCAGCGATAATGGACCTTTTCCCCGAAAATGACCATCTTATTCATTGGCTGACAATGGCACAGCAGAAAGTAGAATTTCAGGGCCTGCCCGCCCGTATCTGCTGGCTCGGCTACGGCGACCGCGCAAAGGCCGGGCTAAAATTGAACGCTATGGTCGCTTCCGGCGAGCTGAAAGCCCCGATCGTCATCGGCCGCGATCACCTAGACTGCGGCAGCGTCGCCTCGCCAAATCGCGAAACCGAGTCGATGAAAGACGGCTCCGACGCCATCGCCGACTGGGTCTATCTCAACGCCATGATCAACGTCGCAGGCGGAGCCACCTGGGTCTCGCTCCATCACGGCGGCGGCGTAGGCATCGGCTTTTCGCTCCACGCCGGACAAGTAATCGTCGCCGACGGCACCCCCGAAGCCGCCCGCCGCATCGAACGCGTCCTCACCACCGACCCAGGAATGGGCGTTATCAGGCACGTCGACGCGGGTTATACGGAAGCGATTGAATTTGCTGAGAAGAACGACGTGAAAACTCCTATGAAGAAATAAGGAGTAACCATAAATCTTGACGTACTCGATGAAGATTTAGCTGTACTGGTCACGATTAATCTGACGCTGATTTGTTTTGATGAAGTCATACTGATGCTTACTGAATCTTGATGATGTAATGCTGGCTTATTTGCACAACCGAACCCGATTCGAATTCAGCCATGATCGCGTCTATATTCTTCTCAAACAGTTTGATTAGCCGGCTGTTTTTCATATTTCCCGTTCTTACGTGCAGTAATTTGTAAGGCTCTTTTTTGGCGGTGAAGCTGTTGTAAAAATCGGCGTCTTTAGAAACTAAGATTCTGCTTTCGGCCAGGGAGATACGATTGATTTCGACATCTGAGCTGTCGTTTCCATTTGGGAGTTCGCTCGTGTGAATAACGTCAAAGCCTTTTTCGCGAAGGAATCTCGCCAACAATTTGGGCAGTTGGGCGTCGACGATAAACTTCATGCTACAAGTTCGCCAATCGAGCCGACATTAGCAAGTTTTGCCGCAAACAGCAGGCAGGCTTGCAGATCCTCGTTTTCAAGGTCTTCGTAATCGGCCAGAATCTCCCGGTTGGTCATTCCCGAAGCCATCAATTCCAGCATATTTTCCACCGGATAACGCTTATTTCTAATGGTCGGCTTTCCATGACAAATGTTAGGGTTTATCGTAATGCGTTGTAAAAGGTCGAGTTCCATAAATGAGAAAGTGTAACATAGTTTTTTTGACAGCCGAGGAGATAAATATCGCCCACAGAGATCTCATCTGCCCGTCGGCGGGAGGCTATTCGCTCCTTGCCGGCCAAGTGATCGTCGCCGAAGGCACACCCGAAGCCGCCAAACGCATCGAGAGAGTTTTGACAACAAACCCCGGAATGGGCGTAATCAGGCATGTTGACGCGGGTTATACGGAAGCGATTGAATTTGCGAGGGAGAATAGTATTAAAGTTCCGATGAGCAAGAAATAGCGAAACTGAAGGAATTGTAGCGAGGTTTACATTGATGACAGATGAAAAAATCGAAAGAGTAAAGCAAGTTATTGACTCGAGCAGTAATATTGTAGGAACTGCCGTTGGTAATACATTAGGTTTTATGCACCAGGAGCAGCTCTTGGTGGAGCTATTGGGGCTTCACTAACAGGAGTCTTAAAGCAGGTATTTTTTTGATGTTGCGAATAGGCGACTATCAAAACGAGAAGAAATCAGAATAGGAACATCGGCATATTTTGCGGTTACGAAAATTCAAGCAAGATTGGACTCTGGAGAAAAGCCGCGTGAAGATGGTTTTTTTAATCGAGAAAACCAATATGCTCGATCTGATGCAGATGAAATTTTTGAGGGAACTTTACTAAAAAGAAGGAATGAACACGAGGAAAAGAAGATAAGATTCATAGCTAATATTTTCTCAAACACAACATTTCACCCTGAAGTAAGTTCAAGCGAAGCAAACCACGTCTTACAAGTTGCTGAAAATATGACCTATCGGCAAATATCTTTGCTTGCATTGTTTCAGAGAAAAACTGATTTAGAAGGAATACATTTAGCAACCAGCGATCCCTCAATTGAAACTGATGATGATAAATCAATTATAGAGGATATTTCTGCACTGCAAGAAATTTTCCAACTTTACAATTTAGGCTTAGTTGCTTGTGAATTAGTAGAGAAGATCAATTCTGATGGCTGGATTGGTAGTTCAATAACTAATTCCAAAAATTATCTTGAGTTGAGTGACTATGACAGTGTAATTCCTGACCAAATGATATTAACACCGCTAGGGAAAAGATATTATTCGATCATGAGTTTGTCTGAGATTTCAAATGCGGATCTATTGGAATTTGCTGAAACATTATCTAGCTAGCTATTGCGTTAGTTTACTCGAAGCTTTAAAAACCGCGACCTTGCAGAATGTTGAATACCGCAAACCACTGACAGTTTGGTGCGAACTTTGGATAATCTTGGAAAAGATATTCGCACTATTGCAAGCGGCGTTGCTGGCGCCCAGCGATTCGGTGGAAGTTTATGCGGTAGAAAGTTGAAGAGGGAAAAAGTGAAAAAGTTTGTGATAAAATGGCTCACGAGGTGAAAACAATGACATCCGAAGAAGCTTTGTTAGAAAAATTTAAGATCCTGCCGGCGGGTCGTAAGCGAGAACTGTTGGATTTTGCCGAGTTTTTGACGCAAAAAGAAAATGGGAACAACGCGTTGATTGAACGAGATTTGGCAATTTTTGAGCAGGGCGAATTGCAACATTTGGAGATGGAATTTGAAAATTATGAGCAACTTTATCCTCGCCGATGAATATGTTACGGATACGATGGCGTTGATTCTGCATCTCGAACACGGAAGTCGAGCCAAACTGTAACGCAGATTTTTGAGTCGGCCGATTCGGGTGAAACTACAATTTATATTCCGGCAATGGTTTTTGCGGAAAGCTTGTATTTGGCTGAAAAGCAACGAATCAGTTTGAATTTGCACGAAGTAGAAAAACAACTCAACAACTTTCAAAATTATAAAGAAGTGCCTCTGAGTTTTGAGATTATAAAAAACGCCTGGCAAATTACCGATATTCCCGAACTTCACGACCGACTAATCTCTTCAACGGCAAGTTTCCTAAACTTAACTTTGATTACAAACGACCCGAAAATCGAAAACTCAAAATTCGTAAATACAATTTGGTGAAGCGGACTGATTAACGTAATAAAGCTGTGTGGAATGTTGAATTCCGCAAAAGGCTGACGGTATGGGTCGAACTTTAAGATATCTTGAAAAAGATATTCGCAGCGTTGCTGGTGGCGTCGTTGGTATTGGCGATTCGGCGGAAGTTTATGCGGTAGGACCTGTGATAAAATCCATATTATGACGCTGGAACTTCCAACACTTGACGAAGAGTCCGCGAAGGAAGCTATAACCGCAGTCGCAAACCTTGCTGCCGAGAACGGTATCTCTTGGGCGCTTGCAGGCGGCGTTGCGATGATTCTTTACGGCAGTGACCGGCTGACAAAGGATGTGGATATCGTCGCTGCCCGGTTGTTGCCAGAAAAATTCAAGGTTGCTGGTGCGCTGCGTCAGGGTGGTCAGCGATATTCGGTCGAAACGACGAAAAGGGTCACAAGTGTTGACTGGATTGTCAGGAATGATGGATTCCGGGCGATGTTTCAGGAAGCTCTTTCAGAAGCGGTCATTATTGGCGAAATTCCGGTTCTCACCGCGGAATGGCTAGTTATCCTCAAATTCATCGCGGGACGATTCAAAGATCAGGAAGATGCGGTTTTTTTACTCAGCCGAAAAGGGCTGGTTGATCGCAAAATAATTAAGGAAAAAATAATAAAACACGTCGGTCGCAACGCCTGGGAACTCGCCCGTCACGGCTACGAACGCTGGTACGACATGGCGGACGGCCGCTCCCGCGAAGAAGAACGCAACGAGAAAGACGGTTATATTGATTCGTAGGATCTATCTCAACCGCTGACAGGTTGGGCGAACTTTGAATAATCTTGGAATTGTAGGGCCTCTTTTTTCTGTTCGACAACAATTTAGCCGCTTAAATTATGATCTTGAAATCAATCCTAGTCGGGTCTTTATCATTTCTCTTGATTGCGCCCGTTTGTATATTCGGTCAGGAAAAGCATTATTATCAAACCGATTTTCCAAAGGAAGAGTTTGCTGAGCGACGAGCTAAACTCTTTGAGAAGATCGGCAAAAATGCTGTTGCGATCATTCAGGGTGCGAAGGGCACTGGTGATTTCAACGTTTTCCGGCAGTCGAACGAATTCTATTATTTGTCAGGGATAGAGACGCCGCACGCGTATCTTCTCCTTGACGGGCGCAATCAGAAAACTTCCATCTATCTTCCCCACCGAGACACAGATCGAGAGCAAAACGAAGGCAAGATACTCTCCGCCGAAGACGGTGATCTGATAAAAGTACTGACCGGCATCGATCAGGTGCGAAGCGTTGAACAGTTGTCGCTGGATCTCGTGGGCAAAGGACTGTTGCGTCCGCCAGCCGCTTTTATTTACACGCCGCTGAGTCCCGCGGAAACCGGCACCGACAGCCGCGATGAGTTGTTGAACGAACAGGCACGGGTTTCATCCAATCCGTGGGACGGGCTGCCTTCAAGAGAGGCGCGTTTTCGTGCACTGTTGAATTTACGGACGCCGCAATTTGAAGTTCGAGACCTTTCGCCGATCCTGGATGGACTGCGAAACATTAAATCAAAGAAGGAAATCGACGTAATTCGCCGGGCAACTGAAATCGCGGGTTTGGCGATCATTGAAGCAATGCGTTCGACCGAAGCCGGAGTGTACGAGTATCAACTTGATGCCGCCGCGAAGTATGTCTTCTATCTTCATGGTTCTCGTGGCGATGGTTACGCTTCGATCGTAGGAGGTGGAAGCAATGCCTATCTGGGACATTATTTCCGCAAGACCGACACGTTAAAAGACGGCGATCTGGTGTTGATGGATTACGCTCCCGATTATCGTTATTACACCAGCGATGTAACGCGTATGTGGCCGGTAAACGGCAAATACACCAATGGACAGCGTGCGTTGACCGAATATATATTGGCTTACCGCGATGCTCTATTTAAGTACATTCGACCGGGCGTTACTTCAGATTTCGTGCTTGATTCAGCTGCCAGAGATATGGAGCAATATTTGGTCGGTAAAACATTCGAAAATTCAGCACATTTGAAAGCAGTCCGCGAGGGCTTGAAATTTCGCGGACATTTTCAGCATCCGGTCGGCATGGCTGTTCACGACGTCGGTCAGGTTCGCGGCGTAAAGCTCGAGCCTGGAATGGTCTTCACGATCGATCCGATGATCTGGATCCACGAAGAAAAGCTCTATATTCGAATAGAAGACGTGGCAGTCGTAACCGCTGATGGAGCCGAAAACCTGAGCGCTTTTGTTCCGTCAACTATCGAAGATATTGAGCGAACGATGACGGAGAAAGGCCTGATTCAGTTTCGCCCCGCAAGTCCTTTGCCATTAAGAAAATAGAACAGCAGAGGTATTTATCGATCATTCAGAACAATATGAAACACTTCAATAAAATTGGGTTAATCGGCTTGCTTCTGACTATCGGTATGCCGATAGCCGCAAATTCTGTTCTTGATACTTATCCTAAAAACCCAAACATTGATGTAATCAACTACATTTTCAAAATCGATCTCTCGGACACCACCGATGAAATTACCTGCGAGGCGACGGTCGATGTAAATTTTCTCGTTGCCGGTATTCAGGAACTGAGGTTCGATTTGACCAATGCGTCAAAAGAATTGGACGGCAAAGGAATGCTTATTAGACGTATAACTTCTAATGGAAAAACCGTTCAATATCGGCATGAAAATAATGCTGTTTTGATCAAACTGCCTGTTGCTTCCAAGGCGAACCAACGTCAGCAATTTACAATTTCCTATAAAGGAATTCCGGCCACGGGCCTAAAGATCGCCAACAATAAATACGGCGAGCGAACATTTTTTAGCGACAACTGGCCGGACAAGGGGCGTAATTGGCTGCCAACGGTAGATCATCCTTCGGATAAGGCGACGTGTGAATTTATCGTGACCGCACCGAATCATTATCAGGTTGTTTCCAATGGTCTGAAGATAGAAGAAACAGACCTTCCCGGCAACAAACGCCGCACTCATTGGAAACAGGGCGTACCAATCTCCTCGTGGCTGTACGTGCTTGGTGTTGCCCGTTTTGCGGTTCAATATGTTGACGAATTCGATGGTAAATCGATTCAAACGTGGGTTTATCATCAGGACCGTGACGCCGGTTTTTATGATTTCGATGTGGTTACAAAAAAAGCTTTGGCCTTTTACAGCGATGCCGTTGGTCCGTTTTCGTATGAAAAGCTTGCGAACATTCAATCCAACAGCGTGAGCGGCGGAATGGAGGCGGCATCCGCAATTCTTTACAGCGAAAATTCGGTATCGGGCGATAGATCCGTCCGTTGGCGAAATGTTGTTATTCACGAGATCGCCCATCAGTGGTTTGGCAACGCCGTGACCGAAAAAGATTGGGACGAGATATGGCTAAGCGAAGGTTTCGCGACCTATTTCACGCTGCTGTTTATTGAACATCAATACGGGCGCGACGAATTTGTTCAAGGTCTCCGCTCAAGTAAAACATCGGTTGATGCTTTTTATCTGAAGAACCCGGATTACCGGCTCGTCCACGACAACCTCAAGGATATGAAAGACGTGACGACCAGCCAAATTTATCAGAAAGGAAGCTGGACCCTGCATATGCTGCGCGGCGTGATCGGCACTGAAAACTTCTGGAAAGGAATCAAAATTTATTACCGTCAGTACCGCGATTCCCATGCGACTGTCGCCGATTTTCGCAAGGTAATGGAAGAAGTCTCGGGCAAAGACCTATCCGGCTTTTTCGATCAATGGCTCTACAAACCCGGAGCGCTCAAATATAGCGGCAACTGGCGTTTCGACGCGAACACGAAGCAGGTCACGATAGAACTCGATCAAGTACAGACCGACGGCAGCTTTTTCAAAATGCCGGTTGAAATCGCCGTATATTATCCAGGAAAGGCAGTTCCGCAAATACAAACCGTTCTGGCCGATGCCAAATCAAACGTGTTCTCGATCAATGTTAGCGGCGAACCGGAAAAAGTAGTTCTCGATCCGAATATGTGGATTCTGATGGATGCGGATTTACAGAAGGCAGCCAATTCAGGCAAAAGCAGGTGATGCGAGAATAGCGAGAATCCGTATTTTGGCGTTCGCGGCTGCGAACTGTGAGATCATCGGTTCGCGCAGCCGGAGCTTAATATGGACGAAAATGCAATGGTGGTATTTCACGGTTTTCTGAACCTTCCAACCAAGGAGAAAATGCAGATGGTTGGGGCAATGAATGATTATTTTGACGCAGTTCACCGCGAGCCGATCAGGGCGGAAAATGAAGCGGATTTTAAGAAACTCGATTTCGCGGCCGAAGGGAAGATTTGTAAATGCTGCGGACGATAGTATTGAGAGAAAGCAAAAAGCCGTGAAGGATAACCTTCACGGCCTGTTCAGGACAATACCTGTGATAAACTAAGGTCGTCTGTAGCGGCGAACCTTGTAGTACTTTCTCGTCTTTGGATTTAGCTTGTAGGTATAGAGAGCAGAACCGGCAAGACCCGAACCTGCACCGATCAAAGCTCCTTTCTTGCCGCCAATTAGTCCCCCAATAAGTGCTCCGCCAGCGGTTCCAATACCCATGTTTACCCTATTACGATGGCGTCGGTAAAAGCTGGGTTTGGCTACACGGACATAACGTACGCGACCATTTCGATCGACGACACGCCTTGTGTACCTTTTTTGTGCCTCAGCACTGGTGGGCGTGATCAAAACGACGCTGAATGCGAACAGCGCCATTACCATAAATGCGAAAATATACTTTTTCATTTCAATTGCTCCTTAAGTCTTTTGATGGGAGATGACGGTATTCCAAGTGCAATTGCGATGCCATAGCGGCTAATCAGCTTTCCCAGGGTTACGCTTCGTCGTTATTAATCGCCTGACAGACTATTTCGTGTAAGTCGTCCTTCGTTTCCGTGAGTATACGCGTATTAATCATTCCCTAGCTCCCGACAGGCACTTTATCCGAACTGTATGTTTTTGAGTCACAACTCGTATGGGCGATACGTCATACAAATAAACCTTAATGACAGATCGCCGGTTCTGCCGCGTAGAATTGACTTAAGGCTCATATTGGAAAATACTTGGGAAAGTCGGCGATCACTCATTTTTCACACCTCGGCTGCCGGCCTTAAACAAATGAGCGAAATATTCAAGATCACTTCCCGGCCCGATCCAGACCTTTTTTTCACGAGGAATGACAGGAACGACCCGCGTTTGGGTGAGATCGTAGGGCGTGAAGAAAAAGACTATGCATCGGCGGACATCGTAATTTTGGGTTGTCCCCAGGACGAAGGAGTCCGGCGTAACAACGGACGCGAAGGTGCGGCCCTTGCGCCTGATGCGATACGCGAACAGTTTTACAAATTGACGCCGTTCAATATCAAGCGAAAGCTTTTCGATCTGGGCAATGTGAAGATCGGGGCGAGCCTCGAAGAAACGCACGATACGCATTCGGCTGTCGTCAAACAGGTGTTGGAGAACGGCAAGCGGCTTATTGTCCTTGGCGGCGGCAATGATATCTCCTACCCCGACGGCAAAGCTATGGCCGAGGTTTTTGGGGTTGAAAAGTGGATCGGCATCAATATCGATTCGCATCTCGATGTCCGCATCGCCGACCGGCGAAACAGCGGTACGCCCTATCGGCAGCTTTTAGAGGAAAAACTTCTTCAGCCGACGTATTTTTATGAGGTCGCCTATCAAACGCATTTTTGCTCGCCGATCTATTATTCTTACATTCGCGATCTGGGCGTAAATCGCATCAGCCTCGAAGTACTGCGTTCACGCGAAGAGGCCGATCTGGAACTGAAGGAAAAGATTCGGCTGAAATTCATTAACCACAGCACTTCGCTAAATACATTTTTTGGCTTCGATATGGACGCGGTCCGCTCGGCCGACGCCCCCGGAACCTCCGCTCCGTCACCGCTCGGGCTACGGGCAGGTGAATTCATCACCCTGGTCAAATATGCCGCGTCGCTTGCTAATACAAAGATCATCGAGTTCAGCGAAGTCAATCCGAAATACGATGCGGACAACCGGACGACGAAACTAGTCGCGATCGGGATGCACAGATTTTGTTCGGGTGTCGTTTGAACTCAAAGAAGTTCGAAAGAAGAAATCCATTTTTGAGACAAAAAAAGACCGGCCCGCGCCAGTCCTTTAATCTTCTCAGTGAAGAGCTTCCTAAGTCACGCGTTGGCCGGTTGCCAATCGATAGATAACCAACACGACGATCGCGCCGATTATGGATGAAATAAAGCTCGGGATCGAACCGCCGATATTGTCAAAGTTGCTAACCATCGGGTAGCCCACCAATGTCCCGATGAAACCGCCGACAACCGCTCCGACGATGCCGAGTATCGTTGTGAGAATTACACCGCCGCCATCAGCGCCGGGCATAATTAGCTTTGCAAGATAGCCTGCCAAAAATCCTAGAACTAACCAAATTAATAATGAAATCATTTTTTCTCCCTTGTCCGTGTTGATTAAAGCCGTCAGCTTTTGTAAAGCTCTTTACAAAAGTCGTGCCAAAGCAACGTAGCAAATTACACACTGTATTTCGGCCATAACGACGCTGGAAATACTAATCGCACCTGTCTAAGTGTATCAATTTCGTTCACAATCCGGCGCGAGTTTACCGCGAAGTCAGGAAAGACGGTGCAAACTTGACAGTTTTCAGCATATTTGGCATCCTTTAGGTTCGCTTTTCCTTGGAAACGGGCGGAAGATAGTCTCTTAGCTCAGTTGGTAGAGCATTACCTTGACAAGGTAGGGGTCAGCAGTTCGAGTCTGCTAGAGACTACCAGTTTCAATGGTGAGTGATGAATGGTGAACGGTTAATTTTTCTCATTCACTCACCCTTTACAGTTCACCATTCACAATTTCTTTAAGATGCTTACAAAGAACTTTGCTGTTTTTACAACTACTACGACACGCTTTTAATAGCGTGACATTAGATTTTTAACAAACTAAAGTTTGTTGGACATCGAAGCAAAGTCGCTCTTATCGAATCAAATCTATTTAAGTAGTAGTGAATCGTAAATAGTAAGTCGTGAATCGTAAGAGCTTTTTGCTTTTAGATTAAACACAGAGGCGTCGTTAATTGGATTTTTCGATTGACGATTCACGATTGGCAGTTTACGAAATTATGAGCGAATTAAACGTAAAATACGGTGAGAATCAACGCTCTATTCCTGCGCCTGCAACGGTTGCGGATGCGCTGAAGGCGTTCGATCGTGATGTGCTGAAAAGGTCGCTGGCGGCAAAGGTCAATGGTGAAGAAGTTGATTTGAATAAGGAACTGTCCGCTACGGACGAGATTCTGTCGATCGAGCCGATCACCGCGGATACACGCGACGGGCTTGAAGTAATCCGCCATTCAACCGCTCATCTTCTCGCTGCGGCAGTACTCGATCTATTTCCCGGAACAAAGCTCGGTATTGGCCCGGCGTTGATGGAAGACCCCCGATACGGCTTTTTTTACGACCTTATCGCTCCGCGAAATTTGACGGAAGAAGATCTGCCCGCCATCGAGAAAAAGATGAAGTCGATGGCGAAGCAGAATTTGGTCTATCGCCGCGAGGATATTGAAAAAGCGAAGATTCTCGACATTTTTAAGGAACGAGATGAGCCGCTAAAAGCAGAGCTTATAGAAGAAAAGGTTACGGACTCCGCGAGCGTTTATTATATCGACAGTTCGTCGTTTATAGATTTCTGCATGGGGCCGCACGTTCCGCATACCGGGAAGCTTCAAGCCTTCAAACTGCTCGCAATTGCCGGTGCATATTGGAAGGGCGACGCCGAGAACCAGCAGATGCAGCGGATCTACGGAACCGCGTTTGCCAAGCAGGAAGAGCTGGATGCGTGGGTAAAGCAGCGTGAAGAGGCCGAAAAACGCGACCATCGCCGGTTGGGCAAAGAACTCGACCTCTTTTCGATCTCGGACGATTACGGCCCGGGCTTGATATTATGGCATCCGAAGGGCGGGATCGTCCGGATGGAGATGGAGAAACTGCTGCGTGAAGAACTGGAACAGCGTGGTTACAGCTTTGTTTTCACGCCGCATATTGCAAAACGCGAACTTTGGCGGATCAGCGGGCACGAAGAAAATTACGCGGACGGAATGTACGCACCGACGAGCATTGAGGACGAAGAATATCGCCTGAAACCGATGAACTGCCCGTTTCATATCGGCATATACAAATCGTCACCGAGGTCGTACCGCGATCTGCCGCAACGGTATTCGGAAATGGGGACCGTCTATCGGGCCGAGCTTTCGGGTACGCTTCACGGGCTGATGCGTGTTCGCGGATTTTCGGTCGATGACGCCCACCTTTTTGTTCGGCCGGATCAGGTCAGTGTTGAAGTTTCGGACTGTCTCGATTTTGCGATCAAGGTGTTTGAGACATATGGCTTCGAAAGCGTGAAGTTCGAGCTTTCCGTTCGTGGGGCAGCTGAAAACAAAGGGTATCTCGGAGCCGACGAAGATTGGGCCAGTGCGGAAGAATCGCTAGCTAACGCCCTCCGCGAAAGGAATATTTCTTACGAGCGTATTGAGGGCGAGGCTGCATTTTACGGACCGAAGATAGATATTAAGATCGAAGACGCGATCGGCCGCGTCTGGCAGTTGGGTACGATCCAGTTAGATTTTAATCTTCCGGAACGTTTCGAATTGGAGTATACGGGCGAAGATAATCTGAAGCACCGGCCGTTCATGATCCACCGTGCTCTGTTCGGTTCGATCGAAAGATTTTTTGGTGTGCTGATCGAACATTACGCAGGTGCGTTTCCGCTGTGGCTGGCACCGGTACAGGTTACGGTGCTGCCGATTACAGACCGCATCAATGAATACGCCGAATCGATTGCCGCCGAATTGCGAAAAGCAGGGTTCCGCGTTGAATCGAATACAAAATCTGATAAAATCGGTGCGAAAATACGGGACGCGCAGATGCAGAAGGTGCCGTATATGTTAGTTTTAGGCGATAAGGAGCTTGAAGAAGGCTCGGTCGCTGTTCGGGAACGCAGACAAGGCGACATCGGCGCGATGCCGCTTAGTGAGTTTACGGAGATGATCCGGCAGCAAAAATTGCTGCGGAGTCTTTAATCGGTAATTGAAAATGGAAACTGATTAGTTCTCCATTCTCAATTTTCAATTTTACATTCTATTAGGGAGGCTAGTATCGCAAGAAGATTTGGTGGAAATAGAAATCGCCCGCGTTTTCGCGAGCCGCTTCACCGCACGAATGAACGGATAAGAGTGCCGTCGGTGCGTGTGGTAACGGAGGATGGTGAAGCTTTTGGCGTGATGGACACGCGTGACGCGATCGCAAAAGCCCGTGAAATGGGGCTTGACCTGGTCGAGATCGCCCCGACGGCGAAACCGCCGGTGTGTAAGATCATCGATTACGGTAAGCTTTTGTACGAACAAAAGAAAAAAGCCCACGAGGCAAAGAAAAAACAGGTTACGGTACAGGTTAAAGAGATCAAGTTCCGGCCCGGCACCGACGACCATGATTACAGTTATCGGATGGAACATGCCCGTCAATGGCTGGGCGAAGGCGACAAGGTCCGGGCGGCGATCGCGTTCCGAGGCCGCGAAATGACGCATAGAGAGCTCGGTGCAAAGATCTTGAAAAAATTGACGGTCGACCTAGCGGATCTGGCCGATGTCGAGATTTATCCGAAGATGGAAGGCTATCAAATGTTTACCATCTTCATTCCGAAAAAGGCGAAGATAGCAGAGAAAAAAGCTGCTCCGGCCCCGGAAAAGAAGAAGGACGAGGGTGACGCCAGAAAGGCTCCGACCAAGAAAGCGAAGGAAGCTGCGGAGATCGAGGAAGCGGCGGCGGTTGATAATCAGCCCGATGCTATCGAGGTGGCCCCGGTCGAAATCCCGCAGGCTCCAGCGCAAAGTGTTGAGGCCGCAGTAGAAGCACCTGAGCCGAAAAAGAAAGCTACGGTTAAGAAGTTGGCCGCGAAGCCTGTTCCGGAAGCGGCGGTGGCGGAACCTGACGCTAAATAGATTTGAGTTTGAGTTGATTATTTGCGATGCCGCGTTAGTACGGGCCTTTCGCAATAAATAGGAGATAGAGCAATGCCAAAACTAAAAACACACAAAGGCGCAGCAAAGCGTTTTCGCTCGACGGCGAGCGGCAAATTCAAACGCGGCCATTCGCATGCTCGTCATATTTTGACGAAGAAGACGAGCAAACGTAAACGCAATCTGGATATCGACGTAATGGTGTCCGAAGGCGATCAGAAGCGCGTGGAGAAAATGCTGCCGTACGGACGGGACTAAGAAACTAAAAGTTAAAAGTTAAGAGTTAAAAATTAAGAAATTTAAACGGAGAAGCGACGATCGGTCACTTTTCGTTTTTAGTTTTAAGTTTTTAACTTTCACGACGAAGGAGTGAATCATGCCTAGAGCAAAACGTGGTAATAAACGTTTAGAGAAACGTAAAAAAATATTAGCCTTAGCCAAAGGCTATCGTGGAACGAAATCGAAACTATATCGCTCGGCCAAGGAGTCGGTCGAACGCGCACTGAACTTTGCCTATACCGGTAGAAAGCTGAAAAAGCGTGATTTTCGTAAACTTTGGATCGTCCGCATTAACGCGGCTTGCCGTTTGAACGACATCAAATATTCACAGTTCATTCACGGCCTGAACCTTGCCGAGATCGAACTCGACCGCAAGGTCCTTGCCGATCTAGCCGTAAAACAGCCGGAAGTATTTGCTGCAGTCGTCGGACAGGCGAAGGACGCGATCGGCAAAAAACAGCAGGCCGCGGCATAACGAATTTGAA
>JANNST010000082.1:0-40529 GCA_031402865.1 Chloracidobacterium sp. | reverse complement strand
CGTCCTTTGCTCCCTGTGGCGCCTCTGCATCCTGCACCGCCAATGCGATCTCAAGCGGCGAGAGAAAGCCGAAATGCAGATACGACGAAAGCCGCGACGATCCGTCGACGTTCGGCTTGTTCCGGGCCTTCTCATAACCGGGAAGTATGTCGTTAACAAAACTCTTCAACCGCTTTCGCCCATTCGCCGTGCCGCCGTGGTAATGCTCAGATGCCTTTACCGAATGATCGATATCGCATTCGGCAACGAGCTTGGCGATGCTGTCGGCGGTGACGATTGTCTCCGGACAATCGATCTTTAGGTCAAGACTTTTTATCTTGATCTTCTCATCTGCGAGCGGCTTCAGATAATTATCTAGCAGCTTTTTGATTTTTGGCCGGATCGTATAAGCGCCGTATTCTTCCTTATCGAATTTCGACATCGGAATAATGCCGTTCGAATCGACAGCGAAGACGGGAACCTTTGCTTTCGCGGAAATTCGCTCATTATGCTGCGGAATGATAAAGCACGGAAAATCGTCCGTAACTATCAACGCAGCATCTTTGGCAAGCTTTGCGACCGTCTGCTTCGGCGACGATTTATTCTTTTGCAAATAGAAAACATACCGGATGCCAAGTTTCTCAAACGCCTTCTTTTTTTCCTCGACGCCTTCCAGGATAAACGTATGGATACGGTCGCTGGCCCACGGGTAGTAATATTTCAACCCTTCATAAACCACCAGCGGCAGCTTCAACTCATTCGCCTGCCTGATGGCATAGATCAGCGCATGGTTATTCTCCACACGCTTGAACATTTGCATCCAATACAACACGTATTTCGCATCCGGATTGATCTCGGCATCGTTCAGTCGAAGAACACGTTCGTTGATTCGTTTCATAAATCAGTTTCTATGAAAGTATGATAACAATAATCATCAACGAGAACGCTAACGACCGGATTTCTATGTAAAAACCCTCTGCTGAGCGTTATAGTACTCACACCGAAAGCCTTCTGTTCATTGCCGGCGTCATAATTCGGCTATGATCCGAAAAAAAGGCGAAAGGAAATTGATCCTCTCGCCTTTTTGATAGTTCGCCCACGGACTGATTAGATTCACCTTAGAATCTGAACTTTGCGCGGAATTGCCCGACCCGCGGACCGCCGACGGTGTTTGTGATTATACCGAAGTCGACTGAGTCTTGCAGGTCATTGTTCGGATTTGCAAAATTGACGGTGTCGAAAACGTTGAAAAGATCGAATCCGAGCTCGAAGCTCAGCCTCTCGTTGATTTTCGTATTCTTCACAAAGCTCAAATCGAGGCGCTTTTGCGTCGGGCCGCGGAAAGTGTTCCGTCCGAGATTTCCGAATTGACCCAAAGCTGAAGTGAAGCAATTTCGGTCGATTACAGCGAGATTATTGGTGCTGGCACCGCTTACAGCATCTGCTGATGAACAAATAGTATTCGGACGACCGAACCCGGGACGGACGAGGCCGCCGGCTCCTCGCGTCACATTCGTGTACTGTGCCGCGGTTTGAAGTTCCGGCTCACCGGCAAACACCGTAAACGGCGTTCCCGACTGGGCTTGATAAAATCCGGAAACCAACCAGCCGTTCGCGAATGCGCTGCTTGAGCCAAAGTTGGGAATTTCGTAAGTAAAATTCGTACTGAAACGGTGAGTACGGTCAAAATCGGAAAGGCCCTGGTTATTTTGGAGATTTCGCGAGTCGCCTTGTGCGATGAAGCCGGTATTGGGAATATCAGGCTTGCCGCCACCTGCCGTGCTTCCGGGATCGCTCGACATAACATCAATCGATTTTGAGAAGGTATATGCAACATTAAACTGCAAACCGCTCGACAGCCGCTTGGTCAAACTGAACTGTCCGCTGTGATAGTTGGAAGTTCCTCGCGATTGAAGGAGTATAGCCTCCGGCACGTTGAATCCAAGGATTGGAACCCGTGCTTCGAAGTTGATTACCTGGCCGCCACCGAGTGCTGTACCTGTACATGTGAGTGGATTTGCCAGGTTAAGATCCACAGGCGATCCAGCCGGAACAGTCAAAACACCACCCGCGCAGGTTGGAGTCAAACCGGCAACAAAAGGATTGGCAAAACCGAAGGCACGTCCGGCGCCGCGTGCACGTGCGGTCGAACCGGTATTAAGAGCCCCGTTGGGCGAACCCGACGCGAGGTATGCTTGATTAAATCGTTCGAAAATGTGATCCGGCGTAGTCGGATCGTTGAGGTCAAATCCCTGATTCAGCGCTGTCGCGATGAGAAGATTCTTCCCTGCGGTCCCTACATAGCGAGCCTCAACGAGCAAGTCCTTGAAAATCTCGTACTGCGCTCCAACGTTAAATTGATGGACGTACGGCGTTTTCAAATTACGGTCAATAGCGCGAAACTCAAACGTTTCGGCAATATTTCCTCGTGTACAGCCTACTCCGGTCGCAACTACGCACCCGGAGCCTTGCGGAGTACCGCGGGAATCGACAAAGACAGGTGTGTTATCGCGAATAACATAGCTTCCGCCCGTACCGGAGCCTCTCGTAATTCGAAATGGTAAAAACTGATTGAGAGGAATATTTGTCGGCACACCAGAAAACGCCGTCGCGATTGGTACATTGCCGTTCGGCACCGTGATCTCGATCTCTCTGAGAAAAGGATAATTCGAAAAGACCGTATTGATAAACGACGCCGAAGGGCGGTCGTAGAAAAGGCCATAGCCGCCGCGGAAGACCAGTTTGTCGCTTACCGAGTACGCCAACCCGACACGCGGTGCAATATTGTTCAGGTCTTGCCCCTTGAGCGTATGTTTTTTGCCAGCTACCTGCGTTGCCGCAATGGCTGTGTCCACTATCGTAAGGCCCGTTTGACCGACATTGCTGGGAACAAGGAAGCCCGGAGTGGGATTATCGCAAAGAGCATTTGTTCCGGCTGACGTAAAGCATGGTTGGAACGGCTCCAAATCGAAATTGCCGATCCGTCCGTTTTTCTCTGTCGGCCACATGAACAATTCGTAGCGCAGGCCCAGGTTAAGGCTCAGTCGGCGAGTAATCTTCCAATCGTCCGTAACATAAAGGCCGTAATCCTGAAAACGAAAGCTTTTGTCGGTTAGGCCATATTGCGTGTCCGCTTCCGTCGCATTTCCGGTCAGAAGCTGTGTAAAAGAATCGAATTTTTCAAACTCCGTCGCTTGCTCTTCCGGCAGGTTCGTGTCGAATTGATGCCTCTTATACTCACCGCCAAATTTGATATTGTGATCGCCAAAGAGCCAATTGACGTTGTCGGCTATGCTGTACGTGAGTTGCTTTCTTTGATTGAATGAATCGTTCGGACCGCCGAAAGAAAAATTGGCGATGTTGTTCCGGCCAATGTAGTGGCCTAGCCGGGTCGTTGCAACGCTTGGGTCAAAGGTGGAAGCAGGGTTATTAACGCCGATAGCCTGATTAGTAAAAGCGCCGGTCGAAAAGTCTTCCGTCAATGATCTCGTATTATTCAGCGAGTAATACCCAAAACGTACCTCGTTAATCCAGTTCGGTGTAAAGATGTGGGTGTCACCAACTGAAAGCGTTCTATTGCGGTCGTTACGCCTAAGTGTTGTGGGCGATGCCAAACTGTTCGGATCGGGGAACGAATCAAGGCCAGGGAAATTTGAGAAAAAGAATGTTCCGCTAAGCGTATTATTGTTGCTCAACTGTCCATCCAGCCGAGTGGTGAATTGATTCTGCCGGAATGACGAAGGTTCGACGCTAATGACTTCAACGAGCGGGTTATTTCTTTGGATCGTCCGCGATGTTACGCCCGCACCTGCTCCGAATTGTCCCGATTGGAAACTGCCCGTTCCTGTCTGATCGACAAGGGGAACAGTACCTCCGGCAGTTGTCGTTAAAGTCCTAAAGTTAGTTATGCTCGGAAGATAAAACCCACCCGTTACCGGATTGCGAAGATTGAAAATGTTGAACGCGACCGTGCTGATGTCGGTAGGTAACAGACAAGTCGTACCGACCGCACAGCCGTTGAATTGATTAAAGGCCGCTGCGATCGCTGCCCGCGAACGGTCTTCGCCCAAAACGCTTAAGGCTATTGGCAGGATCGTCCGGGTTCGTGCTGTGGGAACCAGCCCGGTGTTTGCATCGGTGAACTGGTAACCGCCAAAAAAGAAGAATCTCTCTTTTACAATCGGACCGCCTATCGTAAATCCTGTTTCCGTACGGTCGGCTTTGGGTTTTTCATTGCCGCTTTCCTTCAGGAAAAACTCGTTAGAGTTGAAAGCCTTGTTTTGCAGGTAGTAATATGCCGAACCATTGAATTTATTTCCACCTGATTTGGTCACAAGTTGAAAGTTGCCGCCGCCGCTTCGTCCCGTAGACGCATCATAAAGCGAAGTCTGCAGCTTCACTTCTTGTAAAGTTTCGGGGGCTGGCGAAATGTTGTCGTTGAGAGAACCTTCGTTGCTAGTAATGTTTGTAGCGTCGATACCGTTGAAGAAAAGACTCGTCGATGTCGTGCGCGTACCGTTTACCGACGGCGAGACATTTCCGTTACCGTTTACGCCCACTGGCGAAAGCTCACTCGAAACGCCAGCCTCTGCAGATAAGAGACCCGTAAAACTTCGAGTTGAAGTCGGGACTCGTGTGATTTGTTCGCCCGTGATCTGTCGCGAAATCGCTGCGGACTCAGTTTGTACCAGCGGCTGATCGGACGTTACGTCTACGGTCACATCGGCAGTGCCTACTTCTAGCGCCACATCCAGGGAACGGGTCACCGAAGCCTCAACCTGAGTGTCTTGGCTAATCGATTTCTTAAAGCCCTCTTTTTCATACGTTACACTGTACGAGCCAACAGGCAGCAGCGTAACGGTCCAACGTCCTTCGTCATTGGAAGTCGTATTTCTTATAAAATTCGTACCGGTATTTTTTACCGTTATATTTGCTCCCTGTACTAGAGCACCGTTTGCATCAGTGACGGTTCCGCTCAAAGACCCTGTCGCCTGAGCAAAAGCCGCGGGCACTGTCAGCAGTGCAAAAATCAATCCAAACGATATTGAGAAAAATTTGGTTCTCATAGTTACTCCTCAAATATTAAAACTCGCGAAAATAAGATAAACAGCGGAGTTGTTACGGCAACGGCCGAAATCCGCTTTTGGTCTGAAAAACTTTGTCCTGTTTGTGGCTTGCAAAACCTAGGATAGAGACGCGAAGTTAACGGGATGTGAAATGGATGTTAAAATACGGTTAACTTTTTTCGTGGAAGAGAAGTGAAAATCCGATCCTCGAATAAGGAAGTGAAATATTCGAGGATCGGATCTTTGATTTTGGCCGCAGTTGCTAGAAGCTGAAGCGGACGCCGAGTTGCAATTGTCGTGGACCGCCGAATCGTGCGGTTGACGGCGCTGACATTGGTTCTTCAGCCCGGATCGATGGGAAGAATCCAGCCGGGCAAGAAATGCTTAGCGGATTTGCAGTGTCCGCCAATGCCGAGCTGCCGGTGCAGAAATTGCTTATTCCGTCCACACCAAAGCCTTTATTTGTGTTTCTCGTAACATTGTAAACTTCTGCCGATAAATCGAGCTTCATCGTTTCGCCGAACCTAAAGCCCTTAAGCAGCCGGATATCGAGATTCAGAAAGTTTGGCTGCCGAAAAGCGTTCCGTCCCGATACAACGCCGCCAATTACCGCCCGTTCGTTTGCGTCGTTTAGGTCGTTGTTGGTGTCGGTTCCATCCTCAATGACCGACGTATATGGGAAACCGCTTCGCGTGACAAGTATCCCGCTCAACGTGAAGCCGTAACCGAGATCGAATAGCCCACTCAGATTCAAGTTATGCCGTACATCCTGCTTCGACGGGCCTGCTTCGGCTTTCAGATTAAACGGATCCAACGTGGGCTGCCGTGAAAAATTGCGTTCGTTCGAATCGTCATCGCGATTATTCGCAAATGTGTAATTTGCTTCAAACTGAAAGCGTTGCGCAAAACGCCGCCGCAGCGATAATGTCAGTGCGTCATAGCTTGAATGAGCTGTTGATTCGTTGATTTCTAGCTGAGCAATATTCGTATTTGGCCTCGTTGCGGAAAAGATCGGGAATCCGCTTGCCTGCAGAGTCGGCGGGAAAAGGTTGCGGTCGATGCGGCGTTGAAGATTGTATGTTGAATTGTGGATGTAACCACCGGTAAACACGAGGTTCTTTCCGATCTTCTGCTCGACCGTCGCCGACGACTGGAACGACCGCGGATTCTGAAAGTCCGGATCGAAACCGAAAACACGCGGTTTTACAACGAATCCAGCCGGAATTGCGGTTAACCCACTTGGATAGGTAACGATGGCATTCGGTCCGCGCAAACGGCAGCCGGCCAAATTTACAACGGTCGAATTACGACAGGCTGTGACTTCGGCTATCTCAATCTCCTGGGTGGTTAGACCGTTATCGGTCGATACTCGCTGGAAAAGATTGGCGGGCGTGCGGGCCGCGTATATCCCGGCGGACAACCTGATAACGGTATTGCCTTCACCATTTACGTCATACGCCAGTCCAACACGCGGCTGCCATTGTTTTAGATCGTTTGGTATGCGGGCCGTCTGCGGGATTGCGGGATTCGGTGTTAGCGGCTGTGGATTTATCTGGGCCTCGTACCTCAGCCCGAAGTTAAGTGTCAATTGACTTGAAAACTTGAACTTGTCCTGAACAAAGAAAGCAAATTCCTTCTGCGTGCCGCGATATATCAAATCGTCGGGATCTGCCGACGCGAGAGTTTGCCGAAACCGGCGCGGGCGTCCGGCAACAAAATTGTCCAGTGATGTCGCGATCGTCACACCGCTTACCGTGCGGCTTTCATAGTCGTATCTCGGCTGCGTATTCGATTCACGCTGCTGCCTGACGCTGTTGATATTTGCATCTAGACCAAAGCGTATCTTATGCCGTCCGGTGTCATAGCTGACGTTATCGGCGAATTGATATCGGGTCGTTTCAAACAGCCGCGGACGCGCCCGATCGCCGCCGAGCGTGCCGAAGTTGGCAATGACCGCCTGGCCGTTGGTTGAATTCGGTTCTTCAAGCCGATTGTCGGTTGCTGTTTGGGCTCGGATCTCATTGATGAGCGTCGGGCTAAGTATTGAGACAAGCGATCCTTTCAGGCCGTTGCTCGAATTGTTTCTCGTGTAGTTGCCGTCAACAGCAATGTCCTGTCTCGGATTTTCGAAGCTGAAATTCTCGCCGCGAAATCTTGTGTATGTGTATTGTATATTTAATGTGTTCGCCTGATTCAAGACGAAATCCAACCTACCGAACAATGCGGTCGGGTTGTTCGTTCCGCGTTGTTCGCCTTGTAAAGCTGACACACTTGCGGGAACTGTAACGCCGGGAATAGTCTGGAACTGTACGACGAACGGCACCCGCAAATAGTTTTGCTCAATGCCGAAGAAGAAGAATGCCCTCTCCCGCACTATCGGCCCACCGACCGAGCCGCCAAATTGATTCTGCGAGTTGTTCAGGTCCTGGCCGAAAGCATCGGGTGAGGTTAGCTTTCGGTTTCGGTTAAAGTAAAAGGTTTCGCCGTGAAATTCATTGGTACCCGATTTCGTAACCGCATTTACAAAACCGGCTCCCGTCCTGCCGATCTCCGCCGTAGCTCCAGACCGAACTACTTGAAATTCTCTCACGGCGGTTTGCGGAAAGAAGAACACAGACTCGTTACCGCCGCGTTGATTGCCCTGAAGAGCATCGTTGAAATCGGCGCCGTCGATCGACACGTTTGAGTTGATCGAACGCTGGCCGGAAATTACCAGTCCGCCGCGGTCTGATTCTTGAACTACCGCGGGCGTCAATTGAACGAACTCGGTGAAATTACGCCCGCGTACCGGCAGATCGGAAACAAGGCGAGGCGAGATCGTCGCGCTTGTGGACTCGGTCTCGGTTTCGATAGTATCGGTGTCCCCGGTCACGTCCACCAGGACATTAGCACCTTGAGGAGCAAGCGTAATTTCGACCGGCGTCGTTTCACCGACCGATAAAACTACCTGAACCGGTACATCGGCAAATCCATTCGATTTGACGGTAACGATGTAGGTTCCAACCGGAAGGACACTTGCCGAAAATAAGCCGTTCGAATTACTTGTTACGGTTCGCTCAAGCCCGGTTTCCTTGTTCTTGATAAGCACCGTGGCACCTTGGACAACGGATGCATTCTGGTCCTTTACCGTACCTTCGAGAGCCGCGCTCCCCGAGTCGGATTGTCCAAAGGCAGTGATCGTAAAAGACAGTATTAATAGAAACTTTAGCGTCAGCTTGAAATTGGATATGGGCCTCATTTTGGTTCCTCGCAGATAAAGTTAGTAATCGATAGCCGTCGAGTCGATGATCTATTGGACGGAACATCGCGGCGCGTTAATAAACAATTGGGAATTTCTTGTTAGCAAACCGGAGGTTATTACAGCGAGGTTAACGATATGTGAAGCGGATGTTAATTTGGTGTTAAATCTGGTCTAGCGGATCAATCTGTCGGCGGCGGCCTCGCCGGTCTCGATGGCTCCTTCCATAAAGCCTTGCCAATCGGCGATGTGTTCACCGGCAAAAAGGACCTTGCCGTGTGGACGCGCGAGGAGAGGCCGGATACCAAACCACTGGCCGGGACGATATAGAGCGTATGCGCCTTTTGTAAATTCGTCGCGCTGCCAGGCGTATGAGGCGATACCGCGGGCGAGATTCGGGGCCGACCAACTGAGGTCGATGAGGTCGCGGGCAACTATTATCTGGCGTCGTGTGTCGTCCTGCGAGGCTAGCACGTCGGCTTTGTCGCCTATAGCGTATGCAGTGAGAATTCCCTGTTTCCCCGGCTGGTTCTGTGTGCTGTGAAAGTAATAATGCGAGGTCGTATCGGTGACCATCGAGAAGTTGTCGTCCTTCCAGAACCTTTCGTCAAAGAGCACACTGTTTTTGATGATTCGGGCATAACTCAGTTTTTCGGCGGCATCGGCCTGGGCGGCAGGGAGCGGCGGGTTGAATTTTATCTTTCGCAGGCTCGGAACGGGGGCGGTGCAGATGCAGGCATCCGCCTTGAACGTTTCTGCGCCGGAGATGACCGTGATTATCCCCGCTTTCTGGTTTATCTCGCTGACCTGCTTGCCCAGACGAATATTCTCGGCTCCGATCCGATTTGTGAACTCCTGAACCAGCCGCGAGTTTCCGCCGGTCATCTTGTAGTCCATCTCATTTTTCGGGCTCGATTCGGCGTACTCGGCCAAAGCCGCAAAAGCCGAAACGCTGCGGATCGATTCGCCAAAATCCGTGCTGTCCATCAGATCGCGGATGATCAGGTCGTCGCGGCTGAAGCCGATCCGCTCAAGCTGCGTCCACCAATCAAGCTTGTCGAGGACTCCTTTTTGTAGCGGTGTGAGTTTCGCGTATTCTGCGATGAGTTTCGCCAGCCCTTGTTTTGCGGAATCCGAAAATCCCCATGTGCGCGGCTGCGAAACTTTGCCATTTTGCATCAGGCGGTCTTCGAACTGATGTTTCTGAAGCGGAATTTTGAAGTCGCCGCACAAGGCGTGCAGCCGCTCGTGGCTTTCGCCGACCCACTCGGCACCAAGTTCGCAAATGAGATTAGTATCTTTGAAGGTATGGGAAAAGACGCGGCCGCCCGTGCGGTTTCTCGCTTCGAGTATTGTTACGTCCCACCCGGCATTCTTCAGTTTGAATCCCGCTGACAAACCGGCTAGCCCGGAGCCGATGATCACGCAGCTCTTCGCTTTGCTCTGGGCGGTCACGTTCCGCGATGAAAGGGCAACCGCGGCTGTGGTTGCCCCCACGATCTTAAGAAACTCTCGACGGTTGGTTTTTGTTATAGCCACTTAAACATCTAAATCAGATTATTGTGGTAATAATTTCGCGGATGCTCCGCTGCAATTCCCGGTCGTCGGTGATCGGCGAACAGATGGCGACTTCGGCGGCTTCGATCGGTGATATTCCTTGAGCGATCATTTGGGCGGCGTAGATCAGCAACCGCGTTGAAACGCCTTCTTCCAATCCATGTCCGCGCAGATTTCGTACTTTTTGACCGATCAACACCAAATCTTTTGCCGTACTCTCGTCGATTCCCCCCTCTTTCGCGACAATCTCGGCTTCGGCGTCGGCGTCCGGGTAATCGAACTCCATTGCAACGAAGCGCTGCCGTGTAGATTGTTTCAAGTCCTTTAAAACCGATTGATAACCCGGATTGTATGAAACAACCAGCATAAATTCCGGTGGGGCTTCGATCACCGTTCCGCGTTTTTCTATCGGCAGCCTTCGCCGGTCGTCGGTCAGCGGATGGATTATTACAACCGTGTCTTTGCGTGCTTCGACAACCTCATCCAAATAGCAGATTGCCCCGGCTCGGACAGCAGCGGTGAGTGGCCCGTCATGCCAAACGGTCTCGTCGCCTTCGAGCAGAAAGCGGCCGACAAGATCTGTCGACGAAAGGTCTTCGTGGCAGGCTACAGTGATAAGTGGGCGGTTCATTCGATAGGCCATGTATTCGACAAACCGCGTCTTACCGCAACCAGTAGGGCCTTTCAGCATGACCGGCAATTTTGCCGCGTATGCCGCTTCGAATAGCTCAACTTCCTGTTTGACCGGGAGGTAAAATGGCTCGTTTGCAACCTTATATTTTTCAACCGCTGTTTCCATGCTTTTGAGTATAGAAAAAAATCGGCCACGGATACACACGGATAAACACAGATTGAAAAAACCGTGCAAAATCCGTGTTTATCTGTGGCTAAATTTCTTATGCCTTGAAACGATCCCAATCACCCCAGATGGCGAACGTCGCACCGGCTCCCTGCAGATTTACGAAGAATGTTTTTCCGTCTCTGGTAAATGTTGAACCGGCAAACTCCGATTTCGGGGAAACGGTTGAGATGTTCTTTGCAAAATCCGCGATCTGGCCGCCCGGTGTTAGTATCCGGACGTAGTTATCCGGTGTGCCGCCTTCGCCGATGTAATCGCTGTCTTCGCATAAAAATAGCTGTTTACTCTTTGGCCGAAGACAGACATTATCCGGCATATCCAGAATCTCGCGGCTCGGCGATTCGAAGAGCAGCGTCAATTTGCCTTCGTCCTTTTTTACCGGCGAATAGTGCCAGATCTGACCGCCCTTATTATCACCGCCGCTTGTTGAAACAAAGTAAACGTTGCCTTTATCATCGATGCAAGAACCCTCAAGCCGAGCAAATGTCGCTCCGCCTTTGGCTTTGCCCTGCTTAAAAACGGCGATTGGATCGATATCGGCCTCGGATGGATTGGGATTATCGATTGTTACCCAACTCGCGGAGAAACTTGTGCCCTGCGTCTGTGCACTCCGCGTGTCATATTCCGGTTTGTCTTTGATCGACAGCATCTGGAGTGTTCCACCTTCGGCCAGCCGCTTGTTCCGTTTTGGTATAAACCGGTAGAAACCGCCGGGTGAATAATCTTCAGTTAGATAGATAAATCCGCTCTTTTTATCGACTGCGACAGTTTCGTGGACAAAACGTCCCATCGCTATTAGCGGCAATGGCGATACCGCATTATTAGCCGAGGCCGAAACTTCAAAACAATAACCATGTGGTTTCGGAAATCCGCCTGTTTTTGTACCCGTCGAGCTTGTTCTTACCGTCGGCCCAAGCGTTGTTTCTTCGCAGGAGATCCAGCTTCCCCATGGCGTTGGGCCGCCGGAACAATTTATGAGCGTGCCCGAAAGGCTTACGAAATCCCTTACCATCACGCGGGTTTTAGGATTTATGACAAGCGTCGTCGTTCCGCCGCCGCAGGTTTCGTCATAATGGTTTGAGATTCCGATACCCGCATTTTCGCGTGGGATACTGCCGCCAGCCACTTCATGATTTCGTACGATCCGCAGCTCGTTTTTCACTTTAAACGTCCACATTCCGTCATGCGCCGCTGGAGTTATTCGCCCGTCGGACATGACGCCTTTTGCCCTCCCGATGACGTTATATTCGAAGCCCTTCGGCAATGCAAGATAAGTCTCGCCGGTATTCTTGGCGGCCGTTGGCACGAGATCGCCGAACCCGGCAGACCTGAAGTTTGTCAACTCACCGGTTGCTGAGAACGCCTCCGCCCGCCTCGCAAGGCCGGAGCAAGCCAAGGCAAGCCCGCCCGAAGCTGCCGTGATGTTTGTCAAAAACGATCGTCTGTCCATAAAACCTCAATTGTGGGAATTTAGTCTGTTTAAATTAAGATAACGTTGATGCGGCAATTTTACAAAATTCGGCTCGACTCAAATTCGGCGATACTCAACACGCGTAAATGATCAGTATCTTTAAGGCCGAAACCGCAAACCAAATCGAGAACGCCCGCCAACTCTTCCGCGAATACGAAGCTTGGCTTGGCCTCGGCCTTTGCTTTCAGGGCTTCGAAGACGAGTTGCGCGATTTACCCGGGAGATATTCAACGCCGCACGGCAGACTGTTTCTCGCATCGGTGGATGAAAATCTCGCGGGATGTATCGCCCTGCGAAAGCTCGAAGATAATATCTGTGAGATGAAACGGCTTTATGTTCGCAAAGATTTTCATGGCTTAGGTATCGGCAAGAGCTTGATCGAAAAACTGATCGCTGTTGCACGTATGATCGGGTATTCGAAAATGCGCCTCGATACATATCCGCCAAAAATGGGAAAAGCCGTGAGCCTTTATGAATCTCACGGCTTTTGGGTGATCCCGCCTTATTACGACAATCCGCACGAGAATGTGCTTTTCATGGAGCTGGATCTGTAAGCTACATTCCCTGTCCAAAGTTACCGGCGTAATTTCCGGGCGGAGGAGGAACGGTTTGGGGCGCTTGCCCAAGCATCGGAAATACCTGCCTGTACGCAAACGCGCAAGATGCGTAATACAGCGGAAGCACGAAAAAGACGCCGATGCAAAAGACGAAAACGCCCGCAATCAACATCAGTCCGTTAAGGATCATCAGAACGATCAGGCCCCCTACATTTCCCCAACCGGCTTTTGCGCTCAGCTTTATCGCGTCGATCGGGCTGATATCATGCTCCATTACCAGCGGCAGTGCGAATGCAAATGTTATGTACCACGCAATGCTAAATATAAAGAAGATGACCGCTATCACAATGTACAAAGCGATCAGCCCTCCGGCGATGGCTATATCGGTTTCGTCAGCCTGGTAAAAATCGCCGCGGCGACGAGCTCCCTGCGAGATCTGTGCGGCGAGCCGGCCGAGATCGAGAGCCCACTGCAAGATCGTGAAGATTATGCTGGGTATCGCCTGAATAAAACCGACGACCATAACCGGAACAAACCTCTCGAATCCCTTGAACATCATCCCGAATTCCACCGGCTCACCCCGCATCTCGCGGAGCAAAACATAATAAATGCCAGCTATAAGCGGTGCGTTAACAAGCCCGGTAACCAGTATGTTGAGACAGGGAATGCAAGAAAGGATCATTATTGCGAAAGCAGAGAGCAAACAGATGCCAAAATACATCCAATAATTTTGCTTGAGAAGGTTCCATCCGTTGCTGATGCATCCGGTAGCGTCGATAACACCTTTGTAAAATTGAATATTCGTCATATATCGGTGGTAGAAGCGGGTTAACTCAAATCTTTTAGATACTACCCCTAAAAGCCCTTCGTATTCAAACAAAATCGTGCGGAGCAAGGAGACCTCATCTTGCTTAAACGAACTTACTGTCAAGAAAATGCCCGCAACCGGATATCCGGGAACGGGCATTAACTGGAAACCTGGAAATTCCGAGTTATTTTACCGCCTTTCGTGGAATCTTCTCATCCATCATGGCGGTCTGGTAGACAAACGCCGCCATTATGGTCGCGGCCTGTTTCATATCGTCGGCCTGGATTCGGTCGTAATTGTCCTGATTCGAATGATGCGTCCGAGTGTCGTACTCGATCTCGTCCTGTATGAACTGAAAACCCGGAAGCCCGATGCGGTCAAACGAAAGGTGGTCCGTGCCGCCCGTATTTGCAAGCGTCACAGTTTTGGCCCCGGCGTCGGCAAAAGGAGCAAGCCACGCTTCGAACAGCGATCTTACCGCTGGATTATTCTGCATATAAACCCCGCGGATCTTGCCGGTGCCGTTATCAAGATTGTAGTATGCAGACAGCTTGTCGTAATTTACTGTTCTTGAAAGTTCGCCCGGCTGGCCCTGTGTTGCCGCTGGCTTCAATTCGCCGAACTGCTGCTTAACATATTCCCGCGAGCCGTTCAGGCCCTGCTCTTCACCACTCCACAGAGCAACGCGGATCGTTCTTCGCGGCTTAAGGCCGGAAGCGATAAGAATGCGGGCCGCTTCCATGGCAACGGCACAACCGGCAGCATTGTCTGTCGCTCCCGTACTGGAATGCCACGAATCGAGATGGCCGCCGAGCATGACAAGTTCGGCTTTAAGAGTCGGGTCTGTTCCCGGTATTTCGGCAACCGTGTTGTATCCCATCAGGTCGTCGTCGTAATACTGCGTTTGAATGTCAACGGACATTTTTGGCTTCACGCCCTGCTGTATCATACGGACGAGACGATTGTAATCTTCCGTAGCCATCGTCATTTGCGGGATCATTCTTGATTCCATGTCCTTGTTATATGGAGCGAATCGCCCGCGGGCGGGGCCAGCCGGGGCCGGCGTTCCATTCGTCGCGGGAGGAGCCACGCTGGCTGCCGATACAAACAAAGTGCCACCGCTGCCGACGCGGCTGTTGTCGATGAACACTGCCGCACCTTCATCAAAAACAAAACCGCCAATTTTTTGGGCGACTTGAAATTGACGTAAGCGCTCCTGCTGTTCAGGAGTAGGCTGTTGAGGCGTTGCCGGTTGGGCACGCGGAGCGGCCATCGGATCAGCCGCCATCTTAGCCAGCTCATCATCCTTCAGGCGCGTTCCCATCCCATCAAAATCAGCTGTTAGCGCACGAATTCGCGAAACAAGAACAATCTTTCCCCGAAGTTGTCCTTTATATTTGGCAAAGTCCTCATCTGTATTTATGTCCAGATAAACGACATCGGCTGTAACTGTGCCTTTTGTAGATGGCGTCCACGCCTTTGGGTAAGCGATCAGGGGAATTGTTTGCGGGTCAATGACTTGTGCCGAAAAACTTTTTAATGACCATCCACGTCCGAACGGACCCCACGCTTCGAGTTTTGCATTCTGCATTCCCCACTTCGCCATCGTGTCGCGCGTCCATTCATTCGCGCGCTTCATGTTTGGCGAATTCGTCAGCCGCCCGCCGATAACGTCGGTCAAATAGCTCAAATGCTGCATGACCTGCGACCGGTTCATGCCCTCATCCCTGATCTTGTCAATATCAACCTTCGGTGCCGAGTAGACCTTTGACGCCAATGCGGGCGTCGCGGTTCCGGCACCATTCATCTGACCAAATGCGAAACCGGGAACTAAAAACGCGTACATCAAAAACGCGCCCAAAATCTTGCGTCGTAACATTTATTTATTCTCCTGAAAGCGAACTGAATCCGTGTGTAAGATTTAAGCTAATTTATATCACAGAAAAAGGAAATCGTAGGAATGCGTTGAGTCGCAGTCTAATCGGTTGACCACGTTAGCGTATACGCCGGAGGAACATTCTTAACGATGAGAGGACTCTTTTTCGATTTGCCGTAACGGGTGCGCATGAATTCGCGGAGCTTCATGGCTGACGGAAAGTAGTACCCATGAGCGTACTGAAACGTGCGAAAGGTGCAGCCTTTCTGCATAAACGTATCTACCTGCTGCATTATCTGCTCACCGACCTCGTTGGGCAGTGAAACAAACGGGAGACAGCAAATTACATAACTTATCTTCCCGATGCCCGATCGTTCATGTATGGCGGATGTATCGACCGCGTTGCCGCGCACGATCTGCATTCCAGTAAAATTACGTCTAAGTAGACGTACAAGATCGCGGTCGAGTTCGATACCCAAATACGATTTGTCATCCGGCACGATCTCCTGCAAAAATTTCGTAATCGCACCCGTTCCAACGCCAAGTTCGAGAACGGCGTTGTTTTTGTCGGGCGTTATGCCCTCGATCATTTTTTGCGCAAGCTCCGGCGAACTCGGTCTAATGGAACCGACCTTGCCAGGATTCTTTAAAAACGCCTGCAGGAACTCAATGTTTTCGTTCATCCACGCCTTATGCGACCGGGGTCTTGGCCTCTGCCGCCAGGTCTGATGTTAAATCCGTATTGCTGACTGCCATTTTATAATCACAATCTTCATTTTTGCAATAGCGGACAGTTCCGTCCTTTTTTCGTAGTGTTTTCAAGGAGTTGCGGCGGCGAGCACTTCGGACACGTTTCGGACACCGGTTTGTCGCAAAATACGCCGTCACATTTTGGATAGTTCGACGTTGCGAACATTTCCATCATCTACCATTCTAATTCGCAGTTTTCCTTGCAGGTGCCTTTTTAGCTGGAGGCCTCGTCTTCTTTGCAAAAGCTTCCGGTAGCTCGGCTTCAATGAATTTTTTTACCTGTTCCAGCGTAAAAGCTGCTGCTTCGTCCGCTGTGGATCGAGTGCCATCGCCCTTTTTTGGTAGTGAAATAATCTTTTTGCCGAATTTGATGACCGGGCCCCAACGAGCATTCTCGAGCGATATTTTTTCATCTTCCCAGCGCTGTATGTAACGGCTTGCTTCCTTGCTGACCTTTGCTTCGATCAGTTCGTTCATCTCTGCTTGCGTCAGGTTTTCATAATCGTACCGACGCGGCACGTTTATGTACAGACCGTCCCATTTTATAAAAGGCCCGAAGCGTCCCGATCCTTTTGTGATCGGTTTATTGTCATACTCACCAACAGGAGCGTCCGCCACCTGTTTAGCTTTTATAAATTCGATCGCTTTTTCCGTATCCACCTTCCCAAGGTCGGTGCCGCGGGGTATAGAGACAAATTCATCACCCCATTTTACATACGGCCCAAAGCGGCCAATGCTTACAGACAATTCTTTGCCGTCATAACTGCCCATCGCGGCCTGCATCTTGAACAGGGCCATCGCTTCTTCAAATGTTATGGTCTCAATGCTCTGTCCTGTCGGAACTTTCGCAAATCTCGGCTTCTCCTCTTCCGCGGCGCTGCCGATCTGTATGATCGGGCCATAGCGCGCCATGCGGGCGACCACCGGTTTGCCGCTTTCGGGGTCAGTTCCCAGTATCCTTTCGCCCTTCACACGCTCTGCGTTTTCGATGGTGTTATCGACGTTTTTCTTGAAAGGGCCGTAAAACTCCTCGAGCATGTCGTTCCACTGCAGTTTCCCGTCGGCTACATCGTCGAACTCTTTCTCGATCTTGGCCGTGAAGCCATAATCCATGATGGCGTCAAAATGTTGTTTCAGAAAATCCGTCACGACGAGCCCCAAGTCTGTCGGAAACAGCTTTGATTTTTCAGCACCGGTATTTTCAGATGCTTCTCTCTTACTAATGAGATCGTCTTTTAATGTCAATATCCTGTACGCTCTCGGCGTACCTTCTTTATCCCTTTTTTCGACATACTCCCTTTTCTGGATCGTCGAAATTGTCGGTGCGTAAGTTGAAGGGCGGCCAATACCGAGCTCTTCTAATTTTTTAACGAGTGAGGCTTCCGTATATCGCGGCTGAGCACGACTGAACCTTTCCGTTGCCCTCAGTTCAGACAGCGGCATCGACTGTCCCACCGTCATCGGCGGCAGAAGGCCTTCTGCTGATTCTTCTTGTTCGTCTTCGTCTTTATCCTCCTGATAAACCTTCAGAAATCCGTCGAACTTCAATACTTCTCCCGAAGCTGTCAGCTCTTCCTTGTACGTCGAGATCTCTATTTTGACCGTAGTTTTTTCCAGCTCAGCATCGGCCATCTGTGAGGCCATTGTTCGCTTCCAGATCAGCTCGTACAACTTTTGCCATTCCTCTTCCTTGATCATTGTGGTGCTGGTATAAGTTGGGCGAATAGCTTCGTGAGCTTCCTGTGCGGATTCGTTCTTATTTTTGAATTTGCGGAACTGCTGATATCTGTCACCGTAAAGGTTGCTCACCGTCTGCGTGATATCTGCCAAGGCAGTAGCGCTCAGGCTTACGCTGTCCGTACGCATATAGGTTATGTGACCGTTTTCATATAGCTTTTGTGCGATCTGCATCGTTCTGGCCACGCCGTAGCCCAGTTTTCTTGATGCTTCCTGTTGCAGCGTCGAGGTGGTAAATGGCGGGGCCGGAGTACGTTTGCCGGGCTTTACCCGAACATCGGTGACCTTGTAATCAGCACCGATACAGCCCTTCAAAAACGTTTCCGCGTCGTCCGAACTGTTCTGTTTCCTACCTTCGGCTTTGAAAGTTACCTGCTTTCCCGTTATGTCGTCCGCAAAAAACAATCCTTCGATTTTGAAATGACTTTCCTGTTGAAAGGCGTTGATCTCGCGTTCGCGGTCGGCGATAAGGCGTACGGCTACACTCTGCACACGCCCGGCGCTCAGATTTTTATTGCTCGTACTGATCTTCCGCCATAGCACAGGGCTTAACTCAAATCCGACTATGCGATCCAGCACCCGACGCGCCTGCTGCGCCATTACCAGGTTCATATTCACAGTGCGTGGATTCTTTACCGCAGCTTCTATCGCAGGTTTAGTGATCTCATGAAAAACGATCCGTTTAGTCGTTAAAGGGTTAAGGCCCAGCACTTCACACAGATGCCAGCTTATAGCTTCTCCCTCACGGTCTTCGTCTGTTGCGAGCCACACTTCGTCCGACTTTTTTGCCAGCGACTTCAGTTCATTAACGACCTTCTTTTTATCTTCCGGAACGATATAACGGGGTTCAAAATCATTTTCGATGTCAATACCCATTGCCGCTTTTTCCAGGTCACGGATATGGCCATAGCAGCTATTCACCTGAAAATCCTCTCCAAGAATTTTTTCGATGGTCTTCGCTTTTGCTGGGCTTTCAACTATTAACAGATTCTTCGACATTTATGTAATTTTCTAACTTACCCTTTTTTGTTCGATCCTTTCCAATGCATTTTCTAGTGTAAAGCCTTCCAATTCGTGTTCGTACCAATCCTCTTTCGCAGGGTCGTACGAATGCATTTCCCTTGTCTCTCCATCGTTTAGATGGGCGACCACTTTCAGCATCAGCTCCTCGGCCACCGCCGTTCCGGCACGGTCGAAGGTTAGCGTTTTCGATTCGAGCTTTATATCAATGGCCATTACCTTCAATTGCTGCGGCTGACCTTCCAACTTTTGCAACGCATCGGCTAGTTCGTCGTCGCCGAGCGGCGGATCGATACCATACATTCGCCGATACCCAAAGCACCGGTCGCTACCCGCCTCAAAATCGCGGCATATCTTGGGCCGATCTTCATACACTTCGCAGGAGATTTCGACCCCTATCGTCCCACCCAAATGTGCGCAGCGTCCGTCGACTTTGTCACGGGGAAGAACCCTTTCAATGACCACGTCGGCATTGTCGGGCGTCAGCTCAATGTACTCGCTGAGCGGTTCCGGATCACGCCGGTTGACCGCAATAAGTCCGTAAACACAGCACGCGCCGCAGGAAATACAATCAGGAACTGCGGCAGATTTATCGTGGACCACCCGTTCGGATAACCGCTTGGACAGCCGCGAAAGCGGAATCTGCTGCACCAATCGTTTCTGCCGTTTGTCTATCTCGACAATCGATGCGTAGAACTCGCTTCTCGGGAGCCGGGTTATCTGGACCGGTCTTTCCATATCACCGCCATAACGGTAACTTCAGAAAAAAATATGTCAGACGCTGTATGCGTGCTGACATCCTGACTTCTAACACCTTGTTTGCCCGCGTGTCAATGGCGGACTAAAACATACGCTGTTTAAATAGTCTGTCCAAACTGACTTCGATCACATCCTTTGAGCGTAATGCTTACCCGGCAAAACTCTGACCAGATCTTTAAGGTCGAGTCCGACCAAAGCGCCGTTCAGATCGCCAAATGACAGTCCGCTCTGCTCCAAAAGCCCGTCGATATGTGCCGGTTCGTCCGGCGATAGAAGGGACCATATCTTCCGCTCATTCTCGCTTAGACCAGCCGGTGCCAGTTCTTGTTTGTTCGATTCGCGCGTTCCATTCGCCCTTTCGATCTTCGGCGGCAAAATCTCTGCCGCGATCTCGCTCGGCAATTCCGCCACGACATCCTGCCATTGCTGAACAAGCTTTGCACCTGACTTAATAAGGTAATTTGTCCCGAACGAGTTTCGCGACGTAATATTTCCAGGCACGGCCATCACTTCGCGGTTCTGCTCCATTGCAAGCCGCGCGGTAATAAGCGAACCGCTCTTTTCGGTCGCCTCGACTATCACAACTCCCAGGCTAAGCCCGCTTATGATTCGATTTCGGTAGGGAAAGTTGTCCTTTAACGGAGGCGTGCCGAGCGGAAACTGCGAAACGACAGTGCCGCCGGCTTCGAGAATTTCGCCGACAAGCCTTGTGTTTTCTTTCGGATAGAAGCCGTCAATTCCCGTCCCCAGAACGGCGATCGTTTTGCCGCCACCGCGGATCGCACCGCGGTGTGCCGCCGTATCAATGCCGCGTGCAAGGCCCGAGATAATGCAGATTCCGCGTGACGCGAGATCGCGCGCGAGCATCTCCGATGCATTCTCGCCATACGTCGAACACATGCGCGAACCGATAACGCCCACGCCCGGCTGATCGAAGCACGCCTGCCAATCGCCCCGCACATATAATGTAATTGGCGGATCGGCAATCTCGCGAAGTAGATTTGGATAACTTCCGTCATCAAGTATCAAAACATCGCCGCCGATCTGTTTCACCCGATCAAGCTCGTCTGCTGCCTTGACCTCAAACTCCCGCTTGATGATGCTCTCAATCGTTTCCGGCCGCAGCCGCATCGACTCGAGTTCCGTCCGTCGCGCGTGAAACACTGAATCGGCGGAACCAAAACGCTCGAGCAGTTTGGTCGCGGCCCTTGGGCCGACACCGGGCGTCATGTTGAGCGCGATCCACTCTTTCATATTTGGGGTAGGGATTTCGACTTTATCCTTTATCCTTTATACTTTGAAGTTGGCGGAGACGTGTGGGAGTCGAACCCACCCAAGCTTGCTCTCGCAATCTCGCAAACGGTTTTGAAGACCGCGCCCATCACCGGACAGGTTGCGCCTCCTTGATCCGATACCGCATTGCGACAAAGGCACGCTGAGTGCGGCATTTCTTAAGTACTTACTTTCGTTTAGAAAAATCCTCGCGCTTTATGTTGTAGAAATCAATTTCCTTATTCTGGAAGAAAGCTTGCAAACCGATATCTTCGATTAGGCCTACTTCTCCCTCATAAATCGGATACATTTGTGCGATGTTCACTTTCCATTCGGGTAACTCAATTTCCGACTGTTCTTTGTCCATAAAGCTTGGAGCGAAAACGACAAAAGCTGATATTTCGGATTCATCCGAGACCTGAGTTCCGAAATTGATTATTTCACCGTAACAAAAAGGACACTGTCCACGTAACTTATTCGCTACATCGCCGATGGCCCAACCCCAAGCTAAATCTCGCGATTCCACCGAAATACATAGTTCCGGTCTGCCGAACTTCCAACTTGGATGAGAAACCGCTGACAGCCCAGTTGTAAAGGAAGTAATGAAGCCGTTTTCAGGAACGTCGCGATACGTAACGACGGTTACCGGTGGAAAGTCACCTGGCTCAGAAATTCGAGAAAACTCGGCCTCGACTCCAGCGTTTTTATCAAGATGGTTCAGATATTGTTCAGCCCAAGATTGCATAAGTTTCAACCGAGGCTCACACCAGTATTTCGAATTGAACTCGTGTAAATCCAACCTACTTTTTAAGAAGCTGCGTTCTTTTCACTCCGAAATCAACAACAAAGTAACGAGTGTCGCCCGCTGCGCGATATCGCTCACTAATATATGTTCGTGCAGCGTATGAGCACCGTCGCCGGCAAGTCCCAAGCCATCCAGCACGGTAACGCCCAAAGCGGCGACAAAGTTTCCGTCCGAAGCACCGCCGACCTGCGTTTCGGCGAGTTCGTAACCGAAACTTCCCGCAAGACCTCGCGCTTTTTCAAATAGAGCTACGACCGCATCCGTTCGTTCCATAGGCGGCCGGTTGATGCCGCCCAAGATGTCAAGCGAAACGCGTTCGTCGAACGACCCCAATCCATGTATCGCCGCTTCTATCCTCGCTGCTTCATCCATTGTCGAAAACCGGACATCAACCGAACACTCGGCATGTGCGGGAATGACATTCGTCGTCGTGCCGCCCTTCGCGGTGCATACGTTTACGGTTGTCCCGGCAGATACATTATTTAATGCGTGCAGTTTTTCGATCTGGCGGGAAATTTCGAGTATAGCACTCGCGCCTTTTTCAGGCTCAAGCCCCGCATGTGCCGGAATGCCGTGCGCTTTTACGGTAAACATTCCCGTGCCTTTTCGTCCCGTCTTTACACGCCCTGCCGCGGACGGTTCGAAAACAAAGCATGACACCGATTTGCTCGCTTCGCGTTCTACCAGCTCGCGGCCCGTAAAGCTCCCGACCTCTTCATCGCACGAAAGCAGAATCGTGATCGGCCTTGACGATGTCGAGCCGCTTCCGGCAAAATACCGCAGAACTTCGAGCATCAGCACGACGTTCGCCTTCATATCGAAAATGCCGCAGCCGTAAAATTTATCACCTTCGATTCGCGTCGGATTCGCAAGATTTGTGCCGACTGGATGCACCGTGTCCGTATGCCCGAGCAAAAATACCGGCTTTCCCTCACCAGGAAATGCGCGGATGATCAAATGTTCGCCGTACTCTTCCGCCGTGATCTTTTCTATTTCAAGATCAAGGCCGATCTTCCGTGCTTCGTTCTCAACCCAAAGCACCACCATCTTGCTGCGCTCGACATCGCCAGAAGGCGATTCTATCTCTACGATCTCGCGGATCGATTCGATGATAGCGTCTTGCCTGCTCTTGAAATAATCGAGGATTTGGAGAGAATTCATTTAAGGTTTGATAGGTGCTCCGAAAACCGCATTCAGCGTTTCGCCAAGGCGATAGCCCGCAAGTGCGAGTTGGCTTTCCGCAAGCTTGAACGCATTCTTTCTGTACTCGGCCGAAGGCATTTCGTTACGTTTCAGAGTTGCCGGGAAAACGATCGTGTTGTTATATGCAAAGCCTTCTTTCTGCCAGTCGCCGTACTTTGCGAGATTCAGCTTGCCTGAAAGGCTCGCAAATGAGTGCTTTTTCATCATCTTTTTGGCTATCATCTCAATATAATCCCGATCGCACATATTGTTTTTGAGCGGCATATTTCGCCCGACGATTGAATCCCAAAACCAATGCAGGTTGACTTGGTTCTCTCTAGCGGTGCCGGCCGGCGTGAGCAAAAATAAGTTACCGCCCTGATCGCCTTTCGGTTCGGTATCCGTCACTCGGGCCGAAGTGTGCAGCGGCTGGTGAATGTCGCCGCCTAGATGCATTATCCACGCGATGGCGATGGCCTTGTCGGCGTTCGCCGCCCTTGCGTTTCGGATAACCCCTTCCAATTCGACAAGCCGCGTAACTGCCTGTCCACCTTCTTCAAAACCGGAGAGAGTTTCGACATTTCCGTTCACCTGTTTCCAAAACGTGTCCGAATAGTGCCAGTTGCCCTTGTGATATTTCTTGTAACGAGTGTCGAATGCCCGGTCGCGGACTACATCGGCCCAGGTCGGCACAAACATAAAATATTCAAGCTTTCGGGTGTCTTCGGGCTCGGGCCCGTACGACATGTAAAACGTTCCCAATTGTGAGTCTTCGGGGGCCGCACGCAAGATCTTTATCACATTTTCACGAGCCTGCGGCGACATCCGCTGCCAGGCGATATATCCGGTGATCTTGTGACCCACGTCGTCCCAGCCCATCGCCGGAAGTGACGCGGAAATCGCAATAAGTGTAATGAAAACCGCCTTTTGTATAAGTCTCAGCATCGTACTCTCCTGAATCTTTTTGGAAGATTCTACCGAATACGAGTGATAAGAGAAAGCGGGAATTGATTTTCGTTGAGTTTGAGGCAAACCTTTTTTGCAAATTTTCATCTTACGATATGCAAAACTTTCCCGGAATTCCGTCATGGTAATATGAACCCCCTCATTTTTACCGGAAACGTAAAGAGGTGAATAAGTATGCAAGGGATATTAGAACAGAGTTTATTGGCGGAAAAGACGGTAGGGCGCGAACCGGATAACTTCGGAAACAGGATCGGCCTTATAGCATCGCTTTTCGGCTGTTGGCACAAACGCCTGACGCGGCCGTTTACGAGTGATAAAAATTCGTACATGGCATGCCTCGAATGCGGTGCCCGCCGAAAATTTGACACGCAAAACTTTAAAACATCGAGGGCGTTTTATTACCCTCCTTCGGTCTCGCTCGACCGCAACAGAGCGATTTCATAATCCTGTCTTATTACCTTCCAAAGACAACCTACCGAGTGCGGCTTCCCAAAAAGCCGCACTCCTTCATTTTTGATGTCGGTCACCGAGGACACAGGGTTTTTTAGATTCTTTTCTCGGTTTCTTCTGCCGCTATATGTTTCGCAGGACCAACGCAGAATTCTTCGACCCAAAACCAATGCAATTGCAAAGCGCAGCGTCAACCTTCCCGGGCCGCGAATGATTCGGCACGTAATCCAGATCGCATGACGGATCGGGTTGGTCCAGATTTATCGTCGGCGGCAGTATGCCTTCGTTCATTGCCAGAAGCGTAGCTCCTATGCCCGCCGCGCCTGTTGCTCCTTGCGGGTGGCCGATCTGCGATTTCGTGCCGGACATTGGAATGTTGTAAGCGTGTGAACCGAAGGCGAGCTTGACGGCCTGTGTCTCGATGCGGTCATTAAGCTGTGTTGAGGTCGCGTGCAGATTTACGTAATCGATATCTTCTGGCGAAAGACCTGCATCCACGATCGCAAGCGACATTGCCCGTGCCGGTTCGATCCCATTCTCTTCCAGCCGCACTCGATGATATGCATCGCATGTGACGCCGTAACCGGCGATCTCGGCGTAAATTCGAGCCTTGCGAGCCTGTGCGCTTTCCAGCGATTCGAGTACAAAAACCCACGAGCCTTCGCCGATGACAATACCCGAACGGTCCTTCGAAAACGGGCGGCACGCTCGTTCCGGTTCATCGTTCCATTCCTTAGTGCAAACTGTCATCACCTCAAAACCTTTAAGAATTCCGGGCGAAAGTGGTGAATCTACACCGCCGGCAAGCATCACATCTTGGCGCCCGAGCGCAATGTGTTGTGCCGCATAAAATATCGCGTCGGTCGAGGATGTGCAGCCCGTCGAAACAACGTGTGAAAGTCCGTGCAGTCCGAAAACCATCGACAATTCCGACGACAACCCGCCGTGCGTCGAGGCCGGAATCGTATAGATGCTGCCTTTACCGGCATTGCCCGAAAACCAGTAGCCGAATTGTTTTTCGGTAAAAGATAATCCACCGCCTCCGGTTCCGAGAATCACTCCGAAACGGCGCTTATCTTCCAGTGAAAGGGCGCTTGTATCGATGGATGAATCGGCTACGGCTTCGCGTGCGGCTGCCAGTGCGAGGGGAACTGTACGTGGAACGTGTTGGCGATCCTTAGGATTAAGCTCGGCTTTCCAATCGAATTCGGTGATCTCAGCGGCAATCTGGACGTTGAATTCCGACGCGTCAAAACTTTCTATACGCCTGACACCGCTTTTACCCGACTTCAATGATTCCCAATACTCTTCACGTCCAAGCCCTATCGGCGTGACGCACCCAAAACCCGTGATAACAACCCGCCGAGGACTCGTAAAACCATGAAGCATAAATAAGAGTTACGCGTGAATCACGCGTAAACGCGTAACCCATAAATCTAATAATTTAGCCAGGCATCAAAAACCCAGCCCGTCCGGCTATTGTACTCGATCTGGCACCAGCGACCCGCCTGCCCGCTGATCGTCAACCTCGTCTTTTCGCAGTTGTTGATTTCAACCTCAGCTCCGTGCGGAATTCTTAAAATCCGCTCGCCATGCTCAGCGTCCGGTATGCTTCGAAGAGCGAGGAAGCCGTCTTTGGGTGAATTGACTGTCGCCGTTATCGGCGAACCTAGCTCATCATCATCCTCATTCGGAGATGGCCGTGTGTTGTTATTTGCAATTTTCTGTTCGTCAAGCTTTTTTTGAATATTCGCAATCTCGTCTCTCAGCCTTTCTTTCTCGATATCCGGCGTCGCGGCTGCGGTGGGTGCGGGCGTCGGGCTTTTTGCCAAAATCTCTTTTTCCTTGCCACCAGTTTCGTAATAAAAAACCGCGCCGATCAATCCAACGGAGCCGATCGCGACAATCCCCAAAATTACGACAGCCACCACTATTTTTATCCACTTGTCTGACGAATCGCCGGCGGCGGATTTGGCGTTCTGCTTCTCAGTTCGCGGTGCAGCAGCAACCGGAATATCGACCCGCAGTGGGTTATTTCCCGCCCTTTTAACAACCGTCGGCTGCTCATCTGTTGCCGAATCCAAAGCCGTTCCGTCGGCAAGACAAAAACTCAGACTGTCGTCCGTATAAACGGTTTTGCACGCTGGGCACTGTTTCATCTTACCTATTTCGCGAGCTCTTCTTTGATCAAAGCTCGCAGATCCTGTTGATTCAGCCGTGCGAGCTGCCGTCCATTTACAAAAAATGTCGGTGTCCGGTTTACCTTCAGACTCCGTACATCGGCCATGTCGCGGTCGATCTTTACGCCGTGTTTCGGGTCGGCGACTGAGGCTTTTAGCTGATCTACATTGAGTCCGAGTTCTTTGGCGTACTGGTCAAACTTCGCCGTCGGTGAAGCCGCCGACGCCGGCTGCGGCCCGCCGCCGTGAACTTCGCCCCATTCCTTCTGCTTTGCGAAAAGTTTTTCCTGCATCTCCCAATATTTACCCTGTTCGCCAGCCGCTTCCGTGTAGATAGCCGCAATCCTCGCGTTCTTATGAAAAGTAGCGTAGCGGACGACAAATCTCACCTTCCCGCCGAACTCCTTGAGAAGGTCTTTAACCGCAGGACTGAAGGACGCACACGTTTCACATTCAGGATCGTAAAATTCGACAAGAGTGACTTTTGCGTCCATCGGCCCCATGGCAGGACTATCCGCCCGAACAAGCTCCTCGGCCATTTTTGCAGGAGCGACAGGAACGCTCTGCACCGATTTGCGATAAAAACTCGCCCCAACCACTCCAGCGATCATCACCAACACGACAATCACCAACAATATCTTTACTTCTTTTTTCATAACTTCTTCGTAGGCCTATATATAAGTAAACAAGTGCAAATGACCAAAAACGACAACAGTCCCATCAGCGGGATCGTGATAAAACCAAGCCATTCTATCTGCCGCTCAGTGCACGAAACACCTTGCGTGCAGGGCGAAAGATTCTCGGGGATGATGCCGTAATATAGAAGGTTTTGATAGATCGAAACAGCGAGGCCAATCAATGCCAGCGGTAACGAATATGTTTTCCAACGTGCATCGGCCATGACGATACCGATGCCGATAATAATAACGAGCGGGTACATTGCTATTCGCTGGTACCAGCATAGAACGCACGGCGGCAAATCCATGACTTCACTGAAAAAGAGGCTGCCGGCCATTCCAATAAGCGCTGTCAACCACGCGGCATATGGCAACAAGTCGTTCAAGCCGCTCCTTCGATCCGTTGCGATTCGCTCCGCATTCACCATCCTTAAATTAAAGCATTATGTTGTAGAAAACTCCGAATTGTCAGGCGAGTTTTGGCCCGGGTCGCTTCTTTTTTTGAGAGATTGATTTTACGACGGTCGTTCCTTTTGGTGCTGTGTCCATTTTCTTCGCACTGGCCAGCGAATTAATGTGTGCCTGGTGCAGCAGGTCCTTCGCGTAGCCTACGGGAAAATCCTTTTTATTCGTTACGCGGATAAATCGATACTGTTTGCCCTTGCCTTCGAGAACACCCTTACGGTCGTCGAGCAGCGATCCCCAATAGAATCCAAACTGTACGCATGTATTATTGTAGATAGCGATAGTCGAGAATGTGTCGCTCGTCCGCCCGGACGGAGTCCAGCCGAAAGCCAGTGCATTGGGCCCGTCATAGATTTGTTCGTTGCATTCCGGATATAGATCCCACACGAATTCGCGAAGCCACAGGGCCAGATCGACAATAGCAGCGTCAAAGGGCCTTAGAAATTCCGAAAGATCTGTTAAATCTTCTTTAGCCATGACTTCATCGCGGTGCAAAAAAATAACTTCCGGCGGCAACTGAGTCGCGTATTTCCTGGATTATTTTACCCTTATTTTTTGTCGTCGCGAAACGCTTAACCTGCCGGATCTGCTCCGGCGTACCGGTTCCGGCGGCGGATTGCCATTCTACAAGCTTTCCACTCCACGCAACGATCTCAACAAGCAGTGGTATCAACTCAAGGCCTTTTTCAGTAAGCGAATAAATCTCTTTTCGCCTGTCGGCGGGATGCGGCCTTTTTGAAATTATGCCTTCTTTTTCGAGCGACGCGAGCCGACCCGCAAGAATGTTTGTCGCAATACCTTCGTCCGATCCCAGAAATTCGCCGTAGGTTTTTTTTCCCCAGAAAACCATATCTCGAATTATCAGCAGCGACCATTTATCGCCAAAGCTCTCAAGCCCAAAATTCACCGGGCAATCCGAACGCAATTTGCCCCTTTCATCAGTCATATAGCGAAGTGTATCATAATCACTTGCAAAAAACAAATAAGATTACTTGCAATGTACAAGTGATATGTGCTATCGTTGATTTGGTCGAACAAATCACAAGGAGAGATAAAAAAATGGCAAATATGAATCCATACCTGAACTTTAACGGAAACACCGAAGCGGCGTTCAATTTTTACAAATCCGTTTTTGGAGGTGATTTCACAGCTATCATGCGATTCAAAGACATGCCGGGCTGCGATGGCCCCGACAGCAAAGTGTCCGAGGCCGACGGCGACAAAATTATGCATGTCGCGTTGCCGATAGGAAACGGCGGCGTGCTCATGGCCACGGATGCCCTGGAATCAATGGGGCAGAATTTGACCTTTGGCAACAATTCCTACATATACATCGGCACGGATAGCAAAGACGAAGCCGACAATCTGTTCGACGGCCTCTCGGTCGGCGGCAAAATTGAAATGCCAATAGCAGAGACATTTTGGGGCGACTATTTCGGCAGTTTTACCGACAAGTTCGGGGTTCAGTGGATGGTGAGTTATGACAAGGGTCAGAAATAAGTTTGAAGGAGATAGCATGATGAATTAAACGGTGGCGATGGGTACTCTGATGTTGAAAGACGTTGGAGTAGAGAGGCTTGAAGCTGAATATTTGTTTGCGGCATTTTGACCGCGTTAAGGAGACTAACTCCAATCCCGCTTCTCGCCCGCACCGCCACCATGAGGCAGGCTCAAAAGAGTTGACCTCGAATAGGAGAATGGCACAATTGCCACCGTTAATCTACTCCAAAGCCAGACGACGGACAATATAATTTGGAGGGAGAAACGGATGAGATACATAGGGGTGGATCTGCACACGACACAGATCACGGTTTGTTATTTGACAGAAAAAGAAGAGTACACGATTGAGAAGTTTCAATTGTGCGAGATCGAGCGGTTTGTATCGGGATTGTCGCTCTCTGATGAGATCGCGGTTGAGGCGACAGGCAACACGAGATGGTTTGTCGAGCAGGTTGCGTCGCGAGCCGGCCGGGTCGTGCTGGTCAATCCGAGGCAGTTCGAAGTTGTCAAGAATTCGGTTAAGAAAACGGATCGGAACGACGCCATAAACCTGGCTCTGTTTTTAAGGGCGGACATGCTGCCGGAAGTCAGAGCCAAGAAGGAAGAGGCGGATAAGGTGCAGTCTTTGGTGGGTACGAGAACAAAACTGGTGAGGCTCAAAACTAGTCTAATAAATAAGATACACGCCTTATCGGTATCGAATGGACGCAAACTGAGGAAAACGAGTCTGGCATCCGAGAAGGGGCTGGTAAAAGTTCTCGAAGAGGAATGGACAGCCATCGAGCAAATCGAGCTGGAGATAATAATGGAGCAAATCAGGTCTTTGAAAGCAGGCATCAAGAAGCTCGACGAAGCGATCGCTAAAGAGAGCGAAAAACTGGCGGGCTATCAAAACCTGATGTCGATCTCGGGGATCGGCAGCTTGTCGGCCGGCATTCTGCTGTCGGTCATTGGCGACGCGTCCGACTTTGCGAATGCAGACAAGTTGGCGAGCTATTTCGGGATCGTGCCGCGAGTGTCGAATTCGAATGAAACCGTCAATCACGGGCGGATAACAAAACACGGAAACAAGACGGGGCGGACAACACTTGTGCAATGCTCTCTGGCGGCGATCAGGAAAAACGATTACCTGAAAAAATATTACGAACAGATAAAGACGAGGCGCGGCCACGGAAAAGCCAAAATCGCATTGGCAAGAAAGTATTTGAAAATAATCTACAGCACCCTCACTAACAACTGGGTGTTTGCAGACTTTAACAATTTCGAATTGGCAGAGTGAAAAACTTTGCTAATGGAGTAGAAATTCATCATAGGAGAATATATGCAAAAGATTACTACATTTTTTATGTTTGAAGATCATGCTAGTGAGGCCATGAACTTCTACGTTTCGATCTTCAAAAACTCGAAGATCGTCAGCACCATGCCGGGTTCGGACGGGAGCGTCATGGGCGGCACATTCGAGCTTGAAGGGCAGCGGTTCAATGCGTTTAACGGTGGTCCGCATTTCAAGTTCTCGCAGGGTATTTCGCAATTCGTAAGCTGCGACACACAGGAGGAGATCGATTATTTGTATGAAAAATTGTCCGAGGGCGGCGAAAAGCAACCGTGCGGCTGGCTTAAGGACAAATTCGGCGTTTCGTGGCAGATCATCCCTCCCGTCCTAGGTGAGCTGCTCGGGGACAATGACAGGGAAAAGGAGAACCGTGTCATGCAGGCAATGTTCAAAATGCAAAAGATAGATATTCAGGCATTGAAGGACGCAGCTGCGCAATGAAGAACAGCCAAGCTGAACAATTTATCGAAAAGCTCACAGCTCTCCAGTCGGACACGGAATTGAAAAAGCACGAGCGGTATCTCAGGTTCGTTTCGAGCGATCAGGCGTCGTCGGACGACTTTTTCATTGGCGTGAGAATAGGCCGTATTTTCGACCCTGGCCGCCACGGCCGTATCAACAATTGGAATAGTTACTTAGAAAAGAAGAATGTAGAAGTATGGATTAAGTAAAAGCTTTTCGTCTGTAGCTGTAATCAGTTAATAAAGCCAAGTAGCTGCGACAGGTGATTTATTTCGTGAGCAGGCGTAAAATCAAAGAAACTGAATTTTACCGACGCAATATGAAAAATCGCCTTACAAAGACCGCCTATCTGAATTATCTGAGATGCCCACAGGAATTTTGGTTAGCCGTTCATCAGCCACTGCTTATTGCGGAACCGGACACGCTCGAATATGAGCATCTTCGCCAGCAGGGATACGCGGTGCAGCAGTTTGTGAGGAAGCTGAATCGGTTTCAGCCGCAGGACGGCCGGCTCTTTGATTTCGAGCGGCCTTTCCAGACCGCCGATCTCTACGCCCGCTGCGATGTTGTCGTCACGGATAAATCGATGGGCGTCATCGATCTGTACGAAACGAAATCATCTTCGTCGGTAAAGGATGAGCACATCGACGATGTGACATTTCAAAAGATGGTTGCTGAACTCAGCGGCTCCACGGTCGGGCGATGCTATGTAATAACGACGAATGGAGAGTATATTCGTCATGGCGAGATCGATGCTGAACAGCTTTTTGTAGTCACGGAAGTTACAGAATTGGTTAACGAACGGATTTCGGCGACCGTGCAGCAAACCAAGGACGCAATCGATTATCTTGACAGTGTGCCGGTGCCATCGCTTATCGATTACTGCGCCGCGAATAAACTCGATTGCCGATTCATCAAGCTTCATTTTCCTGATCTTCCGGACTACACGATCTTTGACATCGCGTTTCTAAAAAACGAGAAACGCCGTGAGCTTCTTGGTCAGAATATCGTAGCTATCGTTAATGTTCCAGACGACTTTCCGCTTTCAGCAAAGCAGCGGATACAGGTCGACGCGGCCAAGTCGGGCGAAATACTGATCGACCATAACGAGATCGTAAAACGCATTGCTACTTGGGAATATCCCCTGCATTTTCTGGATTACGAAACGTTTGCTTACGCCATTCCTCAGTTCGAAGGTATTCGTCCGTTTCAGCAGATGTGTTTTCAATTTTCCCTGCATACGATCGATGCTCCGGGAGCAGAACCGAGACATTCTCATTATCTGTCTCACGGCGAAGACGACAAGCCCCCGCACGCAATGGCTAAAAGTTTAGAAGAAGCGATGGCCGGCAAGATCGGTACAGTTCTCGTGTGGTACGAAGCATTTGAGAAAACGCGCAACACCGAAATGGCCGCGATGTTTCCCGAATACGTCGCGTTTTTTGAAGAAGTGAATTCGAAGACCGTTGATCTGATGAAGATATTCTCGGACAAGCTATACATCCACCCGGATTTCAAGGGCCGTAGCTCGATCAAAAAGGTTTTACCTGTTCTATGCCCGGATCTTTCGTACGCCGGTCTCGGCATCGGAGACGGGTTGACGGCAACCATAAGCTGGTTTCGAGCCGTTACATGGAACAGTTTGAACGATGCCGAGCGAACAAAAATTTTCGACGATTTGGAAAAGTATTGCGAACTCGACACATGGGCGATGGTAAGGATCTTTAATGAACTTATCGCTTTAAGAGCTGACGAGCCGGAACCGCTGGCAGCAGCGACCGGATTCCTTGGGAAATAATCCAGGCAAGGTTTGGCGGTTTTCGCGATCCAGCAGGCAGTGTGTGTTTGGCCTCTATCAGGAACCGACATTGAAGAAATAAAATCACGATTATGGAGGATAGATAAATGGTATCTGAAATTCAGCCGGTCTCGAAGAAAATACTTTGGGCCGGGTACATCGCCACCGCTCTGCCGGTGCTGTTACTGCTCATTAGTGCGTCAGGTAAATTTTTTAAGCCGGAAGGAATGGAAGCTAATATTCTTCCTTTGGGGTGGAAAATGGAACAGATGACATGGCTCGGAATTGTGGAGTTAGGCTGCCTTATCATTTACCTTATTCCTCAAACTGCCGTGTTCGGAGCCGTTCTGCTTACCGCATATCTCGGTGGAGCGACTGCAGCACATGCCCGCATCGGTGACCCTTACTTTATTCCTATTATCGCCGGGATATTGGTTTGGATCGGGATTTACCTTCGAGAACCGCGTCTATGGGTGTTGGCGCCATTACGCAGATAGATAAAAACTTGGGAGAAATTATGTCAAAATACGCAGATGTTTATTTACTGCCGATTCCGGAAGAGAATCTCCCGGCGTACAAAAAACTGGCTACCGCGGCGGGCAAGCTTTTCATAAGGAACGGCGCCTTAAAGTACCGCGAGTATGTCGCCTCCGACTTGACTACCGAAGACGTTGTACCTTTTCCAAAGGTGGTCAAACTCAAGCCGGGTGAGACGCTCGTATATGCCTCTGTCGAATTCAGTTCAGAATCTCACCGCAACAAGGTTATGAAAAAGGTCATGGCCGATCCCGAAATGGCGGCGATGATGCCGAAAAAAGGCGAGAAACCGATCTTCGATTACAAACGTATGGTGTACGGCGGGTTCAAGGTACTCGTTGATCAATAATGGACGAAAGCCTAGAACCTAATGTAGCGGCGAACGAGGACGAAATTCCGCCGCCTACGCCCCCAAAACCGAAATACGACCGTTCTATTATCGAAGGCCCGCTTTCGAGCGCCGTATGGAAAATCGCATGGCCGACGATGCTGACAAATGTAATCGCGGGAATGCAGGGCATTGTCGACCACGTGTTGGTCGGCAATCTTGTCGGGTTTAAGGCAAATGCTGCAATCGGAATAAGCTTTCAGATCTTCCTCGTTGTAATCGTTTTCATCTCTTCCCTGTTTACCGGCATGAGCGTACTCGTCGCCCGATTTGCCGGTGCACACGAGGTCGAGAAGGTAAATCGCACCGTGTACCAAGCGTTTCTTACCGCCGTTTTTATCGCCGTCGGGATAATGGCACCGGTCGGATATTTTGCGGCGCCGTATCTGCTTGATTTTGTCAGCTCGGACGACGGCGTCAAGGCCGAAGCTCTGCCATTTCTGCGAATCACGTTCGTCTTTAGCTTTGGATTGCTCATATTTTTTATGACTAGCGGAGCTTTGCGCTCAGCCGGTGACGCGAAAACGCCCATGATCCTCGGTATCGCGATGACCGTACTAAATCTCGTCCTAAACATCGTGTTCATCAGCGGTTTCGGACCGGTTCCGGCGTTCGGTACAGCCGGAGCGGCAATCGGAACAAGCATCGCCACCGGCTCCGTAGGTTTATATGCGATCTATAAAATGTGGAGCGGCGGCTGGGTTGTTGGCTTTCCGCGTGGCCAAGGGTGGGGGCCGAACTGGAAAGTCATCCGCTCGCTGTTCAAGTTCGGCTTGCCGACCGGCATCCAAGGAATAGCAATGAATGTCGGCGGAGTGCTGATGCTCTCGTTCATCGGCGGCCTTGCGCAAAGCGCCGCCGCGACCGCGGCATTTGCTGTTTCGTACACACAGCTATTCTCGCTCGTCACCTGGACATCGGTCGGCTTAATGGGCGCGGCGGCAGCGGTAGCGGGGCAGAACCTGGGAGCAGGAAATCCGGACCGGGCCTTCGCGGCTGTAAACACGGCAGCCCGCTTTGGTTTGATCGGATCGGCTTTCTTAGGGATATTTTTCTTTTTCTTCCCCGCTCAGCTACTCGCGATCTTCGGAATGACTGATCCGGACGCTGTCGCCATCGGTGTTCAGTTACTACGCGTGCTCGCCGTCTCCGGATTGTTTATATCGGTCGCGTTAACATATACCGGCGGTTTGCAGGGCACCGGCGACACCAAAAGCCCGCTCTACATCTCGATCATCTCGCAAGTCGCAATCCCGCTCGGCATTTGTTTTGCCATCAAGAGCTTCGGCACGCTCGAGCCGCTCGACATCTGGCTCGCCATACTCGCCGGCCACATAACACGCTGCGTCCTAAGCGTCGCCCGCTTTCTCCAGGGCAAATGGCGTTCGATCGCCATCGACATCGAAGCCACCCACGGCTAGCTCCCCTCCTGTCTTAGGAGGGGTGGACACGTTTCGCGGCCGGGGTGGTCACTCTTAGCTCCCCTCCTTACAAAGGAGGGGTGGACGCCGCTGCGGCGGACGGGGTGGTTCTCCCTTTCGCTAACGAGGTTAGCCTCTACCCTCTATCGTCTCACTTAACGTCCACTATCTGTCCAAAGTGAGACGGCCTAAATACTGCTGTCGTTGAGCTTGGCCAGAAAAATCGTTCCACTTGCGTATAGAACAACGGTTAAGTGGAACGATTGTGGTAGAAACCGTAACCGCTTTATTTGGTGTATTTAGGTATAAGAGAAAGGCCCTGAGGCGATTGCCGACGCAACCTCTGACACAACCATACGAATTCGTTTTCAAAGAGCAAAAATTAACCGATCACAGTATGAAGGGTGTTTCATTTGTTGTCAAGAGTTTTATAGATGCAACGGAACCCTGGATCGATCTTACACCAGTGTATTCGTCGAAGGTGAACTGGACGAAGAAAGCAATATGCAAAAAATGCATATTGCAAATTCCGATAAACCGGTCAGGTTTTATTTGCTCGAGAGAGCGTGAATGTATCGCGATGTCTTTAGTTATGCAGTCGAGGTATAATGTATTAGTGAAAAGAGGTTTTTTCGTTCGGTGGTTTAGACAACATGGCCGTCACTTTCCATGGCGCGACCCCCATGTTACACCTTACCAAATATTGGTTACTGAGATTCTTTTACACCAAACCAAAGCCGAGGATGTGTCCAAACTTTGGCGCAATTTCTTTGAGATTTTTCCAAACCTCGAAGCTCTTGCGGCAGCCAAGCAAAAGCCGCTTCTTTCTCTCATAAGCCATTTGGGTTTTGGAAATTGGCGCTCTCGCGCACTACAGATCGTTGCTCAAAAGATTCGCCATACGTATAAAGGCCTGGTTCCAAACAACCTTGGAGAACTCCTTGATATACCTTATGTTGGGCGATATACCGGAAACGCCGTTTTGTCGTTCGCTTTCGACAAAAGAGTAGAAATCGTGGATACGAATGTTCTGCGACTTTTTTCTAGGTACTTCGGTCTTTTGCTAAAGCCAGATATCCGACGATCCAAGGAGCCGTGGGAAATCGCGCGAAATCTGTTACCTTCGGATAGAGGAAAAACCAAAATGCATAATTATGGCCTCCTAGATTTTACTGCACAAATATGTAAACCAAGAAGACCGTTGTGCGAGATTTGTCCTTTGATAAAAACTTGTAGTTTCGGATCTCGGTTCGACAAGTTAGGAAAGCATCCTAATGGAGTTCTGAAGTAAATTAATGCTTGATCGCTTCTTTACCAATAAAATTCCGAGTACAGAGCCTGATTGGACCGACGAGCTTATCCGTGTAGCTAGCATTTTCAATGAGTTCGATGGCTTAGAGTACGATTATGTAGAGCTAACAGAACGGTTTTCCGCGATTTCTAGGAGAGTACCCGACGCCCGCGATAGTTCCGACTATAGAGATGAATATAGTGCTTACGCTTCATACTTAGGGATCGTGCATTTCAGGAAGAACTCCGCTCTTCCGATTTGGCGATACGAAATGAACAAACGAGCGCAGGACTTACTTTGTAGCATAATGCCCGATCCAGAAGCGTATCTTAGATTGCAACTTGCCCTATTACAATATCCCAATCCGATTGGCTCCATAATACAGCCGAACGGCAATCTGCGAATCGAGCCTCAGTCGTTACGGAAGCGCGTTGATTTGGTGAAAAAAGGTGTTCATACGTCGCCTTTTAGATTGTTTCTAAGAGTTTTGATTGCACTGGGTGAGAAAGCGGGACGCGACGAAGCGTATCTGACGGCGCCTGAGATTTGGAATTGTTTGTTTACGCGCGCGAAAGCGGTAGGCACTTTTGATCCGCCGGGCAATGAACTCGCTGATGATATTCTAATATTTCGCAGAGCGAGGACTGCGGGTCGCGGGAGTATACCAACAGAGCCTTTTCGCAATTTACATATCCTCGGCCATACGGGCTTAATTCTCTACCATAACGCACGAGGTCGGCTACCCAAGCGAATAGTACTGGAGAGCGACGTAATAGATCCAACATCAGAACTTGGAAAAATCGCTCGGGAGCTTGCTAATCTAACTAATAAGATTAATCCGCCTCCGGCAAAAGCTAAGAAAGAGGAAGTCAAAAAGTGGACAAGAGATCTTCTGGAATCGGGCGAGTGGGCGGATTACTATTCGGGGAATACCGTCAAATTTGACTCCGTACGAGTAATTTCTCAGTCTGTAATATCCGTTGACGATACAATGCTTACAGGCAAACCCGGCGGAGCGGGAGCCCCGCTACATGATCTAATCAAAGAAAGAGCCGAAAGAAAAAAGAAATTGTCCTCTCGTAGAGCGAATCCGCAAGAAACACAGGTTTTAAGAGAAAAAGCCAATTTTCAACATCGGGCTATTGTCGGCCTGTTAGCCGACCGTTTGAATGCTTTAGGCGTAAAACCGCTTTCTAACGTGTTCATCGATTTGGCTGCACACATGCCGGTTAAAAAAATGCTGTTCGAAGTAAAGAGTTGTGTTCACTCCAATATGCTTTCACAGGTTAGAAAGGGCATCAGTCAACTTTACGAGTATTGTTACCGACACGACGAATTAAAAGGGGCGAAGCCGGTTCTTGTTTTAGAAACTAGACCGGATAAAGAATTAGAATGGCTTATCGACTACCTAATCAAAGATCGAGGGATCGCTTTGTGTTGGCTTGAAGGGGAAGATACATTTGCGGCCCCGGGTGTTTGTGCCGATTGTTTAGGTCCAATTGTTCATCGTTTAGAAGCTTAAGTTTCTTTTCTTCCGCATCGAGCAAATGGTTTTGCCCAAGTTTCGCCCAAATGTCTTTCCGAGCAACCGACGGATATTTAAAAATCCTTTCTAAAATAAATGACCCGATCGCGGCCGCTAAAACTGGCGGAACGGCATTGCCGATTTGACGGATTGGATGGCGAGATGTGCCAGAAAAGCCCCACCAATCAGGAAATGTTTGTATCCTAGCACTTTCTCGCGGGGTCACTTCCCTCGGTTCAAATGGATTGACGTGACCTTTACCGCCACCCTTGTCAGAGCCAACGATTATCGTAAAACTCGGCCTCTCCGGATGCAATTTGTTGACCCGCGTCTTGGAATCCCTTTCTCCAAAACTTAGACGACCATAACGACTAATAATTTCTTCGCCGTGTATTCGTCCGACGTGATTTCGAGGTGAAGCGGCGGCACCTATTTTCGGCAAATTTTGCAAAGCGTCTGTGACGGTGTTGAAGGGAAGATCGAAACCATTCCCTCTCATCCATACCTTGTGTTCTCCGCCGTGAGTTTCGATAGGCCCGGTTTCGGGGGGCGGCTGCAATCCAATACCGTTAAGAACCCCGACAACAATTACTCTCGTCCTAAATTGCGGCACGCCGTAGCGAGCGGCCTCCAAAACATATTTCTTGACTGAATAGCTTGAACCTTTTGACGTTTTTTGCACTTCATCCAGGAATCTTTCGAAAACCGTCCCGCCTTCAATCGTCAAAAGTCCAGGCACATTTTCAAAGACAAAAACTTTCGGAAGTGTTCCTCTTAAAATTCGTAAATATTGCCATACAAGTTTGCCCCGCGGATCATTAAGGCCTTGCCTGCGCCCAAAAACACTAAAGCTTTGACAAGGTGGGCCGCCCGTTAGCAAATCTAACTCGCCAATCTTTATGCCTGACTTGTCCAGAATCATTGCTGGGGTCAAGGCGTTGATATCGCTTTGAACAATCGCCGCATTCAACAATCCGCCGTCCTCTCCTAAGTACGCTCGCAGTCTAGCATGGCGTAACGTCACACAGCTGTGATAATCAATGTCGGTAGCGAATAGCGTTCGAAATCCGGCAGCTTCTAGGCCACAATCCATCCCGCCACCGCCGCTGAATAATGAAACTAGATTGAACATTCTTTCGTTCGACGAAGAGTCCTATAATATTATGTATGCTTGATATACAATATTATTTAGAAAAAGATATATTGTTATTACATTCTTGTACACGCCAATGATTATTCTAACACAAGGCAAAAAACAATCCAATAACGAAAGACAAACAACAGAAAACCGTCTCAATACTAGAAAGCGGTTAGCTTAGTATTACGAATATAATAAAAATAAATAAACACTATTATTAAATACAAGGTTTACTAACAATCTACAATGAAATTTATCAACAATTATATGTTATTTTAATATTCCCATGAGCGATCCGTTAGGGAACATTGTTAAGGCGATTGAGGAGTATCGGCGTATTGAGTCCGAGCTAGAAGAAGAACTTCAAAAAGTTAGAGAAACAGTAAGGAAGCTAGAGTTAGTATTGGAATCTGCTCCAAATGAATCCGCAAGGTCAATAAACAAAAAAAGAAAATATCAAGGTATTCCGAAACACGTTTCGGACATTCTAAGTAAGGGTCCAATGCACGTTGATGATATTCGGGATCATCTCTTAATAGTTGGTTGTTCAATCGAGAAGCCTAGTCTGACGAGTCTTTTGCACACTTACTCCAAACCGCCTTATGAGACGTTCGAAAAGGTCGGAAAAAACACCTTTGGTGTGGTCGTATAGGAATCAGCCGGAATCGAGCCACGCATCGCTGGAAAAATTTGTCATTCTTCTTGACGAATCGGACTTGAGTCTTACAAGCTCGGCGGCGGTGCAGTCGTGGATGGCGTAATGGAATTCGTTCCGGACGATGGCGATCCTTCGGGTCAAAATGAAACATTTTGTGGATATCAACAAAATGTTCGGACGGACGCTTGAACAATAGAGAACCACCCCGTCAGCGAAACGCTCCCCTCCTTTCAAAGGAGGGGAGCGTTAGGAAAACTTCACGCCTGAAGGCGTAACTCTTACACAGGTCATATCCGCAGGGGCATGACGATGTATTTGTAGTCGTAGGTGGTGTCGCCGGCGATACGCATTTGGGTTTGGGCGTTCGAGTCTTTGAATTCGAATGAGATGCGGGTCGGGCTGCTGGTTTCTTTTACGCGGACCTTGTCGCCGTCGGTTTCGTTTGCACGCTCGTTCACACTCGCGTTTCCGCCCGTAGCCTCGCCGTCGGTGTCGGCGGTCGAGCCGGTTTGGATGGCGGAGACGGTATTCAGGAATTCCTGAAGGTACTGCCAGTTGAAGCCGAGTTGCATTTCTTCGCCTTTGTAATCGGCGGGAACGACCTCGTTGCCTTCGCCTTCTTCGCTGGACTGGGCGGAAATTTCTACCTCGCCTTCGCGGACCGTCAGGCGGATCGAGCGGTTGCGTTCATCGGCCATGAGCGAAACGCGCTTTACGGCGCCACGCATCTCATCAAGATCGAAAACGGCGGTTTTGTCGTTGTCTTTCGGCATTACCATTTCGTAATTAGGGAAGTTGCCGGAG
>JANNST010000081.1:0-86043 GCA_031402865.1 Chloracidobacterium sp. | reverse complement strand
TCGGGATAACGCTTGCGAAGCTCGGCCGTGAGCATGTTCGTCAGCTCGATCTGGCTGATCTCGGCTTCGACCTCGGCGTCCGACATTTCGGTGTCGATGTAATGCTGAAAACGCTCTTTGCTCAGCAGTGCAACAAAAAGTTCCTGCGTTAAATCCGTGTAGGCGTTGTACTTCCCTTCTTCGACAAGAAACCCGGCACGTTTCGATGCCCGCACCAGCGGGTGCGACGACACGATCCTGTGCAGCTCGATCCAGATCTGGTTGACGTCGGACGAGCGCAGGCTCTCGTTCCATTTGCCAACCTTATGCTGCCTTGTCTGGACCGGTTTTGGCAGGGTTTCCTGCAGTTTAAGTGGCTTCATATTTGAACCTTAGCTTTTGCGATTCTATATTTAGGATTTCGCCGGCTGGCGTCGCGGGTGCTAAGCCGCTGAATGAATACCCAACGGTCTGATTCTGCTAGATGCCGCGAATCAGTAAACGCTTTATTTACCTGGGAAAGGCAATATTGTGGGTGGTTAAAAACTCTGTAAACTTGTTCCGCCGAGCCCGCGGTCACTTTGGCTGGTGGGCGGGTGAGTTAAGTGCTGCTCACTGCCTACATTTAGATAGTAGCAATATTCCAGAAATTGAGCAACAAGTTTTTCTGTTGTATAATGAAATACAACAATGCGAATCAAACGTCAGGTATATGAAGGTTTATACAGCGTTGCAAGTGTTCGCATGATGAGCGCAAAGCACAAAGAGACGATTGGTAAATTTGAAAACTTGGGACTTCAAATGGTTTAAGCCTTGATCGAAACTCGGACGCGGGATGCCGGCTCAGGGTCCGTATTAAAGTATTTCGTGAAGTTTGGTGCGGTTTAGTGATTTCTTAGAAAACAGTACACCCATCGGCCTAACGGATTTAATTCCGTTAGTTTTGGAAGGATTGCCTCATTGCAGATTTATTCTATGTATAGAGGCGAATGCGTTTGCTGGGATTAACTACGCGAAATGGTCGTGGTCGGGAGATAATCTCTGGTAAAGTACCGTTAATAAAATGAGCAACTTTTGTAAAAACGAAGATTGTCCGCCGTCGGAAGAACTGCTTGCGTTTCAAGTCGGCGATATGTCCGTAAGTGAAGGCTCCGGTATTAGAAAACATCTTGCCATCTGCGAATTCTGCGCGGCGGAGGTTGAATTTTATACCAACTATCCGCAGGCGGAAGAAAAAGTCGAACCAACCGAGATGCCAAAACCCCTGTTCGAGCTGGCCGAAGCTCTTCTAAACAAAAAGAGTGACGACGCTTTCTTCGATAAGCTTCTAGCCGAAGACGAAGACGCTGCTTTCACAAAATAGCGAAAACCTTTTTAACTACCGCAAATCTCGTCGATCGCTTCTTCATACTTTTCATCTATAACGCCGCGCTTAATTTTTAGCGTCGGCGTCATTTCGCCTTTATCGATAGAAAATTCGCGGGGCAACAGGTAAACGCGTTTGACGCGTTCGTAATCGTTTAGTTCGCGGGTCAGATCGACGGCGTCGCGTTGGACGCGTTTGATAACGTGCGGGTTTTCGCAAAGTTCCTCGCGTGTGCCTTCGGCAGTGATGCCGTCATCCTCCAAAGCCTCTTTAAGCGCTTCCCAATCCGGCACGATCAACGCTCCAACCTGTTTGCGGCCCGACCCCACAACGACGGGTTGTGAAACTAGAGGACTCTGTTTCAAAAGGCTTTCGACTTGCAGCGGGGCGACGTATTTGCCGTTGGACAATTTAAAGAGATCCTTTAAACGGTCCGTGAGAAAAAAATGCCCGTCATTATCGACGTAGCCGACATCGCCGGTGTGATAAAAGCCCTCTTCGTCTATTGCCTTCGCGGTGTCTTCGGGCTTGTTATAGTAGCCACGCATCACATTCTTGCCGCGAATCAATATCTCGCCGTCCTTCTCGGCAATCTTCATCTCGATACCTTCGAAGGGCGTTCCGATAGAGCCGACCTTGTTGTCGTCGGGGCGGTTTGCGCATGTTACACAGGCCTCGGTCATGCCGTAGCCCTGCAGGATCGGGATGCCGGCGGCCCAGAACGCGTACGAAAGCTTCTTTGAGAGCGGGGCTCCGCCCGATACAAAAAACCGCAGGTTACCGCCGACGCCTTCACGCCATTTCGAAAAGACGAGGCGACTTGCAATCGCGTGTTTTGCGGCTAAAACCGGCGATACCGATTCGTGCTTGTCCTTAGCGTTCCAATAATCCTGGCCGACAACGAGGGCCCAGTCAAATAACGATGTTTTCCAACCGCCGGCCGATTTTCCCTTCTTGACGATCTTGTGGTAAACCTGCTCGAACAGCCGCGGCACCGCCGTCATTATGGTCGGTTTAACTTCCTGCAGGTGCGAAGCTATCTGGTCAAAGGCGGCGCAGTAATGGATCGAAACACCGTTGGAACAAAGCACGTAAAAGACCGTCCGCTCAAATATGTGCGAAAGCGGCAAAACGGCAAGCGAGCGGTCTGTATTGCGAATCGGCAGGCCTTTTGAGACCGCCGAAACGCTCGACACAAAGTTCTCGTGTGTCAGCATCACGCCTTTTGGTTCGCCGGTAGTGCCTGATGTGTAGATGATTGTAGCCAGATCGGTGGTCTCGATCTTTGCCATGAAATCGTCGAAATTTTCGATATCGCCCGATCTTTCACCATGTTTTTCGACGTCGGCAAGCGTCAGCGAGCGGTTGTCGTTTTCAGGTTTGGCGTCGGCTTCAAAGACGATCAGCTTCTCGATGCGTTCTACGCTTTGGATAGCTGCCTCGGCGTGTTTGAGCAATTTTTTGCCGGATACGAACAGCATCCTGGCCCCGGAATCTTCTAGGATATAGCGGATCTGTTCGACGGCCTGGGTTGTGTAGATCGGCACGACGATGGCCCTTAGCGAAAGTATCGCAAGGTCGGTCAGCGACCACTCGGGCCGGTTTTCAGAGATGATCGCGATACGGTCGCCAGCCTTAACGCCGAGGTTCGAAAGGCCGAGGGCGATGCGACGGATACGCTCAATGACCTCTGTGCCGTTGAGATATGTCCACACGTCGCCGACCTTATACGCAAGGGCGTCTCTTTTATTGTTTCGCCGGAAAGACTCGATACAAAAATGCGGAACGGTCTGCGGCAGGTCTTCGAAACCAATTAAATTATTTGCGATCATCAAAGCCTTTGTGCGAAGCAAGGTGCAGACTTATTAATATTGCGATTGCAACATTCTCGCAAAAGCGGTGTCTTAAGTCCACTCATCGAAAGGATCGGCTCACCAAAAAATATTTTGCCCGCGAATAACACGAATGGGCTCAAATAGGGTTCTCTTGTTCGCGCCTATTCGCGTAATTCGCGGGCAGAAAGTAATGAAGCAGAAGCTATGGCTCGACAAGGTAGGCGGTGAACTTGAAAGTGCTTCCGATTTTAGCGAATATCAAATGCTCGGCGCTTTCGGTTGAAACGACGTAGCTGCCAGCGTCGCCCCTGGAAAACATTGGGTTCCTCTCGTACTGGAATTCTCCGGGCTTATCGCCGAATACCCGTTTGAAAGCTTTCGTAAATTGCGATCTCGACATCGTTCCTTCGTCGCCCGCGTCAAACGCGTACTTGAACGGAAACCTCGTCATCGACACGACGCGAGTCTTGTCGCCTTTGTTAACGGCCTGTTTGAATCCAGCGTAAAATGTCCGAAACGCCCGAGGAGCAGAATTAAGACGCTTTTCCGTCTGCGCCGCCACGGACAGGGTTGCCAGCAAAAGTACAAACGAAATAACCAATATTCTCTTCATAGGCGTAGTCGTTATTGTCGCGATATTTTTAACGGCGGCTTAATAACGTTCAATTTCCATCATCTTTAAGGATTCCAATCGCCCAAAAATTCGCGATCGTATTTCCGGTTCTTCATCCATTCCTCACGCTTCTTAATGAAGTCAGGATCGTTGGGCTTTACCGTTTTGATAAGTTCTGCTCGATCTCTGAATGATTCTTCAAATCCTGCCGGTGTAATTGTCAGCAGAACTTTGACCGGAACTTTTCCGAGGTTCCCCTGTGCATGCGGTGTTCCGTGCGGAATCAGAATGTAAGAACCGGCCGGCAGTTCATAGGTCTTCTCACCGATCTTGGCGGTCAGAACGCCTTCGAGTACGTAATAGGCTTCATCCGTGTAGATATGACGATGATAACGAGTTTTATAGCCCGGATTTTCCGTCAATTCGACAAGCGACCAGGAACCATTCGTATCTTCACTATTAGCTAAATAACGGACGGTTCCCGCGTCGTAAGTTATTAGCTCCGGCTCGCCGGGTCTTAGAGTGATGGCCTCGGCTTTTTTGTTTCGGGATTCGTTCCAGCCTTCTCGGGTTTCGCTTGCCCTCCCGCAAATTCGACTAAACCGCATAACAACGAAAAAACGATGAGTGGAAAGAATGCTATTTTTTTCATACAGCATTCTCACCCATTTTTAGTTGTAAAGATACCTTCGCGGATTCGAAAAGCACGGCCCTTTACATTCCGATCGCAACCGCTCGCGGTTCTGACAGTTTGGCTATTTTTGCGAGGCTTCCAATCCTGTGCTGCGGGTGTTGTATTCGGGCTGGACGTTGACGACGCCGAACCGGCGGTCTATGCCTTCGCGGTTGGCCGCCATCATCCACAAGAAGTTGATCGAACCGCCCGGCGCCGCGACGTTCGGGTGATAACCTTGCGGCATCAGAACGACATCTCCTTCGCGGACGACTTCAACCAGTTCGGGCTCTTTCAGATCGGTGTAAACCATCTGGATTCCCCACTGCGGAGCGGGCATGTCTATATAAAGATAAGCCTCTTCGAGAATTTCCGAATGTTCGTGTGGCGGGAAAGATGTCCAATTGCCGTCCGACGAAAAGGTGACGCCGGCCATGATACGCCCGCATTCGACATTGGCACCGAGCAGGATGTTCAGGTCGCGCTCCTTAGGTGGTCCCCCCGCCGTGAAATGCAGCGAAGGGTTCTTGCGGATCTCGGTAAACGACACGTATTGCAGGGGATATTGCTTTTCGACTGGAGCGGAGATCTCGGCAATGTCGCCGCCTTCGGCGGATTCGACGCGGATCTTTGAATCTCGCGGAATATAAAGTGCGTCATAGCGGCCGAGGTTAAATGTGTCCTCTCCGGTCGAGACGGTCGCGGAACCGTTGAGGCAGATAAAGCCGGTCTCGTGCGTTTGGTTTTCGAACTCGATCGGCCCTTCGCCGGCGTCGATCTTGACGCGGCCGTAATGAAGATTTCTCGAAGCAGTCGCACCCGGCGATACTGAATTTGTACGGCCTTTGCCCGTGTGTGTTCCCTTGACCACGCATGTCGCTCGGTCGATGCTCCCTAATTTTATTTGTGCTTGCATAATGACGACGTCCAGCAAACTTCAGTTTGTTGCTTGGCTTCGGCAAACTGAAGTCGGCCGGACAGAATTAAAGCGAAACGGTCTGCTCCGCCCAGAATTGAAACTCCCTGTGCTTCAGTATCTCGGCCTTCGCCTGTATTTCGCCACTCGCCACGCGGCGGACGTGTTCGAATAGGCGCGTGCCGACTTCGGCTATGCTCTCCGTGCCAGTGATGACGTTGCCGGCGGAGATGTCGATATCGTGGGCCATTTTTTCGAACACGCGATTGTTCGAGGCGAGCTTTATGACAGGAGCGATCGCATTGCCGATGGTCGTGCCGTTTCCGGTCGTGAAGACGACGATTGTCGCGCCGGAAGCAACAAGGCCGGGCGTCGATTCCTGATCATAGCCGGGCCCCTGCATGAGATTTATTCCGCGAAGTTTCGGAGTTTCGGCGTACTCAATGCAGTCTTCGATGCGTGTCGTGCCTGCTTTTACGATCGCACCCAGCGACTTGATCGTTATGTTCAACAACCCGCCGGCCTTATTGCCGGTGCTAGGATTTTGGTTTAGCACCGCACCGAATTTCGAAGCGTATTCCTTGTACCAATCGACCATCGCGTAGATCTTTCGGCCGGTGGCCGCGTCCTTGGCACGGCTGGCCAGAATATGTTCTGCACCGCACATTTCCGGAACTTCGGTAAGGAGCACGGTTCCGCCGCTGCGGACAAGCAGATCGGACGCGTAGCCAAGCGACGGGTTGGCCGAAATGCCAGAAAAACCGTCGGAGCTGCCGCATTTGACCCCAAGCACAAGTTCGCTGATGGGAAATTCCTCACGAACGCATTCGTTGACGACCGGAAGCATCTTTTCGATCTCCTTAAGGCCGATCTCGATCGCCGCCTGCGTGCCGCCGACATCCTGAATACCGATCTTAAAGACAGGTTTCTGGATCGGTTTTTCACGCTTGGTCAGATATTTTTCGACGAACGACATATTCGTCTTTTCGCAGCCGAGGTCGATGAGAATGACGCCGCCGACATTTGGGTGATCGGCGTAATTGGACAAGGTCCGCATCATCACGTCGAGCGTCGAACCATCCTGACAGCCGCAGCCTTTGTTGTGTGGAATGGCGACGACGCCATCGATATTTGGAAATTTCTCGCGGTTGTAATGCAGGAACTCCGACATCATCGAGATCTGCGTCGCCTCGTGGCTCGCGCACATCGATGTCGGAACGATCAGCACGAAATTGCGTGTGCCGACACGGCCGTCCGCACGGCGGAAACCCATGAATGTTTCAGTTTCGGAGGGGGAAAAGTAATCGGGTCCGGGATTATAGATGTCCTCATCCAGATCGCGAACGACAGGCACATCGTCCGACATATTGTCGTGCGTCACCCACTCGCCTTTTTCAATCCCAAGAGATGTGCCGATGGGCTGGCCGTACTGACGGACGAAATCGCCCGCCGGAATTTCGCGTAACGCAAACCGGTGTCCGGGCGGTACCGCTTGTTTGACCGTAACTGTTTCGCTGCCCGGCAAAAGCAGGATAAGGCCGGGCCGCGTTTCGTTTTTGACGACCGCAACATTGTCCTCGGGATTAACAATGATCGCGTAGTCGCTGATCGCAGTAGACGTTTGAGTGAGGGTATCCGCCATAAAATTGATGCCTTACAAAAGGTCCGGCAATACGAACGACTTTACATTATCGTGCAGCCGAATCCATAACCCAGGGTTATCATCGAGCTGTTTGCTAAGTTCCGCTTTACTTGACGAAAGCTCGGTTGCGATGAGCCGTGCAAAACTGTGGCGCTTGGCCGGTGCGGTTGATGCATCGACGATCGACTGGACGATCTTTTTCGCACTGAGTATCGCCGCCGGTCCGAGCGTAAGGATATGCGTCGCTCTCCGACATTCGGCCTCGTCTGCTTCGGAAACCGGGCTTCCGCCGACTTTGAATTTGCTGATGTGGTGTTCGAGAATGCTTTCGGATATAGGTATGATTCCGGCAAAGTCATCGAATCGGGCACCGGAGCCAGGCTTTATGTAACACAGATGCGAAGCCGCCTCAGCTTCCGGGCCGAAACCGAGATAAAAGATATCTATGCCGCCAAGCGAATCCAGCTTTTCGAGATAGCCGCCAAGAGCCGCTTCGACATCATCGGTTTCAGTTATCATCGGCGTAAAGCTTTTGATCTTGCCGAAAAACTCGTCACCGAGCAACCGTTCAAAATCGCGAACAAAGCTCAGTCCGTTGTCCATCCGCATCGGCGCCAGCGCGTCCTGAGTGAATACATGCAGGCGAGCGAGCAGCTTATCTATCGTGTTCCCTTTTGCCAGTTCGCTTATCTTCCGGTACATTGCCTGCGACCCGCGGCCGCCGAGCAAGACCATCACAATTTCACGGTCGGTCCGATTCGAATAATCTACAAGTTCGCCGAACATGGCACGACCAACTGTTTCTTCGTCCTCAAGCACCGTAAAATCAAATTTTCGCGAGACATTAGACCCGACCACGGCAGAGCCGGGATATTCAAGCCAGACGTTGTTATCTTCGACTCGACGGTTTATTATTCTCTTCGCAATCGGTGTCATGTATTTGTTAGAGTTTACGACATAAGATTGTAATTGGTTTAACCAATTAAACGCAAGCTTAAATTATCAATTTACGAAACGGAACTGTCGGCGATTCAACAATTCGCTATTATTTCCGGTTATTGATGCCATTAACGAACTTGACATTGCTTGTGAAGGTGTCGGAAACTAATAACTCTTCCGTCAAATGGTAATACCTTTTTACAAATAAGATTTTAACTCGCTGTTGATGCCGAATACCTTTTTATGAGTTATTCCAAATTGGACCTAAGTGAAAAGACGGCCATCGTTATCGGCGGTACATCAGGAATTGGACGCGCGATCGCACATGGGCTGGCCGAAGCCGGTGCTGACGTTGTTTGCACGTCAAGGCGTTTAGAACAAGTTGAAATCGCTGCGGCTGAGATTGAAGGATTTGGGCGAAAGACACTGCGGCTGGCATCGGATGTTGACGACCGCGCTTCGATGCAAACGCTGCTTGAAGCGTGCATCGCCGAATTCGGTAAGGTCGATATCTTGGTCAACTCGGCCGGACGCACAAAACGTGCTCCGACGATCGATTTCACCGATGAAGATTGGAACGCAATCATCGATACGAACCTGACCGGCACATTGCGGTCATGCCAGATTTTCGGCCGGCACATGCTCGAACGAAAATACGGGCGGATCATAAACATTGCTTCCCTTTCGACGTTCGTTTCGCTCTTTGAAGTCGCGGCATATTCGGCGAGCAAAGCAGCGGTCGCATCCTTAACGAAATCGCTGGCGGTTGAGTGGGCGAAACACGGCGTGAATGTAAACGCCATAGCACCGGGTGTTTTTAAGACCGCTCTCAACACAAAACTTTTGGAAGAAACTCCGCGAGGACACGAATTTCTCACGAGAACGCCGATGGGCCGCTTTGGACTGGTTGAGGAACTTGCCGGGGCGGCTGTCTTTCTTGCGTCGGAAGCGGCAAGCTTTGTTACCGGCGAGGTTTTGGTTGTGGACGGCGGCTTTTTAGCGAGCGGTGTGAACCAATAGATATTCCCCACAGAGACACGGAAAACACTGAAGAGAAAGAGATATTGTCCACAGATGACCACGGATGAACACAGATATGAATTTCTTGGATTAGTACTAGAAAAGTCTGATCAAAACTTCAACAAGATACTGACAATCGCTTTTTCTGATCTGTGTTTATCTGTGTTCATCTGTGGATTAATTCTCCATCGTCTTGTAGCTACTTAATTCTGTGAAGAATGAGGTCGAGGAAAAAACCGGCCGGTTGGTTGAGATGCTTGGGCGCGAAGGTCTTGGCGGCGTTTTGCTCAATGCGCAGCATAATTTCGCTTGGCTAACGGGCGGTGCGTCGAACGGGATTGATCTCAGCCGCGAGAACGGCGTTGCGTTTTTGTTGGTTACGGCCGGAGGCAAACGGTATTTGCTGGCTAACAATATCGAGATGCCGCGAATGCTGGCCGAAGAAATTGCAGCGGACGAATTTGAACCGGTCGAATACTCGTGGCAGGATGAAAAAGCTTCCGGCGATTTTGTAACACGAAAAGCCTTGAGTTTGCTTGCGAGCGGAGGTGAACTCGCAACGGATATTGCGATCGACGGACGGACACGTGCGATCGAAGGACTTGTAGCAAAATGTCGTTACAGTTTGACGGCGGCGGAAGTTGAAAGGTTTCGACAGCTTGGGAAAGACGCCGGGATTGCGATGCGTGCAGTGATCGATAAGGTTGTGCCGGGCGAAACTGAGATCGAGATCGCCGCAAAGCTGTGGGCAGAACTTGCGGCAGGCGGAATAACATCGGTCGTAACGCTGGTTGCGGCAGATGAGAGAATCGCGAACTTTCGGCATCCTATACCAACGGATAACCGATGGAACAAAACGCTCATGATCGTCTCGTGCTCAAAACGTGACGGACTGATCTCGAGTTGCACCAGAATTGTATGTCTCGGCAATGTACCAGAAGAATTGCAGCGGCGGACCGAAGCAACAGCGTTTGTGAATGCCAGCCTTTGGAACGCGACACGACCCGGCGTGAGCGGAGCAGAACTTTATAAAATAGCAGCGGACGCATATTCGAAAAAGGGCTTTGCGGATGAGATCAACAAGCACCATCAGGGCCGTGCGGGCGGCTATAGGACCCGCGAGTGGGTGGCCCATCCGAAAAGCGGCGAAGTTGTGCAGCAAAACCAGGCATTCGCGTGGAATCCATCGATAACGGGGACAAAGATCGAAGAGACGGTGATCCTTACCGACACAGGGATCGAGGTCATCACCACGTCGCCGGATTTCCCATCGATCAAGACCGAGATCGACGGACAGACATATTTCTCTCCCGGCATTTTGTCTATCTAATAAGGAGCATTCCGAATGAGCGATCAGTCCGACATAATCGAAAGCCAAAAGCAGCAGGATGACGGCGAATTTTTGCCGGCTCCGGAGGAATCGGGCGCTTCGGCAACCGGAGCTGCGATAGCCGGCATCGGCGACCCGACGGTGCGTGTCGGACATTACCGCTGGATGATCTGCGCTCTGCTGTTCTTTGCGGCAACGGTCAATTACATCGACCGTCAGGTGCTCGGCATTCTGAAGCCGACACTGCAGGCAGAGTTTGGATGGACGGAACTCGACTATGGCTGGATCGTATTTTCGTTCCAAACCGCTTACGCTATCGGGCTTTTGTTTGTCGGCAGGCTAATGGACCGGTTCGGAACGAAAAAAGGTTTTGCGTATTCAATAACGCTCTGGAGCATTGCAGCGATGCTGCACGCCTGGGCAGTGCCGATAGGAATCGGCGGTGTTGCACTCCTTAATTGGTTTGGATATGTTTCGACAACAACGGCTTTTGCATCGGTTCTCGGCTTTATGATCGTCCGGTTCCTTCTTGGGCTTGGTGAAGCGGGCAATTTCCCTGCTTCGATCAAGACGGTGGCCGAATGGTTCCCGAAAAAGGAACGGGCATTAGCGACGGGTATTTTCAATTCCGGAACCAATGTCGGAGCGCTTGCGACACCGCTCGTTGTGCCGTGGATCGCGTATACGTACGGCTGGTACGAAGCATTTATTGTTACCGGCGTTATCGGATTTATATGGCTGGGATTCTGGCTTGTGATTTATCGTAAACCCGAAGAGCATCCGAGGCTGTCGGCTGCGGAACTCGCCTATATACAAAGCGATCCGGTAGAACCGACCGTTCGCATTCCATGGAAACGGCTGTTTCCGCATCGTCAGACGTGGGCATTTGCGATCGGAAAATTCCTTACCGATCCGATCTGGTGGGTCTACCTTTTCTGGCTTCCCGATTTTCTTCAAAAGCAGCACGGACTAGATCTGAAAACCTTCGGCCTGCCGATTGCCGTTATCTACATCATCGCAGATGTCGGCAGCATCGGTGGCGGCTGGCTGTCGTCGAAACTTATAAAGATGGGATGGACGATCAATCGTTCCCGAAAAACCGCAATGCTTATTTGCGCACTTGCGGTTGTACCAATCGTTATCGCTTCAACTACATCGAGTTTATGGCTATCCGTAATCCTGATCGGAATCGCCGCCGCTGCCCACCAGGGCTGGTCGGCAAATCTTTTCACGCTTTCATCGGATATGTTTCCGAAACAGGCGGTCGGTTCGGTCGTCGGGATCGGTGGAATGTTCGGAGCGATTGGAGGTATGATCATCTCGCCGCTCGTCGGGTATATTCTTCAAACAACCGGCAGCTATGTGCCGATTTTTATCATTGCAGCTTCGGCATATCTAATTGCTTTGCTTATTATTCACTTGTTGGCTCCTACGCTGGAACCGGCAAACATTAACTACGAGCAGTAAAGAATTTAGCCACGAATGGCACGAATAGCACGAATACGAAGCAGCATTCTCATTCGTGCTATTCGTGTAATTCGTGGCTAAGTTATTTCTCAAAACGGAACCAGTCGATATCGGCCGAGCCGGCATCGTTGAACCTTGCCGGACGCGTGAATACGAAACCAACCTTTGCTCCGATCCAGCGGCCTTCGCGGGCCTTGAACGGCGAGCCGTCGTCCAAAATCCGAGTTCCTTCCTTATTCATTCGGTTGACGACGAGCAGGCTTTTTGATCCCCGACCGGCTGCCGTTAAAACTTGACGCCGTCATGTAATAATCCTCGCCTACCCGGATAGCGTCAGGGTCGGAATAGTCGGCGTGGATGATCGGATTTTTGTAGGTACCGTCGCCGTTGTCAGCGACCCAGACGCGAGAGATCTGCCCTTGAGCAAAGACAGTGATGCAGGCGAAACAGATGAGAATCGCCGCCCGGAAAACATTCATAATTCACTTTTTTTGAACAAACGCGTTAAGAGCTGCCGTTTCCATTTTCGAGTTCTTCAAGGCGTTGGGCTTTTTGTGTTTCGATAAGATGGTCATGCATCGCTCGGCGGGCACCTTCGACATTCCGTTCGCGCATTGCGCGGTAAATATTGTGATGCTGTTCAGCGGATTCCTTAAGATCGCGGGCACGTTTGACGGTCTTGCTGCGGCTGTCAAAAAGTATGGTTGCAACCATGTTCATCAACGATGTGAGAATCCGATTGCCCGATGCAGCGGCGACGTTTTGGTGAAACTGCATGTCGTGAACCAAATACTGTTCGGGCTCGCTTAGTGACGCGTACATGCCCGTAATTTCCTCCGCCATCAGCGTCATCTGCTCGCTCGTCGCACGTTCGGCGGCAAGCCCCGCGATACTCATCTCAAGTGCGAGACGAGCCTCGAACATCTCGTCCGACGTAAAGCCGTGAAGCGCGGCCATCATCCGCAGCGGGCTGCCGTCGAGTGTTGGCGAAGCCTCTGCCTCAGTGACGAAAGTTCCAGCTCCCTGGCGCGACTGCAAAATTCCCACCGTCGATAACGAGCGGATACCAGCACGCAGTGTTGGCCGGCTGACCCCCAGCATTTTCGCAAGGTCACGCTCGGGTGGAAGCCGGTCGCCGGCGGAAATATCGCCGTCGTGGATCATGTCCCGAAGCCGCGTCACAACCTCTTCGGCCGTCGTGCCGTTCTTTTCGGAATTAAGATTCTTGAAGATGCTGGATTTTGCTTCTATCATCGGCTTCGGTGCGAATTCATGTGCCAATTTTAGCCTAAATGGTATTGTTTGTCGAAAGATATGCTGTACCGGTTATCTGCCCGGCTGCCGCTGCTCAAAGACCTTGATCAGTATCATCGAAAATGTTTTGCCGGTCGCCGTTCGCTGGTGCGGCGTTCCACGCGGTACAACGACAAGATCACCTTTTTTGATCGTAACTTTCTGGCCGCCAGTCGATGTTTTTGAGCGCCATTCTCCGGGTGATATCTCCGTCGCATCCATGAGCAATCCGCCGAGCAGGAGCGTCGCAGAGCCGTCAAGAACATAGTAAATATCGTCCGAACCATCGTGTAATTCGATCGGATCATTCTCGCGCTTCCCGTCGTGAAACACCGCAACGCGCATCTGCATTCCGGCAAGCGGAACAATATCTGCGTTTGTGTTGCCAGGTTTCTTTTCAAGCACCTTCATCATGTCGGTGACTTGCCGTTTCGTCTTAACGATAAAGGGACTCGACGCAGTTGAAGGTTGACGGGTTTGGGCAACTGAAATTACAGAGAAAATACTGAGAACAAAGATGGAAAAGAGGATAATTTTTTTCATAGTGAGTTTTTTAATGCGCAATCAGCTAAAACGAATAATCGCTGTTACTTCGGAATTACGTCTTCAAGAAGCGGGGATAGAACCGCCCTTCCTGACCTGCAATCTCCTTGAGCTCGAACCTTTCCCTCCGAATTACAATTCAAGCTAAGATTAACCGGATTTACCCAACCAAGATTGCAGGTCAGGAAGGGTTGCTCTGCACCCGCTTCTACCGATTAAATTTGAACTACTTTTTAGCATGCCCGATGAGCCAGCCGGCCAGATCGCGGGCCGCGTTGAAATTTTCAAACTCCGCCGGCAATCGACGGCCGTCCGCGTATTCGTTGTAGATCCACGGGTCGCCGATGACGAAAACCGTACCTTTTCCGTATTTCGCAATTGCCATGATGTTATCGCCATTCGCGGTCACCACGGCCCTTGCTTTGCCCGAAAGAGCAAGCGACGCCACCTCTTTTACAAAGATCTTGCGCGTCGTTTTAAAAATCTCGTTTCCGGCCGCGATCTCGATGCCGCCCATTTTATAATCGTTGTTGATCACCTCAAATTTGCGATCCTTGTTGAACTGAATGCCAAAAGGCTGGGCAAGAGTATTGAATTTATCGAGTTCCGCATTCTGGGAATCGTTGCCCATCAGCACGAGTACGCCGCCTTTTTTGACCCAATCTGTGACTGCTTTGACATGCTCCGGGCCGACATAATTCGGTTTCGGCGTCTCTTTTTCCGTGTCTGGGTCGACGATTATATAAACCTGAGCATTCTTTAGATTTTCAGCGGTCGGCGCGGCCGAGAGTGTTCCGATCTGGGCCCCATAACTCTTAAAGATTTTGCCCCACGTGTAATAACCGCCGTCGGTCAGTTCGTCCCATTTGTAATGCCACGTTTCGTCGCGTCCTAGTTTATTCTTCCGGATTTCGCGATTGAAAAAATCGTCGATCATGACAGTTTTGCCGCGTCCGGGCCAGCCCCGTTCGTAGGCTTCCATTTCAAGAGCGGCTTTGATGGCCGGACCGATGCCTTTCGCGTCATTGGTCCGCAGCTTTTCGCTCATGTAATACTCGTAGCTGCCGTCGCGATAAGGGTTTCCTCCAAGTCCGGAGACTGAGACCGTACCTTCCCAATCCGTTTCGCCCTGAGCGTTCGTTTTGATGAATTCCTTCTTTATACCTTCCCAGCCGCGCGTTGCGACCTTCATATATTTCTCCGGCAGATATCCCTCGCGAACCCCGCGCGCGATTGCGTAAACGAACATCGCCGAGCCCGACGATTCAAGATAATTCTTTTCCTTCCCGGGAAGATCAAGGATGTCCCACCAAACGCCGGACATCTTGTCCTGAACTTTTTCAATAGCGGCGGCCTCACGATCGAGTATCGCGATCAACTCGACTCGGCGGGGATGATCCTTTGGAAAAGTATCCAGCGTATCCACGAGGCCCATTGCATACCAGCCCATCGCCCGTCCCCAGAAATGCGGTGACTGGCCGGTCGTTTTGTTTGCCCAACGCTGTTCCTTCGATTCGTCCCAGCCGTGATATAACAATCCCGTTTTTGCGTCGCGGGAGTGTTTCTCCATCCATACGAACTGGTTCGCGATGTCGTCCCAATTATTCTCGCCGGACAGAAGCGTGTACTCCGCATAGAACGGCTCACCCATGTACAAACCGTCGAGCCACATCTGCCACGGATAGATCTTTTTGTGCCAGAACCCGCCTTCTTTTGTTCGCGGATGCGTTTTTAACTGCGAACGCAGAAGCTCGACCATCTTCTTGTATTTGTCGTTATTGGTTGCACGGTAAAGGGTCATCATCGCGAGGCCGGGCGTGATGTGATCGATGTTGTATTCTTCGAGATGGTAATCCTTGTGATTTCCATTCTCATCGATCCAATAGTCCATTCCCTTCTGGATATGGCGGAAATATTTGGCGTCGCCGGTCGCATACCACATCTCTTCGATCGCTTTCAGCACAACGCCTTGCTCGTACGTCCAGCCGCGCGGTATGCCCGGTTGGTTGCGGGCATCAAGCCAGAGGCGGTTCATCGCCGTATCGGCAAGCCGCTCGGAAACAGGCTTCGTTTGCGCCGCGATGCTGCCCGCCGTCACTAACAGAAGAAGTAAAAAAATTGGGATTCGTTTCATAAATCCTATTTCTTAAGGGATTTACCCTGTTCCACGGGGGTTACGATCGCCGCCGACATTGGACCCGCGAATAAAACCGAAGCGGCCGTAACGCCTGATACTTTTACAAAATCACGACGATTGATCGATCTTTTATCTGACATATTTTTTTACACCAGAGAATCAGCGATTTTCCCGCCAATTTTTACATTAGTGAGTTTTAGGCCTTTGACGTTCTTGACGACACTCGGATTTTTGATCACTCCAAAATCACAATTCTTTAGCATGACGTCGTAGATTGGGGCGTTGTCGAGCCCTTGCAGATCTACCGCCCGATTGCCCGATGTACACGTCAGCCCATCGATCTGCAGATTGCGCATTACAGGGATATGCCCGCCCTTGGCTCCCTCTTCGTAATTGAAATCGATCTCAACGACAGCTCGTGAAACCTGGCCGACAACATTGTTTTTGTAATAAAAGTTCTCGAGTTTGCCGCCGCGTGACGCATTATTTTTGACCCGGATCGCTGTCCAAAGATCGGGGCTGTCAAGTTTGTTATCGTGAGCGAAAAGGTTTCGAACGCCGCCCGAGATCTCGCTGCCGACGGTGATGCCGCCATGCCCATCGCGCATCGTGCAGTTTCGGATGATAATGTTTTCGGTCGGCGTATTGAGTCTGCGGCCGTCATTGTTGCGGCCCGATTTGATCGCTATGCAATCGTCTCCGGTGTCAAAAAAGCAATTGTCGATCAACACATCCTTGCACGATTCAGGGTCGCAACCGTCATTGTTCGGGCCGTGTGTCGCTATGTGCAAATTGCGAACGGTTACGTTCTCACAAAGCACCGGATGCACTTCCCACATCGGCGAGTCGACGATCTTGACGCCCTCGATAAGAACATTTTTGCATTTATAGGGCTGTATGAACTGTGGCCTCAGCCAATGCCCGTCACCGAAGATACGTTCTGAAACCGGAGCATTCCGGTCCATAAATTCATACAGACGCGCTCGTGCAGCACGCTGGCTCATAACGTCCGGGTTGCCGCCGTATCGAGGATTACCGTGCCATTTCCAAAAAAACGCTTTTCCCTGGCCGTCTAACGTTCCTTCACCGGTGATTGCAATGTTCGTCTGTTCGTAGGCATATATAAGCGGCGAAAGATGCATCAGTTCCATGCCTTCCCAACGCGTGTGAACTATCGGCAAATACGCCTTGGCTTGGGTCGCAAACTTTAAGGTCGCGCCCTTGGAGACGTGAAGATTCACATTCGATTTCAGCCGTATAGCGCCAGTCAGAAATTCGCCCGCCGGCACGACAACACGTCCTCCACCAGCCTTGCTGCACGCATCGATAGCCTTGTTGATAGCTTCACGACAATCAACCTGGCCGCCAGCCTTAGCTCCAAACTTCAAAATGCCATAATCCTTCTTCTTGAATTTCGGCGGCTTGATGCGGGCCAGTATCTCTGGATATTGACTCGTCCACGGATCGGCTTGCCCGAAAGCAAGTTGCGGAAACAAAGCGATACCGGCAGAGCCGACCGTCAGATATTTTATGAATTCGCGCCTATCGTGCATAAGAAGTAAGTGATCTAAGATCTTGAAAACAATAAGATAATAAACGTGCCGGATCGATCCTTTTCATCTTCTGCATCCCTGTTAATTAGATTGTTTCGCCTTCCACTTTGGATAGTCCCTAATAAGCAAATCGTTCGCACCATCAACATACCAGGCATAGCCGTTTCGTCGTTCAGTCTCTATTTCGGTAACGTTGTATTTTATGACCGCATCGCGGCCGGTGAAGATCGGCTTCATGGTTTCGATCTGGTAAAAGCGGGCCCATACCGGCGGTGCATTCTTGTCTTTTACGACAACGTTTTCGCCGTTCCTTCGTTCCCAACGGATACCAGTGAGTTTGTTTGCCTCGAACCATTTTACGGCAGATTCAATCGCATCAATGACCTCAGGCGAAGGTGACCCGTCGAGCATTAGAAACTTTACGATTCCAACGCTTTCGCCGGCGGTGAGCGAGATCGGTTCAAAGGCACGTGCGGCTACAGGTTTGAAAGTCACTTCGTCGTGCTGTGCGCCCCAAACGGTCTTTTTACCGTTAACAATGACCTGCGTTTTGAGCAAAACAGGGATCGCCTTGTCGACGAGTTTCTCTGCCTTCGCTCGACGTTCTTCATCGACGAACAGATAGTCTTCTTTTTTCTTCGCAATGTCGCGGAGTAATTTCAAGACATTAATCATCGCGTTGTCGTTGTATGTGATGTGCCGCGAATAGTCTTTCTTCAACGGAAAATATTGCGGGAAGCCTCCGTTCTCGTACTGCATCGCCATCAGAAAATCCACGCCTTTGATAAATCCGGCTTTGTGGGTCTCGATGTTCTTCGCGGTAATGACCTTTGCAAGATATTGAAGCTGAGTCGTCGTCGCTCCGTTATCGATCGTCGTGTCAGTCAACGATTTCTCAGCGATCAATTTTGTGCGTTCGCCCTGCGTCAGCATCGCTGCCATATCGACATTCTTTTCCCAGCCGCCATTCTCGCGTTGATACAACAATACCTGATTTGCGATCCGCGTGGCTTCATCGACGGCGTACCAAAGCTTCGTTTGCTTTAGAACATCGTTCCAGGAAACCAAACCGAAATCCGGCGGCGTCTTTTCTTGCCAGGCGAAGTTGTCCGCTTTATACGGATCCCAACCGTCGCGGCCGCTCAGAAAATATTCGACCGAAAACTGCTTCACATCTGCATCGCTCAGCTTGCGTGCCCACGCAACGCGAGTAGAATTGCTCGCTCCCTTACCCGTGGAACCGTACTCGGCTAGGTAAGCCGTTTTCTCCCGCTGCGGCTCCCAATGATGCCAGCCCTCAGGGCGAATATCGGCATCCATTACGGTATTGATAAAAACTGTGCGGCCATAGTCTCGCCACGGCCGCCCCAAATAAATGCCCTTAACGGTGTTGCTGCTGGTCAGTCGGCATTTATCAAAAATTAAGCCCGATCGTTCGTCAGCCGCGAAACGCATCGGAGCCGCAATGTAGCCGTCTGCCTTTATGTGAATATGGCAATTTTCAAACACCGCAGCAGCCTGCCCGAAAATAAAATCTACATGGCCTTCGATATAGGAGTCTTTATAAAACTGACGGCCGTTCTTTGCGTACAGCGTGTCTTGCCATCCAAGAAACCGGCACTTATTAAATATCGCGCGGTCTGCCTCGACCAAGACCGCGACAGCCTGCGAACCAACGCCGAAGGAATTTTCGAATGTAATATTCTCTGCGTAAAAATCGTGCCCGCCGATATATGTTGCATACGCGGCCGAAGTGGAACCTGCCTCCTTATTGCTCAAATTGAACGTGAGGATTGTTTTTTCCCCGGGCTGGCCTATGAAAGAAATGTAAGGCTTACTTGCCGGAACACGGATCTGTTCTTCATACGTTCCCGGCTTTATCTTTATCGTGCAGCGTGTTTTGTTTCCTTCAGGCACCGTCGCGATAGCTTCCCGCACAGTTTTTACATCACCGCTCCCGTCAGCAGCGACGAACACTTTGCACGGCTTTGATTGGGCCGAAACGGTGAGACTGAATACCCCAAACGTTATCAGGATAAGAGTGAGTCTTGAAATCGGTCCCATAATCGGCAAAAAAAAAGGAGCCTTACACGTGAAAGATTTTTGAGAATAATGCGCCGCATAAGGTTCCGTAAACAGATCGCTTATGCGGCGCATATTAATAAGCCGGCGACTCGATTACCGGCCTAGAAAGTAAACCGTCCGCCGATCTGTATGTCACGCGGCGGTTGACGCTGCGTGTTCGCAAGGCCAAAGGCAGCATTTGTCGGATCAAGATTAAGGCCCGAAAAATACGGCTTGTTCAGGATATTAATCGCTTCAACACGAACCTGCACCTTCATTCCCTCACGGATACGGAAATTCTTAGAAATTCCAACGTCGAATTTCAGGAATCGCTGATTTCGGAAGCTGCCTGTCGTTAGGGGGAAGTTACGCAACGTGTTTGCCGAACTGCTGCTTGCGTAATTGTTGCCGAAGCCCGGAACTCTTTGGGTAACGACGAGCGTGATCGGATCGGTGTAAGTGACGGTAAAGCCCGAAGTATCGAACGCCGGTATATCGATGCCGTATCGTCGCCCCTGGCTGTCCTTTTTGCCAAGCAGGCTGACGAGGTTTTCGGGGTCGCCAGCGTAGTAGATATTTCCGAAGGAAAGCGGTTCTCCGCTCTGCCATTCGTAAACGCCCTGAATCTGCCAGCCCCCGATAATTGCATCCGCCACCGGATGCCAGTCGCTGCCAAACGTGCGTCCTTTGCCGATAGGCAGCTCATAGATTCCCGACGCGGTGAAGCGGTGCGGCCTTTCGGTAGGGGAAACGATGTCAACACGCTCAGTATCCTGAGGGTTCAGGAAGCGTGTCTTGTCGTGCTCGCGGGAAAAAGAGTAGGAACCATTTAGCGAAAGGCCTTTTGTAAACCTTTTTACGAACTGTAGCTGCAACGACTGGTAGTCACTTGTTCCGTTGTATTCCTGCACCGTTACGTTGCCAAATTGAGGAAACGGTACAAGCAAACGGCGGCGTGCGATCGTGTTGCCATTCCAGGCCGAGCTCAACGGAATCAGACCTCGAAATGGATTCGAAACCGTTGGGGTCATGAAATTATTCACTGTAGCTATCGAATCGATAATCGTGTTGCCGTTAGTTACGCCGGCAAAATTATTCAAATACTGTGTTGGAACCGCGTTCAACTCGCGGCTTACGCCTAAGTCGCTTCCTTTCGAATTAATATAGGTTGCTTCGAAGCCGATCTTTCCCGGAAGTTCGCGCTGAACACCGATAATAAACCGCGAGTAGCTTGCATTTTTCCGGTTATACGGGAGCAAAAAGGTGGTTGGGCCGGTGGCATTTGTCGCCGTCAATTCCGTACCGGCAAACGTCATAAGTCCAAGCGCTGAACCTGGCGACGGTGCGATACCGTTCGGAAACGGATTTTGCAGGGTTGAGAGAAATGCCAGTCCGTTGGTCGACGCGGTGGCATTTGTCGGTGTCGAAAAACCGGGTTGAAAAATAGCCCCGATCTGGAACGGTGCGGTGAAAATGCCAAAGCCGCCGCGGATGACCGTCTTATCGTCAATGCCATAAGAGAATCCGATTCTCGGCTGCCAGTTATTCGTATCGGTCGATTGATTCGCGTCATGCGAGTTGCCAGCGAAAATTAGGCCGCCCGAAAGATTCTGGAATGCCGTTATCGGAACGCCAGCAGGCACAAGGGCGTTGTAATTCGCTAATGCCTGAGCTCGGATCGGGCTTGCGACCGCCCGGTCAAAATCAACGACGATACGCCCTTCTTTTTCTCGCACCCCGCTTTCAAGGTCGTACCTCAATCCGAGATTCAAAGTCAACTTCTGCGATACCCGGAAATCGTCGTGAACGAAGAAACCGTGATATTCCGAAGACACATTGTACTCGGTCGGATTGTCGATTATTGCTGTCGTGTGATAACCCAAAAGGAATTGGGCTAGTTCACGTCCGGCTAAATTTCTATCACCCGAAGGGGAATTCGATGCACGCTGTGTATAAAGCCCATCGATGGTGAATCTACCGGATGCGTATCCATCCGAGTTAAACCTTTCATGCAAACGCCGGTAATCGTAACCATATTTTATAGTATGGTTGCCAAAAACCTGCGTGAGTGTCGGCTGGAGCGAAAATAGATCGAATGGACGGTCTTGTCCATCATTATAATCCGCCCGCTGCGAACCTAGCGTCATGTAATTTCGGAAATCGAATCTCGGAAATACATTGCCCTGGCGAATGGAAGGAATGCCCGTAAAGCCAAGGTCGGCGGCTGTAGGTTGACCGGCTTGATATCTTTTGAGCCGGAACTGATTCCAGCTTCCGCGAATATCCAGAATAAAATCGGAAGAAAGCGTCGACGTAAAATTGACGTTTCCGCCGTTATTTCGCCGATTTTCAAATCCGCGGGTGATCGAGTCCGGTTCGCCGGTCAGGTTGTATCGATCCTCCGTATTACGGCTGTGATACATTTTGCCCGAAATACGATTGTTAGAATCGAAGTTGTGATCGAACTTCGCCATGTACGACCGGTAAGGGCGTAGTAGATTCTGGTCCGTCACAAAGTTATTGACGAGTCCCGCCTGGTTGGGAGCAGGGAATGCGTTGAGAAAAGCCTGAGCCGGCCCATAAAGTCGGGCTGCCGGAATGATATTTCCGGCGAACGGAGTGCGGCATGCGGTCGTGCCGGTGCTGCCCGCCGTGCAGGTTGTGTTCAAAAACACAGCGGACGCCGGATCGTAGATCAATACCGGAGTGCTGAGGGCAAGAAGCTCGGAAAAATTTCCGTTACGCATCAACGCAGTCGGCACCGAATATGTTGTCGGCTGAGCAACGTTGTCCTTTTGCCGCTCAAAAGAAAATAAGAAAAATGTTCTGTCTTTTCCATCGTATAAGTAAGGAATATATACGGGCCCGTTCAGCATAAAACCATAACGGCTGTACTTTCTGTCTGGACGTTCGCGGCCGAGTCGATTGTTGAAGAAATTGTTAGCCGTGCGGCTCTTATCGCGGTCGAATAGATAAACTGCTCCGTGAAGTGCGTTTGTCCCGCTCTTAATGGCCACGTTCACGGTTGCTCCGGCCGTAAAGCCGCTTTGAGCATCGAAGGCACTCGTTTGAACCTTAAATTCCTGAGTCGCTTCCGAGGGCGGCGTGAAGGCAACTTGGCCGCCGTATGCCAGATTTGGAGATCCATCCAGATTTATCTGGTTCCCGGCGGCACCGTTTGTGCGAAAGCCCGCTAGATTGCCGTTCGCCGTGGGTCCCTGGAAATTGGGGTCGCCGGTGTAAATCACTCCAGGCGCCTGTGTCGCGAGGGTGTAAGGCGCTCCCTCGGAAAGCGGTAATTCTTCGATCTGCCTCTGGCTGACGAGCGTTCCCGTCGTAACCGAGCCGCGCTCCAACACCTCGGTCTCAGCGACAATATTTACTTCAGCGCTCGCCCCGATCTCCATCTGAATGTCGAGCGTAACCCGGCTGTCAACCTCGACTTTGACGTTCTCGCGTGAAGATGTTTTGAATCCGCTGCCTGTCACCGATACGGTATAGTTGCCGGGAAGCAGTAACGGAACAGTGTATGCACCGTTATCGTTCGTCGTTGTGTTGCTCGCGATGTTGGTCTCGATATTCCTGACGACGACAGTTGCACCGGCGACGGCTGCTCCGTTTGGATCATTGACCGTGCCGGTTATCGTGCCGCGAAACTCCTGGCCAAAGCCATTGACGGCCAAGCCTGCCAGCAGTAGAAACAAAACTCGAAACGAAATGCTGCATAGATCGGTAATTCTCTTCATAGCGTCCTTCCTTATCTAACTATTTGCAAAATCTTCTAAATGTAACGAATGCGTGTCGATTCGAGAAATACTATATCAAAAACTTTAATTGGTCAAACCAATTATCATACTAAGTTTTAAAGTAAACTTTCTTCCCCTTCGACTGTTTTACAAAATGCTTGGTTTTTAGCACCGAATATAGTGCTGATTTATTATGCATAGGCGAAAAAATCTTGTCAAGAGTGGTTGACCAATTCTGGCAAGACTACTGATGGGTTTTACCAATCTAGTCTTTTGCTTGCGGACCGTACTTGGCAGCAAGTCAATGAGATTGCTCTTAGGCTTCGACAGGATGAGGATGAAAATGCGATGGAACTGTGTACACGAAATCGATGGCAAATCATGAACGGCTCCCGCTCATCCCGAATGGCTCGTCCATGCCCGAAATGGCTCTCAGGTTTATCCTCAGCCACCCCGCAGTCAGCACAATAATTCCTGGAATGCGGAAGATCAGAAATGTTGGAGCAAATATTGCCGCGAGCGACGCGAAGACGCTGTCCGGCGACCTTCTGGCAGAGTTGCGAAAACACCGCTGGGTGCGGAAACCGGCTCCGTGGTCCGACTAGATTCAAAATTACGTAATAAAAACGGGGTTGTGAAGTAAAACTGTTGACACGAAAGTGAGGGTGGTATAACTTTGAACTTAACCGTTTTCTTCAAAACACCTTGTAAATTCAGACTGTTAAAGTGGAGGGCCTTCTCGATGAAACTGCGGCGTCTCGTTACTACTTTTCTACTCGCTTTTATCATAAGCGTAGTGTCTTCCGTGAGTTTTTATGCGTTGGATACGCTCGATCGTCCGATTGCAGCCGGCTTTTACAAAACCTCGTTAAGCCTTTATCACACGAATCAGTTTCTCGTAGATAAGGTTATTCCCGACAACTTCTTTGATGATTTCGTTGCGAGAAATCGGATAACTATAATCAAAACGCCGACGGATGGAGGTATCCGCGAAGATATCCCAAATAAGTATAAAGACAGGTTTGAAAAGTGGAAAACGGAGTTGCGGTCAACCGAATTTGGGCGGCAACAATGGGACAAGTACGCCAATAACAAAAACTTTATTCTTACGATGTTGGTTTCCGGCGATAGAGGCAAAGGTGCGGGAACCGACAAATTTCTTTGGGATGACGCTGGCAATTTTGTCGGAGCGACGATAACGCTTGGGCCGGAGCTTGACGAGGGTTACCCGAATCCGATTTATTACCCAGTGCTGAATTCCCTTTCTGCCGAGTCCACATCGTATTCAATCAGCGGAAAAATCCTCGCCGCCACCAAGATCTCTCACGAGATCGGCCACGTGAATCAGGCCGCGAACGCAAACATGTCGTTTTTGCTGCTTCAGAATAAGCTGATGCCGGTTTATATTTCGATCTTCTTGAAGAATGGCCTCGACACCAAAGATAAAAAGCTTCTCGATCTGGCCAAGCAGATGGGCGGAACGCCGGTTGAAATTTGGGAAAGCCGCGAGTATTGGAGCGAGGTCAACGCAATGCTTTTTTTGAAGGAACGCATTAGCAAAGAGGAATTTTACTGCTATGTTTTCAACAAGATCAAGCGAAACCTAGAGACATACGCAAGGGAGTACGAACAGCGTTTCGGCCAGGACCCTGAGTTTTCCAATTCACGGTGCTGGAAGTGATTTTTTTCGGTTAATTGGTGCTTGTTCATCTCACCATCCTAGTTTAGTGTCTGAAGACAGAGGAGGCCGGTTGTGCCGAATAATCGGTGAAGCGGTTAACCGAAGTTTCACAATTCTATCAAAATTAAAACCGCGATGCAAAAAGATCGGCGGCGCACGGCCCGTTTTCACGCCCAGTAGTTCCGGTCCAGCGAACGGTAGTTGATCGCTTCGCTAATGTGCGTCGAATCGATGTTCTCGCTTCCTGCAAGATCGGCAATTGTGCGTGAAACTTTAAGGATGCGGTCGTGCGCACGAGCTGATAATCCCTGGCGGACCATAGCTTTTTCGAGCAGGGCCTCGCTGTCGGCATCAAGCGCACAGAATTCGCGGATCTGCTTTGACGACATGGCCGAATTCGAAAACGCTCCTTCACCGTTCAATCGTTTTAACTGGATCTCACGCGCTCTGTTCACGCGTTGGCGAATCAATTCCGAACTTTCGCCGGCTGCCACGCCCTTACCGCGCAGCTCGTTAAACTTAACCGCGGGGACATCGATGTGAATGTCGATGCGGTCCATCAACGGGCCGGAAATTTTGCCTACATATCGCTGGATTTGAATAGGCGAACACTTGCACTCGCGTCCTGAACCAAAATAGCCACAGGGACACGGATTCATAGACGCGACCAAAGTAAAATTGGCGGGGAAGGTCAGCGAGCTTGCGGCACGTGAGATCGTCACCTGCTTATCTTCCATCGGCTGCCGAAGCACTTCGAGTACGCTGCGGTCGAATTCGGGCAGTTCGTCAAGAAACAGAACGCCGAGGTGAGCCAGCGAGACTTCTCCTGGCCGCGGTATCGATCCACCGCCGATGAGGCCGGCCTGCGAAACGGTATGGTGCGGCGATTTGAATGGACGCTCGCGTATCAGGCCCGACTTTCCCGTCAGGCCCGCGACTGAATGTATCTTCGTAATTTCGAGAGCTTCTTCAAACTCCAGAGGCGGCAAAATAGTCGGCAGACGCTTTGCCAACATCGTCTTGCCCGAACCCGGCGGGCCTATGAATAAAATATTATGCCCACCGGCACTTGCCACTTCTAAAGCGCGCTTTGCTGTCGCCTGACCGCGGACCTCGGAAAAGTCAACGCGATATTTCAAGGTGTCTGATTTGAATTCGGCGAGATCCAATTTGAGCGGCGGGATAAGGGTTTGCTGGATGCCGTTAAGGTCTTCCACAAGCCTCGCTGCCTCCCGAAGGGTCCGGACGGGAAAGACGTTTATCCCCTGAACGACTGCCGCCTCGGTTGCATTTTCTTCGGGAAGCAGCAGATTTTCAATACCGTTTTCCCGCGCAGTAAGGGCAATTGACAAAGCACCCCGCACGGGCCTTATTCGCGCGTCCAGCGACAATTCCCCGATGCTCAGCGTGCTGCCCGCATTCTCAAGATTGCCCAAATCACCCGCCGCACCAAGAATGCCCAACGCGATCGGTAAATCGAAGCTCGCACCTTCCTTACGGACATCTGCCGGTGCAAGATTGACCGTTGTTTTATGGAACGGAAAGAAATACCCGCTGTTTGTTATAGCGGCCCGGATGCGTTCCCGCGACTCGCGGATAGCCGTATCGGGCAGGCCAACGATAGTAAAGGGCGGAACCGACTCATTCTCTTTCGCAACCGGCTGAAGGTTGACCTCGATGTCGACAATGATAGCGTCTATGCCATAAACAGCGGCAGACTGCGTGAGGAAAAGCATAATGTTTCCAATAATTCCGGGCGGAGCTGAGATTTTTGAAGTGTATCGCAAAAGCGTGAAAAAGAGAAAATATCCGCGCGGAGCCGTACCGGCACTCTCAGTAGTTGGACGCGCCGATTTTCGGCACTCTTCGCCTACAGATGCCGCAATTTGTCACGCTACGCTTTGCTTCTCGCGTATTCAAGACCGCTCCAAAATCGTAAACATAGGCAATCAAAACAGTTGCCGAAGCTGCCTCCAACTCGTAAAAGCGGCACACATTTTGCACTAAACCTCAGAAGCAAACACCTGTTCGTCGATGCCGATGATCTGCGGACAGCAATTATTAAAATCAGATGACGACAATGATTTCCCACGAATCAATGACATTTCCGCGTCCGCACACGCAGAATTTGTCGCAGTATTTCACCCCGGCGATGGACAGTCCCGAACGGGAATGCATCCTTATCGTCGATGACTCCGCAACGGTTCGGAAGAGTTTTTCGCGCCTTCTCTCCATTCGCTACGATTGCTACGAGGCTCAGAACGTCATCGAGGCGTTCGACCAATTAAAGAAACGCCGGTTCGATCTCGTAATCACCGATGTGATCATGCCGGGCCTTTCGGGCGTCGAGCTGCTGCGAAAGGTGATCGATAATTATCCGCAGACGGCGGTTATCGTCGTTTCGGGCGTCGACCGTCCACAGCGCGCCCTTGACGCGGTACGGCTTGGAGCCTTTGATTATCTGATAAAACCGTGCGACGACGACGTGCTTGAGCTGACCGTTAGCCGTGCCCTTGAACGCCGGAGCCTTTTGATCAACGCGGTCAAATATAAGACGGATCTCGAGGCCAGAAACAAGGAACTTGTAGAGCAAAAGGCACAGCTTCAGAGATTGCAGGCACAGATCGTGCAAAACGAAAAAATGGCGTCGCTCGGACAACTTGCGGCCGGAATCGCACACGAGATCAACAATCCGGTTGGCTTTATATACGGCAACCTAGATCTGCTCGGCGAATGCGTGAACGATATTTTGAAGCTTGTAGAATTTTATGACAACGCTGAGCTGTCCATAAAGACAGCGAGCGAGGCAGCAAATCTAAAGAGCCGGATACACTTCGAAACGACTGTTGAGGACCTTACCGGCATTTTGGCCGATTGCCGTGTCGGCGTAGAAAGGGTCCGCGATATAGTCCAGAATTTACGAACCTTTTCTCGGCTTGACGAGGCGGAGTTCAAGAAAACCGATATTCATGAAGGTATCGACTCGACGATCCGTCTTATCTCGCGCTATTTCAGCGGCAGTAACATTAACCTCGTGCGCGAATATGGCGATGTGCCTCTGTTCGATGCGTTCTCTGCCCAACTCAATCAGGTATGGATGAACCTATTGGTTAACGCGGCTCAGGCCATCGGTACCGCTACTGGCGAAGTAAAGATCATCACAAAAGCTGATGAGGAATTCGTAACCGTTTCTGTTTCAGATACAGGAGGCGGGATCGACGATATCCATCTAAGCCGTATTTTCGACCCATTTTTCACGACAAAACCTGTCGGCGAAGGCACGGGCCTCGGGCTTTCGATCGCGTTCGGCATCGTTGATCGGCACAGCGGCCGTATCGATGTGCAGACCGAGGCCAATGAAGGTACTACTTTCACAGTGTCGCTGCCGCGGCATGCCAGTCCAATGACTCAGTCCGTTTGTTCCGTATAAAATCTAGCTCAAGAGAGGTGAAGAACTCCCATGCAATATAAAATTCTTTTCGTCGATGATGAAACAGCTAACCTTAGATTACTGGAACGTCTGTTTCGCAACAGTTACGAGGTGTTCACGGCGGCTTCGGGGGCAGAAGCTCTCGAACTGCTCGCTGTACACGATGTTGCTCTGATAATTTCGGATCAGCGTATGCCGACCATGACCGGCTCGGAATTCCTGAAACAAGCCGCAGAGATGCGCCCGCAAACGGTGCGGATAATGCTGACCGGCTATACGGATGCAAGTGCTCTGGTCGAAGCTATTAATTCGGGCGTCGTTTACAAATACATCACGAAACCGTGGGTCAACGAAGAACTGACGCAGACGGTCAAGCGTGCCCTTCAGCATTACGAAACAACAAAGGGCCAGCGGCAGCTTCAGCTTCAGAACGAACGGCTGCAGTCGCGTTTGAAGGCGACTAAAGAAGGCTTCGTCGAAGTTGTTATGAAAATGCTGGACATGAAGGTGCCGCATTCCCGTGAACACGCCGAGCGGACCGCGAAGTATGCGGTTGCAATCGGCGAAGACCTGAAAATGGAAAGGCCGGAACTTGAACAGCTATCGCTTGCAGCCCTGCTTCACGAGGCAGCTCTTTTTGGGATTCCAAACGAAATTGTGTTGAAGGAAACATCTTTTTCACCCGAAGAAAGCGAGATCGTTAGAATGAACCTTGAATCGGGAATGCGTATGCTTGAGAGCGTTCCCGACCTGGAAGAGATCGTTTCCGTTCTCCGGTTTCAGTACGAACAATTCAACGGCGCCGGCTTTCCATCCGGATTCTCACACGACCAGATTCCGATTCACGCCCGAATCATAGCGGTGGCAAATGCATACGACGGTTTTACGCTTCCCAGGACCGCCCGGGCCGCCATGTCGCACGACGAAGCTATCCGGTCGCTGCGTTTCGAGGCCGGCCGGCGATTCGACCCAAATTTTGTCAACATTTTTTGCGAGATCTATTCCGCCGTTCCGGTAATCGAGCAGGTAGATGAGCTGGTTCTTATGTAGATGAATCAAGAGATTTTAATGAGGCCTGCTGTCCGTTATGACAGCGGGCCATTTCGCTTTCACTCTTCCTTTTTCGTTGCATCTTGGTCGATGCGACGAGCTAATCGCAGCTTTAAAATTAACAAGACTTTTGATGACGAAACTGCTAGTCTTTAAAGACTGCCCCCAAGGCAATCAGCCGATAATCAACGCAGCCGTAGCGCCGTCCGCCCACTAATATAGGAGACCGATATGGAAAAGAACGGACTCGACCTTTACTTCAAACAGTTTTGCTCGAAGGGTTTTTTCATTTGTTTGTCTGTTCTTCTGTTTGTCTTTGCAGCCGCTTCTGCAATGGCACAGAACGATGGCGAGTTTGAATCGACCGATCCGATACTGATCAGCGAAGCCGGCTCGACCAGGGCATTGGCGATAAACCCTGATAGCTGGACCGGCGGTTTGCCGGAAAGGACGAGCGAAATATTTGCTCCCGGTTCGCGCGTGATGGTTTTCGTATCGAACGTCGAACTGCTGCGAGGCGAGGGTGGAAATGCGTTTCGTGTTTTCGCCGCCGATGCAGACGGCACACGCTATCGTTTGACAGTTGAGGACATCAAGAGCCAGACCAGGGACGCCGGCTTTTACGCTCTAACACTGCGAATACATGATGCAAGTGGATACAATGGCCAACCGTCTGCAAAAGGCGAGGTGCTGATTTGGGTTTCGTGGCGGGGAAATACAAGCAACCGGCTCCGTCTGCGGTTAGGAAAATCCGGAAGGACGATTCGCGACGCCACTCTAGTTGCGGCTCCCGCTCCGGTAAAACCGCCGGTGCAGGCCGAGCGCCTGACGAGTGGCGGCGACCGGAAGCGTTTCATGGAGCAAGCCGCTTTTGGCCCGTCTGACACCCTGGATTTTCGCCTTCGTCAAATCGGGATTCGCCGCTGGATAGACGAGCAATTCTTCAAACCTTACCCGACGATCCCCTACCCTAATTTTCCGCTGAAACCTTTCGATGGTGCGGCGAGTTGCGGCCTTTACGGAACCAATCCGGAGGTCGACCTTTGCCACCGCAACCATTACTGGAATTACAACAACACAAAGTGGCTGGTTCAGGAAGCTCTCTACGGTGAAGATCAGCTCCGGCGCCGCGTTTCGTGGGCCTTACACCAGGTTTGGGTCGTTTCGCACGCAAATATCAGCCAGCAACGCGGAACGCAGGAATATATCGAGATTCTGGACAGAAATGCATTCGGAAACTATCGCGATTTGATGCTTGAGATGACGCTAAGTCCCGCGATGGGCGAATATCTCGACATGGTCAGAAGCACGCGCCAGAACCCGAACGAAAATTATCCGCGCGAGCTGCTTCAGTTGTTTTCCACCGGGTTGTACATGCTCAATCAGGACGGCACGCTAATCTTGGACAATCAGGGAAACCGCGTTCCGACCTACGATCAGGCAAAGATCGAGCAGTTCACAAAGGTATTTACCGGCTGGACCCATTGTAATAACGGAACAAATCCGGCTTGCCCGGGAGCCGTACCCGGCATTCCTAACTACATTGATCCGATGTTCCTGGTCTTCCCGAACGATCACGATCAGACGGTGAAAGCTCTGTTCAATTATTCCGGCGCGCCAAATTCGACAATCGCGGCATGCACGAATTGTACGAACGATACTAACCGCAGGACCTATGCAACCGATTCGCTCAACCGTACTCTCGATAATATTTTCAATCATCCAAACGTCGGGCCGTTTGTCGGTAAATTGTTGATACAGCATCTGGTAACAAGCGACCCAAGCCCTGCCTATGTTGCACGCGTTTCGGCGGCTTTTAATAACAACGGCTCCGGCGTTCGCGGCGATATGAAAGCTGTTGTCAAAGCAGTTCTTCTCGACGTGGAAGCACGCGGCAGCCGGAAAACCGATTCGACCTACGGGAAATTGCGCGAACCGCTTCAGCACATGACAAATCTTTTGCGAAGCTTTAACGTCCGGGCAGGCACCCATTCGAATAACGTTCCCGTGACGCCTCCGGCATCGTGTCAAGGCAGAAGCGACGGAGTTTTCGATTGGATAATGAGAGAATCGGGGCAGGATTTGCTGATGCCGCCATCGGTCTTTAACTATTTTCCGCCGGACTACGTCGTGCCGGGAACCGATATCCTCGGGCCGGAGTTCGCGATGGCCAACACCGGATCTTCGTTCGCGAGAAATAATCATATTCTAAACTTCACTTTTGGCGGCTTGTGGTTTGGCCAGGCAACCGGAGCCGATCCCTATCCTTACGTACCGTGCGGAACATCGATAGACCGTTCCGAGGCCATCGCCTGGGCAGCGGCCGACGCGACCGGCAACACTTTGATCGAAGGCTTAAACACAAAAATGATGCACGGCACGATGTCCGAAGCGATGAAAACCAAAATTCGCTCCGCAGTAAATTTTGGCGTTTCAGCAGAGCTTAAAGCATCGCAAGCCATTTTCCTGATTGCGAGTTCGTCTCAGTATCAGATACAAAGGTGAGGTCAAATACGATGAATGAAAACAGAAGAGAATTCTTAAAAAAATCGGGCTGCACCTTAAGTATGATGGCGCTTGCGACACAGGCACGGCATCTGGGGATGATGACCGCGATGGCCCAAACGGTCGACGACAAATCTACGTCGAATTCGGCGGCCCCTTCGGACTATCGGGCGCTTGTCTGTATTTTGATGAATGGCGGCAACGACGGTAACAACCTGATGGTACCGAACCATTCCGATGCCAACATCAGTAATTACCAGTCATATTCTTCGTCACGATTAACCCAGGGCCTGGCCATTCCCCAGAATCAATTGCTGCCGGTCACGGTTCCGCGGCTGAGTAATCTGACATATGGCTTAAATCCAAACCTCGGAACAGTCGCGCAGCAGGGCGGAATCAATGGCGGAATTCACCCGCTTTGGGCGCTCGGCAAATTGGGTGTTGTCGTAAATACCGGCAACCTGATCCGTCCGATTACGAAAGTTCAGTATCAGCAAATTCCATCGTTCCGGCCGTACCAGCTATTTTCGCATTCCGACCAGGTCGCACAGCAGCAAACTTCGCGTTCCGATTCGCCCAACCCGATTGGCTGGGGAGGTAAAATTGCCGACCGGACAAATACGTTTAATAATCCAAGCGGGCAGATTCCCATGATCACTTCGATCGACGGAACTCAGCTTTTCACGCTCGGACAAACCACTACTCCATTATCCATCAGAAACGGAGAAACGCCGCTCAATGAAGCACTCGTTTTGTATGCGACATGCTGTACCGACCCGTTTTCGGCAGCCCGCACGGCCGCTCTGGCCGAGCTGCGGACGATTGATCTGGATTCCGAACTCGTCCGGGCGACAAGCCATATAATGGATCAGGCCCAAACATCGAGTACCGCTTTAAGCACATTTCAGGAAGTCACAGTCGTCTTTCCGAATACGGACATCGGCAATCAGCTTAAGCAGGTCGCCCGCGTCATCAAAAAACGTACCGATCTAAATATCAATCGCCAGGTTTTCTTTGTCGAGATCGGCGGTTTTGACACGCATCAAAACCAGTTGCAGGGCGGAAACAGCCAGACATCGCTGCTTGCGCGGCTGAGCCAGGCGATGCGTGCATTCTATGATGAAATGGGCTCGCAAGGGATTCAGGATAAGGTGACGCAGTTCACGCTGTCCGATTTCGGGCGAACGATGAACCCGGCGGGAACCGGTTCCGGTGTCGGAACCGACCACGCGTGGGGCAATCATATGATGGTCCTCGGCGGGTCCGTAATTGGCGGTAACATCTACGGCAGCACCCGGCCGGACGGAACCGGCAACTTTTTCCCGACATTACAGCTTGGCGGACCAGACGATGTTGACACTGGCACAAGCCCGCGTGGCCGCTGGCTGCCGACGACCGGCGTTGAACAATACGCCGCGACGCTTGGACGCTGGTTCGGTTTGACGGACGCGGACCTTCCGGCTATCTTCCCAAACCTGGTTAATTTTTCGAGTTCGAACCTTGGATTCATGAATGCGTAGGTGGAAGGTAAAAGTTAAAAACAAAATAACTTTACCTTTTTGGTTTTTCGTCATAGAATCCGATTAGTTACAAAACGCTCGACCTCTCGGTCAGGCAACCGGTTTCGGAGGTAGGTCATCATAGCAAACGACGATTTTTTAAATACCGGCAACTTTCCAGGAGTAAACATGGATTCAACCGCTGCGGTGATCGAGCAGGATCTCCCTTTTGGTTTCGAGGATAGCGTCGAGCTGCCTTTAGTTCATTCTCGGGCAGTCGAAGCCGTGGTTTTAGATCCGGCCGCACCCGACCTGCTGCTTTGCCAAATGGCGGCATCAGGCAACATTGCGGCGTTCGAGGTTTTATACCAGCGATATCATCGCCGCACTTACAGCCTTACGCTCAGAATGACCAGCAGCCAAACAGAAGCCGAGGACCTAACGCAGGAAGTATTTATCCAGCTTTTCAGAAAGGTTGGAAGTTTCCGAGGCGATTCAGCCTTTTCGACCTGGCTCCATCGGTTGACGGTTAATCAGGTGTTGATGCATTTTCGCCGACGGAGCGTTAAGAATGAAAAAACCTCTGAGGACGGCGAAATGCCCGAACAGACCGTCGCCGGCACAGCAAATCCGCGAAAAATGCAGGTCGTTGACCGCATTGCGTTGAAAAACGCCATCGCCGAATTGCCCAACGGCTACCGCAATGTGTTCGTCCTTCATGACGTTGAGGGTTACGAGCATGAAGAGGTGGCGAGACTGCTAAAAATATCGGTTGGGACATCGAAATCCCAGTTGCATAAAGCCCGCTTGAAGCTCCGCGGCTTACTTATTAAACAAAAAGAACAAAAAACTTCCGCTTAAAAGGCAACCATCAACGGCATCCCTTAATCTATCTAGATTGAAAATGCTTTTATGGAAGATTAACAATGCATCTGTTCAAGCAAGTGCTATGGAAGATGTACGCCGAAGCGTGAACTCTGAACGACGATGACCTGCGACGAATGTCAAGAAAATATTAGCCGGTTTTTGGACAACGAACTCGACGAAACATCGTCGATGTCGGTTCAAACGCACATTTCCCTTTGTGCGGAATGTGCGAAGATCTGCGAAGATTTTGCGGTAATTCTCGATTCGTGCAATGGCGGAAAACCGTCCGAACTCCTGCCGCCCAATTCACAGGCACTCTGGTGCCGCATTAACAATATTATAGAAAGCGAAGCGAAACGTGAGCCGGTTGCTCCCGAACCGCCAAAAAGATGGTTTGGACGTTCGTTTACACTTTCGCAGGTCGGATCGGCGGTTTTGGGAATCGCGGTCATCAGTTCCCTGCTGACAATCGTCGGCATAAAGAATTATTACGAACCAACGGCCGAAGATTATACATCGCGGTCGAACGCTTCGCAGACGACCTTTGAAAAAGTTTTAAGCAAGGTCGGGCTGACGGACACGCCGCAGCAGGCACGTATGCGGCGGCTTCAGGAACAGCAGGCGGCCATCGACTATTGGAATAAGCGGGTTCAGGCCCGACGCGAGCAATGGGACAATAACATGCGGGATGCATTTGACCGCAATTTACGCGAGTTTGATCAGGCTGTTGAAGAATACACATTGATTTTGCAGCAGGATCCGCAAGACGATCTCTCCGGTGAAATGCTCGATTCGGCCCTTAATGAAAAAATGAACCTGCTCCGTGCATTTTCGGAATTATAATGGTTATAAGCACTAATGATCTGTAGTTTGAATAAAATTTCGCGCATTTTGATTGCCGCCAAGACTACGATTCTTCTTTGTTTGAGCGTAGTTTTTTTCTTTGCGCCCCTCGTACAGGAAGTCTCAGCACAAAGGAGTTTTTCGAAGACGTATCCGGCAACAAAGAACGTGCGGCTGCAATTGCTCAATCGCTCCGGCACCGTGACGGTCGAGGGCTGGGACCGGCAAGAGATAAACATCTCTGCCTATCTCGAAGCACCCGCCGCGAACATCGTACCGCAAAGTCTCAGCGGAACCATACTTATTGACCTTGTAAAGGACAATCAGGGCCGGAACGGCATCGGAAACGTCAATTTTCGTATCAGGGTTCCGCGGATGGCGAACGTCGATATTGAGACCCGAATCGGTAATCTGAGCGTTACAAATGTAAGCGGCGGCCTTGTCCGGGCTTTCATTACGACTGAAGGCGACATAACGCTGACCAATATTACGGCCGGTGCGGTCGACGCACAGAACGGCATCGGCGATATATTCTTTGACGGTGAAATGCGCGGCGGCGGACAGTACCGCTTCACATCGATGCGCGGCAATATAAATCTGCGTATTCCTTTCGAATCGTCGTTCCGCCTTGTAGCTACCGCTCCATCGACACGTAATATATCGCTCGGCTCCTTTGCAAGCTCGGAAATGTCATTCGTAGGAGACGGTCGTCGTGTCGCCGGAAGATTCGGCAGCGGAAGCTCGTCGCTGACCGTGACAAATCAACGCGGAAGCATCGCATTCATCAGACGTTAATTTGAAGTTCGACCTTTAGGCGGCTTCTTGTAACAAAAAAAGTTGACCTCACACCGTCCGCCGCCGTAAGATGTAATTGGCCCCGCCCGCGACCGCACCTACTAAAATGAACAAATCACGCTTCCTGAGATCGACTCTTTTCGCCGTTTTCCTTTCAGTTTTTGCGTTATCAGCCTTCGCTCAAACTCCGACGCTCGTCAAACGCACGACCTACAAAACAGATAAATTTGATTTTGGCTCTGGCGGGACCCTGTCGGTGGCCGGAGCTCCAAATGGCTCGATTCGCGTTGAGGGCTGGACTAAAAACGAGATCGAGATATCCGCCGAGATCGAGCTTAACGCTCCGACCGAGGCTGATCTCGACACCCTAGCTAAAGTTACCGGATTCACGCTTGAAGAAAGTATGGGCCGGACCGGTATAATGAGCCTCGGAACGCACGATAAAAAGTATCTCAAAAGCGTTTCGAAAAAATTTCCGAAGAACCTGCTCGGCCTGCCCTTTAAGATCGACTATATTATTAGAGTTCCTCGATATTGCGATCTGCAGATAGACGGCGGCAAGGGCGATCTGTACATCGCGGGCATTGAAGGAACGATGAAGATAAACTATCTGGATTCGAACGCCACGCTCAACCTTGTCGGCGGCGGCGTGTTCGCGACCTTTGGCGGAGGAACGGTCGCCGTTAGCGTTCCGACCCGAAGCTGGCGCGGCCGATTTGCCGATATTCAGCTTGCGACCGGCACAATGAACGTCAGCCTTCCGCCGAGCCTGAATGCCGAGCTCGACGCAAGCATCCTGCGAACCGGCAAGATCGACAATACATACGCCGACCTGAAACCAAAAACCCGCAAGGATGCGTTTACCGAGAAATTGATCGCCGCAAAATCCGGCACAGGCGGCATTCCGCTGAAGTTTACGGTCGGCGACGGAACATTGAACATTTTTCAGGTGAAAAAGCCTGAGTAATTCCAAAGTTTGGAGTTCCAACTTTAGTTGGCTTATCGTTAAGTAAATAGCCCATTTGGAGTTCGAACTTTAGTTGGCTTATTGTGATAAGAAGCCTGCTGAAGCAGGAACTCCTAACAATTTGCTATGTACCTTTGGCGACAAATGTCCGACGAACAACGTCAGGCTGCTCTTGAATATCGGCGCCTCCGGCGCTTTCCCAGGCACTCACCTCCGCATTTCGATTCAGATCTTGATTGCCAGTATCTCTTCAACGGTGCCTGTTATGAGCATTCCGCGATAGTTGGCAAATCAGCCGAGAGAATGGCAGAGTGCGAACGGGAAATCCTATCGATTTGCCTGAAATTCTGCTCTGCAATTTATGCTTGGTGCTTTCTTCCTAATCATTACCATATTCTCCTAAAAACCAACCGAATGAAGGATCTTCGAACGGAGATCGGATTATTTAACGGCCGTACTTCATTCACATGGAATGGAGAGGACGACGCGCGCGGACGAAAAGTTTGGCACAATTGTTTCGAGCGTAAAATGAGATCGGAAAGGCATTACTACGCAACGCTCAACTACGTTCTACATAATCCGGTGCATCATGGATACGTTAACCGCTGGGACGACTGGCCGTGGTCAAATGCCAAGGAATATCTTGAGAATAACGGACGTGAAAACGCCCTAAAGGCCTGGAAAGAATATCCGATCTTGGACTACGGAAAGAAATGGGACATTGACTAGGTTCGGAGTTCCAGCTTTAGCTGGCTTATACTTAAGCGAAGAACCCAGCTAAAGCTGGAACTCCAAACCTATGACTATTAAATCTGATAACTGGCTGCGGAAAATGGCTGCGGAGAACGGAATGATCGACCCGTTTCTGCCGGAATTACTTCGCGAAGTGAACGGCAACCGCATCATTTCTGCGGGCACGTCGAGCTACGGTTACGACATGCGGCTGGCGGATGACGGTTTCCGCATTTTCTCATCGGTTTACGGGGACGAGATTGATCCGAAAAAATTCGACGATCAATCATCCTTGATCGAACCTCCACTCAGGACCGCCGAGGATGGGGCGCAATATTACCTGCTCCCGCCACATCATTATGGGTTGGGCGTGACGGTTGAGACATTTAAGATGCCGCGAAACGTGACCGGCATCGCTCTGGGCAAGTCGACCTATGCCCGTGCGGGGCTGCTAGTAAATACTACCCCGCTCGAAGCAGGATGGACCGGACGCCTTGTTGTCGAGATCGGCAATCTCGCCAACCTTCCGCTTCGTGTGTACGTGAACGAAGGTATCGGGCAGATACTCTTCTTTGAATCAGACGAAGATTGCGCGGTGTCGTACTCCGACCGCGGCGGCAAGTATCAGGGACAAACGGGATTGACATATGCGAAAGTTTAATGAGAGGCGGAAACCCGCGCGGTAGGAAGGGTATCGGTTCGGCCTTGTTTTAGCTTTTAGGAGACACATTTCCTACCGGTCGTGTTTCCGCCTCGACTGATGCTCAAAATAGAAAATTACATCGGCGGCGAGATGGTAAAGCCGGCATCCGGCGATTACCTGGAGAATTTTAACCCGGCGACTGGTGAGATTTACTCTCACATCCCCGATTCGGACGACCGAGATGTGAGTCTTGCGGTTGAGGCCGCAAAATCCGCGTTTTCCGCTTGGTCGCAGACATCTCCTGAAGATAGATTTACCGTCCTCATGCGGTTAGTTTCGCTGATTGAACGCGATGCCGACGAACTTGCGATGGCTGAGAGCGTCGATAACGGCAAACCGTTGAGCCTTGCAAAGGTAATGGACATCCCGCGTGCCGCTTCGAATTTTCGCTTTTACGCTACAGCCGCGATGCACACGGCTAATGAATCGCACGATACTGCTACAGGTAATAATGGCCAAGCCATCAACTATACTTTGCGGCAGCCGCTAGGCGTGGTCGGATGCATTTCGCCGTGGAATTTGCCGCTGTATCTTTTTACATGGAAGATCGCACCGGCGATCGCGGCGGGTTGTACTGTCGTCGCAAAGCCCTCTGAAGTAACACCGATGACGGCTTATCTTTTATCCAAGCTCTGTTTAGAGGCGGGCTTGCCCGCCGGCGTTTTAAACATTGTCCATGGTCTCGGCCCGAAGGTGGGTTCTGCGATCGTCGCGCACAAAGACGTTAAGGCAATCTCATTCACCGGAGGCACAAAGACCGGAGAAGAAATAGCCCGCATCGCCGCACCAATGTTCAAAAAACTCTCGCTCGAACTTGGCGGAAAAAACCCGAACATCATCTTTGCCGACTGCAATTACGAAGAAATGCTGGCAACCACCGTCCGTTCCTCGTTCTCAAATCAGGGCGAGATCTGCCTCTGCGGCTCGCGGATATTTATCGAGCGGCCTTTGTACGAAAGATTCAAAGCGGATTTTGTTTCGCTCGTGTCGGCGTTAAAGGTCGGCGATCCGCTCGATGCCGACACAGATGTTGGTGCCATCGTTTCGAAGCAGCATTTTGATAAAATAATGTCATACATCGATCTTGCCGAAACCGAAGGCGGCACAATCCTCACAGGCGGAAACGCGAGTGTAAACGAGCGTGCGGGGTGCGAGGAAGGCACGCTCGTTAACACTCGCGTTTCTGCCCGGTGTTCGAACGGCTGGTTTATCGAACCAACCGTCATTGCGGGCCTCTCTTACGATTGCCGTACAAACCAGGAAGAGATCTTCGGCCCGGTTGTAACGATCATGCCGTTCGAAACCGAGGAAGAGGTCCTCGGCTACGCAAACAGCGTCCGCTACGGCCTGTCCGCAACCGTCTGGACCGAGAACCTTTCACGCGCCCATCGCGTATCAGCCGCACTTGAATCCGGCATCGTGTGGGTCAATTGCTGGCTGCTTAGAGATTTGCGAACACCCTTCGGCGGAGTAAAAGACAGCGGCATAGGCCGCGAAGGCGGTTTCGAGGCATTGAGGTTTTTTACGGAAGCGAAGAATGTTTGTGTCAAAATTTAACGACCCTGGCGATGTTCCACCAGGGTGATTCGTGACAGATCGGTGATAAAACTATGAAATTACGACTTATTTTCTTAACAATTTTGGCGTTTGCGATTACCGCAATCGGGCAAACTAAACCGCCGGCTCAATCGGCGATGGACCGCTTCCTCCGATACGTTAAGATCGACACGCAGTCGGCCGAAGACCAGCCCGCTCCGCCGAGTACTAAGAAGCAGCTCGATCTTGCGAGATTGCTGGAGATAGAGCTAAACGCGCTTGGAGTACAAAATGTGCGGTTGAGTGAGTGGGGCATTGTTTACGGAATGGTTCCCGGCAATCTGGCGGACAATTCGAAGGTGCCGACGGTTGGGTTTATCGCTCATATGGACACGTCGCCAGCTGTATCAGGTGCGAACGTTAACGCGATTATTCACAAAAATTACCAGGGCGGCGATATTATTTTGCCGAACGACAAATCGCAGGTAATCACCATTGCTCAAAATCCCGATCTCAAGAACCTGATCGGCGACGATATCATAACTGCCGATGGAACGACATTGCTCGGTTCAGACGACAAATCAGGCATTGCCGAGCTGATGACGATGATTGACATTCTCAATCAAAATCCGCAGATCAAACACGGCAATATCGCCATCGCATTCACACCTGACGAAGAGGTCGGCGGCGGCATCGACAAATTCGACATCAAGGGCTGGGGAGCACAATTCGCGTATACGGTCGATGGCGAGCAGCTTGGCGACATCTCGAACGAAACGTGGTCGGCACGTACGGCGACCGTCACATTTCGCGGCAAATCCACGCATCCCGGCACGGCGAAAGGCATCATGGTCAATTCGTCGTTTGCCGCCGGAGAATTCCTGGCTCAGTTTCCGAAGATGGTCAAGAACCGCCCTGAAACGACCGAAAGCCGCGTCGGGTTTATTCATCCGTATGTTGGGAACCTGGATGTCGAAACGTCTACGATCAAAATACTGCTCCGCGATTTCGATATCGCTGGACTCGCGGCACAGGAAACCGCAATTAAGAAAGTAATCGCGAAAACGCAGAAGAAATACTCGAACGTCAAGATCGAATATGCCAGCGTGCTCGGTTATCTGAACATGAAGGAAGTGCTGAAGGATTACCCGCAGCTCACCGACTACGCCATCGAAGCCGCTAAACGCGCCGGTATCGACGCTAAGATCAGGCCGATCCGCGGCGGAACCGACGGCTCACGCCTGACCGCTATGGGATTGCCGACGCCGAACCTGTTCACTGGCGGCCACAATTTTCACGGCAAGCTTGAATTCAATTCGCGGAAAGGCTTGGAGAAATCAACCGAAACTCTGGTGAACCTAGTGCAGATTTGGGCGGAGAAAGGTAAATAGAGCGTGGCGAAAGCCTGTGCGTAAGCACGGGCGAAACACACTAGGTTGAATTATCACGCCCTTGCTTACGCACAGGCTTCTGCAATATATGCTCACCGGCTTACGAAGGTGGTTCTGACCAGTATGACGAACTCATTTGATTCATCCCGTGCGCCGGAGCCGGTCGGCCTCTATCCGCACGCCCGCCGTGTCGGAAATCTGCTGTTTCTATCTGGTGTCGGACCGCGCGAACGGGGTACCATGAAAATTCCAGGCGTCGAACTGAATGACGCTGGCGAGATCATTTCTTATGACATCGAAACTCAATGCCGGTCGGTGTTCCAAAACGTCCTATACATCCTTGAGGATGCAGGTTCGTCATGGAATAACATTGTCGACGTAACGGTCTTTCTGACCAATATGGCGGACGATTTTGCGACGTACAATCGAGTGTACGCCGAGTTTTTTGCCGAAAATCAGCCCTGCCGCACGACGGTCGAGATCAACAAACTGCCAACGCCGATCGCCATAGAATTAAAAGTTATTGCGACAATCGACTAAAAATAGGAGACCTACGTGATAGAAACAAAGGGTTACGCAACACATGGCCCGGTGGCCGCACTTGTACCGTTCAGTTTTGAACGACGCGACCTCGGTGCCAATGACATTTTGATCGATATTCAATATTGCGGCATTTGCCACACCGACATTCATCAAACCAAGGGTGAATGGGGAAACTCGGTCTATCCGATGGTTCCCGGGCACGAGATCGTCGGCCGGGTGACGCAGGTCGGCGGCTCGGTCACGAAATTTTGCGTCGGCGACATCGCTGGTGTTGGTTGTTTTGTAGATTCATGCCGAACCTGCGAAAACTGTACGTCCGGTCATGAGCAGTTCTGTAAAATGCAATGTGCCTTTACGTACAACAGCACCCAGATGGATCGAGCGACGCCGACATACGGTGGATATTCAAAAAATTATGTCGTAGACGAAGCCTATGCGCTGAAAGTTGCGGCGGATCAACCGCTGGCCAGCGTTGCCCCTCTGTTATGTGCGGGCATCACCACATATTCGCCGCTAAAACGATTCGGTGTTGGGCCGGGAAAAAAAGTCGGTGTCGTTGGCCTTGGCGGGCTCGGGCATATGGGCGTCAAGATCGCGGTTTCTATGGGCGCGGATGTCACGGTTTTTAGCACCTCGCCCGGCAAGCAGGCCGACGCTCTTGCTCTCGGTGCTCATCATTTCGTCGTCACACGCGATCCCGAAAGTTTGGCTCCGCTGGCCGGCACTCTAGACCTTATTCTCGACACAGTCTCAGCCGACCACGATCTTACCATTTACACGAACATGCTCGGCGTGAATGGCAGACTTGTTATCGTTGGCGTGCCGATAAATCCGGCGGCGGTTCCCGCAATATCATTGATAAGCGGTAACAAGAGCTTAGTGGGCTCAATGATCGGCGGAATTGCCGAAACACAGGAAATGCTGGATTATTGCGCCGAACACAACATCACATCGGATATCGAGATCATTCCGATCACGAAGTTAGAAGAAGCCTATGACCGAACCCTCCGGGCTGACGTGCGATACCGGTTCGTGATCGACATGGCAACGCTGTAAATGAGATACGTCGCACTCCTCCGCGGCATCAATGTCGGCGGAAATACGATGATAAAAATGGAAGAGCTTCGAAAGACCTTCGAAGCTCTCGGTTTCAAGAACGTTACGAGCTATATAAATAGTGGCAATCTAGCGTTTGACGCTACACCGGGTGTCAGTAGCCCGCACATAGGTAAGGGCTCCCCTGACAAACGCGAAACGCAATTGACCACCAAGATCGAAAAAGCCATCGAGAAGGATTTCGGCAAGTCGGTCCCGGTGATGGTCCGCGAGCAAAAGGCTATCGAACGCATCCTCGCCGCTAACCCATTCGAGGGCGAATACGGCAGCCACAAAGAGATGCACGTGCTTTTTCTCAAGGACGAAATGCCGAAAGAAAAACAGATACAGCTAATCGATGCCGCGCCCGAAAAAGAACGCTTTGCTGTCAAGGGCCGCGAGATCTATTGCCATCTGCCGATGGGCGTTGCCGACAGCCTGCTCGGTAAAAGCTTTATCGAAAAGAAATTGAAGGTAGCAGTTACGGGCCGGAATTGGCGAACCGTGCAGAAGCTTGCGGAGTTATAAGCATTGACAATGTGTATGCGCAGTGTGTATTGTAATCGCATGAAAAGAACGGCCCATAAACGGATAAATATCACGCTCCCCGAATCAACGGTGGAAATGATAGAAAGCGTTGCCGACAAAGGGAGTCGCAGCAGTCTAATCGACAATGCGGTCAGGCTCTACGTGAAAAGCCTTAAGCAGACGAGTTTGAAGGAACAGCTCAAGGAAGGTGCTATCGCCCGTGCAGAACGCAATCTTCAAATGGCTCAGGAATGGTCACATCTGGAGGATGAAGTGTGGCAGAAGTATCTGTAAAAACAGTTGCACGCGGCGAGGTTTACTTGGTTAGGTTTGATCCCACGGCTGGTTCGGAAATTAAGAAAACACGCCCGGCTATCATTATCCAAAATGACACGGCAAATCGTTTTAGCCCTGTAACAATAGTTGCGGCTATAACTTCGAAATTTGATGACAAACTTTACCCGATCGAGGTTTTGATCAGCGCAGGCGAGGCGGGCCTTAAACAGGATTCGGTGATCGTTCTAGATCAAATTCGAACTATTGACAAGGCCCGTATTGTTAAGAAAATAGGAAAAGTGAGTGCATTTACATTAAAGCGAGCGGACATTGCGTTGAAGATTAGTGTAGGACTTGATTGAGCGAATGGTTAGGCGTCCCTTCAACCTCAAAAAGTGGATCGACGACCACCGGCATTTGCTAAAGCCGCCGGTCGGGAATCAGTGCGTCTATGACGACGACGATTTTATCGTAATGGTCGTCGGCGGGCCGAATTCGCGAAAGGACTATCACTGGGACGAAGGCGAAGAGCTTTTCTATCAGCTTGAAGGGGATATAAAAGTGCAGGTTCAGGAAGACGGTAAAGCTGTCGAGATTCCGATCCGCGAAGGCGAGATGTTCCTTCTCCCGCCGCGTGTGCCGCATAATCCGATCCGTGGAGCAAACACCGTCGGCCTTGTAATCGAACGCAAACGCCGCGATGGCGAACTCGACGGCCTGCTCTGGTTTTGCGAAAACTGCAATGCGAAATTATACGAAGAGTATTTTCAGCTTGAGGACATCACGACGCAGTTTCAGGGTGTGTTCGAAAAATTCTATAATTCGGCAGAACTCCGCGCCTGTGATAAATGCGGCGCCGTAATGGAGCGACCGTCAGTTATAACCTGATTTGAAATGTCCGTTCTGATTGAAGAATTGCGTTCGCTGGTCGAAGCCTTCAACCGGCATGAAATCGATTTTGCGCTTTGCGGTGGACTCGCCGTAGCTGCACATGGATTGGTTCGTGCGACACAAGATATCGATTTTTTGATTCGTGGAGAATCTCTTGACCAAGCCTACTTAGCAGCCGCAGAAGTGGGTTACGACGTTCGCGGGCGTGATATATCATTTAAGGAACGAACGGTTGAGATCAGGCGTGTATCGAACGTTGTAGGCGAAGATGTTATCTCGCTTGATCTGTTGCTGGTGACTCCTCACGTCGAAGATGTATGGCAGGGCCGCGAAGAAATAGAGTTTATGGGCCAGAAGCTTTTCGTGGTATCGCGTGAAGGGTTGATAAAAATGAAGAGGCAGGCGGGCCGCCCGCAGGACCTAGCCGATATTGACCGATTGGAAAATGAAACAGATTGATATGTCATCAGAGGCAATAACGCGGCGCTTGCGGCTGGCCAGCGAGTTGCGCGATCTTTGCCTTTCGCTGATGAAGGCAAAGAAAACTCACGATGCAAAAATCGGAAAACAGAAAGCCGCTTTAATTCAACGTTCTAACGAAGTGTCCGAACTTGACGCGAAATCTACCCGCTGATGCTGAAGATCGACATCCACACGCACATTCTTCCAAAGGACATTCCGGACTGGAAGGACAAATTCGGCTACGGCGGGTTTATCACGCTCGACCATTACAAGCCGTGCTGTGCGCGAATGCTGCGGGATGACGGTGTGGCGTTTCGGGAAGTCGACGAAAACTGCTGGAGTCCGATCAAGCGTATCGAGGAATGCGATGTCGCGGGTATAAACGTTCAGGTGCTTTCGACTGTGCCGGTAATGTTCAGTTATTGGGCCAAACCGCACGACGGAGCCGCCGTTGCCGAATTTTTAAACGATCATATTGCGGAAACAGTTAGCGAATTCCCACTGCGTTTTGTCGGCCTCGGCACGGTTCCGATGCAGGATACAGAACTTGCCATCAAAGAACTGGAACGCTGCAAAAAGATTGGCCTCGCCGGAGTCCAGATCGGCACTAACGTAAATCAATTAAACCTTGGCGAGCCGCAGTTTTTCGATTTTTTTAAGGCATGCGATCAGCTCGGCATGGCCGTGTTTGTTCACCCCTGGGAGATGATGGGCGAGGCGGACATGCAGAAATACTGGCTGCCTTGGCTGGTGGGAATGCCGGCCGAGGTCTCGCGGGCGATATGTTCACTGATATTTTCCGGCACACTAGAACGCCTGCCGAATCTTCGCATCTGCTTCGCCCACGGCGGCGGATCGTTTCCCGCCACTTTGGGGCGAATCGATCACGGCTTTAACGTCCGGCCCGACCTGTGTGCGGCCGATAATCCGCACAGTCCGCGAAAATATCTGCACAAAATGTATTTCGACTCGCTGGTTCATGAACCGGCAACACTCGATTATTTGATAAAACTCGTCGGTTCCGATCAGATCGCTCTCGGCACGGACTACCCGTTTCCGCTGGGTGAAGCCGAGCCCGGAAAAATGATTGAATCGATGCCGTATGATGAATCGATAAAGGAAACGCTGTTCAACGGCGCGGCTCTGAATTGGCTGAATCTCGATAAAGGCCGTTTTATTTAGGAAGGTTTTATGGAGCAATTTGAATCAACTGTTGCCTTTGCGGTTCAAATGGACACGGCCGACCCGATGCGCGACTATCACGATCGTTTTCATTTTCCCGAAAGCTCTGACAGTAACGAACCGATATACTTCACCGGCAATTCCCTCGGCCTGATGCCAAAAACAGCCCGCCGGTACGTGGAGCAGGAACTCGACGACTGGGCGAATCTCGCCGTCGAAGGACACTTGCACGCAAAAAATCCGTGGCTTCCCTATCACGAATTTTTGACAGAACCGATGGCCCGCATCGTCGGGGCAAAGCCGATCGAAACCGTCATAATGAACGCTCTGACGGTAAACCTGCACCTGCTGTTGGTTTCGTTTTATCGTCCAACGGCCGAACGATATAAGATCGTCATCGAAAAGGGCGCGTTCCCGTCCGATCAGTACGCGGTCGAATCGCAATTGCGATTTCACGGATACAAGGCAGAACCGGGAGCGGTAGCGACCGGCCTCCTTGCCGCAAAAGATAGGAGGCCGCCCGCTACCGCTCCCGGTTCTGACAGCTTGATCGAGATCGCTCCCCGCGAAGGCGAATCGACCCTGCGCACGGATGACATCCTCGAAACCATCGAACGCGAAGGCGACAGCATCGCTCTGATATTGCTTGGCGGCGTAAATTATTACACCGGACAGGCGTTTGATATGGCAAGGATCACCGAGGCTGGGCACCGAAAAGGCTGCGTCGTCGGCTTCGATCTGGCCCATGCTGCCGGAAACCTTGAACTGCATCTACATGATTGGAATGTCGATTTTGCCGCCTGGTGTTCGTACAAATACCTCAATGGCGGACCCGGAGCCGTCGGCGGTGCTTTCATTCACGAAAAACATTCGCAATCGTTTGATCTGCCCCGTTTTGCCGGCTGGTGGGGACACGATAAGCAAACGCGCTTTCTGATGGGACCGGAATTTCACCCTATGACCGGGGCCGAAGGCTGGCAGCTTTCGAATCCGCCGATATTCCAGATGGCCGCCCTTCGTGCGTCGTTGGAGATTTTCGATGAGGCCGGAATGTCGAACCTCCGTGCGAAATCGGAAAAGCTAACTGGCTACCTTGAATATTTGTTGTCTGAGATCGCCGACGAAAATATATCGGTCATCACCCCGAACGATCCAAAACAACGCGGCTGCCAGCTATCGATAAGGGTGAGAAACGCCGACAAAACCTTGTTCAACGCGATATCCGAACGCGGCGTGTTCGCCGACTGGCGCGAACCCGATGTCATCCGCGTCGCCCCGGTGCCGTTGTATAATTCTTTTGCAGACGTTTTTCGTTTTGCGGAGATACTAGAAAAGTGTCTTGATTGATTCACCACAGAGACACTGAAGCAGGGGATTGAAAATGGAAGGTTGATAACGGAAAAATAATAGGAAAACGTCGGCATTTTCCACTATCCATTCTCCATTTTCCATTTACTCTGTGTCTCTGTGGTGAAATATCTTATGTCCAAAGTGGTTATCATCGGAGCCGGTCTTGCAGGTTCCCTGCTCGCAATCTATCTCGCCAAACGCGGCATCGCCGTCGATGTTTACGAGGCACGCGGCGATATGCGGCTTGAGGAGGTTGCAGCCGGACGGTCGATCAACCTCGCGTTGTCCGACCGCGGCATCGCTGCGCTTCGCGAGGTCGGGATGGACGAATATATGCTTGCCGAAGCTGTCCCGATGAACGGACGGATGATCCACACCGTTTCGGGCGAGACAAAACTGCTGCCGTATTCCGGCCGTCAGGGAGAATATATAAATTCGGTTTCGCGGTTCGGATTGAACATCGCTCTTATCAACGAAGCGGAGAAATACGAAGGCGTCAAATTTCACTTCAACGAACGCTGCCTCGACTTTGACTGTTCGACCGGCGCAGCCAGATTCTCCAGCGGCGTCACGTCAAATGCCGACACGGTGATAGCAACCGACGGAGCCGGGTCCGCTGTCCGCAACGCCATGCTCCACGGCGGCGTCGAGCGCTTCGATTTCTCGCAAACCTGGCTCGAACACGGCTATAAAGAGCTTCACATCCCGGCCGCCCAGTCCAACAAACTTCAGTTTGTTGATCCCGATCCGGGCGAAAAACGAACGTTTGCCGGACACTTCCAGATCGAACAAAACGCCCTCCACATCTGGCCGCGTCACAAGTTCATGATGATCGCCCTCCCGAACTTCGACGGCAGCTTTACATGCACGCTGTTTCTGGCACATAAGGGCGGAAACGCGAGTGTGAACGAGAGCGAAAAAAGCTCCCCTCCTTACGAAGGAGGGGTGGCAGCCGCTTCGGCTGACGGGGTGGTTCTTTCTGCCGAATCAGGATTCGATCATCTGACTGATGAACAATCGCTACACCGGTTCTTTCGCAAGGAATTCCCCGACGCCGTTCCACTCATGCCGACGCTCACCGGAGATTTCTTCACCAACCCGACCGGCAATCTCGGCACGATAAAATGCTTCCCGTGGAACGCGGGCGGCAAGGCTCTGCTGCTAGGCGATTCAGCCCATGCCCTCGTCCCGTTCTACGGCCAGGGCATGAACTGCGCCTTCGAAGACGTGAGAGTACTCGACTCACTCTTGTCAGAACCGGGAGCGGTAGCGACTGGGCCCCTTTCGGTCATAGATTGGGAGAGAATCTACACGGATTACGGCCAGCTCCGCAAAATCAACACCGACGCCATCGCCGATATGGCCGAAGAAAATTTCTACGAAATGCGCGACGCCACCGCCGACCCCGTATTCCAACGAAAACGCGAATTGGAAACGCTCCTTGAACAAACCTATCCCGACTATTTCTCAAAATACTCAATGGTCACCTTCCGCGAAGACCTGCCGTACGCGGTGGCCAAGGAGAAAGGAAATGCTCAGGATCGACTCTTGATGGAAATATGCGCGAGTGTCGAAAATGTGAATGAGATCGAGTTGGGTGAAGTAGTGAGAAGGATTCGAGCATCGGCGTCGCCAACGGCGACGAACATTAAAGCCTAGGGTAAAGTGAGCGAAGCGAACGTCACCCTAGGTAGATCGTATAATCGTTCCGACGCTGAAAGCGTCGAACACCTAAGGCGATAAATAAGTTTTTCTCTTATTATGTTGTGGTAAGATCGAGAAATATGACGACCCTCGAGGCAATTTACGAAAATGGCATCTTCAAGCCCATTTCATCTGTTCCCCAAACACTCAAAGAACACGAACGCGTCCGCATTACGATCGAAACTGACGCCGATGGCGACTTGCAAGCCGAAATGAATCAATGGGAAGCGGCAAACGGTGGTGATTTGGCTAAACGGGTCTCGCCGGAAGTCTTGCGCGAGTTGCTTGCCGAAGGAATGATTAGCAATATTCCAGAGAGCGAAGGCACGTTCGAAGAGGACTTCGAGCCGATTATTATTCAGGGCAAGCCGCTTTCGGAAACTGTGCTTGAGGACAGGAACTGATGGCCACCCTGTTTTTCGATTCGAGCGGGTTGGTAAAACGATATATTGCCGAAACGGGAACTTCCTGGGTAGTTGATTTGCTTCGTCCTTCCGCAGCAAACGAGGTTTTTATTTCCGGCATCACGGGAATCGAAGTTGCATCGGCAATTGCACGCCGTCTGAAAGCTGGAAGTCTTGATCAGGCTGCAGCGACCAACGCTTTATTTCGTTTCAAACGCGATTTCGCAAAGCGTTTTATAGTCATTGATCTTACTCCGACAATTATTGAGCAAGGAATTTCACTTGCGGAAAAACACGATTTACGAGGTTACGATACTACCCAACTTGCCGTTGCATTAGTGGTAAATAACCCGTCTGCAACGGGGAGGAATAGTCTCGCCCGTATTTGTATCCGCCGACAACGATCTGAATCAGGCCGCTCAGTTGGAAGGTCTGCTTGTCGAAAATCCAAACGATCATCCGTGATTTTCGTCACTGTCGTGATTATATCTTCTGTTTTGCGATAAACGTAAGCCGGCTAACAGCAGCAATCAAACTATCAAACATTCTTCTTCAAAAATGCCAGCGTCTGCCTCTATTTTCCACATCAAAGGTGTTAAATACGAGATCGATCTCGACAACCCGATCGACATTTCGATCCCGCTCAATTTCAACGGCCCTCAGCCGAATGCTTACGGCGTCGAACCGGCGTCGTCAAAACCCGTCAAGGCCGGTGATCTGGTTGGCGACACAAGGCTTGGCGGCAGCGTGAATTTCGAGCAGTACACTTTCATTCCTCATTGCAGCGGCACGCATACCGAATGCGTCGGCCACATTACAAATGAGCGAATCTCGGTGCGTGATTGTTTGCAGGATGTGTTTATTCGGGCGATCCTAATATCCGTCGATCCCGAATGGACGGGCAGCAGCGAGGATTTGGTGATTACGCGCGAGGCACTCGAAACGGCAATCAAGTCAGAACCGGAAGCGGTCGCGACCGGCCTCTTGCAACCACGCGGCGAAACTGAATTTCAACTTCCCGCGACTGAACGCGGCCCCGACGCGGCCCTTATCGTCCGCACGTTGCCGAACGATGACAGCAAGCTCTCGCGTGAATACGGAGACGTAGTTCCGCCGTATTTTTCCTCCGAAGCAATGCAATACATCGTCGAATTTGGCTACAAACATTTGCTCGTTGACCTGCCTTCAATTGATAGGATCTTTGACGAAGGAACACTAATAAATCATCGGATGTTCTGGAACGTCGAGGAAGGAAGCTTTGAAACGAATGAGAATACACGGCTTAACAGCACGATTACGGAACTGATTTACGTGCCGAGCGAAGTAACTGACGGCCAATATCTATTAAACCTCCAGATCGCTCCGTTCGCAGCAGACGCAAGCCCTAGCAGGCCGATTCTTTTTGCCCACGAAAAACACGAAAAGCACTAAATAAGAAAGTTTTACAAAACGATGCGTTCGTATTCGAGCTTAGGATGGTGTCCGAAGTTGATAAGAAGAGCGAGCCTGAACTTGTTGGCGTTAAGATAATTTAATGTCTGAGAGCGGTGTTCATTGACTAGCTTTGACAATGCTTTGAGCTCAATCACGATCTTCTCGTAACACACAAAATCAGGTCGAAGTGTTGTACAAGCTTCACACCTTTATAATCCATTTCGACAATAGGTTGAGACACGGACGGAACCCCTTGTAATCCAAATTTGATCGCTAAGCATTCTTGATAAACGGGTTCCGTGAATCCGCATCCTTTCTGTTTGTAAACCTCAAAACAGGCTCCGATTATCTCGTAACTTTCTTCTCGATAAATAATTTCAACCATCGACAACAAAATCCGGCAGATTCAATTTCAACCCTAATCTTTTATTTAGTGTCTTTCGTGCATTTCGTGGGCCAATTCTTACTTTACCGCGTGCTCAATCGCCGCTTTCAGTTCGGTATATTTAAACTTAAAACCAGCATCGACGAGCCGCTTCGGGATCACGCGTGTAGAAGCCAGTAGTAGAGCATCACCCATTTCGCCAAAGACCAAATTTACCGCGAATTCGGGCAAGGGCAAAAACGTCGGGCGGTAAAGGACGCTGCCGAGCGTCTTTGTAAACTCTTCATTCGTAACCGGATTTGGCGATACGAGGTTAACGGCCCCGCGCAAGCTTTCGTTTTCCAAAGCAAAGTTGATTATCGCGACCACGTCGTCCAGCGACACCCAGCTCATCCATTGCTTACCGCTGCCGACCACGCCGCCGACGCCGAATTTAAACGGCGTTAGCATCGTCGCAAGCGCTCCGCCGTCTTTCGACAGAACGATGCCGGTACGCAGCAAAACAGTCCGGATTCCCATGTCCTCGGCCCGACGCGACTCGGCTTCCCACTCCTTGCATACCTTGGCAAGAAAGGTGTCGCCGGCCGCACTCGTCTCAGTCATTTCATCGTCCGCTCGGTCTCCGTAGAAACCTATGGCCGAACCCGCGATGAAAACCTTCGGCTTCTCTTCAAGACGGGCAAATGCTTCGATCATCGTCCGCGTCCCAAAAACGCGGCTGTCGCGGATCGCCTTTTTCTTATCCTCCGTCCACCGCAGACCGCTGACGTTCTCGCCCGCCAAGTGAATCACGGCATCAAGCCCTTCAAGTTTTTCTAGGTCTTCGTCGGCAAAGCCCGTGTCCATGTTCCATTGGATATGCCCGTCGTCCTTCGGTTTGCTCCGCGATGCAAGGAGCATTTCGTAACCTTTCTCTTCGAACGATTTTTGAAGCTCCGTTCCGATCAATCCACTGGCACCAGTTATCAAAACTCTCATAAATCTATTTTAGCCCACGAAACTCACGAAATACACTAAACAAAAGCGTTTCACGCGCATCTCACGATCTCCATATCTCGGTAAGATGAACCTATTTTTCGTGCATTTAGTGTATTTCGCGGGCGATCTATCTGCGAAGGTCATTTTGAACAAAATTTACCAACAGGTTTATCTCGCGTTCCGTCAGTTGATCGCGGAATGGCACCATGCCGTTGCCGCCGTTGGCGATATGGTTGTAGATTTCGCCGGCCGACTTGTATTTATGTTCGCCTTCGCGAATGTTGGGAATAACGCGACCGTCGTCGAGAGTTCGCCCTTTTGCTTCCGGCCCGTGGCAGATGGCGCAATTTTGTCTGAAGAGCGAGGCTTCGTAAGATTTACTGTCCGCGATCACGAACTGCCTAGGCGCCGAATCGCAACAGACCGAAAAAGCTCCTAAGACAAAGATCAATATTATCAATAACTTACAGCGATACATCAACATCGGAACTGATCAATCCTTTGCGTCCTTTGCGAAAAACTTTGCGCCCTTGGCGGTTAAAAAGATTTTACCGCAAAGGACGCAAAGTTGAAGACGCAAAGATCGCAAAGTCGAACTAAGACGTTTCCTGGCGAAGCAAGAGCTTCGATATTTTACCCGTATTTCCTATCGGTAAACTGTCGCGAAACTCTACGTGGCGCGGATATTTGTTCGCGGCGATCTGACTTTTGCACCATTCGGTAAACGCCTCTTCGGTAAGAACGGAGCCTTTATTTAAAACGACATACGCCTTTACTTCTTCGCCCAACCGGTCGTCCTTTACGCCCAACACCGCGACCAGCGAAACATCCGGGTGCGTCATTATCACTTCTTCAAGCTCACGCGGATAAATGTTGTAGCCGCCGCGAAGGATCATATCTTTCTTACGGTCAACTATGGACAAATAGCCCTCTTCATCCATTATCCCAATGTCGCCTGAATGAAACCAACCGTTGCGAAAGGCGTCGGCCGTCGCTTCCGGGCGCTTGTAATAACCCTTCATTACATTCGTCCCGCGAATAACCACTTCGCCACGCTCGCCGCGCGGCACCTCGTTGTCGTTTTCGTCAAAGCATCGCACGTCAACGCCAAAGATAGCCTGGCCAACCGATCCCGGTTTCGAAGGCTTTTCAAAATGATTAAATGTAGCCAGCGGCGATGTTTCCGAAAGGCCGTAGCCTTCCATCACGCGGACCTTGAATTTCGATTCGAAATCCTTCATCACCTCGACCGGCATCGGAGCCCCGCCCGACGTGCAGACCTTCATATTCTCGGCAATGCGGCTTATGTCATATCCGGTTTCTTCTACATATTTCAGCAGCGCCCAGTACATTGTCGGAACGCCCACCCAAAAATTAACCTTCTCCGCAACCATTATGTCGAGCGTTGCCTTCGGCTCGAACCGGGGCAGAAGAACGATGCGGTTTCCGCCATAGACATTTGTGTTCATCTGTACGGTTTGTCCGGTTGTGTGAAACAGCGGAAGTGTGATCAGGACCGTTTTCTGCATTCCATCCGTAAAATCGAGCATCGGCAGATGGATCAAGTAGGTCGTAGTTACATTCGAGTGAATGTTTAGATGCGTCAATTCAGCACCTTTTGGTTGTCCGGTTGTACCCGACGTGTAAAGGATCGCGCATGTGTCGGACGGAGCCGTCGGGTAGACTGAGAATGTTTCCGGCTGCGAACCAATGAGCTGCCCCAGCGTTTTGTGATCGGGGAACGGCGATGCCCCAGCCGGCTCTTTGGTCAGAATGATCAAATGCTCGCAAGAATCGACCTCGTCAAAAGCTGCTTTGCACGACGCACCGATCGGCAATTCATCAGTACCTTCAAACGCAAAGATCGCTTTCGCGTCCGAATCCTTTAACTGATACGCGATCTCACGGGCCGTAAATAGCACGCACGTCGGCACAACCACCGCACCGGCCTTTAATATTCCGTAATAGACGATGGGAAAATACGGCAGGTTTGGGCAGTTCAACGCGACCTTGTCACCGTGCCCGATGCCCAATTCCGTCAACGCATTCGCTACCTTGTTGGACATTGCATCAAGCTGTCCGTAGGTCATGCGAACATCGCTAAAAACAATCGCTTCCTTCTGCGGGGCAAGCCTCGCATGATGAGTAACGATAGAGGCCAAATTGAGCGTAGTTGCGCTTGATTCCATAGTTATACGTAGGTTTCGCCGGTTTGAATCTGGATAAACAGTCGCTTCTGAACAGATGAGCTTTCAAACAAAGACTATCACAGCTTTTTCGCAAATGATAAGTTCAGGCGGTAGTGCTTCAGTTTGAAATGGAATTCTTCTCTCCGATCTCAGCGAAAGCCTCTCCGCGCTCTGCGTTAAATTTTTGCTGAGCATATTTCAAACGCGGAGATCACAGAGACAGACGCCGAGTTCGGAGAGAAGCCGTGCTAATAAAATCGAATTTCAAACTGAAGCACTACCGTTCAGGCTATTAGCGCACTATACCTTAAGGGCCAAGCCACTAGTGGGGTCAGTCATTTGGAATCAATAACCGCATCCGATCTGTCTTCTTTGCTTCTTTGCGACTTTGCGGGAAATAATTTTTAATCTTCCGAACGGCAAAGTACGAATCGTAGTGCGCTTGAAAACCGACCACTGCGTCCAAGCAAGAATTTTTGACTTTCACAAGGTTATTACCTAGAATCATATTTGTCAGATTGCTTCTCCTGAAAATATCCCAATCAACATCAACATTCTGGTTTTACAACAATATGAGCTTTAGATCTTCCATTACCGCGCTCTTTATCGTACTCTTCCCCGCCCTGTCTTTGACCTTTGCCGCACCCGCCGGCGGCACGGAATATATCGGCCAATTTGAAAAAAGCCTTGCCGCGAACGTCGAAGAATTCGAACGCGTTATCCTGAAGCGTGACTCCGGCGACGCATGGAAGGCTCTCGGCTCATTCGACTCGTCGGCTCGTTTTTCGAGTGGACAGTTCAGCCATCCCCAAACAGGTAAATTTTCCGTCGCCGCATTGCTCGTCGAAGACGGTGACGAAGACCCCGTCATCTTCGCCGATATAAACGACGACCGTAAACTAACCCCGGACGAGAAATTTATACTTACGCAGGAAAAAAAGGATAATCCGTATTTGTGGACCGCAACAATACCTCTCCTGGCAAAGGACGGCTTCTTTTCGTCGTGCCCAATATTCGTTCGCTATTTCAAATCGGTCCAAACCGAGAAGATGTCGACAGGCGACCGGCTCATCACCCAATCGACCGAGGTTATGGCCCGCGGCAGCGTGGACGTGAAAGGCCGCAAGGTGCTTGTCCAGTATGCACTGCCGGTCGGTGCGAAAAAGGTAAATTCGCAGGAAGGCTGGCTTGGCGTGGACATTGACGGCGATGGCACCATCGATATGGACAACCTGTCGCCCGAAGCAGCGAAGGCAGATGCCGAGTCTGTCGTTTTCAAGGTCGGCGACACCTATCTGTCCACCAAAAAAGCTGATGTATCGAAAAATCAGATCGTGATGCGCGAACATGAGGCAAAGGATTACAAACGCGTCGAGCTCGGCATGGGAAAGCAGTTTCCAGAATTCAACTTCACCGATTTCGAAGGCAAGAAGCGAAAAATCACCGATTTCCGGGGTAAATATGTGCTTCTCGACATCTGGGGTTTTTGGTGTCCGCCGTGCCGTAAGGAATTGCCGTACATCCGCGAGGCTCATCGTCGATTCCAAAGCCGAAACCTCGAAATCATCGGTCTTAATACCGACCCGGATTTCACGATCGAATCGATGCGGAAAGGCTTGAATGACAACGGGATGAAGTGGACGAATGCAAAGTTTGACAGCGTGGTTGATTTTCTTAGAGTAAATCTACGCATCACATCCTTTCCAACGACGTTTTTGATTTCTCCCGAAGGAAAAATTTTGTCGATGAGCCGCCAGGAACGGGATGAACCGGATCTGAGGGGTGAAGACCTGCTTAAAAGCCTCGACGAAGCGCTGCCGGACTAGCTGCGAAATTTATCGTTTTGCTTGAATCTATATCACTTCCCCGTTTTTGAATGGAGTGAACGCGAAATTCCTCTTTCTGCTCTGGAAAATCATTGCGAAAATGCCCGCCCCGTGATTCTTCGCGCCAGAGCGCAGCTTTTGCGACCAGTGTTGCCAGCGTAACGAAATTTGCCGACGACGTGCTGAGATTCGATTTCGCAATCTGATCGAATTCCCCAATCGCCCGCTGCAGAGAATCCCTATCACGCAAAATCCCGACCCGCTCCCACATCACTCGCTTTACACGCTTCTTAACGGCGGTAGATATTCCAGATTCCACATTCCGAATTCCAGATTTCAGAACGTTTTCTCCTAATTTGAAATCTGAAATTTCAAATTTGAAATTATCTTCTACCGCCGATTCACCCGCGCGCGCTCCAAAAACCAGTCCTTCCAGCAGCGAGTTCGAAGCGAGACGATTTGCCCCATGAACGCCCGTGCAGCTCACCTCTCCCGCTGCATATAGGCCCGGAACGGTCGATCGGCCGTAAAGATCGGTGCGAATGCCGCCCATACAGTAATGCGACGCCGGTGAAACCGGAAGCTGGTCTTCTGATATATCGAGGCCGTAATACTTGCACGTCTCGTATATTTTCGGAAAGCGTTCCCTTAGAAATGCCCCGTCAAGAGCCGTCATGTCCAGGAAAACGTGCCGCGAACCCGTCCGCCGCATTTCAGCAACGATCGAACGCGAAACGATGTCGCGCGGCGCAAGTTCCAGCCGCTCGTCATAGCGGTCCATAAAACGTTCGCCCTGGGCGTTCCGTAATATTCCGCCTTCACCGCGCATTGCCTCCGACAGCAAAAATCGCGGTGCGTTTTCGATACTCAATGCCGTCGGGTGAAACTGGACGAACTCCATATCCGCCATCTCCGCGCCCGCGAAATACGCCATCGCCATTCCGTCGCCGGTCGCCACCGAGGGATTTGTCGTATGCAAATAAAGCTGGCCCGCTCCGCCGGTGCAAAGAATTACGGCCTTTGCGGCAATATCGCGTGGCGCCCGGAGGATCGGATCGAGAAACCGCACACCGACGCAACGCCCGTCCGCTATCAAAAGGCTCTCTGTGTTGGCAAACGGCATCAGGTTTATCCGCTTCTCGCGCCCCGCCCGCGCGATCAAAGCCCGGACGATCTCCTTTCCCGTCGAATCGCCGTGAGCATGAAGTATCCGCCGCCGCGAATGCGCCGCCTCCTGCGTAAACGCAAGCTTGCCGCCTTCGAGGTCGAATTCGATGCCCCAATCGATAAGTTGTTTTATGTATTTTGTGCCGTCAACGACGAGAGTTTCAACGGCTTTTGGATCGCAGAGACCGGCACCCGCTACAAGCGTGTCTTCTTCGTGCAGCTCGGCATTATCGTCATCCGAAAGCACAACCGCGACGCCGCCCTGAGCGTACTCCGTATTCGATTCGCTCGCCTTGTCCTTCGTCAAAACAGTAACGCGGGCACCCGATTCCGCTAACGCGATCGATGCCCGCAAACCCGCAACGCCGCTTCCGATGACGATAAAATCCGTTTCCAGAGACATTACGAGAAATGTACCATAGACAGAACCACCTGCGTAAGCGGGCGGTATTGCGCCGGTTATTTGACGCGCGTTGAACACGATATTGAACCAAACAAAAAGCCCGCATCCAATGGACACGGGCTTTCGAGTCAAGTTAGCAATTCAATCTAGGAAGGAATCTTCAATTCCTGTCCCGGATAGATCTTGTCAGGATGATTGAGGATATCGCGGTTGTGGTCCCAGATAGCCTTCCATTGAATACCGTATTTACCGGCAATTTTGCTCAGACTATCGCCTGAAACTACAGTGTAGCTATTCCCGCCGCCGCCGGCCAAAGCCGCTGACGTTTGAACGTTGAGAATTAGATCGCCAGCCCGGTATTCAGGGTCGATGCGTTCGTATTCCGCCCACAAAGCAGCTTTTGCCTCATCATCGGGTGCGGTTCCCGTAACGTGCAGAACGCCGTCGCCTTCAGCCAGCTCATAAGTGGTTCCGTTCTGGTTAGCCAGCTCAAGAAGTGTTTGATATTTTTCCTGTAATGACATATTTCCTCCTGTGTCCGTCTATTTGACGGTAAGCTTGTTATTGACCTTCTTGGCATTGCCCTTGGATTCCATCGCCGCCTGCATTACCTTGGCAAGGTTGTCCTTTGTGACATCTCCTGTCAGCGTAACTTCACCGTCAGCAACAGTTACTGTTATTCCCGCGATACCCAGCTTCTTGATGGCTTCACCCACTGTGCCCTCAATAAGTTTGTCGGGTGACGGCGGCGGAGGTGTCGGGGCCACCTTTACGTTTGTGCTGTCGGTTACAGACTTAATGCCTTCTACCAACTTTGCCGAAGCGGCAGCTTTGTTCTTTACTGTGATATCCGCAACTTCGCCAGTCAACGTGGCGACGCCGTCTTTAACGGCGACCGAAACGCCGGTTATCTTATCGGCGGTGAGCTTATCCTGAACCGCCTTGGTTAGATCGGCGTCGCTTTTCCCTCCGCAAGCGCCGATAAACAAGACAATGGCTATACTTAAAACTGTTAGAAATTTGATTTTCATTTTTCCTCCTGAAAAGGTCTGTTAATATCCCTCGATTCTATAATCGCAAAACCCGCAAAAACGTCGGAGCTTCCTGCAAGACTTATCTGGTTTTCCGGCCCTCGGCCGGGTATCAAAAAATTGATAGGTAATAGTGATTCATCTCAAAAAAAATTTCAACAGCGACCGTGCGAAAATCACGAAAAAACTTCCTCGTAGATCTGGCGGGCAACATCGAATGAGGTCAGGTCGGGTTTAACGACAAAATGCCAGTCGGCGAGGCAGTAGATCTCCAGCCGCTCGTCGAACAATGTTTTCGCGGCTAACTTATTGCGGGCCAGCGGACGCTCCTTTCTGGAATGGCGGATATTGTTCCAACAATGATTAAAACTCGAATCAAGCCAGACGCTCGTAAGCCCGTTCGCCTTTATCAGATCGCGGTTTTCGGCAACGGTCCATGCTCCGCCGCCGAGCGACAGAATGCGTACACCGTTCTTGCTAAGGGCAAGTTTGAGGTTTTCCGTTTCGATGTCCCGATATGCGGGTTCGCCGTCCGCATCGATGATCTCTGCGATCCGCCTCTGCTCATTTATCTCGATCAGCGAATCGAGATCGAGCCGGTCGCATCGAAGCATATTGGCAAGATGCCGGGCGACGCTCGTCTTACCGACGCCCATAAATCCGGTCAAAGCGATTCGCTTGTCCGATCTCGCGGTGTTCCTAGTTTCCGGCTCGCCCATGCCGGTTAGTATATTACGCCCGCAAGCGTATCGAAAAAGGCGGGAAACGAAACGGCTGCCGATTCCGCACCGCGAATTTCGGTTTCACCTTTTGCCAAGAGGCCCGCGACGGCGAAAGCCATCGCGATCCGATGATCCCCGAACGAATCGATAACGGCACCTTTCAGATCGGACCTCGCGACCTTAAATCCGTCCTCATATTCTTCGACCGTGGCATTCATCCGCCGCAGATTTTCAACTATTGCGGCGATCCGGTCCGATTCCTTTATCCGCAATTCGGATGCGTTCCTTATCTCAAGCCCGCCCGCCAACTGCGTTCCGGCTACCGCCAATATTGGTATTTCGTCGATCATATTGGCGATAACGCTGCCGTTAAACAGATTTTGGGTTTTCGTCGCGGCGATGTCGCCGTGTCCGCGAACTATCAATTTCCCAACCGGCTCATTGCAGTTTTCTCTATCATCTGATATCTCGATATCTATGCCCAACCCCTTCAGGACATCGACGATAGCCTTTCGCGAAGGATTTACCCCGACATTCGGCATCACGATCTCGGAGCCTTCCAAAAAGGCCGCCGCCACGATAAAAAATGCCGCCGAAGATAGGTCGGCCGGAACGCGCAGGTCGTTCGCCGTCAACCGGGAATCACCGGAAACCGACAGCCTTACGCCGCCGCTAACCTGCGTCTCGCCAACATCGACGCCAAACCACCGCAGCATCCGTTCCGTATGGTCTCGCGTCTGCATTGTTTCTAGCACAGACGTTTCGCCGTCGGAATTAAGCCCGGCAAGAAGGACGCACGATTTTATCTGGGCGGATGCAACGGTCGGCTCAAAATCGATAGCGTTTAGCGGCTGTTTGCCCGAGATACGAAGCGGCGCTCGATTCTCAGTTCCTTCTATCGAAGCTCCCATCAGCGTCAGCGGGTCGATCACCCGTTTCATCGGCCTTTTTTGGAGCGATTCATCACCGATCAAGATCGATTCAAAATTCTGCCCGGCGAGCACACCTGACATCAAACGCATGGTGGTGCCGCTGTTTTCGCAGTCGAGCGGGCCAACCGGGGCCGTAAATCCCGTCTTTCCAACGCCTTTAACACTAAGATTCGAACCGTCCTGCTCGATCTCAACACCAAGCGATTGAAGGCATCTGACCGTCGCCGCACAATCAGCACTCGTTCCAAAACTATGTATTCGGGTCACGCCCTCGGCTAGAGCCGCAAATATCGCCGCGCGGTGAGAGATAGATTTATCGCCGGGCAAAATGATCTCGCCGTGCAGCCTTCCGGCCGGATTTATCTTCATACGAAACATTTTAGACTGAATAATTACGGTTTGTCTTGACACGGCATATAATTAACGGCTAACGTACATAAAAACTTGTGTCTGAAACTAAAGAACTTAGATTACCAAGCCGGATCGAGTCGGTAGACGAAGCGGCTTCGCAGGCCGAAACCTTTGTCAGGAGCAACGGGTTGGGAGACGATTTCGCTTCGGCTATAGACTTGGCCGTCCGCGAATCCGTTGCTAACGCCGTAAAGCACGGCAATAAGTTCGACCCGGAGAAAGAGGTCGAAGTCACCTTTATCCGTTCGCCGAAAGGCGTCGAGATACTGGTAAGGGATTTCGGCCCGGGATTCGCACCGGATGAAATACCGGACCCGACGAATCCGGCCAATCTGTTGAAAGCTTCGGGCCGCGGCATCCTTTTTATGCGTTCGTTCATGGACGAAGTTGAATGGTCTAATCACGTCGGCGGCGGCATGGTCGTCAAGATGAGAAAAGTGACGAGCGATAGCGGATAAGCGTGCTTAACCCTCTATTTCTTAACTTTTCACTTTTTACTTTTCACTTTTCACTTTTTACGGCGATTGGTCTAAAATCTGCTATCAATACTTATTTAAATTAACTGAGGAGACAAAAATGGCTGATATCACTATTTCGGAACGCCAGGCTGGCGATGTAACGATTCTAGACCTTGACGGCAAGGTAACGATCGGCGAAGGCAGCGTCGCCCTTCGCAACACCATCCGCCGGCTGCTCGGCGACGGCAAAAACAAGATCCTGATGAACCTCGCCGGTGTCGGCTACATCGATTCGAGCGGTATCGGCGAATTGGTCTCAAGCTTTACAGCCGTCAATAAAGAGGGCGGCACGCTGAAGCTTTTGAAACTGACCCAAAAGATCCAGGACCTGCTCGCGATCACAAAACTCCTGACGGTATTCGACGTCTACGACGACGAAGCCGAGGCTCTTGCGAGCTACAACTAGGTCAGAACCGCGAGCGGTAGCGACCGGCCTCCCTAAAATTCAATCAGCCGCGGACGTAAAAATTCGCGGCTTTTTGCGTTTGGTTCATCACCAAATGTTTACAATCGTCTTCGCAAAACTCCCCTCCTTGCTTAGGAGGGGTGGCCGCGTTTCGCGGACGGGGTGGTAGACAACGCTGAGAACAGGCTAACAATGAGAGAGAGGCTCCACAACAAAACAGTCCTCGAACCGCGTCGCAAGAAGCTTCGCAAGAACCTCACGCCCGCCGAAGCTTTTCTCTGGACAGTCTTAAAAAACTCCAATCTTGCCGGCCGTAAGTTTCGCAGGCAGCATAGCGTGGGCAACTATATTCTCGATTTCTATTGCGACGCCGAAAAACTGGCGGTCGAGTTGGACGGCGAAGTCCATCGCACCGACCGGGCTGCCGAATACGATCACGCCCGCAAGCTTTACTTAAACGGCCTCGGCATCAAAGTAATCCGCTTCGAAAACTTTCTAGTGTTTCAGGAATTGGAGTATGTCCTACACCGAATCGAAAACAGTTTCGGATGGCGGAGCACTAACAGACCTACCACCCCGTCAGCCGAAGCGGCTGCCACCCCTCCTAAACAAGGAGGGGAGTCTTAAAGCCTCCGCCCGAGGTTCTGATAGGAAATTCCTCCTGCTTACTGGTACAAAGCATCTTTGATACAATAAAATTCATCTCTTATTCGGTATTGTTGACAACGAAGTATTAGGAATCCGGTTGCTGCCGCTTGCGGTGCTGAAAGGAAAATAAACCATTAATGTTTAAGTCGATCATCTTAGTTTTTATCTGTATTTTTTCGGCGAATGCCTTCGCTCAGAATGTTCCCACCGGATTCGACCTTTCGAACTACGGGGTGCGGATCGAGCCCGACAAGCGTGTGATGCTTGTTTTGGCTACACTTGAGGCCGCACGGACTACAAACGCGGCGGGCGAGGATGTTCCGGTAATTAATACGCCGCTCTCGCCGGAGGGCGTTAAGTTTCGCGAACTGCTGAAAAGCGATCTAGCGGCCCTGAACGGCGATCTGCGGCAAAAGATCTCGACATTCGTAGTCGGTTACAAAAACCGCAATTCCAAGCTCACCGACGCCGAGCTCGTCGCCCCGTTCATTTCAATGGCTTACGCGTTAACGCCGGCACCGGAGCTTGCCGATCCGGTTGTAACTTCCGATCTGCCTGGAAATCTTCTCGATGTGCTCGATTTTGCTCCGCTCGTGCGTGATTTCTACCGGCGGTCGAGCGTCAGCGGGAATATCAATGAGTACATAAAGGCCTATCAAAAAGCAGCGGACGGACGCCTGCGCACTTCGGCCCGTGAAATGGTCAGCGATCTGCTGAATTACCTGAACACAAAACCGAGGCTCTATTTTGCCGAAAGGATCAAAACTGAAACGGCCAAAGGCACAAGCAAGTCAACAACTTTGAAAAATGTCGAGGTGCGGGAACGTGAACGGCGGCTATACATCGTGCCTGAACTGCTGGCACCGGTGGGAAACGTAAGTTTCGTCAATATAAAAGACGATTATCACGTCGTTCTTCCGGCCGAGAGCGATCTCACTTTTTCGGAGGTTCGCCGCGCGTTTCTGCAGTTTGTGATCGACCCGCTGGTCAATGGCAGCAGTAAGGATATCGAAACTATTCGTCCTGCCGTCAAAAAGCTTCTGGACGACCGGCGCAAGATCGATCCGTCGGCATCACCTGATGTTTATTTGACAATCTCGCGTTCGCTAGTCGCGGCGATCGACGCAAAGCAGGCCGAGAATGTAAAGATCCGCTTCACCACTGCCCAGGCACGGCAGCGTGTCGACGCGACCGCTGCGGACACCGAAAAGCGCAAAATCGTTCAGGAACTGGAAAAGTATAAGAGCGGTTTAGCCGACGAAACGGCCATGCAGCTTTCGGAAGATTACGAAAAAGGAGCGATTCTAGTTTTCTATTTCGCCGAGCAGCTCAAGAGCTTTGAAGACTCCGGTTTCGACATCGCATCGTCAATGAGGGAGATGATCCTTTCGTTCGATCCGCTTAAGGAAACCGATCGGCTCGCACAGTTTGCCGACGCTCGAAAACGGGCTTTGGCCGCACGTGAAGAACGCAGGAAAAACCCAACAACCAGCAGCCTTATTGAAAATCCTGTGACTACGCGGCTGGTTGAGATTCAAAAGCTTATCGATGCAAAAAACTACGGTCAGGCAAATATCGAGCTTAAACAGCTTCTCGCTAAAAATCCGGGCGAATCACGCCTTCATTACAATATCGGCCGCGTCGCCAGCCTGTCGGCGGAGAGCCTGACCGACCTCGAAAAACAAAAGGCGACACTGCTTGAAGCAAAGGTGGCTTATGAAAATGTGCTCAGGTCGGCAACACGCTCCACGGATGCCGCGTTGATCTCGCTCACCTACGTCGCCCTGGCAAAGATATACGAATTCTACGAGGAAAAAGGCTACGCAGTTGCCCTCTACGATAAGGCCATCCAGATCGGCGAAGTTCCAAACGGCGGACATGCCGAAGCTATCGCCGCGAAAGCCCGGCTCCTAAAGGAACAATGAGACTGTTTTACTCACGTTTTCGCGTTCTACTCTTCTCGCTCGCTTTTGGGTTGGCGTCGGTTTGGATGTGGAACGCTTTCGCGATCGGTTCCGGGGTTGTTGTCGTAAATCTTCCAGAAGCTCGATCCGATACCCTGGTCCAAGTCTTCGGCATAGAACGCCGCTGGATGCCTTCAGGGGGAGGTAGCGGTCCTCACGGTCCTTACGTAAGTCTCCGGATGATTTCCGAGAACGCAGCGGCGGTTACTTTCGAATTAAGCAATTTTCTTGGTGGTCCCGCAATTTTCGTTGCGGGAGGGACTAAAGGAACGGGAAATTCAATTCCATATTTTCTGGAGTGCTTGCCGCATGGAAGTAACCGGGCCGTGGTCATTCGGCAGCCCTTGCGTTTTGACGGAAGTATCAAACGGCTGGACGATCAGAAGAGTATCGAGATTACGGTCCCGAAGCCTGAGGGTGCAGGAAAGTGTTGGTTGCTTGTTCCGTTTGATCGCGACGCAGCCACTATCGCGGCGAATTTTGCTTCCCCTTTCGACCCAGTTGACCTCAAGGATTTTGAAAACCGTGTTGCGGATTATGTTAGTTGCGCATTCATAAATGAATAAATTACAAGCCGCCGCCTCCAGAGCTCGTCTAGTTAACCGGAGCAGAATCTGCTAACTTTTAGTCAATGCTCAAAGACAATTTCCGTAGCGGTTACGCCGCTTTCATAGGCCGTCCGAATGCCGGTAAATCTACATTGCTCAACCGGCTTGTCGGTGAAAAGATCGCCGCCGTATCTAATAAACCTCAAACCACGCGCCATAAAATCCAAGGCATCGTCACATCGCCCGAAGGCCAGATCGTGTTCATCGACACGCCCGGCGTGCATAAGCCGGGCTACCTGCTAAACCGCCGGATGATGACTGCCGTGCATGACGCGATCCTTTCCGTCGACATTCTGGTCCTGATGCGTGACGCCAGCGTTTCGACCGGAAACGGTGACAAATTCGTTCTCGATCTTATAAAGCAAGCCGAAAAACCGGCGATACTTGTGCTGAACAAGATCGACAAGATCAAGGAAAAACACGAACTGCTGCCCCTGATCGAGTTTTATTCAAAGGAATATGAATTTGCCGAGATCGTCCCGGTTTCCGCACTTCGAGGCGAAGCGGTCGATAATCTTTTAAAGCAGATTACAAAGCATCTTCCCGTAGCTGAGGCGATCTTCAGCGAGGACGAGATGACGGACCAGCCGCTGCGTGTGCTCGTAGCTGAAATGGTACGCGAACAGATATTGATGACGACAGGCGAAGAGATCCCATATGTGACCGCGGTTGTGACCGAGGTTTACGACGAAAGTGACCCGGCGACGATCCGAATTTCATGTGCCATCTACGTCGAACGCGACTCCCAAAAAGGCATCATCATCGGCAAAGGCGGTATAAAACTAAAAAAGATCGGCACCGAAGCCCGCGTGTCGATAGAGAATATTGTCAATAAAAAGGTGTTCCTCAAGCTGTTCGTAAAGGTCGTAGCCGATTGGCGGAATAGCGGAAAAAATCTCGATGATATCGGTGTCTACGAAACACGATGAGCACTCCTGAACCAAAGTGGTTCGCGGTGTCGGTGACGGTTAAAACCGCCGCGACCGAGGCCATCGAATTCGCTTTCAATACTTTAGATTCGCTCGGCACTGAGATAAACGATATGCCGAAAGCGGATCGCGATTCGGTGACGGTAATCGGCTATTTTCAGGAAGTGACTGAACACGGGCTGCTGCGTTCCGAACTCGACAAGGCTCTTGCCGTTTACGGGCTTCCGGCCAATTCGATCACGAGCGTCACGACTGCCGAAGTAAAAAACCAAGATTGGCTCGCCGAGTGGAAAAAGCACTGGAAACCGACGCACATCGGACGGTTTGTGATCGCGGCTCCGTGGCACGAGGTTGATGATGCCGAAAAGTTCGTGATCCGCATCGAACCGAACATGGCATTCGGCACCGGCACGCATGAGACGACGCAGCTTTGCCTGGCTGCCATCGACGAAAGCTTCAAACCCGGTCAATCGTTTCTTGACGTCGGCACCGGCACCGGCATTCTGGCAATCGCCGCCGCGAAATTAGATTCCAGATCTCAGATTTCAGATCTCAGATTTTCAGCCTGTGATACCGATGAGGATTCAATAAAAATTGCGCGGGAAAACGCCGAATTGAACGGCGTCCGCAATATAGATTTCGTCGTTGGCTCCGTCACAAATGACACGCCGCAGTTTGATTTCGTCTGCGCAAATCTCACCGCCGACGTAATTATTCCGATCCTGCCACTGTTGATCGAAAAAACTCGCGAGACATTGGTGATTTCGGGAATATTGGCCGAACAAGAAGATTCCATCCTAAATACGCTGCCGGAAGAACTGGCTGGACGGCATTTGGTCAACCATTCGGGAGAGTGGATTTCAGTGACAATTCAGCTAACTTGAGTTGATTAATGCGGGTGCAGAACAGCATTTAGTTATCCTTAACCGGTTTGGTTGCTATCGGAATATCGCCGTCATCCGGGATTGTGATCAGCGGTGTTCGCGGTTTGCGCTTGCCGGTTGCGGACCGAAGGACGGGCGGTGAAGACCTGTTGACGGCAAATTTAAAAGGCGTGAGAGGCTCGGTACGTCGTAATATTGCACCGCCGCGGCCTGCGACCCAAATATCCGCACTGCCCCGATATGACAACGCCTGCAAGACCTTGCCCGTGATATTTGGCTGCATTTCCCAACTGCTTCCACCATCGCCCGTCAGCAAAACCGTTCCAAGCTCGCCAACCGCGATCGCCTGGTCGCGCCCGTATGCCGTAACGGCGAACAAGTTCGCACGCGATGGCGATTCTACGTCACGCCAGCTAAGGCCACCGTCGCCCGTGCGCATAATTATCCCGTTCGAGCCGACGGCATATCCTATCTTTTCGTCATAAAAACTGACGGCGTAGAGGTTCTCCTTAGCATTTGTTTTCACCTTGGACCACGTCGATCCCGCGTCCATGGTGATAAGGATTGTTCCGTCATCACCGACGACAATACCTTTGGTCGGGCTGATAAACTTTATATCTTCGAGCCATGTCCGCGTGCTCGATTCGACCGGCTCCCAATATGCACCAGCCGTGGCCGTGCGCAAAATGGTTCCGTTTGCTCCGACCGCAAAACCTGTTTTTTCGTCAATAAAATGAACGCCGAGCAGGTCGTCGGTGGTGCCGGCAATCCCTTTACCCCAACTAGCACCGCCGTTGATAGTCCGCAGAACGGTGCCCTTGTCACCCACGATCCACCCCTTTTCGATGCTGATAAAGTGCATCGCGTTAAGGTTTGACGCCGTGTCCGAGAAAACCGGGATCCATTGCTGGCCGCCGTCGTTCGTGATCCAGACGCGACCGTTCGAACCGGCCGCAACACCCAATTCCCTGTCGAAAAGCGTGATGTCGTTGACGTCTTCGCGCCCGCCGTCCGATAGCCGCTGCCAACTGTATCCGCCGTCGTCGGTGCGGACGATCAAGCCATCTTGGCCGACCGCCCAACCGGTGAATTTGTCCGCAAAATATATTGAAACGAGCTTCGGATTTGTCCGGACATTGAAGGGCAGCCACGTGACGCCGCCATCGCCGGTCAGCCAAACCATACCGTTCGCATCGGTCATCGAGCCTGCCTTCGTGCCTGAAAACGAAACGGAAAGAAAATCTGCGCGGCTAAACAGGTTGATTCGAGTCCATGTTGCTCCGCCGTCTTCGCTCCGCGCAACACAGCCGCCGTATCCGACCGCCAGTACAGATGATGCTGTTAAGAATCTGGCACCGGACATTAGTACACTTCCACATGGATTCGCGTATTTCCAGCTCTCGCCACCGTCGTTCGTGACCAGCACCGAACCGTTGACGCCCGCCGCGACCGCGTGTTCGGCATCAAAGGCTGACACTTTCAACAGATGTTGATCCGAACCGGAATTCTTGACAGCCCACGTCAATCCGCCGTCAACGGTTTTCAGGACTCGGCCATATGTGCCAACTGCCCAGCCCGTCTTCAGAGCATCTCCCGTAAATGTAAGACCGTAAAGATGATCTTTCGATTCAACCCGGACCTGTTTCCAGTCATTTCCCGCATTATCCGTCGTAAAGATCGCTCCACGCGTCCCTACGATAACCGCATTTTTCTTGTCTTTAACGAAAACGTCCGACAGCGTAACGTCGACCGGGGCCGTCTGCCGCTCCCAGCTAAATCCGCCGTTCTCGGTACGCAGGATTGTATTGTCCGAGCCTACGGCAAATCCATTTTCCTTGTCTTTTGCGAAATGGATAGAAAAAAGCGGATTCCCCTGCGGCGACGGATTCTGCCAAACCCAACCTTGCGCGCTCCGCTGACCAAATGCAGATAAATGGCCGCAAAAAAGCACAAAAAGCACAAAAGCGATCTTTGAAAATCTGTGTAAATCCGTGTTCATCCGTGGCTAAATTTTCTTTTTGCGCCTTTTCGCGGCCATCCTAAATTTCTATAACATCAGGCCCCATTGAATAGCCCCAAAAGCACAAAAGCGATCTTTGAAAATCTGTGTAAATCCGTGTTCATCCGTGGCTAAACTTTCTTTCCGTCTTCTGTGCCTTTTTGCGGCCACCCTAAATTTCCAAAACTCCAAGCCCCGCTGCCGCATCGTCAAGCATTTCCAGATCAACCCGCCCCAATTCCGCCGTCTTTCGCGCCAGCGTGTCAGCGACTTCCTGAACCTCGTGCCCCGAATGCCCTTTTACCCATTGCCATTCTATCTCGTGCTTTGCCGCGACCCGATCAAGCCTTGCCCACCACTCGTGATTCGTCTTACGTTTCCAAGTTCCGCCCATTGTCTCAATAACATACCGCGAATCGCTCAGAACCTTTACCTTGCAAGGCTCCTTCAGATTCTCCAGCCCGATCCGCGCCGCAGCGATCTCCGCCTGCTGGTTCGTAGCGTTTCCTAAATACTCGCCGACAGCCTTCCATATCCCTTTAAAACCAAGCACAGCAACAGCCGCAGCACGCGGATTTCCCCTTCCGTTGCCAAGACTTGAGCCGTCGCAGACGATCGTTACATTCTTCATCGATGCTTAAACTTCTTCTTGCCGATTTTTCCGTAAATGTATTTGAACAGGAATCCGAAAACAAAACCAAAGAATGTGATGACGATAACATTCAGTACCAATCCTACCGGAAATCCCGCGCCATTCCTCCAATCGAAGGGAAAGCCCCACAAAATTTGTTCCCCCGAAAATCGAATCAACCGGGTCGGGTCATGATATGCGCGATACGCCAAGACGAAACTAACTAGATTGAGAACTATGAAAGCTGCAATATTGAATTTGACGCCGAATTTAAAGGCTTTATCGTAAATCCTGCTCATACTCAGTCACCCAGATGGATCTCATTATCCATATATCCTTCAAACGTATCATCATGCGATATCACAAAAAGCTGCTCGAAATATTTTATCCGCCCGATCTGTTCGGCGAGGCGTTCGCGGCGTTCGGCGTCCATGTTTGTGGTCGGCTCGTCAAAAAACGCGATGCGGATGTCGGAAAGCTGCTTAAGTAATGCAAGCCGGACGGACAAAGCCGCGGCCATCTGTTCGCCGCCCGAAAGGCTTGTGAACGGTCGGTCGTAGCCACCTTCTTCGAGCGAGATGCCGTAATCCTCGTTCCAGTTTAACGAATATTCGGCGTTTCCGCTGATCTCACGAAACATCTGATTCGCTTCGAGCGAAACATGATGCACGTAATTCCGGGCAACCCGCGGAGCGGCCTCTTTTAAAGTGTCGCGAATAAACGTCGTCGTCTCGGCGATCTTTTCCAGCCTTTCCTTTTCGCGGAATTCGTCCTGGATCGCCTTCCGCTTTTCCGCAAGCCGTCCGATCTCCGCCGCCAGGTCGCTTTCCCGGTCTCGTTTCGCCTTTAGCGTCGCACCAAGTTCGGCCTTTCTTCTTTCGCCCGCCAGCAGTTCTGCCTGTTCCGTTAGATGCTGCTCGCGATTATAGCCGGAACTTACTTCGATCAAAGCCTTTTCGGCGTCTTGCAGAACTCCGGCCAACCGCGTTGTTTCCGCCTTCGACTCGTTAAAATCAGTGGTTCGTCCAACAACAGAAGCCGCCAAACTCTCGTTAGCAATATAAATTCGATGGGCCGCCGATGTCGCGTCGCGTTCGCCGGCAAACTGCACCCATTGTGGATCAAGGTCTTTATACTTTTCGAGCTGCTCAACGAAGTTCATGCGGTCCGACTCGAGCCGTTCGAGATTGCTCTCGATCTTGGTAATCGCCTCGCGCAAATCAAACTCCCTTGAGCCTTCTTTTTCCAACAACTTGATCCTGCCCTTCGGATTATCAAGAACGGCGAGCTTTGCCTCCAGTCCCGAAAGCTCAGACTCAAGCACAGATAAATTCGCTGCTTCTTTTTGCAGGGCTTCCAATTCAGCACGCATCCGTTTGCCCTCGTCCTCGATCTCCGCGACACGTGCCCGCAGCGACGGAAGCGTTCCAAGAATCTTTTCGGCATCGCGGGCTGCGGCCAAATTTTGGCAGACTAAATTATGCTCGATTTGGATCGCCGAGATCTGTGATTTCAGTTCAAGAAACTGGCTTGTTACAAAACCTTCCAGCGTCTGTCCTTCGCTCAGATTGAGGCATTTCTGCGACAGAATCGGGCAAAAACCGTTTACGATCTCGGCCTGAAACTTCTCATCGCGTTCGAGCGAAGCCCGGAGTTGCGCAAGCTGCTGAATAATCTCGGTGTCGCGGCTTTGCAATTTAGCAAACCCGGCGGCGGACACGCTTTTCTCTTCGGCAGTTGTTAATTCTTCTTTGTTCGCTAAAAATCGTTCACGAAGCTGCGTAAGCCTTTGATCATAAGCGGCCGCCTGATTTGACGCCGCACGGGTTGCTGCTACGCTGTTCCGTAATTTATTCAGCTCGTCTTCCAGCCGTTCCTGATTGCCGACCTGCGGCTTCAATGTTTCGATGATTTGATGTGCTTTTAGTGCTGTTTCCAGATCGTCTTTCGAACGCTTCTGCTCGGCTTTAACATTCACAAGTGCCGCTTCGACCTTTGCCAGTTCCGTCCGCAGTTTATCGCGTGCGGCCCGCTCGCGTTCAAGCTCGTGAAGACGAGCGAGAGCGGCAAGATGCTGCTTGTTCCCGGCTTCCGATTGCTTGATCTTCTCAGCAGCGTCGATAGCAGCGTTGAGGTCACGCTCCTTTAGTGCCAAATGGATCTCAAGCTTTGATGCATCCGAACCTAGTTTCTCAAACTCGATGCGAAGCGTCTCAGCCTTTTTCGCAACTTCATCAAACTCCTTCACTAACAATGCTCTAGCGGCGGTTTCCCGATCCACTATTTCAAACGTTTTGCCGATCTCCGCAGCCTCATCCACCACCTTTTTATGCTCAGCCTCTATCGCGTCCGCCCGGCCAAGTTCGCCTTCGGTGCGAGCTATATTCTCCCGAACGCCGGCTATCCTATTGTCCAGGTAGCGTGATGTTTTCAAAAGTTCGTCCGCCCCACGCCTGTATTCTTCAACCTTCAAAAGCGAATCGAATGTTCGTTTACGCTCGGCACCGGTCGCAAGGAATATCGCCGTAAAAGTTCCCTGCGGCACGCCGATGGCATGGTTAAAAAGCGAAGCCAGGTCGGTTCCCGGCTCGACGCCGAGATGCTGCCAGAGAAATCTTGTGACTTCTTCCTTCTTATCGGCGATGCGTATTTTCAACCTCGGGTCGTACACGTGATATCCCGTTCCCGTATCGCGATAGACTGTATATTCGCGTTCGTCGAGGCCGCTTTCGAACGTCACGCGGGCAACGCCCTTCTTCGCTCCGCGGCGGACAATATCTTCTTTTTTATATTCGAGCGTATCGAAAAGCGTCCACGCGATCGCCTCGATAATCGAAGTTTTCCCCGCTCCGTTCTCGCCGGTTATCGCGGTTGTGCCGCGATTGAACTCGAATTTTGAATCGGCATGAGACTTGAAATCCTCAAGCTCGATCTTTGTGATATGCATCCCGAAATCTAAAATTTGAAATCTCAGATCTCAAATTTAAAATATTGTTTTCAAATAGATATTAGAATAACCAGAGGCAAAAAAGAATCGTCACTTCGAAACTAATTCCTTTATGAAAATTGAAACCGGCGAGAGCGTAATGTTGGTGCTGCACACACCGCGAGAGAAATTGCTTGGGATAATCGACGAGATCAATCCTGCGGGAATTTTTGTTCGGGCTATCGATCTTGGATATTTTGACGATTGGTGCAGCTCGATCGTTAATAACGAACCTTATCTGCCGATGAGCGATTACTTTTTCCCAATGTGGCGACTGGAAAGGCTTGTGAGGGATGAAAAGACCGAAGATTCTCCATCGATGACCGAGCAGTTCGCGTTGCGGACGGAAAGAAATCTAGGGGAATTTTGAAGAACCTGAATTTAACTCCCCTCCTGGTTTGAGGAGGGGTGCCGATGTTGCATCGGCGGGGTGGTTGCTGACCGGGGTGGTAGCCGACTAAACTCGGAACTCCAAACCGATGTTATTGCTGCTTAGTGATGTTGACGCTTCCGCTGCTCGTCGTCACTCTTACGTCTGCGCCACCCGCACCCATCTTGGCCACCATACTCTGGCCGCCCTCGGTAATATTTTCCGTTTCGATCTTTAGCGGAAACACTGTGTCAAACTTTCCAAACCCGTACGATGCAATTATTCTGCACGACGAATCGCCCGGGATTGCCAGTTTTACCGAGCCGTCGGACGTTGTGAAATTGTATAGTCCACCCGGAAGAAACTTGCCGTTGAAAATGACCGAACCGCTTACGGAATTCGCATCGATCTGCCGATGATCCACTTTTTGCAGCGTGATCGTTCCGCTCCTGGTTTTTGTCGTGAACGTATCGCCGATCTCACCGGGACTGACGCCGTACGCAATGACATTTCCGGTCGATGTTTCGAGTGATATTTGTCCACCCGAATTTTCAACCGCTACATCACCCTCGTAGGTCGCCGCCGTAATTCCCCCCGAAATGTTCCTCAACGCCACGTTGCCGCCCACATTCTTAATATTGACTTTCCTGACGGAATCTATCCTTGTTTCAGTCTCAAAGGCCTTCATTTCCACGCTGGCCTTCATCGGAACATCGATCTCTATACGGTCGCCTGAGATACAATCTGACATCCTGATCCTGGACCTGTCGGGCGCGAGGATAGTTACCAATACCCAGTTGGGTTTGCCGCTGGAGGCGTCCTTTTCATGAACTCGAACCGCAAACTTACTGCCGTTTTTTACAAAAACACGAATTTCGTTACGCTCCCAACCGTTGATGACAACCTTCGCCTGGGAAATACAAGGCAGTTGAATATGCACTTTCGCTTCTACCGCAAGGGCCTTTTCAGAAGTGCCGCGAACGGTAGACGACGGTTGGGGAGCTTCCCTTGAACTCGGATATGCGGGAGCTTCAATACGTGTTACCGGCTTTTTTGGCGTTTTCGGCGGCGGAGTAGTCTGCCCATAAAGACTAATAGAGGCAGCCGTCGCAAGACACAGCGATATTATAAATCTATTAACTTGTAACCCGTTTCTAATCATTTACTTCACTAACGACAAATGGCTTACCTAAGGCTAACCATCAGCTCTTCGCGTTCGACGACCGAATTCAACAGATCGATCTTGTTCTGATACGAAGAGTAAAGAACCTGCTTGGCCGATTGATTCTTCGGATTCTTCTTGACCACTTCCTTCATTTTTTTGATCGCGTCATTGACCACGGCCATATCGCGTTCGTAAGCAATTCGTGACGACGGATTCATGATCCGGTCCTTCTGCCCGTCAACGTTCTGCTTGAGGTCCGAAATCGTCCGCACATAAGTTTCTTCGCCGGGGAGATATTCTTCAACCGGAGCTCGGCTTACGAGGTACTGGGCCTTTGGCTGGTCGCTAGATACTTTAAAGTTGGCGTTCGTCACAAGCTTTTTCAACTCGGTTGGCTGAAGATTCGAGGCGTCAACTTTCAAGCCGGCCTGAGGAGCCTGAATCGGTTCCGTACCACCACCAACGATATCAATAATGGCGACATCGGGCTGAGCCACATTTGCGACTTCCGTTCCAACTGCATTGTTCACATCGCCTGGTTTCAAACTCCAAACCGCCGCAAAGATTCCAAATACCAACAAAACGCTTGCCGCAACCGTAAGCGAAGGATTCGCAATTAGAGTAGACAGCGAAGTCCGGATTTTATCCCAAAAAGACGTATGGCTTTTTTCGTAGGCGATTGCGTCATTGATGCTGCTCCACAGACGCTGTGTCGGGACCATCGAATTGAATTCCCTGTCAAGTGCCGAAAACACAACCGAGCTTTCTTCTTCCGCATCCGCCAACACGAGGGCGCATTTGTCGCAAGCCGCCACGTGGCCGGATATTCTGAACGACAGGTCGGGCGACGTTTCGCCATCTAAAAAGGCCTGAATGGTCCCAATTTCAATACACTTGTCGTTCATAAAACATCTCTCCCGATCTTACCGTAAAACCTCAAAAACTCTTGTCTCGCGCGTGCCACGAATGTCCCTATGCTTGCTTCGTTGAGCGATAGGCTTTCGGCAATTTCCCTGTATGAAAGTCCCTGCTGCTTTAGCACCAAACAGCTTCGCAGCGGCTCTTTCACCTTGTTCAGCGCCCGATTTATCTCGTTCACTTCAGTCTGCTGTTCGTATTCGCTTTCGACCGAATATACGCTGCTTTCTACTGTTTCTTTGACGTAATTTTCGTCCCTCGTGTTCGCCCTTATATTCCCCCGGATCGTGTTCCTGGCCAGGTTCAGAGCGACGCGAATCAGCCATGGACGGAGCATCTCGGCATCGTGGATCGAATCCATATGCTTATACAACCGAATGAACACTTCCTGCGTCACGTCCTCAGCCAGGCCGCAATCCTGCACCACCGATCGTGCCGTCCGGAAGACAGTCCTATGGTGAAGCGTAAAAGCCTCATCAAACTCGATTATCTCTTTCGCGGCAGCGATTCCTGTTTGTTCGGACATTATGTCCACAAATATTTCGGTCGTTTCACTCATTTTCAGCATCGATCAATGCTTTCTATCTAAAATACACCACGAAGGGTGAATTTATGACAGGTTTTGTCGCATGTTTGCATCTACTTCGCGACCTTTGCGGATTTTACTTTGCGATCTTTGCGTTTAAATCTCTTTCAACCGCAAAGGACGCAAAGTTTTTCGCAAAGTTCGCAAAGAGTCCCGACAGAAAGCCATTGTTTTAAGGAAGGCCTAGAAAGGCACGATATTGGTTTCAGACGGCGGACTATTCGGATATGGTGTGGTTTCGGTACTCGTTACTAAAATATTGTGGCTGTTTTCGATCTCCTCGAAATAATCGCCGATATTCCTCGCCGTTTCGGTCTGCGTTTCATCGTCCACCGCGGCAGGTTCGATAAGGGCCAGACGCTTTAAAATATCGTGCAGATGTCGTGTTCCAGTGCCAAACTCGCCTTTTTCGCCGGCAGCAATGAGACGGACTTCGGCTCTCTCGTTACAAAAGTATGCAACCAGAGCGGCCGTCTGGCTGACGCCCTTTTCAAACCTTTCGGACTGCACAACGCTTTTTCCCGCATTCTCAATCTCGATCTTTTCACGGAGCGTCAGTATTTTCTCGCCGTTCGAAGGCACGCGCGTATCGAAAAAAATCGTCACGCGTTTCTCGTCCTCGGCTGAAAACTCCCGTACGATCAAATGCCGTGCCCGTGCGGTGGCCTTCCAATCGATCCGCCGCAAATCGTCGTTCGGCTGATAATCACGCAGTGCGAGCAGATCCTGTCCGGAACCGCGCTTGTTCGCGACAAGCTTCCCGGTTTCGAGCGGCGCCCCGTCAAGGTCTGTCTCAAGCACTTCCAGCTTGGGAAACACAATTAATTCGGTCTCTTTTGCCGGCAATCGCCGCCGGTGCCGAAAGAACCCAAATGGAAATTTCGTCGAAAGCTCAAAATCCTTTATCAGAAATCGTCCGCGATTTTGAAAAGTATGGTCGCTCTTGATCTCGGAGGTCTGATTTCTCGGCACGTGAACGAAGTAGCTCAAAGTCCGCCGCACGATTGGAGCCCGAGCAAGTCGTTCGGCCAGTCGCCGGGGCAGTATCTTTTTCAGATCGTCGATCGCGATCGACCGCTCGCGTTCCTTTCCTCGAACCTCGGCGACCACCGAAAAGCTCGGAAACAACCGCTTGCGATTATGGATGCTGACAAGTATCGGCGTCTCCTGCCCGGCAAATATCGTCTCGGGAAAACGCATCTTGACATCGAGCTTCTTCAGGCAAAAGCTCCCCGCAAGAAAGCCCACGAACATCGAAGCCGTCAGAAACGACAACACCAGAAAAAGCAGATTATTCCCACTGTTCCACGCCGAAAAACCGACGATCACGATCAACCCCAGCATCACCGCCCCGCCCGCCGTAAACTCAAACGGCAAATTCAACTGCGACGCCTCTTTACTCGCGTTTCGGGCAAGCGGCGGAACAACGAAAATGAGAATGAGCAAAACAAAAACAAGCGATATCCCGGCCGATATCCCCGCCAACCGTGCGTTCCCGCTCAAATGAGCATAATAAGTAATCCCGGAAAGCCCGATCCCGCCAAAAACGACGGCAAACCCCATCGCCGCATTCCGCAGGTCGCGGAGGCTGAATAAATGTCTGATGGCTCGAAGATCCATAAATCGTTGCCCGCGAAATACGGGAAACCGAGCGAAAGATTAGAACTCTTTCGGGTCTTTTCGCGTATTTCGTGGGCAGATATCTTAGATCGGCACAGTCAATTTCTGCAAAATATCGCTAAGTATCTGCTCAGCCTCGCGCGTTTTATTCTTCAGACCCGCTGAACGCGAATTTACGATAATGCGATGGGCGAAGCAGGGCACGACGAGGCGTTTGATGTCGTCGGCTATGCAGAAATCGCGGCCTTCGATGAGGGCGAGGGCCTGGGCTGATCGGAAGAGTGCCAGCGTTCCGCGCGGGCTGACGCCGAGTTCGAGCGATTCCGACGCTCGGGTTGCGGTCACAATCTCCAATAGATAATCGAGCAGTGTGTTGTCAAAGCGTATTTGCGAGGTAAGTTTTTGCAGCTCCAAAATATCGTCCTGCGACATCACCGGTTGGACAAAATCCAGCGGATTGACTTCCGCCCGGTCACGCAGGATCTTTCGCTCGTCGTCCACGCTCGGATAACCCATATGCAGCCGAAGCATGAACCTGTCCAACTGCGATTCAGGCAGCGGGTACGTGCCGTGGTGTTCTGACGGGTTCTGCGTCGCCACGACCATAAAAGGCAGCGGTAGGCCGCGCGAAATGCCCTCGACCGTCACCTGTTCTTCAGCCATTGCTTCGAGCAACGCAGACTGCGTTTTCGGCGTCGCACGGTTGATCTCGTCCGCGATGACGATATTCGAAAAGATTGGCCCCGGTTTCCATACGAAATCGCCGCCCTGCTGATCGAATATCGAAAGGCCGATGACGTCCGACGGCAGCAGGTCGGATGTAAACTGGATCCGGTGGATCGAAAGGTCGAGCGCCCGAGCCAACGCATTTGAAAGCGTCGTCTTGCCGATACCCGGAACATCTTCGATGAGAAGATGCCCTTTAGCAAACAACGCGACGAGGGCAAATTTGACGGTATCGGCCTTACCGCGGATCACGCCCTCAACTGCGGCCTGCAGCTCGGCGATCTTTGCGACGGCATCGAAGCTTAGGGCGATGTCTCCGGTTTGGGTTCTGGTTTCGTTAGCGATCCAATCTCTCATCATTACGCGGGCGGACACGAGCATCCACTTTTATTTTACAGGATTATTGATGCTGCCTGCATCAAAAACTTTGCAATCGCATATATCAGCCAGTATGTCCTAATTTTGTGGCGGTGATTTGTCTTCGTGTTCTTCGTGTCATAACGTTGTGGCCTTTGTGTTTAAAATCAGACGATTCAACACAAAGCACATAAGATGAAGGCACAAAGGTCACGAAGAAAACCTGACTCCCTGCCAACACGAGAAAATTAGGACACTTCCTATCAGCCTGTTTGTTCCGCGTTTGCAAAATCAGCCCAAAACCAACTAAAATTTTGAAACTTCCCTCCGCGAAGTACGTGAACATATCCGTAGGAGCTTTCTGCAATAATATGAAGAATTTACGAAACCGTTTTAAGGATCAGCGCGGCTTTAACCTGATCGAGCTTATGATCGTGATCGCGATCATCGGCCTTCTCATCGGCGTCGGCAGTATCGCCTGGAGTTCGATGATCAAGGCTGGAAATGAGACCGCCGCGGCACAGATGCTGGATAGAATTCGTACCTATCAGGCATCATACGCGTCACGAAACCGCGGAAAGTTTGCCTCCTTCGATGATCTGATCAAGGTAGCCGGGCTAGACGAAAAATTCGCCGGCGAAAATCCGGTCGTCAACGGCTACAAGTTTACAATGACGCTCGAAGAAACCTCTGCCACCGCACCCGCAAAATATACAATAGTCGCCGAACCGCAAGTGCCTACGGGCGTTACTGCCACGGGAAACCGTTATTTCTACACGGATTCGTCCATCGGCACGATAAAAGCCAGCGATCAAGGCCCTGCGAATGACAAGTCACCCTCAATCTAGTATTGTCGGCCGACGCCGACTTAGCTCAGTGGTAGAGCACTCGCTTCACACGCGATAGGCCACAAGTTCGAATCTTGTAGTCGGCACCAGTAGAACAAAGATTTAGAATCATTTTCACGATTCCTTTCAAATAGCGTTGCGATCCTTTGCCGACAGTCCTTGTTTGTCCATGGAACCTTCCGACGAAGGCATTGATCGTGCTATAATTTCGCTGTTATGGGCGAAATAGTTATAAAAATACCGAGCAACAAAAAACGCCGCTACGTCCTTGCCGACTCGAAAAGAGCCGATGAGCTGATTTCTGCGTTGGACATTTCCGCCGTCCGCGTCAAAGAGAGCCCGGCCAAACTTACACGCCAGCAGCTTCAAGATTTTCGCGATGGTCAGGCGGCCGACCGCAGCTTGGCTGAAATGAGGCGAACAGGCATCAGTTACAGCCTTGACGAAATTAAAAAAGAACTTGGCCTATGAGCCTTTACGCGATTGAGTTTTCCAGTCTTGCTCGAAAACATTAAAACGAATACCCAAAAAAGACAGCCGCAAAATTGTTGAAAAGATCGAATCGCTTGCCGTTGATCCACGCCCTTTCGGATTTAAGAAACTCGTTTATCACACCGAATATTTCCGCGTCCGCGTTGGCGACTATCGAATTATTTACAGCATTTTCGACCGTGAGCTTCTCGTTTCAGTCGTCGAGGTTGCCAACCGCCGCGACGCTTACTAAATTCAGCCTGATGTTTTTTGTTCCGATCGAGTCTAAATGGCCGCTTCACTCGATAGGCCACAAGTTCGAATCTTGTAGTCGGCACCAATGAAACAATGCTTTTGAGGTGGTCTGAAAAGGCGGCCTCTTTTCAATTGCCTCCGACTTTAACCGGAGGCGAAGCCGCTAATCTTGCTCAATCGCGTTAAAGCGTATATGATTCGGGCTATTCGAAATAGGAGGAAATATCATGCCGCTTTCACAAAGTGAAAAAGACGAAACAAGAACGATGGTGCTGTTAGAGCTTGAGAAAATGTTCAGCGGAATGACCGAGCATTACAACTCCGAAGAGAATCATGACCGGATGCTGTATCTGCTCGACATCGAAAAGGCAGTCAAAGACCGCCTTATGGCAGTTGAGCAGTCAACGGCTGCCTGATCCGCGTTGAATAAACAGTTAATCGACCTTCTTGCCACACAAAAAAGGCTCTCTCTCTTTTTGTGTGAATTTCTCTGTTGGTTTTCGACCGACCGATAAACTTATTGCGACTGCAGAGGAATATCAGTCGCGGTACCAAGTTGTATTAGAAATGATGCTTCGACAATACCCGAAAGCCGCGTAAACCAGCTTCCGTCGCTAGGGCGAAAAATCGCGAGATCCGTCTTCCCGTCCCCGTTATAGTCCGCCGGTACCGGTATGTCCGTCGCACTTCCAAACTGCCTAACCGTATAGGCGGTAGCACTCAGTGTGTACCACGTACCGCCGCGATAAATGGCGAGATCGGCCGCTCCGTCTCCGTCATAGTCTTCCGGAACGGGGATGTCTCCCGCCTGTCCAAACTGGTAAACGCGGAAGCCATTCGTGGAATTCTGCACGTACCACGTGCCGTCTCTGAACATAGCAAGGTCAGTGCGGCCGTCGCCATCAAAATCGCGCGCATACGGTTTGTCCGTTGACAGCCCGAATTGGAAGGTCCGGAATGTTTGGCTGCTATGCCTGATGTACATCGTTGCGTTTGACGGCCTCCATACGGCAAAGTCCGACTTCCCATCGCCATCATAGTCGCCAGTAAGGGGAATATCTCCCGATTCGCCCCACGTATGCACCTGATAGTCCGTTCCCGTGTTGAAATACCAGTTCCCGTTAGACGGGCGCCAGATCGCAACGTCAGTTTTTCCGTCGCCGTTATAGTCCGCCGGCACGAGTTTGTCAGTCGCTAAACCAAAAATCCTGGAGCTCAGCCGATAGTTTTCAGCACTCGCCGCAATTGTCCATCTCGCTTCAGAAGGCGTAAATATTGCCGGATCAGCCTTGTTGTCGCCATCGAAGTCGTAGCGAGTAGTGCGGCATGACGTCATTGGACGGGCGAGTGGTCCGCCATCGCGGTCGTCACTGACACTCCCGCCCTCGCGGCATATAGGGCCCATAGGCAAATTTGTAAATATCACGGCGTTGATGCCGGGAATCAACCCGTTCGGACCGCTAAGTGTCGCTCGCCTCGCAGCCAAATTGGCATTCAGCCCGCCTGCACCGCACGACGGACAGCTAATGGCCGAAACAAAGCTGCTTGATGCTCCTTCCGTGATCGTTATCGTCGATCCCTGATTAAATGTACCTCCCAGCAATGCGCTGGCATTTACAAACGTACAGCCACCGCCCTGTGCAGCATCACCCGCAGCTACCGATACCGTTTGTGAAAACGACGGGAACAGCGGCACGCTATCCGGCTGGCTGACCGGGCTTACTAAAGCAACAGTGAAGTTAAAGTTCACGCCCAAAAGACTTGGGCTTCCGGCTATTTTACAGATTTTCAGAACGGAAGGGTTGAATCGGAAGTTTGCGAACCCAACTTCGACCACGGAAGCACGTGCAAATACCACGGTACGGGCAACGTAATCCGCGCCCGGCACCAGATCGGGATTCGGGCTGAAACCAGCGATCGTTGTATTCGTAAAAGCCGAACCGAATTGGCTTATACGGGACGCTCTGAGCTGTCCTGTATTCTGAGGAACGGTATTATTTGGCGAGAGGCCGTTCTCAACGACAGAGACCGGTGTGCCATTTACGAATGTCTGTGTTTGGTTGTAGGCAGGCGCGATTGCCCCGAATCCGGTAACAAATTCGCAGCTTCCGCCCTGTGTCGGATCGCCCGCTCGAACGTCAATCGTTTTGGTCACCGGTCCGTAGGCCGCAAACTGCGGCACAGCCGCATTCGTCGCACCGATGCCGCTGACGGTGAACCGGAACAATGTATTGATCGGAATACCCGGCCCCGCGACCTTGCAGACCTTCAAGCGTCCCGGATTGGAACGGTTACTAAAAATGATGAGTGTCTCGTCAATTGCGCTGTAGGATTCGAGATAGGTGGCCTCAACGAAGGCACCGCCGGGATTGTTGAAACTGGTGGAATCTGCACCAACTCCCTGGCCAAGCTCGGGGCCGTAGGTTAGCCGGTCGCCGGGAATTATCTCTGCACTCTCAACGAAAAATCCCGCTCGGCCCAGTTCGGTGACGATTACGCTCGAACGCCTCGGGTTGCCCGGCGTCGGGGTTGTTCCGCCGCTTACCGCGATCGGCCCGCTGCACTGCCCGGCCGGAATGGTAAAAACCTGAAGAGTCTTAATGTTTGGATTCTGCTGGTTGACGATGTAGATGCCTTGAATAGTGTACTGGAAGAAGCCCGTTACGTCCGGGTCGCCTCCCGACACCGGATTTGCTCCAGCAGGATTGAATGGCGAATTAGGGTCGCCGGGTATGCCCCGCGCCGCACGTTTGCAGATCTCAATAAAGCCGGTGATCGTTTTACGATTAGTGAACCGAAGCGTAACCTTTGCACTCACGCCGCCTTCGGCGATGTTAACGCTGGCAACTCGCGTCGAAAGGTTGACCAAACCAAGCGTCGATGTCGATGCAGGCGTAAGGTTGCTGACCTCGATCAACTCAAAATTACCTATAAAGGTTCCGTTTGCTGGTGTTACGAGCGTGCCCGCGTTCAGTTCCGTGACGGTTTGCGGCCCCGCCGTGACATCGAAGGAGCTTGAGCATGATCCGACCTGGACCCTTACGGGATTTGCCGCCGTTCCGACCGACGTTGCTCCGGTGACAACGAAGTGAAAGATCTGCTTGGACATACTATTTGCCGCCGAGACCGGAAGCTGCTGTTCCTTGCAAATCTCCATCGTGCCGGTCGTGCCGCCGAGCAATGTACTCTCGTTCACTTCTACCTTGCCCGTTTCTTCTTTCCCCTGTGCCGATACTCCGGCTTCAGGCAAGAATGTGTATCCCACAGCAGCCACTGCTGCCAGGGCCGTAAGCACTAAAAGGTATCTTACCTTTACGCTTGCACGACCAAATGTCTTGGGGACATTTCTTGTGATCTCGTCCATCTTCGAATCATTCATTGTTACTTCTAGTCCTTTGCGTAAAGTGGGGTTACCTACAACCGAAAGTCGTAATCATCAAGACGGTCTTCACCTGAATTTTGAAAGTTTGTCAGACCTTATCAGAGCGTCTGCCATTAAGAGTGTATGCCGTCATACATACCGAGCGCCGAGAGCGAAAAATTCGTTTAGAAACATTGGCCGTCCTTCTGGCCAAAAAAAAGGAGCGTGATTGCTCACGCCCCTTTTCTTTGGTTATTTATTCTGTCAGTTTCCTGACAGCCTAATCAACTCATTTACTCCATTCCGGAAACCGCTAGGTCGCCCGTCTGGCCAAGGTTGATTACCTCAAATGAGGCTCCTTCCGTACCGCCAGACTTCATGATGTACCATCTGCTCTGTGACGGACGGAAGATTGCAAGATCTGTCTTGCCGTCTCCATCGTAGTCTGCAGGTACCGGTACATCTCCCGGTTCGCCGTAGTTTCTGACCGTGTACGAAGTTGCACTAAGTGCAAACCACGTTCCGTTGCGGTATACAGCGATGTCGGCTGCTCCGTCACCGTCGTAGTCCGCAGGAACCGGCACGTCATTCGTCTGACCAAACTGCGTCACACGGAAGCCTGCTGTCGATCCCTGTGTATACCAGGTGCCGCTTCTGAACACACCCGCGTCAGTTCTACCGTCGCCGTCATAGTCGGCTGCGACTGCTTTATCTGTCGGGATTCCGAATTGGAATACTCGGAATGTGTTGTCAGTGTGCTTGATATACCACGTACCATTTGACGGACGGAATATAGCAAAGTCTGCCTTGCCATCGCCGTTGAAATCGCCAGTTTGCGGAACGTCTCCTGCTTCGCCCCAGGTGTGTTCTTGATAGTCCGTACCTGTGTTGAAGTACCAGCTGCCGTTTGACGGACGCCATACCGCATAGTCGGTCTTGCCGTCGCCGTCATAGTCAGCCGATACGAGTTTGTCGCCCGCCTGTCCAAAGTTCATGCCGCGATTTTCGCCGCCTGCGGAGCTTGCCGCATACGTCCATCTCGCGTCAGATCCTCGGAATACCGATGCGTCCGACTTGCCGTCGCCGTCGAAGTCATAACGAACCTGTGCAGGACGGTCGCCTGCATCAACGTTGGTAAAGGTCACCGCATTAATGCCTGCCACCAAGCCGCCGACGCCGTTAAGGATCGCTCTTCTGTTCTGAAGCTCGACACCCAGGCCGCCGTTACACGACGAGCAGGTGATGGCCGAAACAGTGCCGGTTCCCGCTGCTGCTTCCGTGATCGTTATCGTCGATGCCTGATTAAAGGCTCCTCCGAGCAAACCCGCACCGTTTACGAATGTACAGTTACCGCCTTGAGCAGCGGCACCCGCGATTACCGAAACTGCCTGCGAGAACGCCGGGAAGAGAGGCACGCCGTCACCACTGAGCGGGCTGACCAATGCAACTGTGAAGTTGAATGTAGTACCGAGGAGGTTCGGACTTCCCGCGATCTTACAGACCTTGAGCTGGGTTGGGTTGAAGCGGAAGTTTGTAAATTCAACTTCAACAACCGCTGCACGGGCAAAGACCGCCGCACGTCCCACGAATGAGGATGCGATGTCCAATGAAACGCAGCCAACGGTTCCAACGTCCAAGGCTGCCTGGTCAGCGACCCTAAACTGATACGTTCCATTCAGGGCACGACCGTCAAGAGCTGAGAGCGGTGTTTCTGGCCTGAAAGCTCCTGAGAATGGTGCAACACCCGCCGAAATCGCCGTGGCTGCCTCATCATCGAACGTAGTCGGCGCGCCGGCACAGTTATTCGTACCAGTACCGTAGTTGGCTCCAGCTCCTCCTCGATTGTTAGCTAAAGATACGTTCGTACCGTCGGGATGAATTAGATTGAGATCTAAGTCGCCATCGAAGGTATGGTTCAAACGAACCCGTACATTTATATCCGTGATCGCATTGGGAGCAGGTACGCTGACCGGCACATTGATGGTAGCCAAGTCAACGATAGGTACCGCGATATTGCCCGTCGTGAATGTCTGGGTATCCGTTCCCGGTGTCAGATCAGGATTCGGCCCAAATCCGGCTAAACCCGGGGAAGTGAATGCCGAACCGAACTGTCTGATCCTCGAAACACGAAGCTGACCCGGAAGCTGCGGAATCGTGTTGTTGATCGATACTCCATTTTCGACAACGGACACTGGTGTACCGTTTATGAATGTCTGGAAGTCGTCATAATCCGGTGCGTTTGCTCCAAATCCAGGTACGAATTCGCAGTTTCCGTTCTGTGCCGGATCGCCCGCTCGAACGTCAAACGTTCTGGTGACCGGTCCGTAGATCGCAAACTGCGGTGCAGCTGCGTTGGTTGCTCCAAATCCACTAACGGTAAAGGAGAACAATGTGTTGATTGGAATGCCTGGGCCGGCAATCTTACAGACCTTGATGCGTCCCGGATTCGATCGGTTGGTGAAGATCACCAATGTTTCATCCGCTGATGTCGTCGATTCTTGAACAACAACGTCAACGTAGCCGCCGCCCGGATTGACGAACTGATTGTCGTCGCCGTTCGGAAGAACGCCGATTCCAAAGCCAAGTATATCGGCACTGTTGCGTCTGGTCGGCGGAATTACTTGGATGCTTTCCAGATAGAAACCGGGTCGTCCGAGTTCCGTAACAAATGCCAATGACTGTCTTGGGTTGCCTGCTGGCGGAGGATCGCCCTTCGTTACAGCAATTGCGCCTGAACACTGTCCAACAGGTACCGAGAAGATCTG
>JANNST010000080.1:0-27769 GCA_031402865.1 Chloracidobacterium sp. | reverse complement strand
CAAGAGCCTGAACCTCAACCAACATCGGCCGCGTGCCCTCCATGCAGACCGTTACAACTGATCCGCTTGCACCCTCAGGCCGCTCCTGCAGGAAAAGCTCGGATGGATTGCCGACCGGGATCAACCCGGCGTTGGTCATTTCAAAAACGCCGATCTCATTTGCTGCCCCGAAACGGTTTTTAGTCGCCCGAATAATCCGGTGATTGTGGTGACGGTCGCCTTCGAAATAGAGGACCGTATCGACGATATGTTCCAACGTTTTCGGGCCCGCTATCGAACCTTCCTTTGTAACGTGACCGGTCAGAAAAACAGGCGTGCCGGTCTGTTTCGCCAGCATCATGAACTGGCCGGCGACATCGCGGACCTGCGAAACGCTGCCCGGGGCCGATTCGATCGCTTCGCTGAAAACGGTCTGGATCGAATCGACAATAATAAAATCGGGCCGGAGCTTTTCGATCACGGTCATGATCGACTGAAGATTTGTTTCAGGCAAAAGAAACAGATTATCTGCCGAAAGCCCAAGCCGTTCGCCGCGCATCTTTATTTGGCGTTCGGATTCCTCGCCTGAAACGTATAGGACCTTTGCGCCGCTTTGGCTTAATTTATCGGCCATCTGTATGACGATGGTCGATTTGCCGATGCCCGGCGCTCCTCCGATAAGCACCAGTGAGCCGGCAACGATGCCGCCGCCCAGAACGCGGTCGAGTTCCTCAATGCCGGATGGAGTACGGGCATCATCCTGCGATTCGATGTCGGTGAAAGCTACAGCTTGGCGGGCTTCGATACCGAATTTCGCCAATGCGAGTTTACCGCCGTTTTGCGGGGTCGGGCGAAAACGCTCTTCAACAAGCGTGTTCCATTCCTGACAGTCCGGGCACTGCCCAAGCCATTTCCGCGACTGCCCGCCGCAGTTTTGGCAGACGTAAATTGTTGCCGGTTGTTTTGCCATGCAGTTGAAAAAACAGAATACAGCAGACGCGAGCTGTAAGTGAAACCGGTTTTGGAAAACGATTTGCGTTCGGTATCCTGATTGTCGACCAACAGATATATGTCACCACAAAGCATTCACCAATTTTCCGAGAAAGTCGCACTTATATCCGACGGAACCTCGGCGGTCGGCCGCGCAGTTGCCTTGCAGCTAGCGTTGCAGGGGAGTTTTGTAATAGTTGCATTTCCCGAATCTTCCGGGGAGGGAACGCGGGCCATCCACGAACTGGTCGAACTCGGAACGCTTGCAAAAGGTGTAAATGCCGACGTCTCCACATTAGCCGGCATAAGCGATCTCGTCGCGGAGGTTGACCGGGCATTCGGGAGGCTCGATCTGCTCGTCAATTGTCTGAAATATAAGCCCGAATCGTCGTTTGAAGATTCTACAGAATCAGATTTTTCGCACACGATCGATAAAAATCTGAGATCTGCTTATTTTTTGACAAAGGCCGCTATGCCGTTGATGAATGACAGACCGAAGCCGAAGATAGTTAATATCATCTCGGCGGGGGATTCCGCAGAAACAGGTGGAGACGCTTTGTTTATGGCCTCTCAGTCTGCCATAACGGCCATGACGCGTTCGCTTGCAGGCTCACTGCCGGGCAATTTTCGGATAAATTGCGTTGCGGTAAGCGACCGCGAGCGAGGGAAACCGAACCTCGACGTGGATCTTTTCAGACAGGAAACGACGGTTCCGGCGGACGATGTTGCAAGGACTGTGCTTTACCTTCTTTCAAGTGAGTCGATCGGGTTGAACGGTGAGGTGTTGACGGTTCGATAATATAAGGCGAGCTTAAAGGTGGGATAGTTTTTACTTACTGCCGCTATTTCGTGCTAGAATTTTGATGGGATGAAGCTTGACGTATTAATAATCAGGATCGCATTTGTCGCGTTGCTCGTGCTGCTCGGCTATGTGCTGAATCCTTTCGAAAAGACATCGCGATTCGGTCTTTCGCAGGTCGATGCACAGGCAACGCGGCATCTGCTTTCAGGGATACTGGGCGGAGTTGTCGGCCTTTTGATTATCGCGTTCGAGATGCGTGTCCGGCGTGCATCTCTAAAAACGCTGATCGGTGCGGCTGTTGGGTCGATACTCGGTATAGTTGGGGCGTTCCTGATCGGTGTTTTGATCTCTATTCAAAAGGAAGCTGCGGTCTCGGCCGAGATGCAGACATTCCTGACAATATCTCTGGCGTTTTTTATGGGTTACGTTGGCCTGATGGTCGGTGCTGCTAAGGGCGAGTACCTCGATCTATCAGCCCTCGGCGGTATATTCAGCGACAAGAACGTAAAGCGCGATTATAAAATCCTCGATACATCCGTAATTATTGACGGACGAATCGCCGATGTTTCGGAAACAGGTTTTCTCGGCGGCACATTGATCATTCCGCACTTTATTCTAGCTGAGCTGCAGCAGGTTGCCGATTCTGCGGATTCGTCAAAGCGGCAGCGTGGCCGTCGCGGACTAGACATGCTCCAGCGGTTACGCAATAACAGCAAGCTCGATATCCAGATCGTCGAAACGGATTTTCCGGCGGTCAAGGAAGTTGACCTGAAGCTGATCGAGCTCGGCAAACAGCTTGATGCGGTTATCGTCACCAACGACTTCAATTTGAACAAGGTTTCGCAGCTTAGGGGAGTTTCTGTATTGAACATTAACGAACTTGCCAACGCTCTGAAGCCCGTTGTTCTGCCGGGTGAGGCGATGCGTGTATTCGTTCTAAAAGAAGGCAAGGAATACAATCAGGGCGTTGCGTATCTGGATGACGGAACGATGGTTGTTGTCGACAACGCCCGGCGTTTGATCGGCAAAACTGCCGACATCGCTGTAACCAGCGTATTGCAAACCACGGCCGGAAAGATGATCTTTGGACGTTTGTGGGAAGAAAAGGAAGACCACCATGTCGAAAACGCTCCGGCAACGCAAAGTAATCTGGGCGTTCACGATTCGCGTTCGATGGGGTTCAGAAAAGCGACGAGAGAGCTTCGTCAAACTACGATAATTGAGGAACTCGATTAGGCTCGTTCGATTAGTTGCGGGGCAAGCTCCGCTTTAAACGGGCTTGGTAAAATCTGATCGTTTAGAAGCGGGCTTGCCCGCCAGTCTTTCGGAATTAGCGCTAATCCGGATTTGAAAAACAAGAAACGGGCAAGCCCGTTTCTAAACGGATAATCGTTCAGTCCAGGATGAACACTGCAATTATAGTCGCCGCCGGTAGCGGAAATCGCTTTAACTCAAAGACTCCGAAGCAGTTCGCGGAAATTCTCGGAAAACCTATAATTATCCATACGCTTGAGAAATTTGAGGCTTGCGAAGCTGTTTCTCAAGTCGTACTGGTTTTGCCGGCAAGTGAAATAGCCGATTTTGAAAGCTTGATCGATAAGTTCGGCTTAAAAAAGATCAAAAATGTTGTCCCTGGCGGTTTAAGCAGAGCCGAATCTGTCCTGAACGGTTTGAACGCAGCGGACCCAACGACAGATATCGTTTCCGTGCACGACGGTGTGAGACCACTTGTTTCGATCGACGAGATTACCGCCACTATCGAAAAAGCGCAGGAAACGGGTGCGGCGTGTCTCGTTGCGGTCGTCACAGACACGATCAAACAGATTTCCGATGGTAAAATTACCGGAACGCTTGACCGCACAAAATTGAGACGGGCGATGACCCCGCAGGCATTTCGGTATGATATTTTACGACAGGCGTTGGATCAGGGAGATCTGGACGACGATGTTACAGACGAATGTATGCTGGTCGAGAAATTGGGATATCCGATTGCTTATGTCGACGGCAGTTCGCGGAATATCAAGATAACTCATGCCGAAGACCGCATTTTGGCCGAAGCACTTTTGCTGGCAGCCCAATAACTAGATGTTTCGAATCGGATTTGGAAATGATATTCATAGATTGGTTCCGGGAAAACGGTTGATCCTCGGCGGCGTCGAGATCGAATCCGACTTAGGCGCCGAAGGCCATTCCGATGCAGACGCCTTGACGCACGCTGTTACGGACGCGATCCTAGGTGCTCTCGCCGTTGGCGACATCGGGACGCATTTTCCGAACAGCGACGAAAGATGGCGAAACGCGGAGAGCTTTGTTTTTCTCAGATTTGCCGTCGGGCTGATGAAGGAACACGGATACGAGGTGGCAAATGTCGATGCCACCGTGAGCCTCGAACAACCGAAGCTAAGGCCATACATCGACGAAATTCGTAAAGGCCTCGCGGATGCCCTTGAGGTAGAGACAAATTGCGTCAGTGTTAAGGCGAAGACCGGCGAGGGCGTTGACGCGGTGGGCGAGGGGAAGGCTATACGGGCCGAGGCGATCATACTGCTGAAACGCGTTTAGACAATTTATCTTCATAGACTTAGAGACTGCTCATGTGCGAAACTTGGGCAGTCTTTTTCAATTGAGCAAATGCGGCCACAGGAAATTATTTCAAAGAAACGTGACGGAGCGGAGTTGTCGCATGCAGAAATCGATGCGTTTATCGATGGTGTTTGCGATAAGACTTGGGCGGACTATCAGATCTCCGCACTGCTGATGGCGATGTTCGTTCGCGGACTTAACCTTGCCGAGCAGGACGCGTTGACGCATGCGATGCTGCATTCCGGTGAGGTGCTGGATTTTTCCGGGATCGACAAACCAAAGGCCGATAAGCATTCGACGGGTGGCGTGGGTGACAAGACATCGCTGATAATTGCACCGATCCTGGCGGCATGCGGGGTTGCGGTGCCTATGATCTCAGGCCGGGGTCTCGGCCATACGGGCGGAACGCTCGACAAGCTGGAAGCCATTCCCGGATACAACGTGCGGCTTTCGAAGGAAGAATTTCACCGTGTGATCAACGAATGCGGCTTTGCAATGGCCGGGCAGACGGCGGAGATTGCTCCGGCTGACAAAAAGCTTTACGCACTCCGCGACGCGACCGCCACCGTTCCGTGCATCCCGCTCATTGTGGCGTCGATAATGTCGAAAAAGCTCGCAGAAGGCCTGGACGCCCTGATTCTGGACGTTAAAACAGGTTCGGGAGCGTTTATGCAGGAATTCGAGGATTCACGGACATTGGCTGAGGCCCTCGTTAAAACAGGCCGGAATTTTGGCGTGAACACCGAGGCAGTGATTTCCGATATGAGCCAGCCGCTCGGCAGATATGTTGGAAATGCGTTAGAAACTTACGAATGCATAAAGATCCTGAGGGGCGAGACGGAATCGGATGCAGAAGCTACATTGGAGCTTTCCCTCGAACTTTCTGCACGCGTTTTGGTTCTGGCGGGCATTTCTGAAGATGTGGCAGCCGCCCGCGATCTGGCGTTTGCAAAATTGAACAGCGGTGAGGCATTCGTAAGATTTCAGCAAAACGTCGAACTTCAGGGCGGTGACACAAGCATTTGCGACAATCCGGATATGCTATTGGAACGCAGCCTGCTTGAAGTTGCGATAAAAGCTGGCGACACAGGGTTTGTTTCGGAGATCGACACGCTCGCGATCGGCAACGCGATAGTTGAGATTGGCGGCGGACGCACGAAAGCCGATGACCGGATAGACCACGCCGTCGGTTACGCAAGCCATGCGAAAATCGGCGATTCGCTCAAAAATGGGGAAATGCTCGGCATACTTTTCTGTCGAACTGAGGAACAGGCCGATTCTATCGCGGCGACGCTTAGGAAATCATACAAGATTGCCGACGAACGTATCTCACCGCCCGCTCTAGTGAAAACCGTCATTTAGTAGAACGAAAAACCAATAAGACATTGCTTGGCAGGCGATTTTCCCTTGCCCAATTACGTGGATGTTTGTAATCTTATGGGGCGCGTCAATCTATGATTTAGTCACCTTCGTTATGAATATCAAATTACTTGCGGCCGGTGCATTGTTTGTGGCAATTCTTACGGTTGCTTCCTGCGGAACCAGTGCGGATGCGAGTCGCGCGGGCTGTAATACACGGGTCGGCATCGTTTTTGACATCGGCGGCAAGAACGACCGTTCGTTCAACGCGGCTGCGTGGGAGGGCGTGAAGCGGGCCGAAAAGGACCTAAACATATGTCTTTACGACGTAGAGCCGGGCAATCCGACTTCTATCGAACCGGCCATGCGTGCGTTTGCGGAGCGAAATTTCGACCTGATCATCGGTATTGGATTTGCCCAGGGGCCTATCATGCAAAAGGTCGCCGTTGACTATCCCGACATCAAATTTGCGATCGTTGACGGCGTTATCTTCGAGGCTGACGGCAAAACCCCAAAGAAAAACGTCGCCTCGCTGGTTTTTCGCGAACACGAAGGATCGTTCCTTGTCGGCATGATCGCGGCGGCTAAGTCGAAGACCGGCACAATAGGTTTTGTCGGCGGTATGGACATTCCGCTGATCCATAAATTCGAAACGGGTTATGAAGAAGGTGCCCGCTATCAAAATCCGAATATTAAGGTCATTGACAATTATGTTGGTGTAACCGATTCCGCATGGAACAATCCGGGAAAGGGAAAGGAGCTTGCTCTTAATCAGATAGAAAAAGGTGCAGACGTAATCTTTACCGCTGCAGGAAACTCCGGCCTCGGGGCGTTTGACGCGGCAGAACAATACGGCAAAAACGCGCAGGGCGAAGCCAATAAGTTCGTCATCGGCGTCGATTCCAATCAGAATGGTGTGAAGCCTGGTTTTGTGCTGACATCGATGGTAAAGCGGGTTGATAACGCGGTCTACGACGTAGTCAAAGAGATTACGGGTGGAAAATTCGAAGGCGGATTCCATGTTTTCGGCCTCGATAAAGACGGTGTTGCTTATGCGATGGATGACAATAACAAGGCCCTGATACCAGCGGATGTAATTGCGAAAGTAGAGGAAGCGAGAAGGAAGATCGGCAGCGGTGAGATCAAGGTGACCGACGCGATGGCACCCAAGAACTAAATGCTCGAAATAAAAAACATTGCTAAAGCCTTTGGCGATTGTATTGCCAACGAAGATGTTTCGCTTAGTGTAAAAAAGGGTACTATCCACGCGATCGTCGGCGAGAACGGAGCAGGCAAGTCGACCGTGATGCGCATCGTGTATGGCTTCTACAGCGCGGACAGCGGACAGATATTCGTCGACGGGAAGCAGGTGTTGATTAGGAGCCCCCATGATGCGATAGCTTTGGGCATTGGGATGGTCCATCAGCATTTTATGCTGGTCGGCACGATGACTGTGGCGGAGAACATCATTCTCGGAGCAGAGACAGGCTCGGCGGCAAACCTCGATCTGGACAAAGCGAACCGCGACATTAAAGCTCTTTCGGACGAACTTCGGCTGAATATCAATCCTGAGGCTTATATTGAAGACCTTTCGGTTGGCCAACAGCAGCGGGTCGAATTGTTAAAGGCTCTCTATCGCAATGCTGATCTGCTGATACTTGACGAACCCACGGCCGTGCTGACGCCGCAGGAAGTTGGGGAGTTTTTCGGCATCCTTCGCCGCATGAAGGAGCAGGGAAAGACGATCATCATCATCACGCACAAACTCGAAGAGGTCTTGGCGATCTCCGACGAAGTGACGGTCATGCGCGACGGCAAATCGGTCGGGAATGTGAAGACTTCCGAAACGAACGCGAAGGAATTGGCCCGGATGATCGTCGGCCGCGATGTCCTGCTTCGTGTTGAGAAGACTGATGCTTCGCCGAAAGGTATTACACTGGAAGTTCGCGATCTGATGGTCAAGGGACGGCACGGCGTTGCGGTCGATGGTGTTTCGTTCCAGGTGCATTCGGGAGAGATCGTCGGTATTGCGGGAATTGAGGGCAACGGACAGACCGAGCTTATCGAAGCTCTCGCCGGGTTAAATCCGGTCGTCAAAGGAGCGGTAGAATTTGAAGGCAATAACGTAACCAACCTCAGCGCTCGAAGGGTGAAAGAGCTTGGGATCGCGCATATTCCGGAAGACCGCCATAAGCGTGGCCTGCTTCTGAATTCAGATTTGACAGAAAACTCGATCCTCGGTATGCACTATCGTGAGCCGGTCGCGTCGGCGGCAGGATTCCTGAACGGCGACGCCATCGAAAAGCGTACCAAAGAGATCATAACGAATTTTGATGTGCGTCCGCCTGATGCGAGTTTGACGGCGAAATCACTTTCCGGCGGCAACCAGCAAAAGCTGATCATCGGGCGCGAATTTCAGATCAACCCGAAGCTGCTGCTCGTTTCGCAGCCAACACGCGGCGTCGATATCGGAGCTATTGAGTTCATTCACCGCAAACTGATCGAACTTCGCGATGCCGGTTGTGCGGTTCTGCTTGTATCGGCGGAACTGGAGGAAGTTACTGCCTTGGCAGACCGGCTTTTGGTTATCAGAGAGGGCAAGATCGTGGGCGAGGTCGACCCAAAAACCACGTCTGTCGAGGAGATCGGGTTGATGATGACGGGCGGCGATTAATGATGGCAGATTCGGTCGAGTTTACGGGTTTAGCACCGCAATTCGTTGTACTTGACGTGGTCAAGACGGCCGAATTTTACCGTGACAAACTCGGTTTTGAGATTTTGGGTTACTTCCTCGATCCGCCCGTTTTTGCGATGGTAAGGCGTGGAGCTGCCGAGATCCATTTCGGCAAATCGGATAAAGGTGAGATGCAGGTAAATGAAAGCGTCCGCCACGGACTCGGCACCGACGCCTATATTTTTGTTAACGGCATCGAAGCCCTGCACCGCGAGCTTCTGGAAAACGGCGTCGAAATTATTGAAGGCCCTATCAAGCGGGTTTACGATTGCGTCGAGATCACGGTCAGGGACTGCAATGGCTTCACGATCGTATTTGGCGAGTGATCGACAAACGAGATCTTAATCCGGCGTCCAAGGGGAACCGTTGTCGCGGAGGGAGATCGTTAGGTCACGAGAACGAGAGCCGCATGTTTTATTTTGAAGAGGATCGGTTGATTAGGAGGACATCGCTTGTTTCGACGCCGCGGATGACCGCGAGCTGGCTGCCGTCCGCGTTCCAGTTGAACGACATGATCATGTCCGATGGAAAATCGGTGAGTGGTTGCGGTGCGCCCCCGTCGAGCGGCTGTATCCAGATATTCGGAACGCCGCCAGAGCTTTTCAAAAACGCGATCGCTTTGCCGTCCCTTGTCCATCTAACGATTCGCTCAGCCACAGCCGAAGGGAAATCGAACCGCTTAGCTCGGTCACCGGTTTCTATGTCGGTGATGCCGATGCTCCAGCGAGGTCTCTCGAAACTCGAGTCGAGGTAGGGATAGGCCACGAATTTCCCGTCGGGCGAAAGCGACGGCCTTGAGCCCTTTGTTTCAATTATCGCAGTGGCCTCGCCGCCGCTTACCGGCATTTTCCAGATCGTTGGATTATTCCCGTGCGACTGGTAGATAATCCAGCGGCCGTCGGGTGTGCATTGCGGGGAATACTCGCCCTCGCCGTTGGTCAATTGCTGAAGGTTTGACCCGTCGATATCGACACGCCATAGGTTGTACTTTCCGCTGCGCTCTGCCCCAAAGATTAACTGTTTTTCGTCCGCCGTAACGGAAATACCGAGCTGGGCATTCGCGCCGACCGTTAGCTGACGGACGTTCGAGCCGTCCGCGTTCATGGTCCAGATATCGGAGCTGCCGCCGGCGTTTGAGGTGTAAGCGAGCCGCCCGTCCGGGAGCCAGATAAGGTTATGCAGCCAGCCTACCTCGCTTCTTACCTGTTTCGGGCTTTCCGCGTTTCGGTCGAGCGACCAGATGTTCGAGACAGTTTGATTCTGAATGACGGCGAGCGTCTTTGCGTCAGATGTCAGGCTGAGATTTTGATAAATGTTGAGATCACGCGTGATGCGTGAAGCGACTCCGTCAGGAACTGAAATGTGCCAGAGCTGCTCGGGGCCCATCGACGTCTCCGCAGCCGTTAATAGTATCCCGTCCTCGAGCCATCGCGGCTGACCAACCTCCTGCCAACGCACGTCTGTCAGTCTACGTTCGGCCCGTGTCTCGACGTCGATCGCCATTACCGTCTCGTATCGGCCCTTTTCGTCACTCTGGCTTACAGGAAATGCGATGCTGCTTCCATCGATCGACCACGCCGGGGCGTACCAGAACATACTCAAATAATCAGGATCACGACGTGTGACGAGAACTGCTTCATTCGTTCCGTCGGCGTTCGCGACGATCAGGCGGCTTTCATTCGCGACCGTTTTCATGAATGCGATGCGTGTCCCGTCGGGCGAGAATGAGGGCGGTGCGATGTCGTGTGCCGTTTTCACGATCGGCCCACCGAGAACCGGTACGCGAAAAAGCTCAGGATGTCCCTTATCTCTTGCCAGAGCGAGGAAATAAACGAAATTGCCGTCTGGCGCGAAAGTGACCCAAACCAACTCGCTCGGCGACGGGCCTGCAATTTTCGTGTCGTTTGCGGCAGCGACCTGGCGTACCCAAAGGCTGTCGCCGTCCTCATCCGCCATAACGTGAGCAACATATTTCCCGTCCGGCGAGATGGCGACGCGTTTGGATCTGCCGGTGGTCGTGAGCCGCGTCATGTCCAATCCGAGAAAAGGGACGCTTCGTGCCTCGGCGACGTTCTGGCCGCTCATCGCAAACTTGTAAATACTGAACCCGATTCCCGCGAATCCCGCTACTAGCACCACAAGGACCAGAGGTGAAAACCATTTCCAACGAGTTTGCGGAACAACCGGCGGCGACGTATCGGCTTGCGGGGAGCGGCGCCAATCGGAAACCTCATAAATATTGTCCAAACGCTCGACGTTCACGCTCTGTACCTTTTCGCGTTCGACAGCGAGATTGCTAAACACGCGAACGTTGCCGCGTTGTTCAGCACTCAGAGGACGTGAACCGGCGACTCTAGAAAGTCCGTTCGAGGCTTTCTCAAAGTTTCCAGTTTCCTCAATCGGGGGTAAGCCGTCTGCGTTTTTAACAACGCGAACCGTGCCGTTGAAACGATAACCGCGCCGTTTTAGGGTTTCGATATAAGGTTTTCCATCGCTGGTGTCGCCGAGAGTTTTACGCAGAACGTGAAGATACTGGGCAAGGTTCGACTCTTCGACGATCGCGTCGGCCCAGATCGTTTGCATCAATTCATCCTTTCCGACGACCTTGCCATCACTTTCGACGAGCGCTATCAGCGTCTCAACGGCCTTGGGAGTGAGGAGAACCTGATCGCCATTCCGGTAAAGAAGCTTGTGCGCAGCGTCGAGGCGAAAATCCTCGAACTCATAAACCTTGTGTGGACTCAAGTTATTCACATTAAAGTTAAATTCACGATTTTTTAAAGTTAAATCCAAAGACATCTCTGTCGCCCTCGCTCTAAGTTTGATAGCGAGCGGACAGAATGAAAAAAGCGTCGTGCCAAGTCCCTGGAAGGATACGGCCATCATAGCGCAGAGCGGGTGAAACGCAAAGAATTTCCCGCCGTCGGCGTGTCCGCTCAAATTTTTAGAATGTTCGGAAATACACGAAATCTAGGAGATCTCAAAATCATGACACAGGCAGCAATTCAGAGAATACTTCAGGCTCGACTCGGGCACACCCTTTTCAAGACTGATCCGGCTAAAAGCATATCAGCCGCGTTACTGACATTTTTAACGCTTGTTACTCTCACCCATTCAATAATGAGTCAGGACACAGAGCCAAATCTCGCAGCGGGAACAGACGTTGAAGATGTAACCGAGCGTACCTTAGGCTTGGTAACGGTCAATGGAGGTTGTTCCGGGACTCTGCTCAACCAATTTTGGGTACTGACGGCCCGCCACTGCTTGACCGTTAACGGCCGAGTCGACACAGCCTTTCGACCGGCCGACCAGCTGCGAGTTACAGCCACCTGGTCTGGTAGAACTGGCCTGGGAACCCGCATTTATGATTTCAACATTAACTCTGCTGCCGGATCTGCGCGTGACCGCGACATAGTTTTGTTGTATCTCGGCGATACAAATCTCGGCGAGGTCGGCACTCAAAAGATATTTGCCGCTTACCGTGACGGCAAGATCAGCGGGCGACTCATAACGACCGACCAGGTCACGCAGTATGGAATCGGCTTCTCGACGTTTGCGACTGACCTGAGAACACCATCCTCAGGAGCAGGTGTCTTTCGGAGCGGCGTTTTCAAACCTACAGCGATCACCGCGACACACTACGACTTCAATATGAATGCCAACAACCAATCCGGCCACGGCGGTGACAGCGGAGGCCCATCTGTCGTCACCGTTTACGGTCAGCCAAATGGCGGCATTGCAGGTGTGCAGTCCACGTGCAGATCGACGGGCACTATACCCGGAGCTCCACCAAATGACCCCCCGTGGAGATGGGTAACAGGTATTAGTAACTGTACGTATGTGTCAACCGAGCCGTTTTTGACCGAGATCGCCAAGGTAATCAAGGAAGTGCCGCTAAAGCCGCCCTACATCACCTCGGCCCTAAGTGCGACACCCTTCCTTCCCTACAATTCCATAATTTTGGCTTGGGATGGCGGTCCCGATTATCCGAACGTGCAGGTATATGTGTCGGTAAACAAGGGGCCTGACATTCCTGCATTCTCGCAGGAATTCCCACAAGGAAGTCTTCTGTGGAAAGCACCTAAAGCTTCTGGTGTGCACAAATTGCCACGGAGCTCGGGACTTTATAGGTATCTGTTAAAATCTGGCGGCCGCACTCTAGCCATTACTGATGTCTACTCCCCGTAGTCTTGTTTTGTGGATTAAGGCATTGCCGTTCGCTGAGGGAGCTATTGACCGCGCGACCCGTAAGCCTATTAGTCATTGTGTTCGGAGGTTGGAAATGATGTTGAACTTTATGCTGAGCAGAAAATTGCTCGCCGGGGTTTCTGCCCTTTTGATTGGAGCAGGTCTTGTCTTTGCGTGGAACACCAACGCGCAAGGCCCTGATCCCGCAAAGCGGTTGGATGCGGTGCCGGAGCTCGGCTCTGGCGCGAACCTGCGGGGTAAACGCGTCTTTCCAGCTGACAATCCGTGGAATCAGGACATCTCGGCAGCACCCATTGATCCAAATTCCGCAAAACTGATTGCCAGCATCGGGCTCAATAAGACGCTGCATCCTGATTTTGGGACTGAGTGGGAGGGTGTACCGAACGGCATTCCTTACTTTGTCGTCTCCGGCAAACAAAAGGGCGTGCCGGTAACGTTTGAATATGCCGACGAGAGTGACCCCGGCCCGTATCCCATTCCGCCGGACGCACCGATCGAGGGCGGGCCGAAAGGAACGGGCGACCGTCATGTGATAGTGATCGATCGCGATAACTGGAAGCTCTATGAACTCTTCGATGCGCACCCTTTAAACAGCGGGGCAGGCTGGAAGGCCGTGGGCGGTGCGGTTTTTGACTTAAGATCCAACGCCTTGCGGCCTGCCGGATGGACATCGGCGGACGCCGCGGGCCTTCCCGTTTTCGCCGGACTGGTTCGTTACGACGAGGTGCATGAGCTGAAGGCAATTACCCATGCCCTGCGCTTTACGGCCGGGCGCACACGCCGTGCATACGTCCATCCCGCGCGCCATTTTGCCAGCGACAACCCGGACCCGAATCTTCCACCGATGGGAATGCGGGTTCGCTTGAAAGATTCTCTTGAAATCGCAAAATTTTCGCCGGCGATGCAGGTCATCCTCCGGGCCTTGAAGAAGTACGGGATGATACTGGCCGACAACGGCAGCGACTGGTATGTGAGCGGCGCGCCGGACCCGCGCTGGGATGACGACGACTTACGCACTCTGCGCTCGCTCAAAGGGTCTGACTTTGAAGTCGTGCGCATGGGAACAGTTGAGACCAGGTAGATTGCCCGCGCGGCTGGGGGTAAATGCCGAGAGGAGAACAAGGATGCGAACAATGAATAACGAAAAACCCTTAGGAGAAGATATGAAAACTAAAAATGCAAAAACGATCACCCCGCGATCATTCCTAATCGCCGCCGCTATGCTTGGCATGCTGCTATTTGTTTCGATCACGCCGAGCTTCGGGCAGAAAGAGCAAGCCGAGCGGGCGACGACCCGCGACGGGCTCTCGGCCACCGGCTTTATGACAAACCCGGAAGTCTCCGACGATCTCGACGGCACCGAGGATGAATACTTCTACAAATTCCAGGCGAAACCGGGCAAATTGACGTTGACTCTTGAGGTAACTGCTAACGAGACAAATGCGGGAGCCATGCTCGATCTCTTTGGCCCCAATTCGAAGGCGATTCTCTCTAACATACTCGTCCAGGCCGCCAATGGCGGCAGCGAACGGGATTCGAAAAGCGTGAATCTCGCCAAGGCACAAGACATCATTATTCGCATCAAGGGACTCAGATACGGAAGCAGCGCCAGCTACCCGGGCATCTACAAGATCCTGTTGGAAGGGACCGCCGTCAACTTCAAGGATGCGGCTCCGTCTGAAGGGCCTGTCGAAGTCAAAAAGGCGGACGCGACTCCGCCCGAGGGGCCTGTGGAGGTCAGTAACCCGGATGCGACACCGTCTGCCGGAACTGTCGACGTCAAAAAGCCGGACGAGGCTCCGTCTGCTGGGACCGTCGAAGTAAAAATGCCGGACGTCGTGGATCGTGCAATTGAAAAGGGAAAGGCAAAAAGCAAGAAGTTGCTCAACATGCTGGATAAGGTCAAGGCAAAAATTCCTGACTAGCATCCGGAGTCGGGCTGATCCGTACCGCCGAAAAAGTTTGTTACAGAATTTAGTTTCAAATCGAAAGATTCCGTAGGAGGGAGAAGGATGTATAGACGAGATAGCGACTTTGCAAATTATGACGGATTAAAAACGACGTTGAATTCGAGAATGAGAAAACGAGTACTTGCCGGGCTGGCAATTCTTTTCATCTCGTCGAGCCTCACCATTACGCTGGGCGTCTCTGCCCACGACATCGATAACGAACAGGCAAGACAATCGCTGGAAGGATATGTCAAACGGGTCATCTACGAACGAAGGTACCACATTAATGCGGTCGAGAACATTAGCTGCCGCAAACGGTACCCGCATCAGGTGGAATGCACAGTCAGCTATCAAAATGCGGCAGACTGGATGGCGAACAAGACGACCTGTTCCGAACGCATCACTGTCTATTTTCGATCGCACGGCGCGAGTCTCCGCGATTGGAATTACTACTCGACCCATCAGGGTGCGCATAAGTGCGGAAACCGATATCTTAGCGGACCCAATCCTTGAGTGTATACATTTTGATCGATAGAAATTGAACGGAGGGAGATTCCAAATGCTACACGTAGTAAAAACCATGAATTTGATTCTTAAGCGTATGCCGCTTGTTTGCGGTCTATTATTTGCCGCGGTACTTGCTTTGCTGCCGATCTCCGCGGGGGCGCAGTGCAGCGCACGTTGGGATGCGAGCGGCGGGTGGTGGATGGTCCAGCGGGGACAGGCGAATCATATTGGGATCAATCTGAAGCAAAAAGGCAGGGTACTTACGGGGACCGCGGTATCCCTCGAAGGTAACGCAGACACCGTGGGCACGATCGACGGGACGATCGATGGTGACACTATCAATTTCCAGATCTTTTGGCCGGATCACCTGACGGGCGTATATAACGGTAAGATCCTGCCGTCGGGCAGAGTCGAGGGCGAAACATACGACAAGAATAACACCAGGCATCGTCAACCGTGGCGGAGTGAGGGAGTGCTAAAGTGCGCCCCCGCTCCTCCACCGAAAGTTCTTCGATCTACGGGCAGGAAGCCGTCAATGAACCAAACATCACTTGACCATCTCTTCCCAGCACTTAAAACAGCTGCGCCGGAACCTAAGCCTCCATTCATCAACGCGGGCCAGGTGGTAATTCCTACACCCAGCCACCCCTTCGGTATTGTTTCTCTCGGGTGGGATGGCGGGCCCGACCATCCCAACGTGGAGGTATTCGTCTCGATTGACGACGGGGTCGAAATTCCCGCGTTCGCGATAGGCTTCGCACCCCAACATCCTGTTTTTAAGCAACCGAAAGTTGCTGCGCTCACGTTGAATTTGGAACGGAGAAAACACTATAAGTTTTCCTTAAAGGGTGTCGGCAAGACCTTAGCCGCTACCGCCGCTTTCGTAGTCCCGTGATCCCGTGGAAGCGTAAAAGCGAGAATGAGATGACCGTTGATGATGGAAAGAAGTCTTTGCACATTTTGACAGATGCACGCGGTCAACGTCAATTTCCCAATAGGCGAAGTGATTCGGAAATAAGCAGAACATTTAGGAGAAAGAGAAATGATCAAACACGATAATAAAATTAATTTCAAGGATTTGGCGCTGCACATTGGTTCGAGACTGGCACGAAGTTTGAGACCTGCGGCCGCGGCCATTCTGTTGGGTTCGAGCCTGTTAACGACCAACACTTTTGCACATAACATTGATCTGAACCAGGCCAGACAGAAGGTTGATGTCTATGCGAAAAGGGTACAAAAGCAGCGGGATTATACAAGGTCCGAAATATTTTGCCAAAACCTCAATAGGGGACACAACCATCAGGTCGGCTGTACGGTTAGTTACCACAACGCGAAAAGCTGGGCGGCCGGACGCTACGCATGCGTCGAGGAAATCACTGTTTATTTCCAGGCCCACCGCGGCAATAAACGAAACTGGGAATACTACATGACCCATGTGGGCGGTAAGTATGAATCGTCGCGGCCAAATCCGTGTGGGGACGAATTGTTAACCGGCCCAATGCCGTGAGTCCTGAAATTGTGACCAAAAGTCCGTAACTTAAATTGGAGGACATTTAAATGCTAGTTCTGAAAAATGCTGTCAGTTTGGGGATTTCGCGTACGCCCCTTCTTTACAGTCTCTTGTTTGCCGCGGTACTTGCTTTGCTGCCGATCTCAGTTGAGGCGCAATGCGCAAACTGGGATGCAAGCGGCCAGATGACCATAATACAGCGCGCATCAAAGTATGAAAACACCCTTTCGCTTCAGCAAAAAGGCAGGGTGATCACCGGGACGGCGTCTACGTACACGCCCACTTACGGGATAATCTCGGACGGTTATAGGACCCTGAGCGGCACAGTCGACGGGACGATCGATGGCGACCGCTTTAGCGTACAAATCTTTTGGGCCAACCGCCAAACGGGCATTTATAACGGTAAGGTCCTTCCGTCGGGCCGATTAGATGGGGAAGCCTGGGAGAAGGCCAGCCCTAATATCCGTCAAACATGGTACAGCGGCGGCGTGCTAAAGTGCCCGCCGCCTCCGCCGGTCATACCGAAGGTTATCAAATCCTCTGGCAAGGCTAGGCCAACGACCCCGCCTCCGCCGCCAAAGCCGCCCTTCATCGTCGCGGGTCAGGTGGTAATTCCTACACCCAGCCACCCCTTCGGTATTGTTTATCTTGGGTGGGATGGCGGACCCGACCATCCCAACGTGGAGGTATTTGTCTCGATTGACAACGGGGTCGAAATTCCCGCGTTCGCGATAGGCTTCGCACCCCAACATCCGGTTTTTAAGCAACCGAAAGTTGCTGCGCTCACGTTGAATTTGGAACGGAGAAAACACTACAACTTTGTCTTAAAGAGTGCCGGCAAGACCTTGTCCTCAATCGGTTTCGTCGTTCCATGATCCCGTGGAAGCGTAAAGGCAAGAATGAGATGGCCGTTGATGATGGAAAGAAGTATTTGCACTTTCTTGACGGTCGCGTGCAAGGGTTGGCGACGGTAACTGGAAGGTTTCGGTAGATCAATACATTGAAAAGCAAACGTTATTAACGGAGGAATTCGAAATGATAAATAAACAAAAACGGACTTTGTCAACGATTTTCAGCGGAATCGTGCTGCTGCTGATAGGTAGTACCTCGATTTCATACGCTCAGGGCACCCCAGTCGACTTCCGCGGCACCTGGAACACTGTCACCGGCAAGGGAAAAAAGATTGTCATTACTTTTGAAACGGTCCGCCGCACAAGTGTATCGGGGACCTATGCACGAAACGGTCTGACAGCGAGCTATAAGCCTCTGGACGGCACGGTAACTGCGTTTGTGAAAGTGTCGGCAACAACGGCAGAACCTGCATGGCAGAGCCTAAGCTCGATCAGCGGAACGGTGACTGACAACGTGCTGCGTTTCAAATGGTTGGAAGACGGCGGTCATGGCGCCGGTCGCTTCACGATGTCGTCCGATGGCCGGTCGTTTCAAGGCACGTTCAGCCTGACCGATAACCCCGATGACACTTCGGGGGGCACATGGAATGGCGCGCGTGCTCCTGTTTTCCATGGAGTTTGGCAAACAAAGGCGGGAGAGAAGATACAATTCCCGGACCTGCTGCTCCAGCAAAGCGGTAACCAGGTGGTGGGTCATTTGTACGGCAACCGCCCCGACCTTGGTTTGATCAGGGACGGCATCATCGACGGCAGCACATTGCGTTTCAAAATTTGGCGACCCCAACCCGTCCTGTTTAATGGGCAATCCGTACCCGATGTGTTGATGGGCGTAGGCGAATTGGTTATGAATCCGGATGGTAAATCGTTCAAAGGCACTATTCTCGGCGGTGCGACGAGTGGAACTCGCCTTGGTGGTCGATAATAGCAATGAATTGTCGGCAAGGTTAAGCGGGGAAGTAACTTTGGGAAAAAAGAATCTTAAGTCGATCCCATCGGTCGTTCAGGAGCATTGTACCCTTGACGGAATCGACGCCCTCTCTCGTTGGAAAGCGGTTTCGACTGTCTAGAGATCATCGACAGGTTTTCAGCCCGTTTATTAAAAGAGTGCATCAGGTTGATACAGCCGATTTTGTCCCGAAGATCGCCTTCATCACATCGACGGCCCGATACAGATTTTCCATCGATGTTGCGTAAGAGAGCCGCAGGAAGCCGTCCGCCCCAAATGCCTCGCCGTCAGTTACGACAATGTGGGCTTCACGCAAAAGGAGGTCGGCCACATCTGACGAGCTTTTGAGACGCTCGCCGAATGTTCCCCGAACGTCGATAAATGCATAAAATGCGCCTTCGGGCATCGCACATTTGAAACCGTCGATCTCATTCAATGCAGGGATAAACCAATCCCTGCGGCGCTCGTATTCGCTTGTCATCGCGGTTACAGCGGCCATCGATGCTTCTATGTCACGCAGAGCTTTAGCACAGGCGTACTGGGCGAACGATGTCGGGTGGGTCGCCGAATGGCTCTGCAGTTTTACGATTGCTTTGGTCCATTCCGCATTTGCGATCGTGTAGCCGACGCGCCAGCCCGTCATCGCGTAGGTTTTTGAGAAGCTCCCGGCGATGCAGACATAATCACGCAGACCGTCAGGCAGCGAAGCTAACGAAAACGGTTCGGCGGGCGGATACGCAAAAAAGAGATAGCATTCGTCGGTCATTACATACACGCCGCGTGTCGCACAGACCTCGACGATTCGCCGCATTTCATCCGGAGGTATAACACGGCCCGATGGGTTGCTAGGCGAATTAATGATGAGCAGCTTTGTTTTATCGGTGGTTGCCGCCGCGACCTGATCGGCGGTGAGAATAAAGTCTGTGTCCCCGGTTTCGATAAAAACGCTGTTAGCCCTGCAAAACGTGACGATTTCAGGAAACGTCACCCAATACGGCTTCGGGATAAGTACGTCGTCGCCCGGATTCAAAAGCGAACAGGCAGCGTTAAAAAGTGCCTGCTTGCCGCCGCACGAAGCCGCGACCTCGCCAAACCCTATATTGGCCCCAAATTGTCTGGCATAAAATTCGACCACGGCATTTCTGAAATCCGCCATGCCAGCGGTCGCTGTATATTTTGTCAGGCCTTTTTCGAGGCCTTCCCACGCATAGTGTTTAATAAATTCGGGTGTATCAAAATCGGGCTCGCCAACCGAAAGATCGATAACGTCGACGCCATCGGCACGCATCTCGGCTGCCGCGGCTGCCGCTATCAGCGTCGAGGAGCCTTTCATTTTTGCGACGTGGTTAGAAACTTGGAACGAATTCGCCATAACAGGGTTTTTACCGCAGAGACGCAGAGTTTAAGAGTTAATCTTTTCAAGCTCGCACGACCCATAACACACCGGCGGTTTTAATGAGGAAATTTAAACTGAGCCGTTTCTTTAACTCGCTCCGCGTCTCGGCGTCTCGGCGGTGACTTTCAATTTGGTCTTCATTCTGTCTTCCACGAGCTTAGGTATCAGCCCTTCGACGCGACCGCCTAGACGAAAAACCTGTTTCATTAGGTCAGATGAAACATACGAATATTCCTCGGCAGCCATCAAAAAGACGGTCTCGATCGTCGGTTCCAGTTTCCGGTTCATCAAAGCCATTCGAAGTTCGTATTCGTAATCGCTAACGGCGCGGATGCCCCTTACGATCGCGGTCGCATTTTTCTCTTTTGCAAACTCCGCCGTCAGACCGGAGAAACTGTCTACGATCAGTGTGCAATCGCCATTCTTCAACGTCGGCAATATTTCGCGAATCATTGCGCAGCGTTCTTCGACCGTAAACATCGGATTTTTATCGGGATTATTGAGAACCGCAATGATTATCTCGTCAAAAAGCGGCAGGCTGCGCTTGATGACATCGAGATGGCCGTTTGTCAGCGGGTCGAACGAGCCGGGAAATATTGCACGACGCATAATGTTCAATGGCGGAGCCCTAAAATGCAAAGTCTAAGGTCAAACCTTTGAAACTGCAATATCCCAGCTGTTAGAATTTCGTCTGTAATAATTTGCGGGCTGCGGCGACGGATTCATTATGTTCGGGAATGTACTCAGGATTGGGCTTCATCGTGAGTAGTATATCCAGCTGTTTTCTGGCATCAGCTTCTTTATTTTGTGCTAGATACGCCTCGGCTAGATGCAGACGAAGATTGGTGTTGTCATTTTCGATCGAAATAGCTTTTTCCAAATACTCCACTGCCTTTTCAATGCTGCCACCTTTTAGCCGGGTGCCAAGCTCGATCTGGGCCAGGCCGTCATAAGCACTGGCTCCCTGATAGGCCGGTTCAATTTCAATTACCTTTTTCATCGCCTCTTGAACATCGCCGACCGACTGCAGGCCGACGGTTATCGGGCTTCGTTTGCACAGTTCACCTAAATTTGCGCCGTACCAGAAAAAACCGTCCGGCTTTTGCGGCTCCATGTTCGAGGCGATCTTTGCGGCATCCTTTCCGTAATTAAAAGCGGCTTCGGATTCCTTTTCATCCTTTGTATGTCGGCCGAGAAAGTAATTGTAACTGGCAAACTTCCACTCCACCTCAAAATCACGGCTGTCCGGGTTTCGGACCGCCGCAAGCAGAGCGATCGCGTCGCGCAGCTTTGCAAGGTCTTCCCGCTGAGCAAAGAGATTATCTGCGTCGGATTTTGCTTGCGCGACACGCTCGGGGCTGAGTTGCGCGGTCGCCGCCTGTGGATGCGTGCTTTGGCCGCATCCGATTTGTAGCCACAATGTAATTACAATTGTAATTAAAATGTAAGGATTCCGTTTTTTCATATAGCAAAAACACCCGTCCATGATAACATGGGCGTACTTTCTAAATTGATCCATTGAGGTGCAGATAAAATAGCATAGTTTCACCATGAACGATAACGGCCAAGCCGCAGCTTTTTACGATCTTGAAGGAACACTAGTTTCCACGAATCTTGTGCATACGCTCGGATTCTACGCCAAGCGACAGCAGGGATTATGGCAGACCGCGAAAAAGAGCGTCGGCACCCTCGCAAAACTGCCGTTCTTCGGCCTTACGGATCTGTACTCACGCAATGTTTTCAACGAGGTTTTCTTTCGCAGTTACGAAGGTTTTTCGCAGGACCGGCTACGCTATTTTTCCGATGAGCTTTTCGAGGAAGTCTTGAAACCAGCCATATTTCCCGGCACACCCGAATTGATCGCCCAAGGAAAAAAGATCGGCCAGCGGCAGGTTCTGCTGACCGGAGCATTAGATTTTACGATCGAACGCCTAATGGATCACCTCGGCATGGACGATTACGTTGCAAACCGACTCGAATTCGTAAACGGCTACGCTACCGGCCGCGTCCTCCCGCCCGTCATGGCCTCCGCGACAAAAGCAAAATGGATACGCGAATACGCCGAACGCGAGAATATCAACCTGTCGGAATCATATGCATATTCGGACAGCATCTCCGACCTGCCAATGCTCTCGATCGTCGGGCATCCGGTGGCGGTGTGCCCGGACTTTCGTTTAAAACAAACGGCGTTGCAGCATGACTGGGCGATTTTGGATTTGAAATGATGTACGGCAAGTTTAGGCGTCAACAGGAGATACGGAGGGGCTATGTCTTATAAGATCAAGGAAGCCAAAGATAATTGGGAGTCGCTAATTCGCGATGTCGAAAAAGGAGAGCCGCAAATTATTCAACGCGGCGGACGTGACATTGCTGTCATCGTTTCTTTCGAAGAATGGCAGCGATTAAAGTTAAAAATCGCCGATCAATTAGCCGACAAAGATCGAAAACCGTTGATAACAGCCGGCCCGACCGCGTGAAATTCGGGCTGATCGATTGTGAAGGAACGCTTTTGTTGAGTGCTTACTGGGAATGATGGTGGTGAGGGAGTCGGCGTTTTCGCGTGACGGGCTTTTCTTTGGTTGAAAGGACTGCAAAACGGTAGGTCAGAAAATGAGCGGTTGGAACGAGCAAAATCAGGGTCTAATGAAATCTATCGAAGAGAGCTTAGAGCTAATCAAGGTTAGAAACGAGGTTATGTCTGCTAAACCGACCACCCTTGAGGATTTTATCGACACTTTCTTTAGGCTGTTTGAGGCTAAGCCGGACGGAATCAGTTTAGATCTGTTCTTCGAGGTTCTTGACACTCTAAGCGTTAAAGTTCTAATCCAAGGACGACCTTATGAACCAAGAACCTCGGGACTTAGAACTATGCTGGATCGGCGGATTCAAGAACGTAAGTTTTCGCGTGACTATGAACCCGCAAATTCATCGTATCCCGCGTTTAAAGAAAGCGATCAATATTCATTTATTAGACAATTCGTATCACGATACCGAGGCGAACGGCCTGCTGAAGACCTAACGAAGTTGCGGAAACTCTTGAACGCAAAGGGATGGAGCTTTGATGAAGGAGCACTTTCATATTTTTTAGTCGAGGAGTTTGTTGCCCAACGTAGAAATGCCTTTATATCGCGAGTGAAATTTGACGACCCCACAACCTTAACCGATTATCTTTCTGCATACGTTCATTCACACAATAGTGACAATTTGGAACAAGTAAAAGAGCTGGCTTTGTTGCTTGAGGAGGACGGGTTGGGTTCGTTCGACATTGGAGAACTTCGAGAACGACTTTTAAATCTGGAAAATGAAATTGAGCTGGCACATTTCGAGAGGCAATTGTCTAGTTCAACCAAGCCAATCTCGATAGATGATGTTGACGATTTAGAGGGGTTTGAGTTCGAGTCATTCCTAACTGAACTATACGCAAAAATGGGCTACAGCGTCGAACAGACAAAGCTCTCCGGAGATCAGGGAGCGGATTTATTAGTAACAAGATTTGGAGAGAAGACGGTAATACAGGCGAAGCGCTATAACGGTACGGTCGGCAACTACGCAGTTCAAGAAATTGTAGCCGCATGCAGTCTCTATCAGGCTCATGCGTGTACAGTAATTACAAATAGCTATTTCACTCCTGCAGCTGTCGAATTGGCATACGCGAATGGTGTCTTGCTCATTGACCGCGATGGCCTCGAAGAGATTATCAGGAGATATTGGTGAATATGGCACTTCAATTAAGACGAAAAACACACGAATCGATCGTGTATATCGACAAAGACTCGGCGCCGCGGATCATGCCGTTTGGTGAGGATTTTATTATTGAGGATATCCCGATTGGTACGCGGGTTATTTATCCGAATCCGCCGATCAAGGGTTTGCCTAATCGGGAGGCGGCGATTCGGTATGCGGTCAATCACCCGATAGACATGGAGCCGCTTTATGCTCTGCTTGAGCCGGGGATGCGGGTGACGATAGCGATGGACGACATTTCGCTGCCGCTGCCGCCGATGGCGACGCCGGATATGCGGCAGACGATGCTGGAGGTCGTGCTGGATATGTGCGGGGCGAACGGCGTCGATGACATTCATTTGATAATCGCGAATTCGCTGCACCGCAAGATGACGGCATGGGAAATGAAACGGATGGCCGGCACGGCGATCTATGACGAATATTACCCGGACCGCTATTACAACCACGACGCCGAGGACGACGAAAATCTGATCACGCTCGGCCATACGCGGCACAACGAGCCGCTGCGCGTAAATAAACGCGCGATCGAGAGCGATCTGCTCATTTATCTGAACATCAACCTCGTTCCGATGGACGGAGGGCATAAATCGGTAGCGGTCGGCTTATGCGATTACGAATCGTTGCGTGCGCACCACGAGCCGCAGACGATCCGCGATTCGCATTCGTACATGGACCCGCCCGCCTCTGAGCTGAATCATAAGGTTATCCGGCTCGGTAAATTGGTCGATGAAAACTGCAAGGTTTTCCATATCGAGACCGCTCTGAACAACAAAATGTTCTCGGACGGCTACGATATCCTGACACGGAACGAGGATGAGTTTTCGTTTATGGACAGGATGAAGTGGGAAGCGATGAAACGCACATTCTCCAAAATGCCACGGGCCGCTCGGCGGAAAATGCTGCACGCGATTCCGGCACAGTATGAATTGATCGGCTGTTACGCCGGAAAGACCGAGCCGGTGCACGACAAGATCCTTGAACTAAATTATCGTCAGTACGAGATCCCGGTCAAAGGCCAGTGCGACATCCTCATTTCAGGCATTCCCGATATCTCGCCGTACAACGTATATTCGGCGCTAAATCCGCTGCTCGTGCAGGTGATGGCGCTTGGGTATCACTTCAATATGTACCGGAATAAGCCTTTGCTCAGAAAAGGCGGCGTGATGATTATTACGCATCCGTGCTTTGACGAATTCGACCATAATTTTCATCCGTCGTATATCGAGTTTTTCCACCGGCTGCTGCCCGAATCGCGTGACGCATTCTTTTTGAGAGAAAAATACGAGCGTGAATTTGCGACCAATCCTGCGTACATCGAGATGTACCGCCGCGGCAACGCTTATCACGGCGCGCACCCGTTTTTTATGTGGTACTGGGGCGAAAACGGCCGCCAGCACGTCGGCAAAGTCATCGTCGCCGGTGCCGAAAATGCCCACGTCCCCGAAATGCTAGGCTGGGAACGTGCCGATAATCTGACCGAAGCGATCGCCATGGGCCGTTCATACATGGGTAGGAATGCGGAGATAACGATGCTCCATCAGCCGATTATTGGGTTGTGTAATGTGAGCGATTAAACAACTGGTCATCTGACTGGTCATTCTGATACAATCCGAATTATGAAAACTAAAACTCGAACAATAAGCGTAACGGAATTTAAGGCGAAATGCCTGCAAATATTTGACGAACTAGAGAGCGAAGGTATTGTTGTCGAAAAACGGGGGAAACCAGTGGCGAAGGTAATACCGATTCGCCCGGTCGACAACTCCGGTCTCATCGGCTCGATGAAAGGGCAGATCAAGATACACGGCGATATTTTCTCAACCGGGATTAAATGGGATGCTGAATCTTGACACGCACATTCTTGTAGCCACGATCAACGAGGAACTGAAACCAACCGAGGCAATTCTCATCGAGAGGGAGAGGTTATTTATCTCTGACATCGTTTTGTGGGAACTGGCGAAGCTCATCCAACATGGGCGGCTCGAACTCGATATGGACGGCGCCGCATTTCGTCGTTCTATGCGATATCTGACCGTCTTGCCGATATCAGTCCGAATTGCCCGTCAAAGTGCAGCCCTTGACTTCCGCTCCGATCCGGCGGACGAGATAATTGCCGCAACAAGTGTTGTTGAGGGAATTCCATTGCTGACGCGAGATCGAAAGATATTAAAGTCGAAAGTTGTTCCACTTGCAGGCGAAGATGTCGGAAGGTGACGAAATGACGGAATTGCAACTAGGAAAATACGAGTTCTATCCATATCCGAACGGGTTCATAGAGCCGTCTCCGACTTTGGAGGAATTGGTTGAACTATTACAAAAGGCTAAAGCCAAGAGCGAGAAGGACGTTAAAAAGCCTCGCGATCCGCTGACCGACGCCGATCACTTCGTAAACGACGTGGCTAAGTGCAGCGAAAGGCGGAAAGTGGTTCGAGTGCGGGGTTCAATTCCCGAATTATTGGGTTAGAACTCTGAATAAACAGTAGATCAGAATAAGGCAAATGAAACGACTTGTTTTCGACATTGAGACTGAGCAATTCACCTTGGAATTTGGCTGCGCAAAAACTCGAACAGACAGAGTTGAAAATGCTCCGAAAATGCGAGTTGCTTGTGTTTTCAATGAAGATAGAAACGAGCATAGCTATTATACTCCGGAAACGGTAGAAATGCTGATTGAAGAACTAATAACAGCGGATGAAGTGATTAGCTTCAACGGAACCGGTTTTGACTTGCTCGTGTTAGAGAAACACTACGGTTTAAATGGATCCGTCCCACGGAATGGAGTGCACGTTGATATACATCTCCTTATGACTAAGGAGGCAGGTTTCCGTGTAAGCCTCGATACAGCTGTTCAGATTAACTTTAGCGAGAGAAAGCATACTGATGGTAGAAATATGGGAACATTGGCAATAGACGAGCTAAAAATTGCGTGCAAATCTGATGTTTCACAAACGTATAGACTTTGGCAAGGTCATGTAAACAAAAGCCTAGAAATTCCCCAAAGCTGGAAAAAGTCGGGCTTTGGCTTTGAGGAATTTGGAGATGTTGGCCCTGGTCATCATATGCCAAAAGAATGTCCTAATTGTCATGATGTCGGGTCTATGGAGTTTGTTGAATGGGATACGGACGAGATGACAGAAGGACAATTATCCGACTACCTGGCTGGACTTCATGGAAGCGTCGTATGCCTAACTTGTAATAATGAAATAGATTATGGGTTTTGAGTTCTAACTGTAATGTGCAGGAAACACGAACAACGTATTTTTTTTCCGAGATCGGCTTGGAGGACAGGTACCCTCACTTCGATAAGTAAATGAAGTCATCACCAACAGGAATATTCAAGGGCAAGAAGATCTTCTTTATAGGCGGGACGGGGTTGGAGCTTGGACACTCCTGGCTGCACCGGAGCCCGGCTCCGGGAAAAGTTGAATACATCGCGCGCCGTTTTCGCCGGAGGAACCGGCGATGAGGACAGGAGTGTCCTCGCTCCGTTATGAAACTATCACCAACAGAAATATTTAAGGGTAAGAAGATCTTCTTTATCGGCGGGACGGGCTTTGTGGGGAAGGTCACGTTGTCGATGCTACTGCATAACTTTCCGGATATCGGGAAGGTTTATGCGACGGTGCGCGCGCGGGATGCGGCGGAGTCGAAGATACGGTTTTGGACGTCTATCGTTACATCGCCGACGTTTGATCCGCTGCGAGAGAAGTACGGAGATGGGTTTGACGATTTTATTAAGTCGAAGGTCGTGCCGGTGAATGGCGATGTCGGAAACGAATATCTCGGGCTAGATGAAAAAGAAGCGGCCAAGATAATGAAAGACACTGACATCATTATTAATGGTGCCGGGAATGTGACGTTTAATCCGCCGCTTGAGAGCGCGTTGCGGACAAATGTCGTCGGGTCGAATAACATCATCAAACTCGCACGAATGATGAAAAAGCCGCGGCTCGTTCATGTATCGACGTGCTTTGTTGCGGGGAAACGTTCGGGAGCGATCTGGGAAAACGAGCCGGTGGTCGGCTATTTTCCGCGAAAAGAAGAACTGAAAGGAACCGTTTTCGATGTCAATCAAGAAGTTGAAGACTGCGCCCGTTTGAGCGAACAGGCACGGCAGGAAGCCAATGATGCGGTCCAAGCGGCGAAGTTT
>JANNST010000079.1:0-12320 GCA_031402865.1 Chloracidobacterium sp. | reverse complement strand
GTTCATTCTTGTTCCTCTTGTTCCTCTTGTTCCGTGGTTTGGCTTTCCAACCACAGAATAAGACGAACAGGAAGGAATAAGAGGAACAAAACAAGAACAAGACACACTCGTCATGCCAAACTATTTATGAAAGGTGTAATACTGGCAGGCGGATTGGGCTCAAGGCTCCATCCGCTTACCAAAATAACAAATAAACATCTACTCCCGGTTCATAATCAGCCGATGATCTATTATCCGATCAGAACGCTGATAAATGCCGGTATTGAAGACATTATGATCGTCACCGGCGGAAATTCAGCCGGTGATTTCCTGCGATTGCTGGGAAACGGCAAGGAGTTCGGGCTGAAGCACTTGAACTACACATATCAGGAGGGCGAAGGCGGCATCGCGGACGCACTTTCGCTTGTAGAACATTTTGCGGACGACGAACCGATCTGCGTCGTGCTCGGCGACAATATTATCGAGGGCAACATCCGCACCGCCGCGGAGGAATATGAGCAGCAGGGCAAGGGAGCGAAAATACTTTTGAAAAAGGTGCCGGATCCGCAGCGATTTGGCGTGCCTGAGATCGACGGCAACAAAGTTCTTCAAATCGAAGAGAAACCGTCGTCCCCGAAGTCGGACTTTGCGGTGATAGGCATCTATTTTTATGATTCGACGGTATTCGACATCATTAAGACGCTCGTTCCATCCGGCCGCGGAGAACTGGAGATAACGGATGTAAATAATCATTACATCAATCGAGGAGAAATGACCTGGAATGAGCTCGAAGGATGGTGGACGGACGCGGGAACATTCGATAGCCTTCTTCGAGCGTCGAATATGGTTGCGAAAAGCGGTGCCAATAAGCTTTGAATAATCGGAAACTTTTTTAACCGCAAAGGTCGCGAAAGATGAGACACAAAGATCGCAAAGGAAAATATGGACGAGAATTCTCTCTCTAATCTGGTGATTAATAGAGCGATTAAAGTCCATACCGTCCTTGGTCCGGGTCTGCTTGAGTCCTCTTATAGATAGTGTTTGTTTTACGAACTTATTAAATCGGGCGTGTACGTGGAAAAAGAGAAAGCGCTGCCCCTTGTATATGAAGAGGTCAAACTTGAATGCGGGTATCGCATAGATTTGTTGGTGAACAACAAGCTCATTATTGAAATCAAAGCAGTTGAAACTTTCAGCGACGTTCACCTGGCCCAGGTTTTGACTTACTTAAAATTATCCGATTGTAAACTTGGATTGCTGATAAATTTCAATGTAGCAAGACTAAAAGAAGGAATACGAAGAGTCGTAAACGGGCTTTGATTCTTTGCGTCCTTTGCGAGAACTTTGCGCTCTTTGCGGTTAAATAGGGTTGAGATTTAGCGGCAGAGTTAGCAAAGTAGAGATGCTGAGTTCTTTGTCGCCCTAATTAGAGTATGCTAACTAAGAAAAAAATGATTTTTACCCAAGGCGAAATTCGCGATGTCGTCGTATATCCGATAAAGAAATTCCACGATGACCGGGGTTGGCTTGCGGAACTGTTCCGGCATGACGATCTTGAGAAAGAATTCCACCCGGCGATGTCGTATATTTCGTTTACAAAAGCCGGTATTCAGCGGGGCCCGCACGAACATGTCGATCAGGCCGATCTTTTTTGTTTTATCGGCCCATCCACGTTCAATATGCGAATGTGGGACAACCGGCCCGATTCTCCGACCTATAATAATATGATGTCCTTCGATGCCGGCGTTGATGAGCCGATGGCCGTGGTTGTTCCGAAAGGCGTGGTTCACGGATACAGGAATATCGGGAACGTTGACGGGATGGTGATAAACTGTCCGAACCGCTTGTACATGGGTGAGGGAAAACGCGAACCGATCGACGAAATTCGTCATGAGGACGACCCGCAAACGATCTATAGGATGGACTGAAATTTTAACAACGCTCGAGCGAACGAGCATTAGCCGACAGCGAATCTTGCCGACAACTCTCTCACGTTTACGGCCATTGGTAAATTCTTCCTGAGAATGAAAATCCTCCGAATCATTGCCCGGCTGAACGTCGGCGGGCCCGCTCGGCACGTTGTCTGGCTGACCGCAGGACTTCAGGACAGCGAGTTTCAGTCAACTCTTGTTGCGGGAAGAGTGCCTGATGGCGAAGAGGATATGGCCTATCTCGCTGAGCAGAACGGTGTGATCCCGGTTTTTATTGACGAGATGAGCCGCGAGCTTTCGATTAAAGACGCAGTCTCGCTCATAAAGATCTTCCGTCGGATGCGGCTTGAAAAACCGGATATCGTCCACACGCATACGGCCAAAGCTGGGACGGTCGGACGGCTTGCGGCATTCTTTTATCGCTGGTTGACCTGGAAAACTCTTATTGGAAAGCCGCGTCGGGTTCGTGTCGTACACACATTTCACGGTCACGTTTTTCATAGTTATTACGGTAAGTTTAAGACCGATGTCTTCATTGCGATCGAGAAAATTCTGGCACGATTCGCAACCGATAAGATAATCGTTATTTCTACGCAGCAGCTTAGGGAGATTCAAGGGGTATTTGGGATAGGAAGGATAGGACAGTTTAAGGTCGTTCCACTAGGTATCGATCTTGAACCGTATAAGAAGTCTGTGACCAAACGCGACGATTTTCGACGCGAACTAGGAGCTGGCGACGATGAGGTTCTGGTCGGCTTTGTCGGACGCCTTACAGAAATAAAGAACATTTCGTTGTATCTTGAAGCAGCAGAACTTTATGTAAAAGCAAATGAGAGCGATCTTCCGAAGGCTCGATTTATCATCGTAGGCGACGGCCATTTGCGTAAAAACCTCGAAGGCGAAGCTCTTGAGCGGGGAATCGGGGATAATGTAAATTTTCTAGGGAACCGAACGGATGTCGAGGCCATCTACGCCGGACTGGACATCGTAGCTCTGACATCGCTTAACGAGGGTACGCCGCTTTCGCTTATTGAGGCGATGGCGGCTGAGAGGGCGGTCATTTCTACCGCGGTGGGCGGTGTCGTCGACCTTCTAGGTGAAGAAATCGAAGCGCGAGAAGACTTTACGGTTTGCGAACGCGGAATCACCGTTGCTCCGAACTCGGCATCCGGATTTATGAACGGGTTGATTTATTTGGTGAAAAATGAAAAATTACGGGAGAGCCTTACTGCACGGGCCGGACATTTTGTTCGGACGACGTATAGCAAGGATAGACTGATAGGAGATATTCGGGAGCTTTATCGTGATCTGATGAGTTAGTACACGTTCTTGTTCAGGATCTAATTTGCCGATTGGCTATGTTACAAGCTTTTTCAAATCCGTTAATTGTTGGGGGTATTAGTGTTGCAATAGCTGCACTAATGACGCTGCTCGTTCGCGGATTTGCTCGGAAATTCGATTTTGTAGCAAAGCCGAAAAGCGATCGGTGGCACAAGCGGCCGACGGCGATGCTGGGCGGAGCGGCAATATTCTTGACGACACTGATAATGTACGCGGCTTTCGTTCCGAAAACGACAGAAACTTTGATTATCCTGGTTGGCAGTACACTCCTTTTCATTGTCGGACTGCTGGACGACATTCTGAATATCAAACCGTATCAAAAACTCGTCGGCCAACTTTTCGGTGCTGTTATCGTAGTCGGATTTGGCATGACACTGCCGCTCACGGGCTATGAGCTTGTGGACATTTGGATCACGGTCTTTTGGCTAATCGGAATAACAAACGCCATAAATCTGCTCGACAACATGGACGGCCTTGCCGCTGGGATTGCAGCCATCGGAGCGGTGTCGCTGGCTTTTGGTTTTGCCGTAAATGGTCAGGGAACAGAGGTGATGCTGGTCGCCGTATTCATAGGCGCCCTGGTTGGTTTTTTAATATTTAATTTCAATCCCGCATCGATCTTTATGGGCGATTGCGGCTCGATGTTTGTTGGATTTTTGCTGGCAAGCTCCGTCTTGCTCGGCCAGACCGGCGGACGCTCGCGCGGCATTTTTTCCATCCTGGCAGTACCCGTCCTCATACTTTTCGTTCCTATTTTCGACACAACATTTGTTACGGTGCTGCGCAAAATGTGGGGGCGCAAAGCTTCGCAAGGCGGACGCGATCATACGTCGCATCGTCTTGTAGCATTGGGTTTGTCGGAGCGTTCGGCTGTTTTGATGATCTACGCATTCGCCGTATGTGCCGGGCTTTTGTCGCTAATGGTCGGTCAGATAGAAACATCGCAGAGCCTCGCGTTGATCGTCTTTTTCACAATTGTCCTGGCGATAATTGGTGTATACCTGTCAAAGGTAAAGGTGTACGAAGAACGGGAAGAAGAGCTTGCAAGTCAAAATAACGCGGTGTTCGCCTTCATCGTGAATGTATCCTACAAACGGCGTATTTTTGAGGTATTTCTCGATACCTTTCTGATCACGCTGTCCTATTACGCCGCCTATCTTTTGCTTTTTGGGTCGTTCGAAAGCAGCGGCAACTGGGACCTTTTCATTACAAGCCTTCCCCTGCTTATCTTTCTCAAACTTTTCGCGTTTTTGGCGGCCGGCCTATATCGCGGCCTGTGGCGCTATACAAGCGTTGGTGATCTTATTACGTTCACCAAAGCGGTTATTCTCGGATCGGTGCTCAGTGTCTTCGCCATACTTCTCATTTACCGATTTCAAAACTTTTCGCGTGCGGTTTTTGTTCTCGACGGTATCATTCTGCTGGCAGCGATCGTCGGCAGCAGGCTTGCGTTTCGTCTTATCCGGGAATTGTTGCCGATTGCGCATTCAAATGAAGGCCGCCGCGTTTTGATCTACGGGGCGGGCGATGGAGGCGAAATGATCCTGCGCGAGTTGAGAAATAATTCGACATGGAATTATCAGCCAGTCGGATTCATAGATGACGACCCTTTAAAAAAAGATAAGGTGATTAACGGCCTACGTGTTTTCGATTCTAACGGTTCGCTTGCCGAGTTGTGCGATGACAAGGAAGTAGACGAAATATTGATATCGTCGAGTAAGATCCCTTCTGAAACGTTGAAAAAAATCAGAACCATGTGCAGGGAATCGAACATTGACTTAAAACGGGCAGAGCTAAGGATCGAGCCGGTCGATTTTGAGTAATTTCCGCTCACCATTCAGGTGCCTATAAAAACGTATCAACTAAATTCGAGAGCGGCCCGAGCGGCTTTTGCCGCTATTGGTGTCCTTGCGGTAATTTCCGCATTCTTTGTCGCCAAATGGGGCTTTGCCCATACTGCGGCGATAAAAGCGGACACAATAGACGTGGCTTCCCTGGCAGTCGATTTCGCACCCAGCGATCCGCAGACACACTACGCTCTCGCGGTGCTTTCGGAGAAGACCTTCGTGAGCGAGGATCTTGAAAACGCGGTTAAAGAGTTTGAGGCTGCGGCCGCATTGTCGCCGTTTAATTATCTGCTGTGGCTCGATCTGGGCCGCGCACGAGAGAGAACTGGCGATCAGGCGGGGGCTGAACGAGCGTTGCGAAAGGCGCTAGAACTAGCTCCGAACTATTCCCGCGTGCAGTGGGCGCTCGGCAATGTGCTGCTCCGACAGGGGACAAATGACGTTGCTTTTGTCGAGATTCGAAAAGCGGTAGCGGGAGACGCAGCCTATACCAACGCCGCGGCAATGACGACGTGGCAGATACTTGATGGAGACATCGATCAGGTCCGAAACGCCATCGGAGATTCGGCGCGGGCAAATGCGGCCCTTGCGACCCTGCTTACTAAGCAAAAGCGGTTTGATGAGGCCATAAACATATGGGACCGGCTTCCGGCTGACGAAAAGAAAGCGACGTTAAAGGAAGCGGGTCAGGCACTCTACATCCAATTTCTGGAGGCGGGAAAATATCGGCATGCCGCCCGCGTCGGTGAACAGATCGGGATTTCGCAAAACGGCGGGGAATTCATAGGGGTTGTCGCCAACGGCGGTTTCGAAGAGCCGGTAGTTTCAGAGAATTCTAATATTTTCTCATGGAAGATCGCGGATGGAACAAACCCGCGGATAGGGCCGACCGATGGACAAAAACATAGTGGAAATTACAGTCTTTTGATGAGTTTTGCCCAAGGCACTAAGACAATTCGGCCGGTTTCGCAAACCGTTCCAATCGATCCCGGAAAGAGTTATGTTTTTGAGGCTTTTTATCGATCTGACGTAAAGACCCAGGCGAAGCTAAAATGGGAGGTTGTAACCGCGGCGAACGGAAAACTCATTGGGGTGACTGACGCTTTAATGCCATCCGCTGATTGGACGCCTGTTCGCATCACGTTCGATGTTCCAGGGGATATCGATGGTGTGACGATCCGGTTTGCGGCCCAGGATTGCGATCCGGCCATTTGCTCGATCTCAGGCAATATTTGGTTTGACGATTTTACGCTAAAAAGCCGATAGGCAATGCAAGAGATAGGAGAAAATACATCCAAACGCCGCCGGCCGCGTGAATATCCCGAACCGGAAGGATCACCGATCAGTAAAATAATCCTTGTTTTTCTTTCGGCGACCCCAATTTTGTCAACGATAGCTTACGGCGCCGTCGATATATGGGCGGTAGGTTTGCTTTCGATTATTACCGCCGCCATTGTTATCCTGTGGATCGCTGAAAACTGGCGGGGGAAAGCGTTCCGGCTTTATACAAGTCCACTCCAGATTCCGATTCTGGGGCTGATCTGTATTGCGTGCGTTCAACTTTTGCCGATCGGCGATGCCGGTATATCGGCCGATCTTTTGGATATCCCGGTTGTCAGCACGCTGTCCATGGATGCGTACGCGACCCGATTTTTCCTCATTCGCCTCGTTATTGCATTTATTTTCTTTGCAGCCGCGCTTACGTTTATCGACAGCCAAAAGAGGATAAAGAAGATCGCGTTGATTATCGTCATTTTCGGTGCTTTGATGGCATTCGTTGGAATACTCCAGAGACTGGCGAGTCCCGACGCGATCTACTGGTTCCGCCGAACGCCGCAGGCAATCCCTTTCGGCCCGTTCGTCAATCAACACCACTTTGCCGCGTTCATGGAGATGACTATTGGCCTGACACTAGGGATGCTGTTCGGCAATTCCGCAAAGAAAGATAAGAATGCGCTGCTCGGCATCGCCGCTGCCTTGATGGGGATCGCGATCATCATGACCGGTTCGCGGGGCGGTTTTCTTGGTGTGTTGGGTGTTGTTGGGTTTGTGCTCGCGGCCCGCTTCGCCACCGGCAAGGGCCGAAGGGGTGAAGCGGCCAAACCGGCCTCGATGTTGGGATTAGTTGCCGGTAGCGCTGCGATACTGATAATTATTGTGGGAGCGGTGTTATTCCTCGGCGGCGGCGGGCCGTTATTTCGCGGACTCGGCTTAGACGCCCAGCAAACTGATGTGACCAGCGGAAGGCTGCATTTTTGGAGCGTGGCGTGGCGTATATTTTTGGACAATCCGGTTATCGGCGCCGGTTTCGATGCATTTGGTGTTGCTTTCGGCAAGTACGACACATGGAACGGTACGTTCCGCGTCGAGCAGGCGCATAATGATTATCTGCAAATGCTTGCCGATGCCGGTGTTTTGGGCTTTGCGTGCATCGCGGCCTTTATTTTTCTATTTTTCCGTCGCGGGTTGCAGGTGATTAGCAGTTCAACGAATGAGCTTCGAAAAAGCGTTGCGGTCGGTTCTATGGCAGGATGCTTCGGAATTCTGATACATAGTTTTTTTGACTTTCCACTGCGGACGCAATCGAATGCGTTCTTCTTTTTATTGCTGGTCGTACTGGCCACTACATCGATCGGGGTCGAAAAAAGCAAAGCGCATGAATGATCAGCGAACCCTGACGGGTATTTCTTTCTTTCCGCACCCGGATTCGAATATGACCTGATAAACGCCTATCGCCGTGCTGACCGACTTTACTAAGTAAAACCGGCGATTGGGCATTCCAGCAATCGCCGGCTCCGCCCTTACTTCGACATCCCTCGGACTGCTTGAAGCCGCAACAACCTCCTTGAAATCACCTTCGCCAATCAAGCTGACGAGAAGTCCGAGACTACCGCCGCCGTTGATAAGTGATACGGTTTCCTGACTGAATTCGAGAGAGCATTGCGAATCGGACTTTATTTCTTTTCCATCAACCACGCGCACGCGGGAAGCTCCGGATGAAACGGAATCGTCAACCAGCTTTTTCTCTGTTTCCGCTATAGTTTCTGTAGGTTTCCCAAGGTCTTTATTCGCCGATTTGGCGGCCGACGCACTCGGAATCCGGATTATCACCGGCTCGAAAAGATCCCTTGTACTCGCCACTTTTTTGCCGTCTCCGATCGGGTCACTCACTATGATGGTCGGTTTATTATCAAGTGATTTCTCGGGTTCGAGGTTTTGCTGCGAATCAGCCGGTTTTTCAGCCGGAACGTCGATTTTAGGCTCTGGATCGGGATCCAGTGGGTCACGCAGCAGATTCTTTGGTTCCGTCGGCGTTAGACCTGTCTGGGCGGGAACCTCGGCGGCGGGTTGTGGCTGCGGTGATATGGCCTCGGACTTTTCGACAGGCTTATCGTTTGTAATCAGGATAGTTGTCTCGGGTTTAGATTCAGCCTGTGTATCTTGCTTCTTGACCTGCTCGACGACCGGTAGAACCTGCGCCGAAGGTTCGGGTTTTGGCGTCTCTGCCACTTCGATTTTTATTTCAGGAGCCTGTATTTCGGTCTTTGTATCCTCGGCTTTCGGTAGGCTTAGTTCCTTATCCTTGGCAGGGGGTTCGACAGTCGCCATTTTTGGCTCGTCATCTTTCTTCTGCAAGGCGAGATCAACGGACGGCTGGCTTGTTTCGATCGCTTTCGTCGGCGATTCGGCTTTTGGTTCTATGATTTCCGTGGTCTTAACGACTACATCGGGAACTTTAAACATCGGTTCGCTTTGACGGTCAGGCGCTCCAATATTTTCTGTTTTCGTTTCGATAGGTTCCGATATTTTTGCGGCAGGTTCAGTAACTTGAGCTTTTGTCTCCGTCTGTTTATCAGGCGTGACAGTTTCCTCAACCTTTGGCTGAACCTTCTCTGCGACCTTTCTTGGAATGCCGACAAACGGAGCTTTCGTTTGAACTTCCCGAACGGTTGGTTTCACCGTTCCGATCTTCGGTGATACGGGCTCGATGGCGGTTGCTATTTTTTCAGAAGGTTTCGCAGGTTCGCTGGCAACTACAGCCTGCAAAGGATTTGGGCCGATCTTTGCCTCCAAACCATCCGTAGAACCATGAACTTTCTTATACAAAGCCTCGACCGCGCCGTACCGTAACACATTTGGCCTGTCCGTCTTGTAGCTTTGAATGTAGCGGTCGAGAGCTTCCTTATCTTTGCCGTCGGCTTCCAGGGCCGCACCGAGCCGCCACATGCTCGAGCGCCACCACGCACTCTTATCTGGCAAAACGCTGATCGCGCGTCTAAGGCGAACAACGGCTTCGGGATAGCTTCGTTGCTGATAAAGTGTCCAACCGGTAAGTTCTTCGATGCGGCCACGAAGGATTGCAGAAAGCGTTTGTCGCGGCACTTCGGGCACAACGATTATTTCGTTGCGTGCAAACGCGACCGTGCGGCTTTCGTAAAGCTCGCTCGCCATTACTGCCGCGGCCGGCGTCGTTACGTCCAAACCGGCGTCGGTATTTCCGACGGCGGCTTTTACCAGCTCCAGAACCTTAGGCAACGCAACGTTCTTTTGCAGCAAGATCGTCGCCGAATAAACCTGTCGATGGAGCTTCATTTTATCGTCGCCTTTGACAAATTCATCGGTAAGAACGTTTATTTCGCCTTCGTCCGGCGTTCCGCCCAATTTTTCCGTGATTTCGAACAGGGCCTTAAGCTTTGAGGCGGTTGCGGGATCATCCGCGGCATTTGGCTCAAAGATGCTTGCTCGCCGCTCGTACGCGATCAAGTCGGCAAAATTATTTTCCTCACGCAAGACGCGTCCGCCCAACCTGGTTTGGATCAAGCCGTCTTTAATCGTAAAGTTCTTTTGTAGTTCCTCGATGGCCTCGCGGTAAAAGCCGGACATAATACGGGCCGACGCTATCTCGTATTCGAGGGTCGGGAAATTGCCGTATTGCCGGGCCATTACCAAAACGCGTTCGGCGTCGAACGGCTTCCTTTGATTCATAAGACCACGGGCAAGAGCGATGTGGCCCCAAATGTAGCGCGGCTCAAGTTCGACCGCCTTTTGCGCCAATTCGACCGCTTTCTCGCCCGAATCATTGGCAGCGTACCAATAGGCCGCACCTGCCAGAAGGCTCAGATTCTTTGGGTTCTGTTCAAGAGATCTCGTCAACTCGGTCTCAGCTTCGGCCTTTTTGCCCGAGCCGAAGAGCGAAAGTATCAGTCCCGTTCGTGCCGCCGCGTCGTTCTCATTTGCGGCAATGATCTCGCGGTACAGGGCCGCCGCTTCGTCGGACCTCCCGAGCGCGCGCTTCATTTCCGCAAGGCTGCGTTTTGACGCCACCGAGCCGCCGTCGAGTTCCATGGCTTTGGAATAGGCCTTGGCGGATTCTTCCAGATCGAAATTTAGACGATGAGAAAGGCCAAGCGTCTGATACGCAGTTGCGGACAATGGATCGATGACGATCGCTGCTTCGGCAAGGCGTTTTGCGTCCGAACCGCTTTCGATGCCTAGATAGAAGGTGGCTAAATTAAGGAGCTGTTTTGCATTGCCAGCAGCCTTCTTCTCGATGGCTTCGGCTATCTCCAATGCCACGGCACGCTGGTCCCGGTAGAAAAGATTTGCCGGAAATTTTGAAACGATCTCGTTGAACAGCTTTTCAGGTATCGGCGTCGGAGCCTCTTCAACCGCAAGCTTGAAAAGTGCTATGCCGGCACTGTTGTCGTTCGCCTGCAGCTTTTCGTCACCGAGGATCGCCCGAGCCGTGACCAAAGATTCCAAAACACGGCTCTTCTGATCGGATACGGGAAAGTCGATAAGAAATTTAGATAAAGCGGCTGCTTTTTCAGATGCGGTCGTCTGGGCGAGGGCTTCATCCATTCTTGCTTTTTCAACCGCAGGGTCGACTGGCGTTGGGCCCGGTGCTGGCTTGGGCTTTGCCGGAGGCTTTTTGGCCGGAGCCGATGCTTTCGTCTGTGGACGAGCGGGCTTTTGTCCAAGAGCGAGCCCCGACAATAAAACCAAGAGAGCGATTGATAGAAATTTGTTCATAAAGCGTGAACGAAGGTCAAATCCGAAGACTTGTTGGAAAGTCTGAATTATGCGTTCAACGTTTCAAAATAATATCACGAAATTGCATTTACCGCCGTTGGGTTCTATCCTCAAGCGATGAACGAACTCGACGAAATGTGGTCTAAAATGCTCTCGCAGGCACTTGAAAACGCGAAAGCTTCGGGCCGTCATGATGTCGCTGAGTACCTTAATTTAAAGGCGGCTAACGACGCCATACGGCAGGCGAGCGTCCGGTGGCTCTTTGATACCCTGCTCGAGATTGCCGGTGACGCTAACCGCACAAATCTTACTGTCTCGATCGAACGTGAGGACACCCACAATTTCGCCTATCGCGGGGCAAACCTCGTTGGCTCGCTAATTCGCTTTCGTCACGGTGTGAGATGTTTGACCGTCGAAGCGGGTTGGACACGTACTCCGGCGGACGGATTTATGCGCGGCGGTGCACTGGCATTTGCAAGGCTCACGCACATGGGAATGCCGAAAGCGAACGCCGAACTCTGGTTGATCAGATCCGAAGAATCGCCCATTTGGCAGGTGATGTTGGAGGAAAAGGGCGTGCAGATCTTTCGTTCCGAATCATTGCGGGACCATTTCCGCATACTTACCGGAAGCTAGGCTCCACATCAACGTGAAACACCTGATATTTCACTGCTCAATCATCTTCTCCGCGATCTTCGTGCAAATTCTTTGTGGTCTTTGTGTTTCAACTCTTTCAACACAAAGCCCGGACACAAAGGCCACAGAGTTTGAGCTAACCCGCCACATGCTTACCGGGAAGCTTTTTTTTTCTGTTCATGTAGGATAGAATACACATACATTTCGGGTTAGTTTATTGACAGGAGATATTTAATAAGTGAGAGCAGAGCTTGAAAAGTTAATAGATCTACAAAAGACAGATACAAACATCCGTCGATTAAAACAACAAATCGAGACCGCGGAAACAAGGCGTGCAGATATCGAACAAGAGTTTGAACGGCACGCCTTTTCCATACGCGAAATTCAGAATAAACGGGATTCGTTCCAGACGTCCCGGGCAGATCTGGAAAAGCAGATCGCCGAGAATAAAACCTATCTCGAACGGGCCGACCGCAATTTGAAACACGCCCAAAATCAAAAAGAATACGAAACAGCAATGCGCGAAACCGACGCATTGCAAAAGCAGATCGCG